>NZ_CP007806.1:742500-1342500 GCF_000219535.2 Brevibacillus laterosporus LMG 15441
GGCTGAAGTAGGTCCCAAGGGTTGGGCTGTTCGCCCATTAAAGCGGTACGCGAGCTGGGTTCAGAACGTCGTGAGACAGTTCGGTCCCTATCTGTCGCGGGCGTAGGAAGTTTGAGGAGAGCTGTCCTTAGTACGAGAGGACCGGGATGGACGCACCTCTGGTGCACCAGTTGTCACGCCAGTGGCACAGCTGGGTAGCTATGTGCGGACGGGATAAGCGCTGAAAGCATCTAAGCGTGAAGCCCCCTTCAAGATGAGACTTCCCATAGCGCAAGCTAGTAAGACCCCTTATAGACGATGAGGTTGATAGGTTCGGTGTGGAAGTGCAGTAATGCATGGAGCTGACGAATACTAATCGGTCGAGGACTTATCCACATTGCCTTTATGCTGACTTCATTATCTAGTTTTGAAAGAACAATTTTTTCACATTGTTCCTCAGTAGCTCAATGGTGGAGCAACCGGCTGTTAACCGGTAGGCTGGCGGTTCGAGTCCGTCCTGAGGAGCCATATGGATGGATGTCCGAGAGGCCGAAGGAGCACGATTGGAAATCGTGTAGGCGGGGACAACTCGTCTCGTGGGTTCAAATCCCACTCCATCCGCCATAATTTGGCCCGTTGGTGAAGCGGTTTAACACAGCAGCCTTTCACGCTGTCATACAGGGGTTCGAATCCCCTACGGGTCACCATTTATCTGGAGGATTAGCTCAGCTGGGAGAGCATCTGCCTTACAAGCAGAGGGTCGGCGGTTCGATCCCGTCATCCTCCACCATTTTAATATTTTATTGTCGCGGGGTGGAGCAGCTCGGTAGCTCGTCGGGCTCATAACCCGAAGGTCGCAGGTTCAAATCCTGTCCCCGCAACCAAATTATGGAGCTGTGGTGAAGTTGGAGTTCACGCCGGTCTGTCACACCGGAGGTCGCGGGTTCGAGTCCCGTCAGCTCCGCCATTTCTGATTAAGAGTATGGCAAGTATGTTTGGCTCGGTAGCTCAGTCGGTAGAGCAGAGGACTGAAAATCCTCGTGTCGGCGGTTCGATTCCGTCCCGAGCCACCTTCATTATGTAGGGGCATAGTTTAATGGTAGAACAAAAGTCTCCAAAACTTTTGGCGTGGGTTCGATTCCTACTGCCCCTGCCACTATAATATTAATATGGCGGTCGTGGCGAAGTGGTTAACGCATCGGATTGTGGCTCCGACACTCGTGGGTTCGATTCCCATCGATCGCCCCATTTTTTATGCGGACGTAGCTCAATTGGTAGAGCGTCGCCTTGCCAAGGCGAAGGTCGCGGGTTCGAGACCCGTCGTCCGCTCCATATATGGAGGTATAGCCAAGTGGTAAGGCACGGGTCTGCAAAACCCTCATCCCCGGTTCAAATCCGGGTACCTCCTCCATTTCAAACGATTTGATATTTTTCTACAAGTATTGATAATATATGTTGATTTTTATAGAAAAATATGATAGATTTATAGGGCAATAAATTGAAATGGTTATTTGAAATTGAACATGCCGGTATGGCGGAATTGGCAGACGCGCGCGACTCAAAATCGTGAGGGAAACCGTGGGGGTTCAAGTCCCTCTACCGGCACCATACGTAAAGGAAATGCTTTCTTCAATAGAGAAGAAAGCATTTTTGCTTTTATTACTATATTACTGCTTACAGCGCAGGTTATTTTGGTTCGAAAATAAATTCAGAGTCATTTGATAGGAAGATGGTAAGGGGGAAGACGGTGTGAAGTACGGCTTACATAGTACACCACCTTGGAAGGTAACAATACCGGCAGCTGTTCAGTGGTTTATTGTAACTCTTTCGTGTAGCATTGCAGTACCTATTGTCATTGGCGAAGCTTATGGTTTAAGCGAAGCCCAAACAGCTTTATTTATTCAACAGACTTTGTTTTATATTGGATTAGCCTCCCTAATCCAGGGGTGGATTGGTCATAGATATCCTATGATGGAGGCACCTGCAGGGTTATGGTGGAGTATTTTTCTTATGTTAGGCCAAATAGGTGTTACAATGGGCTTAGCCCCAATGGAAATAGGACAATCCTTCCAGGTAGGGATGGTCATCTCGGGTTTAATCTTTTTAATTTTAGGCTTCACCAAGTCTATAAGTAAATTGCAGAAGCTTTTTACCCCTGCTGTAACCGGGACCTATATGATTTTACTAGCAATATCACTAGCTAGTAATTTTATTAAAGGGATGCTAGGAGTAGGGTATCATGGTTCAACTACTGTACTTCCCAGTATTGCCTTAGCCTCTATTGTTATTATTATGATTGTGTTACTATGTCAAAAAATAAAAGCTGTTGCTAGCTTTGCAGTATTAATCGGAATGTTAGCAGGTTGGGGAACATATGCTTTAATGGGCTGGACAGATCCTATTAGAGAATCATCGAGTTTGATAACTTTACCCCGGTTGTTTTTCTGGGGACCGTTTCATTGGGATCTAGGGATTGTAATAACATGTGTACTTACAACTCTAATTCTTTTAACTAATTTAATAACTAGCATTGCAGTAATTGGTGAAACAACGGAAGAAAAGGCAGAAAAGAGACACTTTGATAAAGGTGGAGTATTTACAGGTGTGTCCCATCTCATATCTGGATTGGCAGGGGTTGTGGGAATGATACCACTCACACTTGCTGCGGCGTTTATACAAACGACAAGGATTGCATCTAGATTACCCTTTATTTTAGCTATGTCTTTCATGATGATAATTGGGCTTCTTCCTTCTATTTCTAATATACTAGCAACCTTGCCAACACCAGTTGCCTATGCAGCTATGTTTGTTGCGTATGCCCAAATCCTAGGATTTGGTTTACGAGATTTTAAAAGAATTCCTTTTAATGAACGAACGATTATTGTGGTAGGTTGTTCTTTATTATTGGGATTAGGTATCATGTTTGTTGCCCCTGATGCGTGGCGAACTCTGCATCCTATGCTGAGTTTCTTATGTAGTAATGGACTCCTAGTGGGTGTGCTATTAGTTTTGTTATTAGAACATGTTATTTACCCTAATCGTGCGGTACAAACTGTAGAGACAAAAAAAGACGAATCTGCTTCCTAGGCAATTCGTCTTTTTTGATTTACTTTGTTGAAATAATTGCGGATTCAACAATGTCACCGCCATTGATCTCGATCATCATTCTAGCTGAGGAACCAATTATTTTTTCCTGTTCGTTTGGTGAAATATTTGGTGGAATAAAGATGATCTGTATGAGCTCTGTACTGTCAGTTGTTACACTGGTTCGGAGAGAATCAACAATAGGGCTACCAAATGCTCCATTCTCATCAGCTAAGATTATTTTTCCGTTCATAGTAACGTCACGTCCATTTAGAGCTGCATAAACATCATTTTCTGTACCTAATTGACAACGTATTGGAAGTTGTAGCTTGTGAACATCATATAGACCAAAAGGAAGAAAATGCGTAATTGATAAAAAATTATTTACATCGACTGCAGAATTTACCCAATGAAAGGGGTTTCCTTGTAGAATTCGGCGCAGTAACGCCTCAGAAGAAGGACGGTATCGACTAGGATCGATACCTAATGCTTTAAACCCAGCACGCCAGTAGCTTAGATTAGGGATATTCTTCATGCTTTCAAGAGAATGCTCTATACGCAGAGATTCAATAAAATAATTCATGCGACCCATTAGCATTTTGGGAGAGCTAGAGAGGGACATTCCCGAATAATGAATCATTCCCAAAGAAAAACCAGGAAGCTTCTCTAACAGATTAGAATCAATGTTTATGTACATGAAAAATGCTCCTTTCAAATACAAAATTATAAAATAGTATATCACTCTTTAGAAATATATAAAATTCCGTCAGCACTATAAGCTTTTTAGTACATGTTCAAACGACATACAGCATGTTTAATCAGATCATGGAAAAGCCAATAACAAACATGGGAATAAAGGGGAAATCATTTGTTTTTACGTAACAGATCACGTAACATGAGGGAAGAGATTTCAGTGAAATATTTTTGTAGAGGGCTCTGTCCTTTTATACAATAGAAATAGAAACCAAGGAGGGAACGGAACGACGATGAAGGAAGTAACAATTTATACGGACGGAGCATGCTCGGGTAATCCTGGTCCAGGTGGCTGGGGAGCGGTTCTGTTTTATGGTGAACATAAAAAAGAAATGTCCGGATCAGCTGAGCAAACGACAAATAATCGAATGGAATTGCAGGCTGTTATCGAGGCTTTAAAGGTTCTTAAGGAGCCCTGCAAGGTTACGATATATAGCGATAGTGCCTATGTTGTAAACTGTTTTCAACAGCGTTGGCATGTGGGCTGGGTGCAGCGAGGATGGAAAAATAGCAAAAACCAACCTGTGGAGAATCAGGAGCTATGGAAAGAGCTTCTGTCACTCATGGAAATTCATCAGGTTAGCTATGTAAAAGTAAAGGGCCATGCTGACAATGAATGGAATAATCGTTGCGACGAATTGGCCACAGGAGCGATTAAACACCGGTGAAGCCATCTCTAGACACAGCATATTGGCAACAAATAAAAGAAACCATTCAACGTTATGCAGCAGAAATAGGCATTGATAAAATAGGATTTACCTCAGCAGATCCCTTTTTAGAATTAAAAGACAGACTGATCGTGCATCGTGAAAAAGGATATGAGTCAGGTTTTGAAGAGAAGGACATTGATAAGCGGGTGTATCCTGAGCTTACTCTTGAGGGAGCACGTTCTATCATCGCTATTGCTATTGCCTATCCCTCCAAGATGACCAATTTTCCCAAATCAGAACCAGAGGCGTATAGAGGGATTTTAGCCCGCTCCGCATGGGGGGTAGATTATCATCACATTCTACGTGATAAATTGAACCAACTTGCCGATTTTATTCAAACATTGGAATCAGAAGCACGTTTAGAATCTATGGTAGATACAGGTGTCTTGTCTGATCGAGCTGTAGCTGAAAGAGCGGGAATAGGATGGGTAGGGAAAAATTGTTCCATTATTACCCCAGAATTCGGTTCTTATGTCTATCTAGGCGAGATGATCACGAACCTACCGTTACCATCCGATCAGCCAATAGAGGATCAGTGTGGAGACTGTACACTTTGTTTGGATACTTGCCCAACGCAGGCCTTAGTTCAAGGTGGGCAACTAAATTCACAGAGATGTGTAGCGTTTCTTACTCAGGTGAAGGACGAAATACCAGAGGAATTCCGTGAAAAAATAGGCAATAGATTATATGGTTGTGATACCTGTCAGACGGTATGCCCTAAAAATAAAGGGATGAACTTTACACATCACCCAGAAACTTTACCAGATCCAGAGCTGGTTAAACCTTTGCTAAAGCCCCTACTTACAATTGGAAATAAAGAATTTAAAGCAAGGTTTGGAAAATCAGCAGCAGCTTGGCGCGGTAAAAAGCCTATACAAAGAAATGCCATTTTGGGTTTAGCACATTTTAGAGATAAGTCAGCAATTCCAGATCTAATCGAGCTTTTGAATAAAGATTTACGCCCCGTTATCCGAGGAACCTCTGCGTGGGCATTAGGACGGATTGGTGGAGAGTTAGCAGTGGAAGCATTGAAATTAGCCAATCTCAAGGAACAAGATGAGTCTGTTTTGCAAGAGATACAAAAAGCATTAAAAAAGCTAGAAGGAAAAAACGTGACAGCGAACAATAATACCTAGAAGGTTGCTTCCGTAATATCTAGCACATAACAATGCTAAATATAAAGGAGAGAGTAAGGATGAATGTATTGTATTACTCTTATATGGATGCACCTATTGGGGGATTGATTTTAGTTACGAATCAAATTGGTGTTTGTTATATCCAATTTGGACAAGATGAGGAAAGCATGCTTGCCGTCCAAAGCTGGGCAAAAAAATGGCAATATACCTTAGCAGATCGTCCTACACCGGAAAAACACCATGAGCTCCACCAACAATTGCGGGATTATTTCCAAGGAAAACGTAAAACCTTTACTTTTCCTATAGATTTGCATGGAACAGTGTTTCAGAAAAAGGTTTGGAATGCATTACTTACGATTCCTTACGGTGAGACACGCTCTTATAAAGAAATTGCTTGTTTTATTGGCTCAGATAAGGCAGTAAGAGCAGTAGGAGGGGCTAACAACAAAAATCCAGTCTCGTTACTTGTTCCATGCCATCGAGTAATTGGGGCGGATGGATCCTTGGTCGGCTATGGTGGAGGGCTATCCATTAAGGAACAATTACTTTCTTTAGAAGGGGTATTACCGATTGATAAATAACAGAAACAATGTTATAGGTTTACTAGCTGAATGCTGTGAGGATTGCATACTCATGGGTCAAGGCTCTTAACCATATAATTAGCAATAGATGCTAGTTGCCCGATTAAGAATGCTATACGTTGAAAATACTTGATCGGAAGCGTACATCCCGAAATGGAAGGGAGCATACGTAATATGGTGGGAGAAGCTTGGAGAACTGAGGTAAACCAATATCTCGAAGAAATAGATAAGGCACTTCTAAGCCTGAATTTTTCTATTTTGCCCCAACAAATGAAACTTACGGAAGAAACAAAGAAAGCGATTAGGTATTGGCAGGAAGCTTGGCTTCAATGGAGGAATGGACAATACGATCCCGAAAGCTGGTCATTGCATGCGGTTCATACAAAGCTAACACCTATTTATGAGGCTGCGTGCTCTTCAAATGTTATAGTATCAGGACTTCTTCATAGGAGAATTTATTACAGACCGACTCCATCTGCCCCTCTTGAGTTTTATGAAATACAGACCAACGAACAAATAAAATTAATCTCTGATGACGGAAGCCTGTGGAAATTCGAACAGGTGTGGGGGATGCCAATGCCGTTATTTCATGGCAATGATTCTGATTTGGCAAATTCCATGAACAATAATCAAGAGCAGGGTAGTTCCTCACATAATAGTTTGCCTAATGATGTAGTGAATTCAAAAATCCATCCTGTTGTTCTATCCTATCGTTATAATCGGGAAGCCGCTGTTGCTTATGCAAATACGTATTGGGAAACTCCTAACCCGGCATATCCTTATTTTCAGGATGATTGTACCAACTTTATTTCTCAATGCTTGCATGCAGGTGGAATTCCTATGATATTTACTAATAGTAGGGCCAAAGGATGGTGGTATCGTCATCGGAAAGAGGGATGGAGTTTTAGTTGGGCCATTGCAAATAGTCTAGAATCATTGTTGGCAAAAGGAGGGGCTCCTTTTTATGCTCAACAAAGGGAATCTCCGCAGGAATTGGAACTCGGTGATATCATTTGTTATGATTTTACTGGGGATGGGAGATGGGATCATAATACAATTGTCGTGGCAAAGGATGAGCAGGGATTTCCGTTAGTGAATGCGCACACGTTTAATGCGCAGTATCGCTATTGGGAGTACTTAGATTCTACAGCTTATACACCTGCTATCAAGTATCGCTTCTTTCATGTGATGGCCATCGATAATTAAAACATTACTTTGTATGTTGTTACAGCAAAGGTTCAGATAAGAAAAACCTAAAAAAGTGCTTTTTTATCAAATAATTTGGTACTTACAAAATCACTAAGAATGGTCAAGAACCCTAAAGAGTAGTTTGCTTCTTTTGAATTGGGGGGAAGCTGTTCTTTAGGGTTTTCTTTCTAAAAGCTTTTTTCAAGCATATCGGAATTATCTTTTTTACGATAAGATGATAATGAGTTTGTTAGAGGAGAGATAGCGTCTATGTCTTTACACATCGTACTACATGAACCATTAATTCCAGCCAATACAGGGAATATTGCCAGAACTTGCGCAGCTACTGGTGTTCATTTGCATCTTATACGTCCACTTGGCTTTTCAACTGACGACAAGGCTCTGAAACGAGCGGGATTGGATTATTGGCATGCAGTAAATATCAGCTACTACGATAATTTTGATCATTTCGCCCAAGTTCATGAGCATAAAACAGATCGTTTTTTCTTTGTAGAGACAAATGGGACAAGGTCTTATAGCGATATCGCTTTTCAACCTGGCGATTTTATTATCTTGGGTAAAGAAACTAGTGGCATTCCACAAGAAATTATGGACAGATACGATCCTAGTCAAATTGTTCGTATTCCTATGGGAGGCGCAACCAGATCTATGAATTTATCTAATTGTGCAGCCATTGTTACTTTTGAAGGGCTACGGCAGATTGGCTTTCCAGGATTGGATTAAACTAGCTTGTTGTTTTTCTGTAGATAAATATAAGGTAGGGTATTCAAAGGGAGGAAATTATGTCACAGGCAACTACCGTTTTTTTTGACCTAGATGGAACATTATTAGAGATGCATACTGATCAATTCGTGGAGAACTATCTAAAAGAGTTAGCTAAGTTTGTAGGGGATGCCTTTGAATCAAAGCAATTGATTAGTTGGCTATGGGATTCAACAAAAGCAATGATTATTAATAAGGAAGCAGATAAAACAAACGAACAGATATTCATTGAGAATTTCGTTAAAAAGAGTGGCACGAAGAAAGAAGATGTATGGCCTATCTTTGAAAAATTTTATGTGGAGCTATTTCCAAATTTATCACACTACACCAATCCATCACCATGGGGGAAAAAATTAGTGGAAGCAGCGAAAGAGGCAGGTTATCGTATTGCTGTTACTACAAACCCTGTTTTTCCAAAAGAAGCTATATACGGGAGATTGGCGTGGCTTGAATTAACACCCGAAGATTTTGAATGGGTAACGGTGTATGAGACATCTCATTTCACAAAACCTAATCTGGAGTATTATCGTGAAGTATGTGAGCGTCTACAAGTAGCACCAGAAGAGTGCATCATGGTAGGAAATCATATGCAGGAAGACATGGTAGCAAGTCAATTGGGTGTAAAAACATTTTTGGTGACCAATTACATGGAGGATCGTGGGGAGCCTACCTATCAGGTAGACCAACGAGGGACGATTGAGGAATTATATCAAGCAATTATAAATCGTCAGGGTGTTTTTGCTAAAGCTTAGACAATTATTAGTGGAAGTATGAATAAGACTGGGAATGAATAGACAAAGAAAAAAAAACAAAGAACAAGCGATTAACAGAAAAATTAAGTTGCCCAAAAAAGGCAGCTTTTTTTATGAAAAATTCTTTCAAAGCGCTCGAACTTCATTTAATCTATTTTCTGAAATAATGATAAAATCTTTCTTGGTGTAATAGGGCGGATGTTACTTCTTGACCAGCAATACGCTGATTATTAATTTGACCGTTATAAATTTTTATGGCTTTCACACGAAGGGCTGTTTTCTTTAGAATGATATGAGTCTTCTAATATTGTTAAGCAAGCTAGAGAGTTCAATAAGTTCCTTCTATATATTTACTTACATCGCGTCCAGATTTCTCCCCGACTTTAGCCACGTCCGAAATCTCCGCATTACCCCCGATAATTTTAGATGGACATTGCAGTGTAACAAAACCACCGAGTATTTTGGGCAAACCATTATTGCCTTGTTTTGATCAGTATTTTTTCATTTAGCTGTGGTTACCGTTATAACAGCGATAAGTCGAACTACAAAGGAGCTGGCGAGTAGCATGTCGATTCAGCTTTCTTTTGCTTACCTATTAAAAATAACCAGCCCAAGCTCACAGGATATGTGCCTCGTCTGGTTATCAATGCGTTAAAATATCTTGAAAAGTATAAGTATTTAGAAGCGTATTAATGCCTAAAAACGAATACAGCCACAGAATCGTACGAACTTCTACTTTACATATTCCAGGTCTTATCTTCGTTATATCCAGCCGTCAAGATGAAGAATAGAAAGACGACGAATACTCCACCAACAATAAACGTACCCATAGAGTAGAGCTCCTTTCTTTACTGTAGTACATCCATTATAACGTAGACTGACTTTTTTGCCTATTGTATGACTTGACAGAATTGTTTCATCTTTTATGAAAACTTCTAACTACTTGAGTGAAACATGATGGGCATATCTGCATACTCATAGGAGAGAACCTAATTTTCGCCTGATATTTTGGGGTTTCTCAAGAATGCTAAAAAATATCGGGACATATATTTGTAAAAATTAATCTACAGTTATTGGCTGGTTTAGGGAGGAGTGACTTGCATGGATATTTTACAAAGAATTGCAGAGCACCGGGCCCGTGAAGAAAAGTTAACGTGGAAAGGCACGTTTGCTGAATATCTTGAGCTTGTCCGCAAACATCCACAGATTGCTCAGACGGCTCATTCACGTGTCTACAACATGATTAAAAGCCATGGGATTGAAGAAAATGAAGATGGTAGCAGGAGTTACAAATTTTTCGGACGTGAAATCTATGGTTTAGATCGTAGTGTTGAGCGACTGGTGGAGGAATACTTCCATTCTGCAGCAAGAAGATTGGACGTAAGAAAAAGAATTCTGTTGCTAATGGGCCCGGTCAGCGGGGGGAAATCAACAATCGTAACGATGCTGAAGCGTGGTTTGGAGGAGTATTCCCGTACAGATGAAGGTGCAATTTATGCGCTAGAAGGATGCCCTATGCAAGAAGAACCCCTCCACATGGTTCCGCATGAACTACGTCCTGAATTTGAGCAAGAATTTGGTGTGAAGATTGAAGGAGAGCTAACTCCTTTCAACAGAATGCGATTGGAAACAGAGTACGGTGGCCGAATAGAAGATTTCCCCGTAACACGGATTTTCTTTTCGGAGTCGAAAAGAGTGGGGATTGGTACCTTTAGCCCGTCTGATCCAAAATCGCAGGATATTGCCGATCTAACGGGGACTATCGATTTTTCTACGATTACGAAGTATGGTTCTGAATCTGATCCTCGTGCCTATCGGTTTGATGGTGAATTAAACAAAGCGAACCGTGGTATCATGGAATTCCAAGAGATGCTGAAATGCGATGAAAAATTCCTGTGGCATTTATTATCGCTAACTCAAGAAGGTAATTTCAAAGCGGGTAGATTTGCTCTGATTTCAGCAGATGAATCGGTTATTATCTCATGGTACTAAAAAATCATCTTGCAGTATGTTATGCTTTAATACTGGATATATGACATGTTTAGCTGGTTTTCTCCCCCGCCCTTTTTCAATTATTGTAATATAGGCATGGTCAAAAACAGAGCGTAGAATTTTGTTTCTCTGTGTTTTATTAGTATTGGTTTTATATGCTTCTAAAATCGAACCAATATTTTTTTTGATAATTTGAGGGTCAAATTTTTGTTCATTATTTTCTGTTGATTGGTTCTCTTTTATATCATTTAGTTTCTCCATCTCTCTATCAATTTCCGCTTTACGTTCCAAAAACATTTCATCTGTATAGATACCATTTTCATACTTGTCATAAATAAAACTGAGTCTATTTTTTAGTTCTTTAGTTCTTTGCTCAAAATATCCAGTTAAATCTTCAATAAGATCAGCATTATTTGTTTCTTTATCCTCAGTAAGCTTTGTTGAAATTTCTTCTTTTAATAAATCGTCTTCCATGTCATGAAAGTGTCTTAGAGTTTCCAATAAATCTTCCTCAATTGCTCTGTATTTCACAAAAGTACATCCAGAGGTAGTACACCACAAAAATTCCTTGTGATAAGTGTTTATAGTCCCTGCTTTAGTTTTATAATTTTGGGTACTATACTGTCTTACCATACGTTTACCGCATTGATTACATATACACAATCCAGCAAGTTCACAAGGTGAAAAATCCATTTTTGTTCTAGGTTTGTGAGATGAGTCCTTGACTTTTTTTTGAGCAAGTTCCCATGTTTCCATATCAATAATTGCAGGGATAGCATTAGGTACTATTATGTGTTCTTCTTCAGGACGAACTACTCTTTTTCCATTAATAGTTTGATGCACTCGGAACTTCATTGTCCCTATGTATCTTTCATTTGTTATTAGTTGTTTTAATTGCATAAAAGTCCATTCTCTTTTACCCTGTGGCGTTTTAATCGGTGTCTTCTTACTAAAATAAGTTGCAAGAGCGCGAAAACTCACATCGCGGCGTGTACCGTTTTCTTGTGGAACACCATTAACATAGTAATTAAAAATCATTCTAACAACTGCCGCTTGTTCTTCATTTATTTCTAATTTTTTTGTTGTCTTATTGTAGTTAAAACCAAACGGAGCCGCACCAGCAACCCAACGTCCAGCCATTGCGTTATTCACACGCCCCCCGAAAAGTCGCTCCCTAGTAGTTTCAAATTCTTCCCTAGACATAAATAGTTCAAACCTAATTTGTCTTAGGTCTGAGGAATTTCGAGGGTCGTATGTTTTGTATGGAGTAATAATAAAAATACGGTTATCAACAATTAAATCATATATTATCCCCATATCTGTATATGATCCGCGCCCCATCCGTGATATCTCTTTCACAGCAATAGCCTGATACTTCTTCACTCGAAGTTCCTCAATTACATTTTGAAATACAGGTCTAGTAGAAATTTTATCTCCCGAACCAACTTCAGCTTTTTGAGTAAAAGGAATGCCTAATGGTTCTAAAATGCGATCCATTATTTCTTTTTGTTCTTTTAGAACATCTTCACCGGTACGTCTTTCGCGTTCCTCATCTTGGCGAGATCGGCGTAAATAGTTAATTATATTTTCAATCCCAAGCTCAATTAAATACTCGCGTTTTAATGACAATTCATTTTCCTCCTTTTGGTTTGATCATAGTTGATTACAATCTATTATATACAAACCAAAAGAAATGTAAAATAAATCCGCTCCAAATAATAGTAAAAAATAGGTATAAAAAAAGCTTATAAAGCCTCTCCATTAGGTTTTAGATGGTGTAAATTTATATCATGAGATTTAAAGGTTAGTCGCCTGCTGGTGGCTATTTTAATTTCTTAGTATAGAAAGTATATTGAAAAAATTACCAAAAAGCAGTTTACTTATAAACAGATCGGTGATAACATGAATTTATGGTAAATATTACCAAATGTAATTTGAGGTGATTGTTGTGAAGAAGCTTTTAGTATCATTATCTACTTTTGCGGTATTTACTGGTGCTTTAGCTGTTCCTACTTTTGCAGCTACTGAGGTTAACACTGTAAATGAAACAAACTCTCAAGTATTATTGGTTAAACCGGCATTTGATGTTAACAAAGGTGGAATAGTATCGCTGTATTCAGCTGGTATAGGATATTATGAGGTATATGGTTATGGTCTAAGTGTTTATAAACAAGGCGGAACATGGTATCTATCTGCCTCACCGAATGCTCAAAGTGGGACATTATATGCATATGACACTAACGGAAATTTTATTAGAACATATGTTGTTACTGTTCACTAGTTAATATTTTTAGATAGTGGTACAATAAAATAAGTCCAAAAGAACTAAAAACCAATGAAATAAATCCCGTTTCTTACTTGTTAAAAGTGGAACGGGATTTTGTTTCTATATTATTTTATTGGTTAAGTGAGTTCAAAATTTGGGAAATGAGGTTACTTTTTTTGTGTTTTTCTTATGTACTTAATGTTTACATCATGTCGCAAGAACTCTGTTTAATATAAGGATAATTTATATCATGAGATTTAAAGGTTAGTCACCTGCTGGTGGCTATTTTAATTTCTTGGTATAGAAAGTATATTGAAAAAATTACCAAAAAGCAGTTTACTTATAAACAGATCGGTGATAACATGAATTCATGGTAAATATTACCAAATAAATTTTGAGGTGATTTGTTGTGAAGAAACTGTTAGCATCTTTATCTACTTTCGCGGTTCTTACTGGTGCTTTAGCTGTTCCTACTTTTGCAGCTACTGAGGTTAATACAGCAAAAGAAACAAATTCTCAAGTATTAAAGATTCAACCAAATCTGAGTGTAAAACGTGACGGGAATACATCATTGTATACTTCACCATTCACTTCTTATACGGTTGAAGGTCACGGTTTACATGTTGCGAAAATTGACGGAACATGGTATTTGTTTGCCGATCGTGATGCTAGGAATGGAGACTTATATGAATATTACAATGGAAGCCAAATAAAAAGATTTGATGTCGTGGTAAGATAACTTAAAATTTCTGTCGACTACCTAAGATGATGACTCTATAAGAGTAAAAAACATAAAGATATCCCGTCCCACTTCAAATAATTGTGGAACGGGATGTTTATTTTAAATGATTAAATTACTTTTACTCTTTACATTAAAAAAGCACCTTAGTTGGTGTTTTTTTTATACTTATTATACAGGATGGTAGAGGCTACATGGCGGAATATTGGCGGTAGAATGGCGCTCCATTTGGAGAATAAGGTTGTAAATAAAAGCAACGACAGCTACTCGATCATTCGGGTAGCTTTTTTGTAGTAAATTTATATCATGAGATTTAAAGGTTAGTCACCTTCGGGTGGCTATTTTTTATATTGCTTTCAAATTAATATTCGACAATATATTGGTTTGATTGAAAAAGGTGTCGAATTTTTTACATATATTTACCTATTTTTGAATGTTATGCTTATATTGTAAAAAAAAGTCTGAAAGGATTTGAAAAACATGAAAAAAGTCTTACTTTCACTTTCGATGTTAGCTCTTTTAACAGCTATAGCAGTACCAGCAGAAGCTTATGATAAAATTAATACTGCTGCTGAATCATCTACCGCTAAAAAAAGTATTGAAGAGAATCAAAATAAATATGTCGAAATGTTAGCAGAATATGTTATTAGAAAAGAGGATGGAACAATCTCTTTAGATCAATCGTACCATTCTGAATTATCAATCCCTGAAGAATTTGTTGATGATATTCAGAATCATATTAATGATTTGAACATACAAGTAAAAGAGGGTAATATTGTAGTAAATAAAGACCTAAGTATCACGACCATAAAAGAGAACAAAAAAAGAAGTAATAAAGTAATGGCAATGGCAAAAGAACGTTCTCTAAAAGGCAACGTAGACATTAAAGTATATTGGTGGGGTTATGGAATGTGGCTAGATGATAGGGCTACTAGAGATATGATACGCCAACATAAAGCAGGAGTCGCATTTGCTACGTTATTAGCCATGATAAATGTCATTTTGGACTATCCTGATTCAAAATCAGTTACTTTTGTTTCATCTTTAATAGCCTGGTTTCTCCAAACTACTGTTAATAAAATAGAAGAAGCAAATGAAGGTAATGGGGTTTTGATTACTACTACAAATCTAACTTTTGGTTTTGTAGTTGAACCGCTATAATAATACTTTATAGATGTTAAGTTTGCAGAGACAGAGGTGAGTCAGCATAGATAAGAAAATGCCACCTAGCAAAACAGATCGGTTTAAAAAAGTTTGGTTTTATATCCAATTAGTTATTGCAATTTTTGTTACAATTTATTTGTTTGTCCATTTAGATGACGAAGATACTGGAAAGACATACATAGCTATGTTAATCTTACTAGGCCTTAATGCATTAGCTCTTTTACTTAAAAGGCAATTTTTTCTATTTGCCATTTATCTGTGTTTAATATTATACAGTAATAAAAAATGGCTTAGTGCGATATTGTTTGGCTGAGATTAAGCACCCAATGTGGTGCTTTTTTCTTTTGTACTTATTGTTTACATCATGTCGCAATAACTCTGTTTGAACTGTAGTTTCTGTAACATTAATAGGGGTTTTTGTTTACAATAACTAATTTAGCGGAAATGGGTATTTTAACCAGTTGAGTTTCTGTAAGCAATAACCTTCATTTCTGTAACAGTAACCCTAGTTTCTGCTGCATGATGTATGCAATAAGTACACAAAAGAAAAGAAATAAATATATATAGGTCATGTTGATAGATATTTTCTCTACTAAACAAGGAGGATGAAACAATGCCTAGCAAACCATTAAAGACGTGTTTACATTCCAGATGTCCAACACTAACAAGAAAAGCTTATTGCCCTTTGCATCAAAAGAAACAAGTCCAGTAGTATGATAGGGAACGTGGATCATCTACGCAACGTGGCTATGATGCCAAGTGGAGAAAAGCAAGAGTAGGATTTTTAAGAAAGCACCCACTCTGCAAACATTGCTTTGATAAAGGCTTACTAATTGGTGCTACAGTAGTTGATCATATCGTTCCACACAAGGGAGATAAGACGCTGTTTTGGGATCGGAACAACTGGCAGCCATTATGTGAGCAGTGTCATAACCGGAAGACCGCTAAAGAAGATAGAGGCTCTTGGAGATGAGGCTTTAAAAAGATTCAACCACCGACAAAGGATAGACGGTGGTTAAAAAGTGGTAAAAGATTGGGATTACAAGCTCATTGGTTCTGGAACTGCGGCTACAGCATTTCCATAATTTATTAGATGAATAAAAATAGAAAATGACTGGGTGGATTAATTGATTCATATGAATCATTTTCACGGAATTTTTTTCGTTAATTTAAAGCATGTTTGTTAACAAAATCCGCAGAAATAGCAGCAGTCTAAAGAACTCAATCCACTTTTTCCGCATCGTCGTATACAATCGGAATTGAAAGGATGATAGGAATCAAGCATAGGTGGAAGAGGTTGAGGGTTAAGAGCATAGGAATACGGATAAGGATATGGATATGGCTGTGGACTATAAGGCACTGGTTGACTCATACCGTATGGTGTTGACGGCGGGTATGGCATAGATTCTGTACATATTGTATGCCAAGGCCTTGTTTTATACTGTCTACATACAGGTTCGCATTCTTCAACTGTACCTGGATTTTCTCCAGATGTGCAATCCTGCATACATTGCTCATAGGTATAAGGGACATTATAACAAACCAATACAATCACTCCTTAACTTAATCTTAATTTTCTAGATATTATATTTATCTGTATACTTTTTGGGTGATTATCCATGCATAATTGGGTGAATACCTATCAACACATAGCAATACCCAAGTACAGACATCCACAGAGGCACAGAAATAGGGTAAGATGAGCTTTTAAAGTTGTATGAAGGTGATTGTATCAAAAACCTGCACAATGCCGCCTCTAGACCGCGTGTCAGTCTTCCATAAAAAAAATTCCCTAAATGGATTTTCAGAAATGAAAGGTGTACACAGAAAATAAAGTGTCAGACTCATTGTAAATTATTGAACTAACGGGCAGAAATGCTCAGTAAAACTATTTTGGTTAAAGAGTAAGCGTGGTAAAATACGTTAACTGATTGGGGAGGGAGAAATATGGATATATCTATCCGAAACGCTCATCAAGATGACTACGAATCTTTGTTGCTCTTGTTCAGGCAGGTTCATGATCTACACGTTTTTGAAAGACCAGATTTGTATAAAGAAAACCCAACTCCAGTCGGGAAAGAATTCTTCGAAAGCCAGCTAATTGATGTCAAACAGCATATTTTCGTGGCTACCATAGGCTTAGAGATAATCGGAGTAGTTGTGACGAAGGAAGAAGACATAACTGAAAATTCATTTGTGAATGCGAGAAAAATATTATTTGTAAATAGTTTGTGTGTTTCCGAAACGTACAGAAATAAGGGCGTTGGAAAGAGACTTATGCAATATGTTATTGATTTCGGGGGAAGTCTGAAGGTTGATAGTATTGAATTAGGGGTATCGGAGAATAATGCTTCTGCAATTTTATTTTATGAATCAATCGGAATGACAACGAAGAGTAGAAAAATGGAGCTTAGATTGAACTAACGGAGATCGGTTTCTTCCAGAAATAAATGCCAGTCTAGCACTTTGTTTGCACAGTCTAATACATTATTTTCAATAGACAAAAGGGGGTGAGGGAATGGCTAGACCAAGGCAACCAGTTGACTTGCTGCTCTACAAGGGAAAGAAAAACCTAACAAAAGCTGAAATAGAACAGCGTAAAGCCCAAGAAATAAAGGCGGCAAATGATAAAGTAAAGCCCCCTAACTACCTACCGAAAGACCTGAAAAAAGAATTTAAAAAGATTGCAAGCGAGCTACTGCAAATCGGCATCATGACTAATCTTGATGTAGATGCA
Source organism: Brevibacillus laterosporus LMG 15441 (assembly GCF_000219535.2). NCBI lineage: Bacteria > Bacillati > Bacillota > Bacilli > Caryophanales > Paenibacillaceae > Brevibacillus > Brevibacillus laterosporus. The sequence continues at coordinate 760,365 of NZ_CP007806.1, forward strand.
CTGGCTCGCTTTTTATATGCCCGAAAGATGTATATAAAAGTCACAGATGCTTTACTAGAAACGGAATTGACAGTACAGCGCAAACAAGCAATTCATGATGAAGACGGGGCTGTAATTGACATGAACGAATGGGAGGAAGCAAACGCAGCTTATTCAGATTTATTGATTAACCAAGATAAATTATTTAAGCAATGTAGATCAGCAGCAAGTGATCTGGGCCTTACTATTGCCTCTCGTTGCAAGCTTGTAATACCAAAGCAGGAGAAGCAGGAGCCTAGCGAGGTCGAAAAGGCATTCGGTGATTTATGATTAAACAATATCTAATTGACTACAGTCTTGATATCGTAGCTGGTGAGATAGTTGCTTGTGAGAAGCACAAATGGGCGTGTAGCCGTTTCCTTGATGATATCAAGAACGAGGGGACGGAACATTTTCCTTATATTTTTGATGAGGAAAAAGCACATCGTTTTTTATATTGGATGTCTTTATTTCGGCACACAAAAGGGAAACTTGCTGGTAAACGAATAACCCCTCATGAAATCCAGGTATTTGTCTTTGGGAACATTTATGGATGGGTGCATAAGGATACAGGTCTACGGCGTTTTCGCAAAGCATATTGGCAGGTAGGTAGGAAAAATGCTAAATCGCAATCCTTGGGGGCTGTAGCGAGCTATGAAGCCTCTGCTTTCGGTGAAAACATGTCAGAGGTTTATATCGGAGCTACCAAAGCCGAGCAAAGTAAAATTGTTTGGAATGAATCACGAACGCAAATTGATGGTTGCCCCGATCTAAAAGGTAAGTTCAAAGTAGCATACGGAAAAATTCAGCATATCAAAAGTGAATCTTTTATCGCTGCTCTATCAAAAGATGCAGGAAAAACGGGTGACGGTTTTAACGTACAAGCTGGCATCATTGATGAGTATCACGCCCACCCTACTTCCGAAATTTATGACGTGCTTGTGTCGGGTATGGGCGCACGTAGTCAACCGTTAATGATGATTATTACAACAGCAGGATTCAACCTGCACCACCCTTGCTATAGTGTGGAATATAAGTATATTTCGAATATCCTTGATCCTCATTCATCCATAGAAAATGAGGAATATTTCGTAATGGTCAACGAGCTTGACAAGGACGATGATATCAAGGACGAATCTGTCTGGATAAAAGCCAACCCGATCTTATGTTCATATGACGAGGGTATGGCTTATTTGCGTGGCGAGCTTAAAACTGCTTTAGACGTACCGGAGAAGATGCGAAACTACTTAACCAAAAATATGAATCGGTGGGTAGATCAGAAAGAAAACGGGTATATGTCACTGGAGGCTTGGGCCAAATGTGGCGTTGATGAAATGCCTAATCTTGCCCAATTTGAATGTATTGTTGGTATTGACCTGTCTAAAAAAATTGACTTAACCAGTGTGTCATTTGAATTTGATTTAAAAAATGATCACATTGCTATATTAAATCATTCCTTTATACCTGAGGATACGTTAGCAGTAAAACGAAAAACAGATAGGTTCCCCTATGATCTATATATCCAGCAAGGATGGGTGACGGCTACTCCTGGGGCTGTTGTGGATTACACGTTTATTAAGGCGTATATTCAGCGCATGGAGCGCGAAAAGGAATGGAAAATCAAGGAGATTTGTTACGATCCATACAATGCAACTCAATTCGCTGTTGATATGGAAGCAGAAGGCTATACCATGATTGAAATTAGGCAAGGGGTTCGTACTCTATCAGAGCCGAAGAATTTCAGAGAAATGGTCTTAGAAAAGAAGGTTCTACATGACAAGAAACCTGTCCTGGAATGGTCAATCGGAAACGCAGTTACCAAGATGGATGCCCAGGAAAATATTATGCTGGACAAGTCTAAGTCTACGGAATCGGCCCGATAGCGTCAGCGATAAACGCACATGTAAGGGTAATGTGTAGAGACCCGAAAGCGGATTTAAACGCCCATATCTTATCGGGTAATTTCAGTTTCTAAAATCTTTAGTAAGTTTTTTCTTAATTTAGCCAACCCTTTTGAAAACTATTTTTAAAGATTGATTGTAAAATAATATACAAATATATTGAATTTAATTTATAGGTCAAAAGGAGATGAGATTTCAATGTTTCAAGTTAAACCAATTGGTTTTGTTGAGAATAAAAGAGAAGATTTGTCTCATGATTTTTGGGGGGAAGAGATTTCTACTATTACATTAGCTGATCATATGAAAGATAGTAGCTTGGATGGTATTGACGAGTACTCACATATAGAAATTATTTTTTATTTTGATCAAGTCCGAGACGATGAAATTGAATATGGTTCTAAGGTTCCAAGAAATAATCCTAATTATCCTAAAGTAGGGATTCTTGCTCAACGAAGTAAATATAGACCCAATAAATTAGGGTTAACAACTGTAAAACTATTAAAAAGGGAGAATAGAGTTTTATATGTACAAGGTTTAGATGCTGTTAAAGGTACTCCAATACTTGATATTAAACCTGTTTTAAAGGAATATCTTCCTAGAGAAGAGGTAAGGCAGCCTCAATGGTTTAGTGATTTAATGAAAAACTATTGGTTGTGATAATAAGATAATGAAAAAATCATCGTTATATATGCGGTGATTTTTTATTATGCAATTTAAAGGAGGGAGAAAGTGAAGTACTTACGGTTCCTGCTATTATTTATCGAGGATATTCTCATTCTCTCTGGATGTGCTTGTATTACGACAGCCACCTACTTACTAAATGGTATCGCCGGACTTTATGTATCCGGTGTTTTTTTATGTCTTTTAGGCTTTTTAATCAGCAAGAAACTCTCCAAAGTGCCTGAGCGCAGGAGGTGAAACCAATGATATTCAGGAGCTTATTTCAAAGACTTACAGAACCCGAAAGACTGGCTCATTAATCTACTTGGTGGATCAACGACGTACAGTGGGGAACGCGTAACAGGTGACACAGCTCTACTAAACAGTAATGTCTACACATGCGCGAGTATCTTAGGTGGTGATATCGGCAAGCTACCGATCCAGATTTTCACTCGCAAGGGAAACAGAATTGAACGAGATCGAAACCATTCTGTCACGAGTCTGCTAGGCATTCGGCCTAATCCGTATATGAACGCCTACACGTTTAAAGAGTTGCTACAAGTACATGTAATGCTATGGGGAAATGCCTACGCTCTTATTGATTGGGGATGGAATGGCAGACTGGAGGCATTATGGCCCTTAAATCCATCTGTAACGGAAGTAACCACCGATCCGAACACAGGTGAAGTGTGGTATACAACGACTTTACCAAATGGGGAGCAACGTAAAATCCCGTGGTTTGATGTACTTCACTTGAAGGCTATTAGTAAGACCGGATTAAAGGGCATTTCCCCTTAAACGAGCTGTAGAGGTCTTAAAAGATAAAGGAGATGGTAAGTAATGCAAGCAAAGAATACAACCAATATCAAGGGTATAGACGTGTCTAAATGGCAAGGGGAAATTAATTGGAATCAAGTTGCATCTGACGGTGTGAGGTACGCTTTTATTAAGGCGACAGAAGGGACTAGCCTAGTAGATAGGAAGCTAAAAGAAAATGCTCAGGGAGCCAATAGAGCCGGAATCAAGGTGGGGTATTATCACTTTGCCCACCCTGATTTATCTGCCCAGGCACAAGCTGAACATTTTGTTCAAACGGTCAAAGGACTACCGTGTGATATGCCGTTAGTGCTTGATATTGAGACGGACAAGGGGTTAACACCTGCACAGATTACAGCGTTTTGTCTCGCGTTTCTTACCCATGTTAAGGGCCATACAGGAAAAACGCCTATGATTTATACAGGCGCTTATTTTGCAAAAAGAAACCTTGGGAAGGCTCTTGCTGGCTTTCCTTTATGGGTGGCCCATTATAATACAAACCAACCTATGTTAAATCCTACATGGAGCCGCTGGGCGGTATTCTAGTATTCCGATTGTGGGAAAGTAGCTGGTATTAAAGGCAGCGTAGATATGAACTGTATGGAGAAAGATTTTTGGGATGCAACTATGAAGGAGGAAACAACGGTGAAACCAGAAATAGCAAACGAAATTATTAGACATTTACAAGGGCAATGGGCTTTTTACAATCAAATGGGAATGAAGGATGAAGCTGTTAGGATTGGACATTTGGCAGATGAGTTGAGGGTTGCTAGTGGTCAGAAAGTACAAAATAAATAACTTTAAAATCCTCCTTAATTGGGAAGGTTTTCATTTTTTCTTGACAATCATCTCTGCAACCATTTTGCTTATTTTCATGAAATTTTGCAACTAAACATTATTTAAACACCTTCTTATTTCTTAACAAGATGAACGGATGTTGGAAGATTAGAATGTAGAAAACCGCCAGATTTGCTCTGACGGTTTTTGATTTTGTAAATATTTAATTAAGTACAGTGATACCTTTCTTTGTAAATAAGAGTACGCGTACCTTTTTTATCATTGGTTATGGTTTGAGATAGGCTATAGATAACTCCAGCACGGTCAAGAGTCAAAGAATATTGGGCGCCTATTGGAAGATCAAATTTTATTTCTCGACATTTAGCTGCAATATTAATTGATTGTTGATTAGAACTTGCATCAACGGATGTGATGCCGAAAGAAGAAGCTATTACGGTAACAAGGCTAGCCAATAGTAAAGCTTTTTTCATCTAAATCTCTCCTTTATAATTACATAATTATAATTCAATATAAATATACCATTTATTCCTTTTGATGTATATATTTGGATTTTGTTTTCAATTATTTATTTTAATCCTTGAGCCAATTTTAGCCATTGCATAAATTCATCATCATCAAATAAAATAAGAACATACATTCCCGTTTTAAAGAGATGCTGGATGATCAGATAAGGGTTGCTAGTGGGCAGGAGCCGCAGAATAAATAGAAAAAATAAACAGTTATTAGAGAACGAGAAAACGTCCGAATACGAGGGAGATTCGGACGTTTCTACATAATGTTTTTTAGTTAAGATTAAAAGAGGACTGCTATTCCTCTTTATCTTTGTATATTTTAGATAATAGGATAGAAACAACGAAACCTACTACTAAAACAATCAAGAAACGAACAAACTCGGTAATAAACCAATTGTTAGCTATATTCATTTCTTTTGTAACTTGCAAAGTACCATATACAGAAAAAATAGTTAGAATGAACTTTAAAGTCTTTGGGTTCATTATATCTCCTTTCTGTTTTAAATTAGAGCGTACACGATACCTTGTGCAATAATCCCGCAAGATTTTGCAACCCATCCCCAAACATATGGCTCCAAAGCTTCCGTTACAGTTTCTTTTACTTCCTCTAATGGTCCCATTAAAATATAGGTGTTCCAAATTCCAATCCACATGTCTTCGGACATTTTTTCTTTAACTATGTCTGGGAATTTAGTATATATTTTTTTTGGTAGCTCCTTTTTTACATAAGCTTTTCCAAAATATTTCATTAGCTTTGTTCCAAGAGAAACAAAACCCTGTGCTTCAAGTTGTGCAGGCTCTTTTACTACTACTCTTGGTGCAGTTTCTAAAATTTCCTTAGCAGTTTCTTGGATGATCTTATCCATTTCTTTTTGTGACATTGGAGTTTGGTAAGAAACTGATTGCGACACTTTTTCTTGGGCAAACGCGCTGGTCGCCGGAGCTATAGCAGTCCCTAGAAACCCAACAGTAGATAAAATTGCAATTCCTTTAATTAACTTTTTGTTCATCATAAAGTATAACCTCTTTTCCTAATATTATCAATAAAGGGATATTTTTACATTAAGACCTACAAACATTCCTTATTCTCGATCAATATAATTGCCTATAAGGAATAGCTGAACCACGGCTTTATTTTGTTATACAAAGTTTTCCGTACAGCTTATTCACATGTAAGATAATTACTTTTTCGAAAAAAAATATTTTTTTCCATTTAAACGCAAAGGCATGGTAAACTTGAATGGAGCATCATTAATATGCTCTGTTTGTGGGGGTGTTCCTAAGCTTTCGTTGGGCATTTGGGAACATCCCGATTTTATTACCTGTTTAAAATCCTTCTTTCGACGTCTACCCCTGCAATCGCCCCATACTAACATCTGTCAACTCCTTTCTTTGAATATTTCTTCTTTTCTATCCTCCTTTCTTCTGGCATCCACAAAAATATAAAAATAATGTAATCAACCTAAATTTTATATGGATTACCATTTGTTGGGTTGATTATATATTAAGATAAACAAATTTCCTAAAAAAATTTTTATTTAATTTTTTTCAAAAAAAAAAGAGGTATCCCTCTTAACAAAATGGATGATTTTCCAAAATGTAGATCAATTTATTAAGTTTAACGACATTACCAACCTTCTCCATAAATGAAAGTTGTAGAAAGGCTTTGTTCATTATGTGTTGCTGACAAAGCTGTTTCCGAGTTGATTCCGATAAAACCTAATAAGGACAGAGTCACCAGTGATAAAATCCATGTTTTCTTCATATTGATTATTCCCCCTTGTCATAATGGTAACGAACTCTTCTTTCTGTTCTTCTGACGGATCGTTTTGGTAATGGAGCAGAATAAGGCTGCGTAATCGTTCTACATTTTTAAACATAAGTGCTAATTGGATGGCTTCCAAATTATACTTGAATCCCTTATCCTTTTCTCCCTTAATAAAATAATATGCGGAAAGAGCTTGAAATAGCTTTAATTTATGTCTTTTAATAAGTATATGCGTTTTGCTACATATTTCCATAATTTCTTTTTCAAATGAACATAATAATTCCCCGATGTTTTGTAGCATGTCTTTTTGAAGATATGTTTCTATTGCTACAGGTAAAAAAACACATAATTTATTTAAATCACAGGCAATTAGCTTTATATGTTCCTCAATGTATTCAACATGGCCCATTTCAATCAGGAGCAACGTTTCATTGATTTTCGCTAGCTCTTCATACTCATTACCATAAGTAGCATATTCCTTTATAACATGAAGTGCAGTTTTATAATCTTTCAAGCCTTCATAGCTAGCAACTTCATATAGCAAAGCTTCTGTAATATATTTTTTTTCGTTTTCAGAAGTAGCTAATTCTTTTAATTCTTTTGCATACTTTAATAGCTTATCCCATTTTTCTACGACATTATAGAATGTCAATATTTTATAATAAGCATCAAATTTATATTCCTGTGGGAGCAATGGAAGATATTCTAGGAGTTGATACAACGTTTCATACCCAGAGACAGTAATGTCTACATCTCTTGCTATGATAAATCGTCTAAAATAAGCAATGGCTAGTTGTTCGTTACGTGTCGAACTGTTATTAATCACAATGTCATATAGCGGTAGACTGTAATTTCGTTGTTCAGATAAAAAAATATGTTCTGCCATTTTAAATGTATTATCAACAAGTCTTTTTCTGTCTGTGTCCTCGTTGATAAAATCCATAATTTTTTTTGTAATATCGTACCTTTCGGCCTTGATGCAACCTATAAAAAATTCAGCCGTTTTAACAGGTGATAGTTTCCCAGTTTCGTTAAAACATTCACCTAAAAAACATTCGTAGAAAGTATCCATCTGTATTTGTAAAGCCCTTGTAATTGTTTCTAATTGAGGTAATGTCATTCTTCGCCTGTTATTCATTAATTGGCTTATTGTGGCAGAATCCATACCGGTAGCTTGTACAAGGTCTTTTTGTTTCCACCCTTTACTATCAAGTGATTCTTGCAAGCGTTGACGTAATTCAATTTGTGCTACTTGATGATTGTATTCAAAGGCGTACATTAAACCTATCCCCCTTTTTTATTTGGAAAAATAAGTAAAAATATTCCATTACATCATACTTTAATTAGATAATATTGTAAATAAAAATAAAAGTATAAGAGTATTATTTTTAAAAATATTAAGTTCTATATGTTCCTAGCTACAAAAAAATAAAACACCTTCAATTCCGTAAAAGGTTGAAAGGTGTTTTATATGTTCATTGTATAGAGCTTGTAGGATGTCAATTTATAAGCTGTTCTCCTTGCTTAATATATTTCTGATGTTAATATTTTATTTATTAAAACAAGAACGATCGTTCTTGTTTTATGTTATAATAGTTTAACAAGATTTAACAACTATGAAAAAACATAAAGTAAATAGGATGGTGGATTGATTAATGATACGTGATCGCGTGATTGTAGATATAGACAAATTAGCTAATGTAATAAAAATCAATTTACGGAATGTGATAAATGATGTTACACCCAATATTAATGGTACTGACGATCAACACGGAGAAAAGCAATTAACTTTTTCCATTCCTTCTCAGACAACTCCTGACCATCCAAAACTACTTTAAACTGTTTTAGTAATTCTTCGTCTGCTAGATCAATATTTGCTAAGAACCCTTTTTCGTCTTTATACGGATCAGGGTTCTCTTTTTTTTGTGCTTCTTCTGCTTCTTCAGCAGGAGAAGGAATCCAGTCATATAGATTAATATCTGTCTTACATAAAAGGTAATCAGTCGTGCAATTTAAAACCTCTGCAAGTGCAACGATTATATCCCAAGGTGGCACAGCTCTACCTGTTTCATAGTTAGATATGCTAACCCGATCAACCCCAACTCTTTCTGCTAAATGTGATTGGTATAATCCAGCCTCTGTTCTTTTTTCTTTGATTCTTTCACCGATTCTTTTTTTTAGATCAGTATTTTCGCTGTTTCCTTGTACCTTATCAAAAAAAGATGCGGTTGCTATAGCTGTCGAGGAAATGTTCGGATATAGCCATCCTAGTGACAACGTTATTGACGCTTATGTGTTAGCTAGAATTGCTCTACATCAATATCGGGAGTCTGTAAGAAAGTACAAACTACGCCTTTTAAATAAAAAATAAACTAACTAAGGAGAGAACGATCTATGAAAACATTAGTTAAAGCTACCTTCCTTGATTTTAATGCAGGTTCAAAAAAGGACATTTTGAAATTTGAAATTAAAGGCGATCTGACAGACGCACAAATAGTCAGCTTGCATAAATTGAAAGGCAATATTGTGTTCCTGGATATTTCAAGCGACCAACTCGATATTTACGATTACGACAGTGAGCCAAAGGTACATGAAGGCATTTGGTACAACGTAGATACGGGAGGAAACGTTGAGGTAACGGAAGAGCAATTGACCATTGAAAACGTTCCTACACCAGTTGAAGAGTTTAACAAGGCAAAAGAAGCTCATGACAATGAAGAAAAGGAACCGCTAGAAGAGATGAAACAAGAAGAATCTAACGTAGATTCCACAAATAATGAAAATGACGATGACTTACCATTCTAAATTGTTCCTGGCCCCTGTTAGCAGCAGGGGCAAAATCTTTCAATCCAAGCATTAAGGGGAGATATGATGCAGATGAGCTTTTTTGCAGAAATAGACCAGAAAGAAACTCATAGGGCTGTAGAGTCTGCATTTGAACAATATCGGTTAAATAAATATTTGATGTTTGAAGAGCGAGAAGCAAATACCACAGCAGGATATACAGAAAGGTTTCATGGGCCAACGAATGTAACCAGTGACCAAACAGCTTCTATAGCAATACACCATGTTGATACTATGAACGCAAGAAAGACCTATTGTAGTTTGATGGAACGAGCAGGTAAATAACTTGCCGCGCAAGGAACGTTTTTTAATAGAAGAAAGGTACATGTGTAGAGAAGCTGAGTATATCACTGACTACAATGTATATAATTTTAAGTTTGACCCCCCTATTAGTAAGGACACCTATAGAAAAATTCGAAAGAAAGCATTTCGCAAACTAGCTATGGTATTAAATATCCAAGTCGAAAAAAGTTCTTCATTATAGGGGTTAAGTTAAGATGGCGATTTGAATAAGATATACAACTAGAAAAAAAGGGGGAGTTAGATGCATACTGTTAAATCAGTAAATCCGCCAGTTATAAAAAATCTCGATGAACAGGTTACGCTATGGATTGATGGCAAACATGGCAGGATTGGTGTTATAGCTCCTAAAAAAAGACCAACACGAGAAGAATGGGTTCAACTACACAGAGAAATAGCAAGTATCTTGGTTGAATCAGCCAAAATAAAAAAAGAGGCCTCCCATTAGGTGATATTATCCCCTTTTAGTAGACAGTAAGAAGCAAGACCCCTTACTGTATTAACTAGGAGGGGAATTTTTTATGGGGAAAATTAGAAAAACATATTCAAAGAATTTTAAGCTAAAAGCCGTACAGCTTTATTTGAGCGGTGAACAAGGGTACAAAACACTTACAAGGGATCTCGGCATTAGTGACCCTTCTATTTTAAGAAGATGGGTTGATCATTATAGAAAGGAAGGTATACAGGGACTAGATGAAAAACGCGGGAGAACAAAAAATCCTCTTAGAGGAAGACCACGAACAAGGCCAGAGAGTACGGAGGAAGAGATAGTTCGATTACGTGCAGAGAACGAATTCTTAAAAAAGTGGCTAGGTCTAGAAAAGAGGTGAAACCGAAAGATAAACGCTGTTTTTTCGAGCTTATTAAAGAATTGTCTAAAAAGTATTCTATTACTTTATTGTGTAAAATTACGAAAGTATCTCGTAGTGGTTTTTACAAGTGGCTTTCTCATGAGAAACACCCCACCTCAAAACAATTGGTAAATGAAAAATTAAGAGGAATGATCATGGAGTGTTATCAAGAGGTCAAAGGCATTTACGGGTATCCCCGAATAAAAGTGTGGTTATTTAGAAGGTACGGACTAAAAGTCAATCATAAACGTGTGTATCGCATCATGAAGGAACTTGGGATACAAGCGCTAATCCGTAAAAAACGAAAATTCTTTGGGCGCAAAGAGAAGGTTGTTATCTCCGAAAACAAGCTGAATCGAAATTTTTACGCCTCACGGCCAAATGAGAAATGGGCTACAGATATTACCTACATACTATTTAATGGTCGCCGTCTTTATCTGTCGGTCATATACGACATGTATAACAACGAAGTTGTTGCCTACAAAACAAGCAAACGTAATGATTTACAGCTTGTAATGGATACCGTAAAATTAGCGCTTAAAAAGCGGGATGTAAACGGAGTCCTCCTACACAGTGATCAAGGATATCAGTACACCTCAAAGCAGTATAACCAGTTCCTTCAGAAATATAAAATCGTAGCAAGTATGTCTAGAAAAGGTAACTGTTTAGATAACGCCTGTATTGAGGGATTCTTTGGGCATTTAAAAACAGAGTGTTTGTATCTTCATTCGTTTCAAACAGATAAAGAAGTGGAAGAAGCTCTCCACGGTTACATTAATTTCTATAATCAGCAACGGTTTCAATCTCGATTAAAAAACCTGAGTCCGATAGAATACCGAACTCAGGCTGCCTAGATGGGGCTTGTTTAAAGTTGTCTACTTGACAGGGGTAAGATCATAGGAGCCTCTTCTTTTTTATTTCTTATCAGAAATGCGGTAACTATCCCCCTCCCCTTTTAGGTATATGAAGTTATAATTGATGAGCTGATAATTGCTCACACAAACGAAACGGAATACAAATCCTTTATCGGAAATAAAAAGAATGAAGCATTACAGTCTCGAATGATTGTTATGCCAGTACCGTATAATCTTCGCGTGAAAGAAGAAGAGAAAATTTATGATAAATTAATTAAACAATCTGATTTAGGTCATGTTCATATTGCCCCACATGCGTTATATACAGCGGCCATTTTTTCCATTTTAACTCGTTTAAAAGAGTCCAAAAAACAAGGTGCCGATCTTTTAAAAAAATTGCGTTTGTACAATGGAGAATCCGTTGAGGGTTTCAAAGGATCAGATATCGAGGATTTACGGAATGAGTATACAGATGAAGGAATGTTTGGGATTGATCCTCGTTATGTCATTAATAGGATCTCCAGTGCACTCATACGCCGTGATACGGAATCTATAAATGCTTTGGATATTTTGCGGGCGTTAAAAGAAGGACTCGATCAGCATGCTTCCATCAGTAAGGAACAGCGAGAGCGTTATTTAAATTTCATCTCAATTGCGCGTAAAGAGTATGATGAAATTGCAAAAAAAGAAGTCCAGAAGGCATTTGTATACAGCTATGAGGAATCAGCGAAAACGATGATGGATAATTACTTGGATAATGTTGAGGCGTATTGCAATTCTAACCGATTGCGTGATCCAGTAACAGGTGAGGAATTGGAAGCGGATGAGCGCCTCATGAGATCTATTGAAGAGCAAATCGGTATTTCTGAAAATGCCAAGCGTGCATTTCGTGAAGAGATTCTTATTCGGATATCAGCTTTTGCGCGTAAAGGAAAGCGGTTTGACTACAACACACATGATCGTCTACGTGAAGCAATTGAGAAAAAATTATTTGCAGATTTAAAAGATGTGGTCAAAATAACAACCTCCACAAAAACGCCAGATGAGCACCAATTGAAAAAAATCAATGAGGTAACACGTCGTTTAGTAGAAGAACACGGATATACGCCAATTTCAGCAAATGAACTGCTGCGTTACGTAGGTAGTTTGCTGAATCGATAGGGGGGAGCTTGATGAACGATTCCTCGTTTATCGTCTCCAAAGAAGACTGGTCTCTGCATAGAAAAGGTCATCAGGACCAGAGCAGACATCAGGAAAAGGTAAAGGAGGCGATCAAGAGAAACCTGTCTGATTTAGTAAGCGAAGAAAATATCATAATGTCGAATGGTCGAGACATTATTAAAATACCAATCAGATCGCTGGATGAGTATCGCTTTCGTTACAATTTTAATAAAGGACAGCATACAGGCCAAGGTAGGGGTGACTCCAAGGTAGGAGATGTTATAGCTAAAGACGGTGACTCGGCTGATGCTAGTGCTGGTCAGGGGCAAGGAGCCGGGGATCAACCTGGTGATGATTATTATGAAGCTGAGATTACAGTTGAAGAATTGCAGGAGATGCTGTTTTCTGAGTTAGAGTTACCCAACCTTCAAACAAAAGCTGAACAGAAAATTACCATAGAAGATATTCAATTTAACGATGTTCGGAAAAAAGGTTTGATGGGGAATATTGATAAAAAACGTACCTTACTGTCTGCCATTCGTCGGAATGCATTAGCTGGGTATACTGATCTAGAACTAGGAATTTCGATGGAAGATTTGCGCTTTAAAACCTGGGAAGAAATTGTGAAGCCTCATTCCAATGCTGTAATTATAGCGATGATGGATACGAGCGGTTCTATGGGAGTTTTCGAAAAATATGTAGCTCGTAGCTTTTTCTTTTGGATGCTTCGCTTTTTGCGAACCAAGTATGAAAAGGTGGAGATTGCTTTTATTGCACATCATACGGAAGCAAAAGAAGTGACAGAGGATGCGTTCTTTTCTAAAGGAGAAAGCGGTGGAACTATCTGCTCGTCGGCCTATCGGAAAGCCTTGGAAATTATTGATGAACGATATCCTGTAAGCCAATATAACATTTATCCGTTTCACTTTTCAGATGGGGATAACCTCACCTCAGATAATGAACGCTGCGTAAAATTGGTAAAGGAATTAATGGAAAGATCGAATATGTTTGGATATGGTGAGGTAAATCAGTATAATCGTCACAGTACTCTCATGTCCGCATATCGTCATATTAAAGACCCGAAATTCATGTACTCGATTATTCGGGAAAAAGGTGAGGTTTACAAAGCTCTGAAACAGTTTTTTGGTAAAAAAGAAATAGAGGCCTACTAGAAAGAATAAAATTATTAATAAAATCCCCTGTGGTTAATTATGCTGTATATCCTTATAGTTAAGGGAGCAGAGATAATCCACCAGAAGGGGATTTTTTGTGATATATAATCACTGTTTACATTGCTTGATGTAACCTCGTGGATAAATTTGGTAAATTGACGATTAAATTAACTTAGTTGTTGCGAAAATGAAATAAATTTTGCAAATAAGCATTCCTTTTGCTAGAGCATATCACTATCATTTGGGACAAAAAAAGAGACTTTTCCATTATAGAGGAAGGTCTCTTTTCTCTCTTTACCTATTCTATAGAAAAGTCAGTCGTGGCTTCTATGAAAATACCATTATGTGTACTACGATTGAGCATCTCTAAAGTATATTTTTTTCCCTTTTTTACATCCCATGTAGTTGAGGCAGTTCCATTTTTTTTCACATTAAATACCTTACCAACCTGATTTCCGGTATCATCCCAGAGGGTATATTTAATATGAGTGGTAGAACCGTCGGATGACTGATCTACGGTAAGAGTCAAGGTATTACTGGAGGCTCTAAAAGTAGATGTCTCATATTTCTCCTCTGGTTCTAAAGTTCGGCTGTCACTAATAATAGAAGCTACTGCTACAGCGGCATTTTCAGATTGAATTTCCATTGCGATTGCGGGGGTAGCCGATACTAGTAAAGCAAGTACTGAAGCAATGCCAACTAATTTTTTCATTACCAATTCACTCCTTGATATGTATTTAATTTACAATTTTATATTATAAAAATATTCTGAATTTGTCCACGGTATTTTGGTTTTTTTCGTCAACTTTGGTGAGAGAGCAATACAAATGGTACTCAAGTTAGAACATACAAGGTTCATGTTCACTAGTTTAATGTCTTTAGAGTAATTGGAAAAAGTAAATTCTAAAAGCTTGAAAGGTAAAGGTTATAGTCACTCTGGGATGTTAGAGGATGATAAATAGGCCTGTCTAAGTAACTGACAGGCCTATTTCTAATAAAATTATGCTTTAAATATTTAAACACTACTAATTTATAATAAAGGTGTTCAGTAAAACGTAATAAATAAGCAGATGTAAAGTAAATTTTACAGTGTGGCAGTAAGTAATTTAATCGACTATCCAATAATGAATGTGAGCAACAGACATTTGAGACATGCTTCTTGCATAAACTTATAGAAATACATATGTTGGGGAGGACGCATTGGATGGCGGATGCATTTGTAATTAGATCACTTGAGGAAGTTCGTTTTTGGTCTAGGATAATGAAGGAACATTCGCTTTTTTTGAAGCTAGGTTTTAATTGTGACGATACCCAATTAATCAATGAAGCTGATTATTTTTACCATATATTTGAGGAAATAGAAGCCAAGGCCCTTGCCTTACCAGAAGATACCGACCCTCAATATATCGGTCAGTTCAATGCTCAAATTCTTCCCTGTGTTAATCAAATTTGGGCTTTCAAAAGAAGGGTATTAGGTTTGATCATTTCCTGCCAAATTGGAGGTAATAATTTTCCGTTATTAGTGGATCATGTTAGCCGGGAAGCTGCTTATTTTGCGAAACGTTTGGAACAACTAAACACTGGAACCCTAGATCCTTTGCCAGATGCTATTATTAATGAAAATGTCTTCTTTCTTAGGATTATGGCTGATCATGCTAAATTTATTAATCACTTACTTGATCCTTCTGAAAGGAAATTGGTTGAACAAGCAAATGATTTTAGTCATGACTTCGATCAACTTCTATACCAAGCCATTGATTTAGATTCCATGAGTCCCCAATCTCAAACTGTTCCGTTACTATCGCAGTTTGTTGATCAGAATAGAGTGTCTGTCCGTCAACTCCGTGATTTCAAAAAAACTGCTCGCGATCTAATCGAAGCTTGTCGTATTAAGAGCATTATCCCTCCTCTTCTTGCCGATCATGTTTTTAGAGAGGCATCACATTTTCTTGAAATTTTAGATGCATTTGAAGTGGTATTAGAAGGGGCAACCAAACGGAGTAAACAAAAAAGAAACAGCCCTGTATCCGATTGTTAGTCAAGATAAAAAGTTGAAGTTATGTATTTTAGCTCACAAATCATGTGAGCTTTTTTGTTTGTTCCCAGATGATATTCAATGTGATGTTTCGCCAAACATGTTTTCCTGTTTAAGGAATTTCATTTTCTGTTGCTCCTTTGTAATGATGGGTGTGAGGGTGTCTTCCGTTTACTGTTGTATACCCTTCAAAGTAATGAATATGTCCTCCACGCTGCAGTTCGATTGCAGGGCCGGTTGTGCCTTCAATTATATGAGAATGACCATCATTAAATGAAGTAATCGTATAATAGCGATGAACGTGGGGAACACCTGTCGGGGCTGGTTCAGTTACCCCAACGTATTGATGATCATGACCATCATTAAATGAAGTAGTTCCCGAAAACGGATGTCGGTGTACAGGCATACCATTCCAAGAAGTGATATATAATCCATGCGAATGTTCTGCGGAGGAGTCATTTGATTGAAATAGAAAACCTGCAACAGGTATTTTTGTCATTTTAAAACCCCTTCTCCTAGTTTATTACACTGTATGAAGGGGGATGGAAATTGACATGGGCATAAGTACCATTTCAGGATATTTGACCTGATAGTGTTTAATTAAGGGATTAGCAATCATTTTTTACTATTCATGGGCTGATTAAGTAAGTTATAGGTCCTTGATTAATCCATGGGAGTAGACCTGAGTACTGTGTCGATTATACTGGTTTACTTCACCCTATTTGTAGATGGACAATCAACTAAAATTTCTATAATCAAATATAATAACAGGAAAAATGATGGATAACAGGAGTAATACACTTTGTATAACGCATGAACGGACATTCTCCATGCGATAATCCATCTTCATGTTTCTATTCTTTTAAGAAGTTGGGGGCAGGGTGAATTGGTCAATATGGACAATATGGACAACATGGACAACATGGACAACAAACTTCCCCTTACTCTCCGCGTATGACGTACAGCCTAACAATAACGGGCGAGGAGTGATCGACGATGGGGCTTCATTTCCGCAACAGGACTAACGTAGGCTTGCAGATTGTTTATGCCTACTCGGCTCCCAATTGTGAGGGGAGCAACAAGTGGTCAAAGAAGGGCTGGTATAAGGTGGCTCCGGGGAACACGGTGCAGGTTTGGAGCGGGTGGGCCAACGGTAGAAAATTCTTTTACTACGCTGAGGATACAAGTGGTCTTGGACGTACGTGGTCGGGCGAATTTGTTACCCCAATCCCCTCGAGAGCTTTCGAGTGGTGCTGGGATACAGGCAGTACCGACAGCAGAAACCTGGGGCTTAAGAAATTACAGGTCCCTAATCAATTTCCGCCCATTTTAGACTATACAATCAACCTACAATAAAAAGAGAGGGACAAAGCGCTGGCGGAACAACTTATAATCTTGGCGTGATTAACAATCCATTCCTGCCTTTCTCTCCAACCGTAGCACACCTTTCCATTATACGTATCACAGATTAATAAGAGAAATGTCGATGACCTAATAAAAATGTAGTAGACCAGAAAGGAAGTAATTCAATACGGCTCTCTTCTGGACACATCCAGAGAGAGCTTTTTTGCGTGCAACAGTTGTATGTAAGCGAAGAATCGCTCTTATCCAAATACCTATTGTTGGGTATTTTAATATGCTACACTTCCTAGATAGGGATATTATGTTTTCGTATCCCAAATGTTTTACTATCGAAGCAACACCATTGATTGAGGTGATGTAAATTGTTAGAGCGTTCAATGGAAAATATAAGGGGATTAGAAGCAGGAAAGGGAGTGATTGAAAGGAGAGCTTGAGTTTTATTAGCTCTTCTTAACAAAAAAAGGGAGCTATTCAGATGAACCAATTTAAAAGTATAACCAGTGATGGATTCACATTAAACTATTGTATAAAAGGGTTTGGAAAGCCAGTACTGGTGGTAGGGAGCAGCATATATTATCCTCGTTTATTCTCAGAAAATTTATTTGAAACATTTCAATTTATTTTTTTAGACCATAGAGGCTTTGGAAAGCCACCTCGTGCTTTAGAACCAGAAGATTATAAATTAGATAAAATTTTAGATGATACAGAAAGGGTAAGACAGGCACTCGAATTGCAGGATTTTATTATACTGGGACATTCAGGACATGCCTTTATGGCCTTAGCATATGCCCAGAAATATCCAGAGGCTGTTCGGAAAGTTGTCTTACTTAATTCAGCACCTACAAATAGTCAAGAAAGACAGCAGCAAAGCACCTCATTTTTTTATCAAACGGCCAGCCTAAAGAGAAAGCGGCAGTTTGAAGCAGATATCGCGTTTTTAGAAAGTGACATCCAAAAAGATCCTGAAAGACGATTTGTCCATATGTGCATTCGCATGGGGGCTCAAAGTTTTTACGATTATACATTTGATGCAGCTTATATGTGGGAGAATGTATATACCAATATGCCAATTATGGATCATCTGTGGGGAGAAGAGTTTGGAAAACGTAATTTAATCCAATCGTTGGCGGATTTCAAAAAACCAGTATTCATTGGTCTAGGAAGATATGATTATCTGGTTTCTCCCGTTTCACTATGGGACTCACTTGATAACACATATAGGAACGTGAAGAAAGTAATTTTTGAGTATAGTGGACATAATCCTATGTTTGAAGAACCAGAGTTATTTGCTAAAACCTTAATGGAATGGATGAATGAGGACAAGTAGGTTCCTTGGTTCTTTTTCCAAAAGGCCGTTTCTTTGCTTTCAAGGAAACGGCCCTTTTTTGATAACCTTACACCAATCAATACAATCAAACCTTATGTTTATTCCATACTCATATAGAGATTACTTATTTTTTGAAAATATGCCGTGCATAGTTATACAGGAAGGCAGCTGCTTCTTGGCGCAGTAGAGGTTCCTTAGCCTTATAGTCAATCAAGCCTTTGGAGGAAATAACCTCAGGTCCGTATAGACCATGAAACACTACATATTGAACAGCTTGAGTGGCCCAAGGATCAATGGCGCCTTTAAGGTTAACCTTAACAGGCTGAGCATTCAGTAATGATTTGGACACCTCAAATACAATAACGGCCGCTTCCTGCCTTGTAATAGGACGATTGGGTTCAAATTTAGTAGGAGAGGTTCCTTTTAAGGCATCTGCTTCTACAAGAGCTTGAATTTCTTTTACGTATGGACTCTTTTTAGAGTCTATAAATGACACGGGATTAGTAGAGGCACGAACCCCAATAAGCCGTACTAAATCACCTGCAAATTCGGCTCTTGTAATGGGTGCTAAAGGACGGAAGGCATGATTCGAATCTCCCCGGAGCACTCCAAGGTCTTGAACGCCATTGATATATGCGGCATATGGGTGTGACTGAGGAACATCGGTAAAATGCTTAGAGGGAGAAATTTTTTGAGCCATACTGACCATATTACGATATTGCAAATAGCCTATGCTACCATCAGCGGATTCCTTAAAGGCTAAAAAGGTGCCTTTTTCGTCCTTGAACAGCAATGGATCGACCTGGCGAAGAATATTTTTTTCCATCGGATCTTCTGCTAGTAGCTGTCCCTGTGAGGTTACTGTAATTTTAGTGATCCAAGGATTTATCCGCAAATCCCGATAGGTACCCTCAAAGCGTTTCAATTGTTGAGGGGAGGATGTCATATAGGTCTGTTCTTTCTTAGGTATAGGGTAATAGTGATTCATGAAGGCTTTAAATAACTCCTCGCGAAACTCCTTATCTTTATTGAAAATAATAAACCCACCAACCTTATGCTCTGGCAACAGCCACATCCAAGAATGGAACCCGGGTATATCTCCACCTTTGCCTATAACAAATTGATTATTGTGACTGGAATGGTAGTATGTTTCAAAGCCGTATGCCATATTTGGAACCTTGGGATGAACGGAATAGTGAATGGTATGCATATTTTGAGCTGTACCCTGTTTCAGGATTGTTCTACCGTCAAACGAACCCTTATTGAGATGAGCCATCATAAACTGGGCCATGTCATGCCCAGTTGAAACCATTCCTCCTTCAGGCTGTTCAATCGGATTGGATAAAAAAACAGGAAATGGTTGATTGCTAGAAGTATATCCAGTTGCTAAATTAGCTTTTAATTGCGGTGTAAGTAAGAAGCTGCTATTTTCCATTTTCAAAGGGGTAAAAATATTCTCAGTCATGTATTGGTTGAAGGATTTACCGGACAACTTCTCCAGAATGTATCCTTGAAGACTAAAGCCAAAGTTATCGTAGCGGAATGCTTCTCCGGGTTTACGGACAATACTAGGCATATTCTCTTTCACGTATTTATCCAACGAGATCCGCGGGATACTATGGTGATGGATGGATTCCAGCTTATCTGTAAAATCAAAGCCTGCTGTGTTGGTTAATAGATGCTTCATTGTTAGTTTGTCAGTGGTTTTATTGTTTAGCGTTATGTCCTTAAGATAGGTTTGGATATCCTCATCTAAATCGAGCTTTCCTTGTTCGACTAACTGCATAATTCCTGTAGATGTAAAAACTTTAGAAATAGAAGCTAGCGGGAAAATAGTATGGTTTGGATTGACAGCTATTTTTTTTTCTACATCAGAATAACCGTACCCTTTATTCAGCAATATCCTGCCATCTCGGACGATAACAAAAACAGCTCCCGCCAACTGATTTTTAATATGTGATTGATTAAAGAACTGATCTGCAAAATCTTCTACTTCTTTAGAGTCTGTTGGGCCCAAGAGAGGTTCTTTTACAGGTGAACTATAGATAGAAGGTGTAGGAAAAAGAATGGTTATGGTCAGGATTACTACAAACATGAATATACTGTATTTCCTACTTTGCTGTTTAACCATCATACATCTCTCCATTCGATCAGTTTTGTTAGATGCATATAAAATTCAACTCGCCTACAAGTGCGATCACTCCCTGGTATTGGAATCATAATGGAAGTCTTGCCTGATGGGATCGCTCTTTTAGATAAAAACAGAAAATAGGAACAGTACGTACATGATTTGCCAACAGCATGTGAAAGGACTTTTTCGCTAGGAAGAGAAAAAGTCCTTTCACATAAATAATTATCGTTTTACTAAAAATATCAGCTTGTTTCTAGCACATGCATAAATGGCTCGTCGAACATGGATAACAGCAATTCCCGAGTAGCTGTATGGCGTAATCCACACAGAATAATGCGAATTTCTTTACGCATATTTTCTACAGACATGATTTCACTTGTGTGGTTTTTCGATAATTTATCCTTTGTGGAATACGTATTCAAATAATGAGCATTTCGTTTCGCCACGATCAGTAATCGACGTTGAATGTCTGGTATCGCATCTGTGAGGGGGGCTTCCATTTCAATATACCCGCGAATTTCAGCCAAACGAGCATATGCTTCTCGCCAACGCCATAATTGCTTTTTCTGTTCCCGCTGGTCTGAATCTGGCTCTGGTAAGTCTTTGGATATCTGTGAGGCAGTATATGTGCTTGGATGCAGAGCTTCTTGTACTTTTGCAAAATCATTCAAATCTGGTGCCATTAATTCAATGACTTCTCGATAGGCTGGAATATGATCATATGCCCCATTTCGAATTGTCCATCGAAAGTGCTGTTTGTTATTTTCTATATGCGGTAGGCAAGGAGGTATCATAGAAAATGTTTTTTCTTCTGTAAGCGGATGACTAGATACCAGTAGTTGGTTAGCAGAGTTTGCGTTATTTGGTGTGTCATTATTTTCTGTTCCTACTTGCATGTAAGCCTTTGTGAACCATTTTAGAGAGCTAGCGGATATCGAAGAAATTTCACCACTTATAACACTAAGGTTATATTCTCTGAATTCGGGGGAGCTGGAACCATTAAATCCATCATGAATCACATGTAGGTTATCTCTTACAGCAATTAATTCGGAAAGTACCTTTTTTTCAAGAGTAACAATCCCCTCTTCCACGTAGGAAAGATAGTTATTTCTTTCATTTTCATTAGCTAAGACGTGCGCGTAAAGGTTATAACAAAACAGAATGTGAGCCATTTCATGAAAATAACTTTGATAAGGAAAATTGACGTAGTTCATTTGGAGAAAATATTGATGATTCTGATAAATTAGATCATTCTCAGGTCGGAAAAGAGAGAGATGGGAGTTGGCTTTGTCTGCAATGTACAGAGTAAGTCCTTCGTTGTAACCGGTAATCCACATAGCCTGATAGGTAGGGCTTAGTAGCAAAGCAATCGAATGATTGGTAATACGACCAGAAAGATTAAAAAAATCACTCTGATAATGAGGATAGAAAGAGAGCCAGGTCATCCCCAAAGCGAGTGCTTTGTATAACTCAAATTCACTTTCTTTAGCACAACCAACAGTGAATTGATGTAGGGAAGTTAAACATCGCATAAAAGAATGTGAATCGTATGTATAATTTTCAACAAATTGTTTATAGGCAGACTCAAAATCAGCAGGCTCTATCGTCAAAAAAACTTGCAAGCCATCAATCCATAGGTCTCCACCAATCGAGGAATTCATCCATGCTTCATAATCTTGAGTAAGAGAACGAATCTCTTGATATTTTTCGAATAGTTGGCGGTATTGCACGAAATGACCTCCTTTTTATTTTTCGATAGATTAGGAATCAATTCCATAATGAAGAGCACTCTAAGTAGGTATCCCTATCTAGCAGTGTACGATTTCCTGCAAACTATTTTAGGTTATAGATCAATAAAAGAAAGTGACAGCTTTTAGTTCTTACATAGCAGGATAAAATGTTACTTTTGACTACTTTTTTGTGAGTAATTCCCCTTTCTTAGATAATATATAACAAACATTACAAATATACAGTAAATTAGTGTTTGTTTATGTAGTATATGGTAATATTTGGGTATAGTCAATAGATCATATACAAAAATTCATTGCTAATTTTTGAACGATTGGTCCTTCCTTCTCGTAGATAGGAAGGGTATTTCGCATGTCATAATTTGAAAACAATATATTATGTTTTTAGATGTTCTGCTAAACTTGTAGTAGTGTATTTTGGTAATTTTTATGAAAAAACTTTGGAAGTGTCTCCCTCGTTTTTAGGCTCGACTGCGCTTTTCTTCATCTATTCATTAGGTAATAGTCGCAGGAAAAACGCTTGTCACAGTATTTTTGCAAGGAAAGGTGATTTTAGATGTCCAATCGAGAAGAAGATTCTATCCAAAGAAATGAAACGAACAAGCAGAATACAGAAGAATTTGCAGTAGTAGGGATTGGTGCATCTGCTGGGGGACTAGAGGCGTTACAGGAATTCTTTGATCATTTACCAGAGGCTTCAAACATGGCATTTGTTATTGTCCAACATTTATCACCACATTATAAAAGCTTTATGGCTGAATTGTTGGAAAAACACACATCCCTTAGGATAAAGCAAGTGACCGATGGTATGAAAATCGAGCCCAACTTCATCTATTTAAATCCGCCTAAGAACTATATTCAACTTAGCAATGGTCATTTTTCTTTAACTACGTATCCTGAAGTGTCCGGGATTCATTTACCTATAGATGCCTTTTTGGAATCCTTGGCCACTGAGAAAAAACAACGTGCTATCGCCATCATTCTTTCGGGAACCGGGACAGATGGTTCCAATGGAATAAAGGCTATCCATGAATATGGAGGAATGGTTATGGTACAGGATGGCGAATCGGCCAAGTTTGATGGTATGCCAAGAAGCGCGCTCTCTACGGGAATAGTAGATTTTATCTGTGCTCCTTTTCAATTAGGAGAGTATCTAGTACAGTATGTAAAACGTTATGTCCTTGGTGAAAGAGAAGAGGAGAAAAATATTGCAAAGGATCGAGTGAAAGACATACTCACCCTGCTTACAAGGGATAACGGAGTCGACTTTACTGGCTATAAACGTGATGGTATCACCCGGCGTATTGAACGACGAATGAAAATAAATAACAAGCAATCCTTAGAAGAGTACCTTCAGTATTTAGAAGAAACACAAGAGGAGCAGGGAGCCTTACAAAAAGATATGCTGATTAATGTCACCCATTTCTTTCGAGATCAAGAAGCGTTTAACATCGTAAAAGCAAATGTAATTCCCAAAATAATCGAAAATAAACAAGCAAATGGTGAGCAGCATGTGCGTATTTGGGTAGCGGGATGCTCCACGGGAGAAGAGGCCTATTCACTTGCTATGTTGTTTGATGAATATTTATGTAAAAAAGAAATTACACTTGATGTTCGAATCTTTGCTACCGATTTAGATAAAGAAGCAATAAACTACGCTGCTCAGGGTGTTTACCCCGCCTCCATTGAGAAGGATATTTCGAAAGATTTGTTAGATCGGTATTTTGAGAAACAGGGTGATGCCTATCACATCATTAAAAATATCCGGAGAATGATCGTTTTTGCCCCACATAATATTATAAAAGACCCACCTTTTGTCAATATGGATTTTATCACATGCCGAAACATGATGATTTATTTTCAACCAGATGTGCAAAAAAGGGTACTGAGCTTGTTTCATTTTGCTTTGCATCCTAAGGGATATTTATTTTTAGGACCAAGTGAAAGTATCGGAAAGCTAGCGAATCTATATGTTCCTCTCAATCGTAAATGGAATATTTTCACCATTCGGAAATCGAATCAAAACACTCCCAATCATACGATCCGTATTGATAAAGAAAGCGGACGTCCAGTTCTACAGTCCAGCCCGGTGAAAATAGGGGAAAGAGAAATGATTTCGGGAACGAATAAGCTAGACGATATATATGCTACGATCATAGAGGAATATTTGCCAGCATGTGTGATTGTTGATCGAAACTATGATATCGTTCATACTTCAGGTCCTGTTAATAAGTATCTAACCTTACCACGCGGCAAAATTACACTAAATATTTTTAAGCTAGTTTCGCCATCCTTATCAGTAGCAATTGGCTCAGCAATGCATAAAGTCAGGAAGGAAAATAAAGAGATTACCTTTACCAATGTAAAAGTAAAAGAGGGGGCTGACCTTTCTGAATTCATAACACTTAGCATTACCAATTTTGCTCCCCATAAATATAACGGGCAATATATGATGATTACCTTTAAAGATGAAGCAAAACCTGATAAATATCCGGAAGATGCGCAACAGAGCTTTCATGCTCAAAGTACGACCACACAACGAATTCGCGAGCTGGAGCTAGAACTACAATATGCACAGGAAAGTCTACAGGCAACGATCGAAGAACTAGAAACCTCGAATGAAGAGCTACAATCTACCAATGAAGAATTAATTGCTGCAAATGAGGAACTCCAATCCACTAATGAAGAACTCCAATCTATTAACGAAGAATTAATTACCGTTAACGCTGAACATCAAGCCAAAATACAAGAACTGCTTGATTTAAATAATGACATAGATAATTTTCTGCTTAGCACGAAAATCGGGACGATATTTTTAGACAGAAATATGTGCGTACGCCGATTTACACCAGCAGTAACCACCCTTATTAATCTAATGGACATGGATATCAATCGTCCGATTAGTCATATAACACATCAATTGAAGTATAACAATTTGGTAGAAGATGCTGAGCACGTCTTACATAGCGTAATGCCGTTGGAAAAAGAGATTCAAAGCTTACATGGTCAATGGTATAGCATGGAGATTTTGCCCTATCGGACACAGGATAATGTTATTAAGGGTGTAGTCATTACGTTTGTAGATATTACGGAATTAAAAATGGCCAACAAAGAGCTACAGAAGCTCTCCTATGCGATTCATCAAATCCCCAATAGCATTATTATTACAGGCCTTGACGGTGAAATTCAGTATATTAACCCATCTTTTACCGCTAAGACAGGCTACACAGGAGAAGAAGTGATCGGTCAAAAGCTTAATCTTATTGAAAATCATGAGGATTATGAGGAGAACATTCAAGAAGAAATAATCCAGACCCTAACCAAGGGGAGAAATTGGTATGGTGAATTACAAAGCAAACGCAAGAATGATGAGGCCTTTTGGGAACGAACAGCATTCTTGCCCATTAAAAATGAAGAAGGGGAAATCATTCATTTCCTTAAAATTAGTGAGGATATTACCCAACAGAAAAAAGCGGAAGAGTTGTTACGTAAATCCGAAATGCTATCTGCCGTTGGCCAATTGGCTGCTGGAATTGCTCATGAAATTCGCAATCCATTAACAGCGCTAAAGGGCTTCATACAATTAATGATGGCAGATGGGCAGGGGAATGAGAAGTATTTTCAGATTATGATGGGCGAGTTTGATCGCATTGAATTGATTATTACGGAATTGCTGTTATTATCCAAACCACATGCCCTTAGCTTTCAGACAGAGGATATTGGAATTATTCTCAATGATGTATTAATGCTAATCGAAACACATGCCTTGATGAACCAAGTAGATATTATCCCGGTAATTCCAACGCCTTTACCAAAGATTCATTGTGTGGAAAATCAGCTAAAGCAAGTATTAATTAACGTGTTAAAAAACGCCATTGAGTCCATGCCGACTGGTGGCAGTGTTGACGTGCATGTTAGTAGAAAGGCATCAGGAAAAATTGCTATAGAGATTACAGATCAAGGAAAGGGAATTCCTCAGGATAAACTAGCAAGAGTTGGCGAGCCATTCTTTACTACCAAAGAAAAAGGAACTGGACTAGGCTTAATGGTTAGCTACAAAATTATTGAAAATCATAATGGAGAAATACAGATTGAAAGCGAACTAGGTAAGGGAACGACAGTCCGAATTATTTTGCCAACCGTTTCGATATAAAATAAAGCTCAGTGCAGCCCCTCTTTTTAATCGCCATAATCTCCAAAAAAGGGGGGATGTACATTCATCATTGACTGCATCTGTTTGATTATTTGTGAGTGGAAAGTGACTAACCGAAAAAATGTGGAAAATGTTGGTTGAAAAATCCAGAACTTAAATGTAGGATAATAAATTATGAATGTAAAGTAAAATAATGGTACAAATGAGAAAGAATGATTTTTTAAAAAAATAATAACGAAAGGAGAAAACAGCTTGCAGAAAAGAGGAACATGCACAAGGGTTTTGTTGCTTGCAGGCTACTTACTACTGGCAAGTGTTAGCCTAGGAGGAGTTACCGCAGAAGCAAGCGGATTTCAATCAAGCGTATTTGCAAACAAAGAAACAACAAAATCCTCAAACAAGCAAATATCTGATCAACGGACATTTGATGTAGAGATTCCTACCAGAGTGTCTACGCAAACCTTTCCTTTTTATGTAGCCTTGCAAAATGAACATACGGTCTTGTTGTGGGATGCATCCAAGCAGGGTAGCCAACCGATCCCTATAGCGACAAATGGCAAGGTGCAGATTGTCGATTGGTCAGCTAATAAAGAGTCGATTGCATATTTACAAAGTCCCGATCCAAAAAGTTATTCAGGTCCGTGGTATTTATGGATTTCGAAGGCAGATGGCAGCAAGAAATATCAGGTAGATCAAAGAGAAATTACAGGTACTCCTAAATGGTCGCCTACAGAAAATATGCTGGCTTATCAGACAAGAGAAAATTCAAAGGAAGAAGGAATAGTTGCTCGGATTACTCCTGGTATCCCGATGGAAAAAGTCTTGCCGTATCCTTTCCACCAACGATAACTGAAAATCTACATATTAATCAGGTTTTCTTAGATGGTACTTCACGAACCCTATACAGCCAAATGACATCTACTGTTGAAGGAATCTATGCCCGTGATGCTACTGGATTAGTGTGGTCGCCGAACGGTGCCTATCTTGCCTATTTTGAAAAACCTAATTCTGCTGCGTTATCAGCAGATGGAGTCCCCATTAAAGTGTTACAAATTCACTCACAAAAAACCTTTCAAATAGGTGTGGGTTTAGCTTATCCAGAGTGGCTGACCTGGTCCAAAGATAGTACTAAGCTTGCCTTTATAAATGGGGTCGATCGTATGGCTACCTATGAGAAAAAATTAGGAATATGGGAGACGCTAAATAAACAGGTGTATAGCAAAGGTCAAACGGATAAAGTGGATTCCTTGCCCGCGTTTGGCTCAAAAGCAGATGCTCCACTTCTATTTTTACGTGGACAGGAAGCACCGTGGCCAACCCAAATGGAGAATCTTCCCTTAGTACCAGGTCAACGAATCTGGCAACTAGATCAGGCAGATCAGGCTAAAGCTATTACGGCTGGCTCATCAGCAACAGCGGACAGTTCCTATTCTTTGGCACCAACAGGTCGTCAGGTAGCATATGTTCGTTTGCAAACTCATGTTAACGGTTCGTTATTTGTAAAAGATCTCAGTACGGGAAAAGAACATGAGCTTCTTAAAGGCGTAACAGTTTCCAGTGGCTATTACGGAAGCTACCTACCAAGCTGGATACAGATTGCTTGGAAAAGGGAGACTTAGCAAAGCAAATGATCTTGACAACCTGAGGCATTGCTTCAGGCTTTTTTATGCTTAAACCAGAGGGAACGGTACTAGTCACAAAGAAGGGGAAAAGCCTAGTAACATTTTTAAATCATAGTCACTCCGACCCTTTTATATTGAGAGAAGATGGGGTATTGTGGAAAGCAGGATGGATGGAGAAAAAATGAAGGTTACGACAGAAGGAGAAGTTGCAATGAACGACGTTTCAGAAATGATGAATTCGCTCATCCTCTCTTTTTTTGTCGGGATGGGGGTAACCCTGCTTATTGTAGGGACCGTCGTACTGTTACGCAAACAGGGGAATTTAGACATCGAGAAAAGAAGTATTTGGAAAAAAGCGAATCGTAGCCAAATGTTTTGGGAAACAAATAGTGATGCTTGCCTGCTTCTTAACACGAATAGAGAGATTTTAGAAGTGAATCCTGCCTGGAGAAATTTGATCGGTGAAGATTCTACAGGAGCTGGATGTTCAAGCAGAACATTTATGGACTATGTAGGCCAAAAAGAAATACCCGCTATACGAAAGTATTTACATCGATTGTTCCAAGGTGAAACCCTGAATGCTAATGTTACTTTAGTTGAAAATAGCCATCGTTTTTTACACGTGAATATAACATTCCTGCCGTTGATCAGGAGAAAACGTGTCCTAGGAGGCATTCTGATGATACGTGATTATACTGATCAAAAAAAGGTGGAGGAACAGCTTTACCATATGGCATATTACGATATCCTCACCGACTTACCTAATCGACGTTTGCTAGAAATTAAATTTCAAGAAGCGCTGCAAACGGCGAGAAGTCCAAAACCACTTGAGAAACTAGCTATACTGTTTTTAGATATAAATAGCCTTCAAGGAATCAATCATTCTTTAGGTCATCAATTTGGTGATTTAGCGTTGATTACGGTAGCGAACCGTCTAAAATCCTGTGTACGTGAGTGTGATACAGTATCGCGGTTAGACGGAGATGAATTTATTTTATTATTACCTAGTATTATGCAAGATGAACTTTTCCTTATCTCAGATAAAATTATTCAAGCCATTGAACAGCCTTGTTTGATTAAAGGTCATGAAGTGCATGTAACAGCGAGTATTGGGATTGCCCATTATCCAGACGATGGTCAAGATTTACAAGCTCTTATGAAACAAGCAGATACTGCAATGTTCCACGCAAAAAGCCGAAATGGCAGCCATTATAAACTTTTTTCTCCCATAATGAATGATATAGATTTTGAACGATTACATGTAGCCAGCGAATTACAACGAGCGATGAAAAATCATGAGCTACGGTTATATTATCAGCCAAAGGTTTCTATTGAGACACAACGAATTGTAGCGATGGAAGCTTTGATACGGTGGGAACATCCGATGAAAGGCTTGATTGTGCCTGATGAGTTTCTACCGTTAGCAGAACAGACAGGCTTGATTATCCCTATTGGTGAATGGGTATTACGTACTGCTTGTAAACAGACAGTGGAATGGCAACAGCAGGGATATCCTCCCGTACGAATTTCGATTAATCTGGCGAATAGTCAAATTTGGAAGCATGACTTTATTGATATGATTGCTGCCATTTTAAAAGAAACAGGATTACAGGCAGAATATTTAGAGCTTGAGCTGACTGAGAGTATGCTGTTAAATAACAAGCGAGGATATGAGCTTGTCCATCAGGTAAAGGAGCTGGGTGTACAAGTATGCCTTGAGCAATTTGGCAGTGATTTGCATAGTTTGCAACAGTTGATTCATTTGCCAATTGACCGAATTAATATTGATCGCCGCTTTATCTATGAGCTGCCGTATGAGGATAAAAATCAGGCCGTGGTTTTATCTGTGATTGCACTAGCTCAAAACCTCAATTGGACGGTATTGGCAAAGGGAGTCGAAACTCAGGAAGAACTAGATTATTTAAGCAAGCACCGCTGTGATGAATATCAGGGCTATCTGTTTCAAGAGCCTGTTTCTTCTGACAAAGTGAAAGCCTTACTACGTCAAAATCTGGTGCTATTAAATAAAATGAATGAAAGATAACCCTCCTTGAGTTTTAAAATAGCTGAAAACAGGACAAAGACTGGGCAATAGGCAACTTGCTCGGTCTTTTTCTTTTATGCTAGTAAAGAAAATGTAGCCCTATTCTCTCAGCTTTTTCATAAAACTATGAATACTCTACCCCCTTAATTCATATAGTAGTAGAGAGGCAGTACAGCTTTTGATTGGAACGAAACCATTTTGCCTAGCTTAGCAATTAGGCGAATGATGATTTGCGAACAAGGGGGAGTGTAATATGGTATGTAATGATCGACTGCGCAAACGAATAATCGTCTTACCTATCATTGCAATATTATTGGCAGGTTGCGGGAATGGTGTTCAAGCTACTCCTGACTCTGAAAAATCAGGCCAAATAGTCAAATCAGGAGCGACAGCTACTGTCTTGGAAGAAAACAAAGATCATACGAAACAGATACCTCAACCTAACAATCCAGTTAGTAGCAAGGGCCAACCGCCAGCTCAAACCAGAGAATTGACTTACACGATAGATGGTAAAAAAGTGAGTGAGCAGGCGCAGCTTTTTGAAAGTCACTTAGGATATTTCCTTTATTATTTACCTGACTTTACAGCCACTGGCGAAGAGCCGGGGAAGGATATGCTCTTCTATGAGAAGAATGACCGGTATGCTGTCCGGATTGAGCAAATGCCGGATAAGGTAGATCTAGCTGCACAAAAGAAGCTAATGGAAGTTGAATTAAGTGATTTAGGAAATGTACGGAATCTGAAAAAAGAGCAGGAAACAGATCCTTTTTTGCAAAAAACAGCCCTTCATCTCGGGGTGGATACGAAAAACGATCATAAAGAAATTATCGTTACAAAAATAGATAGCAGATGGTTCAGATTTACGGTATTTGCTCCTAACGAAACAGAAAATGCTGTTATTCTCCCCAAAATCTGGGCTATGTTGAAAACGATTATGGTAAAGGAATAATTGCAACAAACCATAGCCGGGACTAAATTTCAATACGCCAACCGATATAAGAGAGAACAAAAGATTGGATATATAACCAGTACAATTGAGACCTGTGGATTTCAATCGTATTGGTTTTTTGTTGCATGAAAATACCTCTATCCTTCATAATATAAGAACATATGATCTCATTTAATAATAGGTGATAATAAATGGAAATTCAAGAACAAATTTTTGCTTATGTTATATGGAAAGAGGCAGGAAAGTATTTAAAACGAGATACAGAGCTACTAATCAATTCTTCTTTAAAACTTGGGATGGCGTATGGGCATTTGCTCTCCTTCCTTTGCGAAGTAGCTTATGGGATGGAAAAGGCCGTTGCGAAAGACCTACGAAAAATAGATGTAAGAATGCTTGCCATAGAGGAGGATCGCGGGGAGACATTTGTACTATGGAAGCATAGGGGAGAAAATCGTTTAATGAGAATTCCCTTCGCACGAATAAAAAGACAGATTCAAGAAAAAATGGAAGATATGATTGAGTCTTTACATAAACGTACGGAAAAACTCTGAATATATCCGTTTACATTACCAATTTTGCGACAAAAAGATAGGGGAAAGCAAAAAAACTTGGTATAATAGCTACGACATTATATTTATTTTTGGGAGGAGACTCAATACATGAAAAAAAGTATTACTGGATATTCCCTCTTAACAGGCTTACTAGCTTCTTCTTTATTCGCAACAAGCGCTTTTGCGGCACCTCTTCAACCAGTTACACATGCAAACTGGTTGAAGGAACAGAAGATTATCTCTGATTTGTCTTTGGACAGAAATATTACATTGGCGGAAGTAGCAGTAACCATGACAAAAGTAAAAGGTGTTACCTTGGGAGCGGCGCAAGGTAAAGCACATTGGGCTACTCCTGCTTTGCAATGGTTGGAAAAACAAGGTGCATTAACGGCAGCAGAAGTAAAAACACCAGCAGTAAACGTTTCTTCTGACAAAGCGATCGCAATTGCTAAAAAACTAGGCTATGACTTGAAAGTAGACAAAAAAGCTACGCTTACTCGCGGTGATTTCCTACAAGCAATAGGTGATGCCATTACAACTCATGTAACGATTGCTCATACAAATGATGTACATGGTCACATCGACGAGAATGAAAGCGGAAAAGAGTTTGGGTATGCCAAAATGTCTACCCTAATTAAGGAATGGCGTGAAGAAAACAAAAACTTCTTATTGCTAGATGCTGGTGATACATTCCAAGGGACAATCTTTGTAAACCAGTTTAAAGGTGAGTCTGTTCTTCCGATCCTTAATCACTTAAATTATAATACGATGGCAGCAGGTAACCATGAATTTGACTTTGGCTATGAGCAACTGTTGAAATTGCGCGATCAATTGAAATACCCAGTCATTAATGCCAATGTAGTTAAAGAGGATGGCACTAATCTTTTAGTTCCGGTATACAAAACGGAAATTAATGGCAAAAAATTTGCTTTCCTTGGCTTTGTAGCTGAAGATACGCCAATCTTGACTCATCCTGACAATGTAAAGGGGTTAACCTTCAAATCACCAGTAGAAGTTGCCAAGAAAATGGTACCTGAGTTGAAGAAGGAAGTAGACCATGTTGTTGTAGTTTCCCATATAGGTATTGATGTCGACCGTGAAGTAGCAAAAGCAGTTGATGGTATTGACCTTATCGTAGGTGGCCACTCTCATACACCATTACGACAACCTGAAAAAGTAAATGGCACCTACATCGTTCAGGACTGGGAATACGGTAAATCATTAGGTCGTGCTGATCTGTTCTACTACAAGAACAAGCTCGTAGGCTTCAGCGGTGGCTTAGTTGAATATGATAAAAATGTAAAACCTGATCCAGAAGTAGAGAAACTGGTAAAAGACGTAGTAAATAAAGTAGATAACGCTATGAAAGTGGTAATTGCAAAAGCTGAAGTACCTCTTGATGGCGATCGTGAATTGGTTCGCAAACAAGAAACAAACATCGGTAACTTAATTGCAGATGTAATGCGTGAAAAAACACAGTCCATCAAAGGACATGAAGCGGATATCGCCATTACAAACGGTGGAGGAATCCGTACTCAATTACCAGCGGGTGATATCACTAAGAAAGATTTGTACACATTGCTACCGTTCCCGAACACACTCGTCATTATCGAGGCAACGGGGGATGAGATCGTTAAAGCAATGGAAGTAGGTGTAAGTGAAGTAGAGAAAGGTGCAGGTCGTTTCCCACACATCAGCGGCATGTCCTTCTCCTACAATCCGACAAAACCTGCGGGTCAACGCCTTGTGGAAGTTAAGGTAGCAGGTAACCCGATCGATTTGAAGAAAACATATCGTATCGCAACAAATGATTTCATTGCAACTGGCGGCGACGGGTACTCATCACTGAAAAAACCAGCATTTGATACAGGCTTCACTCTTTACAGCATCATGGAGGATGCATTCAAAGAGCGCAAGGTGATTGCACCTAAAGTTGAAGGTCGCGTCGTTGAAGTAAAATAGTAAAGTGAAAAGATAGTAAAAGGGGCAACTTTCCGGTCATCAGACTGGAGAGTTGCTTTTTTTGATGTTCATGAAATCTAGTAATAGTTATTTTTATCCAATGTGACTAGGTTTGCCTATTTTCGAATTATTCATCACATTTATAGATTATTATTTATACTGTTAATTTATGTCTGTTTATAAAGAACAAAATAAAAAAATGATGAAAAATGTAAAAAAATAAGTTGACAATATTTTCGAAATATTTAAAAATGAGGATGTACTTGAAAATCTTATTGGAAATGGAGGAATTATTTTGAAAAAACATCAGGTCTCATCTAGTATTATTGCTACTATTTTGTTAGGGTCAAGCTTATTGGGAGGCGGACTTCCAGCATTCGCAAAAAGTAATGTTATGTATAATAGCGACTGGGAAACTCCTTCTTACATGAGTGAGACATGGAAAGCACCTAAGAAAGTCAAAAAGCAAGAGATTGTTTGGAAATATTTATCCGACAAGAGTGATGTACTTAAAGTACAAGGCGAGGTAGAGAATCAGTTTGAATTGCTAAACGAAATAGAGGATACAGACACTGACACAACTCATTACCGTCTACGTGAGGTATATAAAGGGGTTCCAGTGTACGGCTCTGATCAGACTGTGCATCTAAATGAAGACGGGGATGTAACCTCCTTCTTTGGACAAGTAGTTCCTACAGAGTCTCTAAAAAAAGTAAAAACAAAGCCTAAATTAAAAGAAAATGATGCGATTAAAGCTATCAAAAAAGATTTGAAGAAGGAGGTAGGGGAAGTATCAGAATTTAGCGTTGACCCAGAGGCAGATTTATATATCTATCCTCAGGAGAATAAGGTTTCTTTGGCCTATATAACAGAGGTTACCTTCCTTGAACCAGAACCAGGCCGTTGGTTCTATGCAATCGATGCACATAATGGAAAGGTCTTAGACAAATATAACATTATGGAGCATGTCACAAAGGCGCATAAGTCTAATATCAAAGTAGGAGAAGCTGTAGATTCAACTGTTGATGTTCGATCCTTGGATGGACAAGCAGATGATGCTGGTTCAGCCGATCCAAAAGAATTAGGCACAGGTAAAGGGGTTTTAGGTGATACGAAAACATTCCCAACCACATATGCTAACGGGACCTATTCTTTGAAGGACACTACTCGCGGTAAAGGAGTTGAAACGTATACAGCGCGTAATGGCACCACTTATATGTACCCAGTAACAAGTACAAATAACAAATTCGACGATCCAGCCGCAGTTGATGCGCATGCTTATGCGGGCAAAGTGTACGACTACTATAAAAACACATTTAATCGTGATAGCTTTGATAATGCTGGCGCCAAGCTTAATTCTATCGTTCATTATTCTACGGACTATAACAATGCCTTCTGGGATGGCGCTGAGATGGTGTATGGCGATGGAGACGGCAAAAAATTCATCAGTTTATCGGGCGGCCTTGACGTAATTGCTCATGAATTAACCCATGCTGTAACAGAAAGAACAGCAGGCTTGATTTATAGAAATGAGTCAGGTGCATTGAATGAATCTATTTCGGACATTTTTGGTGCAATGGTAGATCGTGATGATTGGGAAATCGGTGAAGATATTTACACTCCTGATATTCCTGGGGATGCACTGCGCTCACTCTCTGACCCAGCTAAATATAATCACCCTGACCATATGAGCAAAAAATATACAGGCACTAAAGATAATGGTGGCGTTCATACCAATAGCGGTATCAATAACAAAGCAGCCTACCTGATTTCTGAAGGTGGCACTCATTATGGAGTCACGGTTGAAGGAGTAGGACGCGAAGCAACTGAAAAAATTTACTATCGTGCATTAACGGTTTATCTAACGTCAACCTCTAACTTTGCTCAAATGCGTCAAGCAGCAATCAATGCAGCAACAGATTTATACGGTGCTGATTCCGCTGAAGTACAAGCAGTAAAAGATGCTTACAAAGCGGTTGGTATCAACTAAGCTATTATTTCCATTCTTTAGAAACGACAGATTCAAAAAACCTCGACCGGAGAATATCTGGTCGAGGTTTTTTGAATGTGACGAGCTAATGAAAAGTTTTTGAGGGAACAAAGCTGTCCTTCTTCTTAACGCTTTAAACATGACATACAAATGAATGATACAACAAAAGGGAGGGAACGGTATGGCCTGCATAGAGGTAGAAGAAGGTGTGCATATTTACGCAGAGGATTTGTATCCAGAGGGCGACAAAACAGTGGTATTTATTCATGGATGGCCAGTTAATCATCAGATGTATGAGTATCAAACCACCTGGCTACCAAACTATGGATACCGTTGTGTAGGGATAGATTTGCGTGGGTTTGGCGATTCGGATCGGCCTTGGCAAGGATACTGTTACGATCGACTAGCAGATGATATTCGCGTCATAATGGATGCGCTGTGTTTGGAAAACGTTACATTGGTTGGACATTCGATGGGGGGAGCAATTTCCATTCGCTATATGGCTCGACATAAAGGGTATCAGGTGGGAAAGCTGGCTTTGTTAGCAGCAGCAGCGCCATCTTTTGTACAACGAAAAAATTATCCCTATGGAATGACCAAACGGCAAGTAGACGAATTAATTTATAAAACGTACACGGATCGGCCGGCTATGATGCGAGATTTTGGAAACATATTTTTCTACCAGCCCGTTAGTGACGAGCTTCGTTTATGGTTTTGGGGGCTGGGTATGGCAGCTTCTAACCATGCTACAGCTATGACAGCTATGTCGTTACGAGATGAGGATTTACGTTCTGACTTAGACAAGATACATGTACCAACGGGAATTTTTCATGGAAAGCATGATCAGGTATGCCCGTATGAATTTGCTTTGGTGATGCATCAAGGGA
Organism: Brevibacillus laterosporus LMG 15441; assembly: GCF_000219535.2. Taxonomy (NCBI): domain Bacteria; kingdom Bacillati; phylum Bacillota; class Bacilli; order Caryophanales; family Paenibacillaceae; genus Brevibacillus; species Brevibacillus laterosporus. The sequence continues at coordinate 796,781 of NZ_CP007806.1, forward strand.
TATACGGATCGCAATTGTTTCCATTTGAGCAGAGCGGACACGGGATATTTTATGAGGAATTAGCTCTTTTTCAACAAAGATTTTTGACTTTTTTAGAGTCCTAACATTTTTTATAGGTTGAGTAGCGTGAGCGAATGTATTAAGATGTATATCGTTGAATAATTATTTGTTTGTATGCAATATGACAAACTTTTGAGGAGAGCCATGCAGACAGTTAAAAAAGAGACTTATGTTCATATAACTACATGTAAGCAGCTTATGCGCTTTTTACTACCTTCTATCATCGGGGTGTTATTATTTATTACCCCGATTTCTATTGATGGACAGGTTACGATTCCAATAGCATTATTGTCCCAATTATTACAGGAGCAATTTGCGTTTATTTTACCACAGCTAGTAACCATTTTTATTAGTACGACTGCGCTTTTGAGCCTGTGGGCCAAGCTATTTCGTCCAGCGGCTTTAACTACTAAAACCTCTTTTTGGACGACCTTATGCCGAGTTTCTCCATTTTGGCTCGTGATGCGAGTGGTCGGTATGCTTTTGGCTATTTGCACATTATTTCAAATAGGCCCAGAATGGATTTGGTCTGAAAGCACTGGTGGTATGCTTTTATACAAATTGTTGCCGTTACTAGTTACCGTGTTTTTATTCGCTGGCCTATTCATGCCTCTCTTAATGAATTTTGGGCTATTAGAATTTTGTGGTACGTTATGTTTAAAAGTAATGCGACCTTTATTCAAGCTACCCGGACGATCCTCTGTCAATTGCATTACTTCCTGGCTTGGGGATGGGACAATCGGAGTATTGCTGACTAGCAAGCAATATGAGCAAGGATTTTATACAAAACGTGAGGCTGCCGTTATTAGTACAACATTTTCGGCGGTATCGATTACGTTTTGCTTTGTTGTGTTATCTCAGGTAAATCTTGCGCATATGTTTGTACCGTTTTATCTGACCGTTACTTTTGCAGGACTCATTGCGGCTATTATTATGCCTCGCATACCGCCATTGTCTCGTAAAGCCGATACGTATCATGAAGATGTAGTACCGCATAAAGAGGATGAGGAACAAGAACAATCGTTAGTGCGAAAGGGATTGAGACTAGCAGTAACGCGAGCTGAACAAAATAACAGCTTCTTTGCTTTTTTAAGAGAAGGCTCACAGAATGTATTGGATTTGTGGCTCGGTGTTACACCAATCATTATGGCTGTCGGAACCATTGCGCTGATTATTGCGGATCAAACCCCTATTTTCGCATGGCTAGGCTTGCCATTTACTCCGTTGCTAGAGTTATTGCAAATACCTGAAGCGCAAGTAGCTTCGCAGACATTAGTTGCTGGTTTTGCCGATATGTTCCTGCCAACGGTACTTGCCAGTGGTATTTCTAGTGAGCTGACTAGATTTGTGATTGCTTGCGTTTCAGTTACTCAACTGATCTATATGTCTGAGGTAGGTGGTCTATTACTAGGTTCCAGATTGCCTGTTACGCTCAAAGATCTTCTCCTGATTTTCCTATTACGGACCTTAATTACATTACCGATTATTGCTGGTATAGCACATATGTTGTTTTAAATTATGATAAGTTAGCGATGGTTCCATAAGAATCATCGCTTTTTTACTGCTCCTTGTTGAGAATTTGATATAATACCCAATAGACTTGCTATTTAGATAGAAAGGATAAAGCATATGAACAATACGGCCAAAGGAGCCAATCATTTTATAAAGGCAGCAGCGATTCTAGCGATTGCAGGGTTAATTTCAAAGGTTTTAGGTGCTGCCTATAAAATTCCTTATCAAAATATTACAGGGGATATCGGTATGCATGTGTACGGTACCGTGTATCCGCTCTACACCACTCTAATTGCCTTGGCTACAGCGGGCTTCCCTCTAGCCATCTCCAAAATGATTGCAGATCGTTATGCAGTAGGAGATAGCAAGAGTGTGCAACAAATTTTTCGGATTTCATCACTTACTTTGGGGATTTTAGGGGTTGTTTTCTTTTTACTAACCTTTATCACCGCGCCAATGATTGCGAATTTGATCGGCGACCCTAATTTGACCAATCCGCTTCGAGCTATTTCAGTTTCATTGGTATTGGTGCCACTAATAGCTAATACACGCGGGTATTTCCAAGGTCACCAAAACATGCTACCAACGGCCGTATCTCAGGTGACAGAGCAATTCTTCCGCGTCATTATTATCATTGTGGGAGCTTATATTGTGATGAAGCTCTATGATGATCCTTATTTGGCCGGTACAATTGCCGTGTTTGCAGCAACCCCAGGCGCCATTATTGCTCTGTTGGTATTAGGCTATTTCTATCGAAAACAAAAACGTGCCATACTAGCTCTCCCAATTCAAGCAGGAGACCAGGCGGAAAGCTTATCAGACGGAGCGGTTTTTAAACGGATTATCATGTATGCGATCCCAATCTGTTTAGCTTCACTGGTATTACCGTTAATACCGCTTGCCGATAGCTTTACAATAATTAATATGCTGGTGTACACCGGAATGGATAACGAGACGGCTATCCTATTAAAAGGTGCCTTTGATCGCTCTCAGCCATTATTGCAGTTTGGAACATTCTTTGCTACGTCTCTATCACTTGCTATTGTTCCATCAATCAGTGAAGCCATTGTTCGAAAACAGGATGATCTTATCCACTATCGCACACAAACAGCAATTCGGCTGACTTTTCTCTTAGGAGCGGCTGCTACAATAGGCTTGGCTATCTTAGCAAAACCAATTAATATTATGCTTTTTGGCGATGAAAATGGAACGCTGGCACTTGCCGTCAATGCTTTTGCTATTCTTTTCTCGACGCTTGGTATCGTGTCTTCAGGTATCCTGCAAGGGATGGGAAAGGTGAATTTGCCACCTAAGTACTTATTAATTGGGGTACTTGTAAAATTTGTAGCTAACTTGATTCTATTGCCTCTTCTGGGCGTTGCAGGGGCAGCGATCGGCACGGTGCTTGCTTATTTAGTCTCAACGGTTTTAAACCTGCGCGCTATTGGAAGATTAACACAGGTGACTCAGCAGGATAAGCAGAAATATGGTCGATCGGTGCTGGCTGTGCTGATGATGGGAATCATTGTGGCAGTTGTTGCCTTTGGACTTATGGCGGTATTACCTACTGTAATTGGGAAGGGACGTTTGTTATATACGATCGTATCTCTTGCTTCTGTAGGATTAGGAGTTCTTGTCTATGGAATTTCACTGATTAAATTTGGCGGAATTACAAAAGATGATATTCAATTTTTGCCTAAGTCGGGTAAGATTTTAGCGTTGTTGCAGAAGATGAGATTGCTAGAGAAATAAGTAGGAATTAGCAAAAAAACTAGACGAATAAAAAACCAGCATAGGACCCGTTCCTTGCTGGTTTTTTTGTGGGCACTTGGAGAGAAAGCTTCCCATACCTACAGCCCTTCAAAAAAAGCGGAGATAGGAATCATATCCTATTTCCGCTTATACGTTTTCGTAGATGTTATAGATAGGACTACCCGCTATTTTGCTAATAGATCAGCAAACGCTTTGGCATAAGCAGGTAGGTCTGGCGGACGACGAGACCCTACGATGTGTCCATCCACAACTACCTCTTCGTCAACCCAAATGGCCCCGGCATTTTCAATATCATCCTTAATCCCTGGTGTAGAAGTAGTTGTTACACCCTTGAGAATTTTGGCTGAGATTAATACCCATCCTGCATGGCAAATGTGACCTATTGGCTTTTTGGCCTGATCCATTTGCTGAATGAAGGAAATGATCTCTGGATAACGACGCAATTTATCTGGTGCCCAGCCTCCTGGCACGAGTACAGCATCGTAGTCTGATGCCTTCACCTCGGAGATTGATTTATCAGAGGTGCAAGGAACACCGTATTTACCTATATATTTTTTATTCGCTTCTGGTCCTACTAAGTGAACAGTAGCCCCTTCTTCACGTAATCGATAAACGGGATACCATAGTTCTAAGTCTTCAAATTCATCTTCCACATAACATACTACTTGTTTACCCTGTAAGCGCATGATTGCCCTCCTTGTATTTCCTAAATCATGTTCTTTTTCTATTGTAACCGTTTCTGATGGCTACGACTCGTTTTAATGTGCTCTAGCCATGCTTCTTATCAAGAATAACTCTCGTTCTAATCTGTTTAAACAAGTCGTATAAATCAAGAGAAGAAGAGCGGTAGCTTGTGACAAAAGAAAGGATGACAGGATGCTTTACACAGAATTTATTGTGGATGTGGTTTTACTTGGATGTGTGATTTTTGTAGTTGGAGCTTTTTTTATCATAACAAGTGACCAGAGAAGGGAAGAACAAAAAAAGAAACATCCTGAGCAATAAGTAAATATTGTTCACTTTTCGAATGGATTTTTCTAGGATTAAATAAAATGTGATTCGCTATTCATTTAATGGATTCTTACAAACATAAACAGCACATATTCCTAACGTATTGTGAGGAGATGTGCTGTTTATGTTTGTAAATAACAGGGTATAACCTTGGGTCCAATCTAAACTATTTTCATAGAGGGGCAGTGTTTTTTAGCCTTCAATTATAGTAGATGGTTTTTCTGAAGAAGAGGGTTTTTGGCTTAACAGGAAAACCATGATCAGAACAGATAAGGTCCCTACAGATTGGAAGAATCCAAATGGAACTTGTAAAAATAAAACCGACGTAATAATAGCTGCCAGCGGCTCTGTACACCCTAGTAAGCTGGTTTCTTTTGGAGTAATATATCTGATGCTCTCCAGATAGAGATAAAAAGCAATTAATGTACCAAAAATAACAACAAATCCTATTAATAAAAAAGCTTCTAATGTTAAATTATCAATGCGTGTTAGTACTATCATTTCTTTCGTGGAGATAAAGTGTAATAAGATTAACCCAATTCCACCGATAATCATACCCCAGCCAACTACTATAGAAGAAGCCCATTTTTGCAATAAGCCCTTTGAATAAAGGGTATAGAATGCCAAGGATAAGCCAGATAAAACGCCCCAAATAATTGCCGACATGGGCACTGTTAAATTATCGGTTGATCCATTGGTGAGCAATAAAAAGGTTCCTAATAAGGCTAAAAAAATAGAAACAGCATCAATTTTTGTTGGAATATTTTTACATTTTATAATAAGATAGAGAGTGATAAAGATAGGCGCTAAGTACTGTAATAAGGTTGCTACAGCCGCATTTCCCTCGTTAATCGAGGCAAAATAGGTGTACTGAACTCCTAACATGCCTAATATCCCGAACAAAAGTATTTTGATTGATTCGCTTTTATGCTTCCATATACCAAATATTTGATCTCTATTGGGACTGCACGATGAAAGGAGCAGCAGGATAATACCTGAAATCAATAGTCGGACGGTAACGAGCCATTCTGTAGAAATGTTTAGCTGTTGGAAAAGCTGTTGAGCTACGGTACCTGATACCCCCCATAAACCAGCACCTATAATTGCCATTATCATTCCTTTCATACGATTCCCAGCTACTACTTTCAAGATGATACCTCCTTTTTACAAAATATCCATAAACTGCAAATATATAATGAAATATATCATGAGTGATGTTAAAATGAAATGGGTTAAAAAGATTATAAATATTTTAAAATTTTTATAGGTATGTTTCGTATCAATAGGTAACTGATCATTCTCATTTAGCTGTAAAGGAGGAAATAATGTGTTATCTGAGCTACGAGTAGTACCAATTAATCAAGTATTTTTACATGAAGAATACGAAGTAGAGAGGCTAAAAAAACTTTGCAGCAGAATTAAAAATGAGCAAAAGGTAAAAAATCCTCCTATTGCTTTGCAACTTGAACATGACAAATATTTGATTCTGGATGGAGCTCATCGCACATTATCTTTACAGAGATTAAATTGCAAACGAATTGTGATACAAGTGGTGGATTTAGAGTTTCTTTCCATAGATGCCTGGGCTCATCATCTTGTAGATGCTGAGAATCTTATCGAGGAATTGCTACAGAACCCCGATTTATTATGGCGGAAGGAAAAATATGCTGTAGAGCCGATCGCGACACTTTTCGTTAGGAATGAGAAACACTATGTATACACTCCCGCAGATTTTTACATGGATGTAAAAAAGAGAATTACGATTTGGAAGGAGATTGTTAATTCTTATTCTAGTAAATATAACTTTGATCGTATAACAGCAGAGCAATTGCCTGTTGACCGAGGCATTGTATTTCAATATCCTGCTTTTCATATTGATCAGATTAAAAAAATAGTTGATGAAGGCCTTCTTTTACCAGCAGGTGTAACAAAATTTACCCTTACTTGCGGGCGAATTTTGAATTTGAACATCCCGCTTAGTTTTTTGATTCGAGAAGATTACGTAGAAGAGGATTGGCTTGAATTACTGGCATTATGGAGAGCTTCTATTAGGCTTTATACTGATCCGGTTTTTTTGTGTGAAATTTAGGCTGGGAAAGGTAAAAAAGAGGAGGAGACTTTAGATGGAGCTGAAAAAGGCTAAAGCTCATCTGTTACTGACAGAGGGAAGTTTTCACGCTGTATATTTAATCAGAGATTGGTATGAAAGCTTTAAAGATACGACTTCATTCAAGGGCATTGTTATCAGAGATAATCAGGGTAACAGTGAACAAAAGGTGCAATTCCACCGTACCTTCTCTGGTAAAAAGCAACTTACAGAGAATGAATACAGTGAACTTCTTTCGCTATACGGAACCATCAGTGAAGCAGAAAAAAGTATGATTTCATTATATGGAATTCCCTCCTATCCTGCTGATGTCGTTGGGCATATCCATTATAGCGGACCCAATTTGAATCACCCTGACATGGAAGCATTTATCAGCAGTTTGACCAAGGAATATGATCTTACGGTATATATTTTCTTGGATCAGATTTTAAAACCCTGGTGGATTGAGTATACAGAAGGAAACATTATTAATGCTCATTCAGCAGTTCTTCCGTATGCGAGAGGAATGTATGCCATCGAAAATATGGCTGTGAAAGGTAACCAGAATGACTTTCAAAGAGCCGCTGGAGCATCCATTCATTATGTAGATAACGGAATCGATACAGGGCCAATTATCAGAGCGGTAAGAATAAAGGACCCATTTCGTTATGAATCCATTTGGGAAGTGAAAGCTACCTCCTATCGATTAGCTTTTGAGCTTTTAGTCAATCAGGCGGGGGCAGAATTTAAAAATCCTGATTTGCAATATGTAGGGGTTAAAAGCGATAAAAATAATTTGGGAGAAAATTTTTTAAGTAAAAATTTTGATGAGGATAAAAAGAAGGTAGCCCAAGAGCAATTTCTATCAATGAAAAAGTCTCAAATGTCATTTAAAAAAGCATGGGAGGCCAGAACATGATTTATGAAAATGCTTTAGAATTAATAGGTAATACGCCAGTGGTGAAGCTTAAGCATTTAGTTCAGAGTGAAAATAGTGAATTATTTGTAAAATTAGAAGGCTTTAATCCCGGTGGAAGCTCAAAAGATAGGGTTGCCAAGCGCATAATTGAGTTTGCTGAAAAAAACGGGCAACTAAAGCCCAATGGAACAATTGTTGAATCCTCATCAGGCAATCTGGCTATAGGATTAGCTATGGTAGCGAAGATGAAGGGCTATAAAATGATATGTGTAGTAGACCCTAAAATTAGCAAGGTTAATTTAAACCTGATTAAAGCATTTGGGGCACAGGTTCATATGGTAGAAAAGGCAGATGAGCATGGAAACTATTTAAAAACACGGTTGGCCACGGCTCAATTATTAGAAAGAACAATAGAGGGGGCTTATTGGCCCAATCAATACAACAATCCAGAGAATCCTAGAGCGTATATGGAGTCATTAGCCCGTGAAATTCACAGTGATTTTCAGGATACACTGGATTGGATTGTTTGTCCGGTTGGCACAGCAGGATTAATTACAGGAGTGGCAGCAGAAATGAAAAAATTAAGCCCCTCTGTGAAAATTTTAGCTGTAGACGCTGTAGGATCGGTTATCTTTGGCGGGCAACCAGGCCCACGAAGGTTGCTGGGGATTGGCAATGCTATTGTTCCAGGGAATTTAGATAAAAGCTTGTATGATGATGTAAGCTATGTAAATGATGCAGATGCGTTCTATATCACAAGGCAATTGGTACTACAGGAAGGATTACTCGTAGGAGGATCATCAGGGGCAGCCGTTTGTGCAGCCCTGCGTTTACTCGATGATTTAGCTGAAGGACAAAGAGTATTAGCCATTTTGCCTGATAGGGGAGATAGATACTATAGCACCATTTTTTCAGATGAATGGATGAGTCAACATGACATTACACTGCCTACCTCTATTTATAAATCTATTTCGATTAATTAAAGCGACAGCGATAAAGGAGTGGTTATGATGTTAGTGGAAACGAAGCCGGAATTAATTTATCTGAACAAGCAAGATATTATCGACGTAGGTGGCTATAAGTCGCAAATATACGTACAGGCTATAAAACAAGCTCTTAGCCTACATTCAGAAAAGAATTTCAGTCAGCCTCTAAAACCGTATCTCAAAACGAATAAAAAAGATGAGCATATCGCTGATAGAATCATAGCTATGCCGGCCTACTTGGGGGAGCCTGCCATCTCGGGCATCAAGTGGATCGGAAGTAAATTTTCCAATCCTACGAAAAAGAATTTGGAAAGAGCAAGCGCTTTGATTATTTTAAATGATCCTGAAACAAACTTCCCCATCGCTATTTTAGAAGGCAGTGTTATCAGTGCTATGAGAACGGCGGCAGTAACAGTAGTAGCCACCGAATACTTGGCTAAAAAAGACTTCCAGCATTTATCCGTTATAGGTTGTGGATTAATTGCTAAGATGCAAATAAATTCTTTATTAGAGCAGTTTGACCAGATTAAGAATGTTCACTTGTTTGATTTAGATTTACAAAAGGCTAAAATGTTTGGCAAGGAGATGCAGCAGCGCTTTAGTCATGTTGTATTTCAGATTCATCACTCAGCTCAAAGTGCAGTAGAGAATGCAGAAGTTCTCGTCACGTGCACCGTCACAGACCAGCCGTATATTAAAGCAGACTGGATCAAGAAAGGAACATTTGTTAGTAACATTTCTATTATGGACGTAGAGAAGGAAGCTTATTTACGGGCAGATAAAGTGGTGGTCGATGACTGGGATCAATCCAATCGTGAGAAAAAAATTATTAATCAGTTAGTATTAGAAGGTAAATTTTCAAAGGAAATGCTTCATGCAGAACTAGGAGATATTATCACCAATAAAAAAGCCGGCCGAGAAACCGATGATGAGATTATTATTTTAAATCCGATGGGGATGGCTATAGAAGATATCTCGTGCGCTTATGAAATTTATAGAAAAGCACGACAAGAAGGAGTAGGTACAGTATTGAGCTTGTATTAAAGGGAAGTAAATAAGCAAGCAGTAGGCTATACGATAAAAAATGATTTTGTAGCGATAAAAAAGCACATGGTTTGGCTGGTCAAGCCCCCGTTTTGTAGACAGTAAGAAAAGCCCCGGCCGTTAGGCCGCTAACTGACGCCTAAATTCACTAGGCGTCAGTTTATTTAACTTCAGTTGAAGACGTTCTTCGTTGTAAAAATAAATGTAATTTTCAATTCTCCTTTGAGCATCTTGAAGATCTCGTATATCATAGGGATATAGGGCTTCGGTTTTCAAATGAGAAAAGAAGCTTTCTATCGAGGCATTGTCTAGGCAATTGCCCCGTCGGGACATGCTGATTTGGGCGCCAACCGTAGGCAGCATGTCGTGGTATGCATGGGACGTGTACTGGGAGCCTTGGTCGCTGTGAACGATCAAACCAGTCACGTCTTTTTGCATTTCAAATGCTTTCCTAAAAGTCTCTAGAACAAGCGCATTGTCATTTCGAGTACTGATATGATAAGCGATAATCTCATGCGTACATAAATCTTTGATTGCAGAAAGGTAGATACGTTCCTCACCAATTCGATATTGGGTAACGTCAGTTACCCATTTTTGATTAGGCTCTTGAGCGGTAAAATCACGCTTGAGTAAATTATCTGCAACACGTCCATCCGATACCTTTGCTTGATGGGCAGTCATATAGGAACGTTTACGGCGAATGATGGATTTAAGTCCCAGATTTTGCATGATGCGTAATACTTTCTTATGATTAACCCTACAACCAAATTGGCGTAACAGTTCGGCCTGAATTCGACGATATCCATATATTCCTTTTCTTTGTTCATAGATCGTTCTGATCCGTTTTTTCATCGATTTATCCCTATACAAGTTTCTAGTAGAGAGGTACTTGTAATAGCCACTTCTCGAAACTCCTAACACCTTACAAACCTCAGTAATTGGATATATTGTAGACAAACTCTCCACAATTCGATACTTCTTCCTTACACCTCCCGCATCCAGATTTCCAAACACTTTTTTAGGATTTCATTCTCGTGCTTCAGTTTCTGGACATATCTATCCTGATCAATATAGGCCTCACGACGTCCGCGTCGATCTAGAAGTCCAAACTCACCCTGTTGTCTGTACTTTCTCATCCACTTTTTTAAGCGATCTTTGTCCTGAATTTCCAAATGCTCTACAATTTGTTTGTACGTCCATCTTTCCTCAATGTGTAAACGGATGGCTTCCATTTTCAATGATTCTGGATAACTTTTAAATTTTTGTCCTTTAACCGCCATGAAAAATACACCCCCTAAAGTTCATCGGATAACCTCAGGGCTTTTTCCAATGTCTACTTTAAGGGGTGCACTTCAGGCACTAATAGCCAAACGAAGTGCTTTTTTTATTTACCTTATTTCTTTTCCACGTTTTACATATACATGATGTAGAGGTGAAAAGGAGGGATTGTGGATGAACCAGGAGGAACAACGTCAACTGGAATATGCAATTGATGAAATAACAGAAATTGCCAAAGGATTTGGCTTAGATTTTTATCCCATGCGGTATGAGATATGTCCTGCGGAGATTATTTATACGTTTGGGGCCTATGGCATGCCGACTAGATATTCGCATTGGTCATTTGGTAAAAACTTCTTCAAAATGAAACTTCAATACGACTTAAACCTTAGTAAAATTTATGAGTTAGTGATTAACTCTAATCCATGCTATGCCTTTTTATTAGACGGAAATAGCTTGATCCAAAATAAATTAATTGTGGCACATGTACTGGCTCACTGCGATTTCTTCAAGAATAATGTACGCTTTAGTAATACGAATCGCAATATGGTAGAAAGCATGGCAGCTAGTGCTGATCGTATCCGGGAGTACGAAATTGCCTATGGGAAAGAGAAAGTGGAGGACTTATTGGACGCTTGCATTGGGATTCAAGAGCATATTGATCCAAGACTGATCCAGCCTAAAAAAGAAAGAACAACGTTATATGCGGAAAAGTCAGATACTCCTAAGATTTATAAGCCTAGCTCACCTTATGATGATTTGTGGAAGCTTGATCAAGATGCTCCGATAACAGATACTGAATCTAATCAGCATCAACGATTTCCCGAGCAACCGGAGAAAGATTTACTCTGGTTTATTCAGGAATATAGCCCATATTTGGCACCATGGCAGCGTGATATCATGACCATTATACGTGATGAAATGTTATATTTTTGGCCACAGATGGAAACGAAGATTATGAATGAAGGCTGGGCTTCCTTTTGGCATTGCCGGATTCTTCGCGAAATGGACTTAACGGAAGCGGAAACAATTGAGTTTGCTAAGCTGCATTCCTCGGTCATACAGCCATCTACGACTAGTATTAATCCGTATCATTTAGGCTTAAAAATGTTTGAAGATATTGAAATGCGTTATAATAATCCTACGAAAGAAGAACAGGAGCGTTTCGGTCGCAAACCAAATCAGGGAATGGAAAAAATCTTTGAGGTGCGCGAATTAGAGGGAGATATTTCTTTTATCCGTAACTATCTTACAGAGGATCTTGTAAGGCGATTGGATATGTATACTTTTGGAAAGCAGGGGAGCGACTGGGTGATCACACAGAAGCAATGGGAGCTGGTGCGTGATCAATTGGTACTTTCCCGTGTAAATGGTGGATTCCCCTACTTGATCGTCCAAGATGGTGACTACCTGCGCAGCGGAGAATTGTATATCAAGCATCTATACGAGGGATTAGAGCTAGATGTGAAATATATTGAGAAAACCCTACCGTATGTTTATACATTATGGGGCAAAAACGTACACATTGAGACTACATTGGATGATCGGGCTGTGGCTTTTAGCTATGATGGGAAAAAGGTCCAACGAAAATTTTTATAGAATATAGCTAATTTGTTCGGTTAAATCAGATCAGGGTATGTACATCTCGAATCATCTGTATGGATGATACGGGATGTTTTTTGTTTGCTGGGACTATTCACAAAATCCTCTCTATTACTGACAATTTGCTAACCTTTTTTGAATAACAATATTACATATCTGTGAAGTTTAGTATAATAGCTAAAATGGCGTAAAAAACTAAGGAGTAATCTGTTAGCGTTGCATAAGAAGCATAGCGACTCAGGGGATATAGCACCTTAGCCTACCTAAAGGAAACTAGACATCTCGAGCAGAAGGAGCTTAGCCTGTTCATGAACAAACCTGGCAAAAGGAAGTTACAGCTTAGCTTACACACAAAAATTATCTTGCTTATTGGAATTGTCGTTATTAGTTCTCTATTGGTTACAAATGTGCTGATTAGCAGGGATATTGCTAGCCAGACCAAGGATAGCTTGTCTGAGAAGGTGACCGATATTGGGCGAATTGTAGCTAATTCGGTGATTGTTATTGAGGGGTTAACAGGCAAGCGAGATCAAGCCGAAATTCAGACCTTCTCTAATCGGATTAAAGATTTGACGAATGTGAGCTTTGTGGTCGTGCTTGATATGAATTTAATTAGAAAATCCCACCCGATTCCTTCCAGAGTAGGACAATCCTTTTTGGATCGAGAAGATGCGAACGCTTCATTATCTGGTAAGGAATACATTTCTATCGCAGTAGGAGTGCTGGGGGAGGCTTTACGAGTATTTACACCTGTATATGATTACAATGGAAAACAGATTGGCGTTGTGACTGTCGGAATCGCATTAGATGATGTAGGAAAGGCAGTTAAGCAGAGCCGATCGGTGATTTATCTAAGTATGATACTCGGGATTGTAATTGGTATTATTGGAGCGTTGCTGCTAGCCAGACATATTAAAAAAATTCTGTTTGGACTAGAACCCTTTGCTATTGCGAAAGTGTTAGAAGAACAAAACGCGATGCTTCAATCCGTACGTGAAGGCGTTATAGCCGTGGATCGGGAAGGAATTATTACCTTGGTCAATTCGGAGGCCCGCCGATTATTACAGCTAGCGGACAGCTCTGAAGAAATCGTAGGAAAGTGCGCTAGTGACCACATGTGGATATTGGAGGAAACTCTGCGTACGGGCAAGGCACAGTTAGATGAGCATTACAGCATCAATGGAATCTCTCTTGTGATTAACTGTGTGCCAGTAGTGGTTGATGATCAGGTAGTAGGGGTTGTGGCTACGTTCCGAGATAAAACAGAAATACAACAACTGGTAGAACAAATTACAGGAATCCAGCTCTATGCTGATGCACTTCGGGCCAAATCGCACGAATTTAAAAATAAATTGCATGTCATTCAAGGCATGATACACATGGGCTATTATGACCAGCTCAATGAATATATTAAACAAATTTCCATTCAGCACCAAAAAGAAATTGGATTTATTGTGAGAAGGATTAAGAGCTCAGTGTTCGCTGGATTTTTATTAGGGAAAATTAGTGATGCTAGAGAAGATGATGTAGAGCTGATTTTAAATGAAGAGAGCTATTTAGCGGAGACGGAGGATTCGGAGCTGATTCATTCTCTCATTACCATAGTTGGAAATCTGATTAATAATGCTATGGAAGCCTCTATACAAGCAGAGGTTAAAAAAGTAGAGCTGAAGATTGAACAAACAGAAGAGCAGATTTTAATTGAACTAACCGATAGCGGACAGGGAATTCCACCAACATTTAGACGAGAAATCTTTGTGAAGGGATTTTCGACTAAAGGAGAAAATAGAGGATTGGGGCTGTATTTTGTTACTCAGCATGTGGATAAGTGGAAAGGTGAGATTGCTATCCATTCTGTTGAGGGCAAAGGAACAAGCTTTGTGATAGCCCTGCCTTACAAAATGAAGGATGAGTATGATGATTAAGGTGCTAATCGTAGAGGATGACCCAATGGTAGCGGAATTTAATAAAAGATATCTAGAGATGGTAGAAGGCTTCACCGTTCAGGCAGTGGCCAATGATGTTAAGAAGGCTTTAGAGATTATTGATGAGATAGAGGTTGATCTCGTTCTCCTTGATGTGTTTTTGCCTGGAAAAAGTGGGTTTGACTTTCTCACACAAATACGTCAAAGAGAAAGAAGTATTGATGTCATTATGATCACGGCAGCATGCGATACGAAAAGCATTAATAAGGCGCTGCAATTCGGTGCTGTTGATTATTTGATTAAGCCGTTCGAATTTGAACGCTTTCAGGAGGCGCTTCAAGATTACAAAGAGAAAGCTAGTGTGATGAAACGCCAAAAAAAATTAAGTCAAACCGATTTGGATAAATTTTTGTTAGCAAAGGATAAAGATCATACCCAAATTTTATTGGACCTTCCCAAAGGATTAACGCGCACGACATTGCAATTGATTTGGGATCATATTACCGAGAGAAAAGGACAAGCATTCTCCACGGAAGAAATGGCGCACGAGGTAGGGATTTCACGTGTATCCATGCGGAAATACTTAAATTTTTTAAGCGAAATCGGAGTATTGAAGGCTGAAATTATGTACGGTACCGTAGGACGGCCTGTGTGTAAACACCGTACAGTTGAGGATAGCAGCGAGCGCATTAAACAATATATGTAAGAAAAAGGCGACTAGCATTTGACTGGTCGCTTTTTTTATTTATGAAAGCGGACATCCTTCCTATTCAGTTACATTAGTTACATAATCGATTTAATAAGTTATATAAGGTAGTCAGAATAGAAAAGTAGGATTATGATAGAACCATAAAGAATGTGAATTGATTCACAAGGGTAAAACAAATAACTCACTTATTTTTTTGAACCATAATGTGAAAGTATTCACATTTTCGATACAAGGGGGAGTGCTCGATGAACATCGGGGAAATTTTTATTAGCACATTAACAGATAGCAAAATTGTTAGTGCCATTAGTTCTTCTGTCTTCATTATTTTCTTAGGATTCTTTTTACGTAAGAAAGAAGTTTTATCAAAACAAACAGCTAAGATTCTAAGCAACGTTATCTTATCTGTAGCTCTTCCAGCACTAGCATTTACGGCCTTTATGACTGACATTGATACTGAATCCTTGAAACAAGGGATTAACCTTCTGATTTGGGGAATCTTGGTCTACATCGTACTCATTATTGTTTCTAAACCACTGTTTGCTAAATATGCAGGTGATAAACAAGATGTATTACGTGTTCTAACGATCTTTGGTTCTACTACTTTCTTCGGAATTCCAATTGTACAAGTTATGTATGGTGCAGTTGGTGTTATGTACGCTTCTATCTTTAACATTGGATATCGAATTTTCCTTTACTCTTACGGCTATATCAAAATGTCTGGTTTAAAAATGGAAGCGAAAAACATCAAGACAATGTTCTTAAATCCAATCGTAGTAGCTACCTTTGCAGGATTGTTTATCTGGATGTTCCAAAATTACATTCCACAGGTTCACATGATGGCAGATGGAAAAGAAGCAAGTTACGCATTCCTGCGCATTGATAAAACAGCTTTGTGGCTATTCAAACCAATGGATTATCTAGCTAAATTAGCTTCTCCACTTGCTTGGTTGTCTATCGGTGCTACTCTAGCTGAGATTTCTTTAAAAGATGCTGTACGAGTTAAAGATGCTTGGTACTACAGCTTAAACAAAGTAGTTATTGTTCCAATTATTAATATCGTGATCTTGACTGTGCTAACAGTGACTGGTCTATTGCCAGTATCTCACGTAGCTCTAGCAACAGTAGTAATCATGATGGCTACACCAACAGCAACAGTGGCAGCAGCTTATGCCATCAGCTTTGATAAAGAGGCAGTATTAACATCTAACTGCTCCTTGTTATCCACAATACTTGGTGTCCTAGCAATGCCTTTATGGATTGTCGTCCTAGAAATGATTAAATCTATGGGACTGTTTGTATAAAAGAAATAACGAAATACAGAGAAGCTTATAAATAGGTTCACAACAGAGAGGGAGGATTTCAAATGAAAACAGTTAATCTAGTTTGCTATGGTGTACGAGATGTAGAGGTTGAATTCTTTAAAAAACTAAACAAATTTAATTATAATTTAACACTAGTAACAGATTTAATGAATGATACGAATGTTGAGATGGCTAAGGGTGCAGATGCGGTTATGGTTCGCGGTAATTGTAAGGCGACTCGCACGAATATCGAAAAATTAGCTAGCTACGGAGTAAAATATTTACTGACTAGAACAGTAGGGTTTAACCATATTGACCTACAAGCGGTGAAGGATTGCGGTATGAAAGCTGCTCGCGTACCAGCTTATTCTCCAAATGCGATTTCTGAATTAGCACTTACACTTGGCATGATGCTGATGCGCAATGCTTCTTATACAGCTAATAAAACAAAAGACAAAGACTTCACAGTTGATGCTTCTATGTTTAGTAAGGAGATTCGCAATTGCACAGTAGGTATCCTAGGTACCGGTAAAATTGGGTTAACAACTGCTAAATTATTCAAAGGCTTGGGAGCTCATGTAGTAGCATACGATGTGTTTGAAAATGAAGCGGCTAAAATCATTGTAGATTACCTACCTTTAGATGAAGTATTAGCAAAATCTGACTTGGTATCTGTACATGTTCCGTTCTTCAAGGATCAGAACTACAAAATGATCAACGATGAGTTCCTTGCGAAAATGAAAGATCAAGCTGTGCTAATCAACACTTCTCGCGGTGAGTTGCAAGACAACGAAGCAATTCTACGAGCTTTAGAAACAAATAAACTAGCCGGATTTGGTACAGACGTATTCGAAAATGAATCTACTTTCTTCTTCAAAAACTTGAAGGATCAGGCTTTGCCTAATGAAACAATTGAAAAACTAATCAACATGTTCCCTCGTGTACTGGTAACACCGCATATCGGTTCTTACACAGACGAAGCGCTTACCAACATGGTAGAAATCTCTTATGAAAACCTATATAGCTTCCTTACTCAGGGAAGATGTGATAACGAAGTAGCTTAACAATTTGGCAAAGGAATAGTTCCTTTGGTAAACAGCCACCTTTCATCTAGTTAGAGAAAGGTGGCTGTTTTGATTTGACTGATTTGTTCTATTGAATATGCAGTTGTTTCTGAGCCGGTTCGGGAATGTCCTTAATAGCCACGTTATCAAGTGTTATCACTTCACCTTGCTGGTTGATTGTGAATTTAACTAAAGAGCCCTCAGGTATTTTAGAATCTGCGATGTAAGTTAGGATTTTCTTATTGCCATCTTTATCATAGGTAGGGAGAGTATATTCCTTGCCTTTGTCGGTTAAGTCTTTACCTTCACTTAACATGGCAGCGTAAAATTCTGTTTCATGACCTAACACATTGTATTGATCCCGTTCACAGCCCACCAAAGCCATACTTCCTAGTAACAGAATGATAAGGCCTAGATTCTTTTTCAATACAAACACACCCTTTCTATCGTTATCGATATGATGAAATCCCTTTATATACAACATTTCTGCAAAATCTTCTGCTTCAAGCGCTAGCTAAGTGGTGACTAGCTTACCAAATCAATAGGATATTCAGCGTACAATCACGAAAGTTATACAAAACATACGAAATATTCATTTAATTGTCAACTTTTTTGACAGCTTAAAATGGAACAGCCAGCCTTAGGTTTACCACAACTTTTCCTTAAGGTGGACATTCACCTGACATACTCCCTTAGTAAATTGATACTTGTAAGAAGTTCTTCTTGCAAATCAACTATGAAGGAGATTGATTCGAATGAATAAAAAAGCATCGAAATGGATGATCGGAGCATTAGCTCTTGCAGTGTTTGCACCAACTGCTGCTTTTGCGGCAACTACTTCAAATGTAGAGACAACAAAAGTAGAACAAACCTTTCAAAAACGTGGACATTTTTCTCTAGAGGATAGACAAGCCAATCAGGAGGAATTAATGAAGATCATTAATAAATACAATCCTGATCTAGCTGACGATTTCCAAAAGCTGTTTGATCAGCAGGAAAAAATGAAAGAAAAACGTCCTCAAATGGATGAAGAAACAAAGAATAAGCTAGATGAAATTCGTGAACAGGTAAAGGATGGCTCATTAACGCAAGAGCAAGCCAAGGAAGAGATGGAAAAGCTTGGACTGAAAGGCTTTGATAAGGTTAAGATGATCAAATTTAATAACTTAGATGAGGAAACAAAAAAGAAACTGGATGAAATTCAGGAACAAGTAAAAGCTGGAACATTAACGGAAGAGCAAGCAAAAGAGGAAATGGAAGAGCTAGGCATCAAGCAGCCTGTTCATAAAATCATCAAGCTAGACGAAGAAACGAAAAAGAAACTAGATGAAATTCGTGAACAAGTAAAAGCTGGAACATTAACAGAAGAACAAGCAAAAGAGGAAATGGAAGAGCTAGGCATCAAGCAGCCTGGTCATAAAATCGTCAAGTTTGACGAAGAAATGAAAAATAAACTGGATGAAATTCGTGAGCAAGTGAAAGCTGGAACATTAACGGAAGAGCAAGCAAAAGAAGAGATGGAAAAACTGGGTGTCAAGAATGTGATCTATAAAGACATCAAACTTGACGATGAAACCAAGCAAAAACTAGATGAAATCCAAGAGCAAGTAAAAGCTGGAACATTAACGAAAGAACAAGCAAAAGAAGAGATGGAAAAACTAGGTATCAAGCGTTTTGGTCATGAAGGAAAAGAGAATATCATGGAACAGATCAAAGCAGCCGCTGATGCAGATGATGCTGATACCGTAAACAAACTACTACAAGAGTGGTTAGAAAAAATGCAAAACAAGAAAAATCCAAAAGCAGAGGCAGAGTCTGAAGCAAAGGATGAGTAGTTGAAATAGAAAGTAGTAAAAAAGCTAGTGGCTACTATTACGGCAATTAGTAAGCTGCTAGTGAGTATAAAGGCAAGCTAAAAAACGGCAGTAGTATCCGACAAAGTAGCAGTAAGAATGCGGCAAAAAGTAGTATCCTCATGTTTATAGTACCCTCCCACTTTCGATATAATGCGTGATGATTGGCATGGCTTTCCTGAATTTACAGGAAGGCCATGCCTGTGTGTAGTTTTTTATGCATGAATTGCCAAAACATACCCTCTTTTCCTTTCGGGATGTTTTTCGTATTCTTTTGATAAAGCCCTAGCCTCATATACTGGAAGGGAGCAACTTATGCAAACAATTGTAATCGTAGAAGATGAAGTACCGATCTCTCGGGTTCTACAGGTATATTTAGAAAAAGCGGGATATCAGGTAGAGCTTGCCTTTGATGGTGAAGAAGCGATACATACATTTGAGCGTGTGGCACCTTCCCTGGTTTTATTGGACGTCATGCTACCAGGGCAGAGTGGATGGAAGGTTTTAGAGCATATTCGTACCAAAAGTAGCTGTCCTGTCATCATGCTGACAGCGTTGGGTCAACTGGATCAAAAGATAAATGGGCTAAATCAGGGGGCAGACGATTATATTACCAAGCCTTTTATTGGTGAGGAGGTCGTAGCACGTGTCAATGCCGTTTTACGCCGCTCCTTACTGGTCATGGGTGACTGCCAAACTCGAATTTTTGGAAGTTTAAAAGTAGATTATCGAGCCCATTCTGTCACCTTGCACGGTATTGATCTTACTTTTACGCCACGTGATCTTTCTCTGTTTTTATTTTTAGCACAGCATCCCAATCAGACCTTTACTAGAGAGCAATTAATCGAGCAGGTTTGGGGGATGGACTATGAGGGCAGTGATCGTGCTGTCGATCTTGCAGTGAAGCGTATCCGTAGAACCCTGCAAAATTGGCCAACCGATGAAGGAGAAATTCGTACACTACGAGGATTGGGGTATCAGTTCTGTGTCAATGAAAAATAAAGAGCGGAAAACGTTATTAACCTATTGGACAACTCGTTATGTATTAACCTTATGCGTTGGTCTTGTTGTCATTGGACTTTTCTCTAGCATGTGGATAAGCTACAATGAAACGCAAAAAAGGCTAGATGTCATGAGATACATGGCTGTGGAGATGTCGGAACAAATTGTATCAGCAGACGGGACGACGATTTTGATACCTGCTTTCCTGCCACGATTGGTAGAGAATCGCCAACGCTTCATGGGTGGATTTAAGCCCATGGTTATGATATTAGATGCACACAAGCAGATTATCTTTGGAAAATCAAATCGATTTGTTGACGATATCCTCCGCCGAATCTCTCCAGATTGGGAAGAAGATCAGGTCGTGCAAGAAATACAGACGCGCTCAGGAGATACTGCCATTTTTCTTACCCAGAAGATAGAGGAGAATGGTCAAACACTGGGGTGGGTATTTCTCTTCTCGCCGAAAAAAGAGATGGATCGCAGCATAGAGACGTTGCAACAATTATGCATTATGCTAACAAGTCTTGGACTATTAGGCTGGATTGTGATTTATTATCTAACAAAAAAATTATCGGAGCCCGTGAAGGAAGTAGCGGATGCCGCTAAACAGATTGTGACGGGACACTATGATATTGAACTGAAGAAGGATATCAAGGAAAAGGAAATCTATGAACTAATTCATTCGTTTAAAGATATGGCTGATCGACTACGGCAGTTAGAATTGATGCGAACGGAGCTATTGGCTGGAGTTACCCATGAGCTGAAAACACCCGTTACCTCTATCAGTGGGCTGTTACAAGCGGTTAAAGATGATGTGGTGACCGGTGAGGTAGCCAAAGAGTTTCTGGAGATTTGCTCCAAAGAAATTGTGCGCTTACAAAAAATGGTGGAAGATTTATTAGATTTTAACTCATTTGCAGTAGGAGATATTAAAGTTAACAAACAACCACAGAACATGAATCATCTGGTGCAGGAAATTACGCATCAATGGTTGATTGGGCAAGATGAGAATACGCTTGTTCTACAGACGAATATTTCTGAACAAGAAGTATGGATTGACACCGACCCGCTACGTATACAGCAAATTTTATATAACCTATTAAATAACGCAAAACAAGCAACAGGATTAAACGCAATGATACAGGTAACTCTATTACAGCAAGATGACGTTCTTCAAATTTGTGTTCAAGATAATGGTGTCGGCATTCCAGAAACAGAAAAGGAATATATTTTTGAGCGATTTTATCGCGGAGAAGAGAAGAAGCACAAGGTTAGAGGGCTTGGATTAGGATTACCCTTTAGTAAAATGATGGCAAAGGCACTGGGTGGCGATCTTGAATTGATAGAGAGTGTTCAGGAAAAGACCATTTTTACGTTGTCGTTAACCAAATGAGGAACATCAAAAAGATTATCCACAGATAAATAAAAACATTCTATAGAAGTTGTCCATAATTACTGATTTCAAAGGTAGCTGTGGACAACTTTTTTTAATAGTCCTTTTGCTATCTTGTAAAGGTTTCCTTTCCTTTGCCCCCATTTTTCACCAAGTTTCCCACAAGACAGACATCTAGCTGACATACAGCGAACTTATAGTTAGTTCATCACGAATGCGGTTTACAAAATAAACGATTTTTTGGGGGAAATCTCAATGCTTGGAAGCACAACGAGGACATCATTTTTAAGTAGAATGGGAAAAAAGAAAAGAAGGGTCATCATGGGAGCAGTAGCGATAGCCTTACTGTGCGGAACGGGTGTTTTTGCCTATAGTAAGCTGCTATCTCCTTCACGTGCAGCTTCGATTATGCAGACAATCCAAGTCCAGCGAGGGGATGTGTCGGAGGTAATTACTGCTTCAGGAACCGTACAAGCTGCACAGCAGGTGACAGTTAACTTTCCGAGTGGTGATCAGTCCGTAACAGCAATCAACGTTAAAATAGGTGATACTGTTAAAGCAGGGCAGGTACTAGCTACAATGGATCAATCCGATGCTTTGATGCAAATAAAGATTGCAGAAGCTAACCTCTTATCAGCTAAGGCAGGTTTAGCGGAAAAAATGCAGGCAAAGGATGAAAATGAAATTGTAGTACTACAGTCAAATGTAACAAAAGCAAAAGCAGCATTAGAATCTGCTAAGAAAAATTATGACAATCAAAAGGCCCTGATCCAACAAGAGAAAGCGAGCGATGCCTTACAAGAGGCTCAAAAAAATCTGGAGACGCAAAAAAAATTATACGAAGCCGGCGCTATTTCCAAAAGTGAATTAGATCAGGCGCAAAATAGTTTGAATCAGTCAGAAGCTGAATACAAAACAGCCAACATGCAGCATAGTCAGACAGTAGACCAAAGTAATAATAATATTGCCCAAGCACAGGCTGCTTACGATTCTGCGCTAGCTCAATTTAATCAAGCTAAGGCTCCAGTCCAAGAGTCTTCCTTACAAGCCGCAAAAGCATCAGTTACTCAAGCTGAGGTACAACTGCAACAACAACAGCAGAATTTAGAAAAGCTAACCTTAAAAGCACCAATGGATGGTGTTATTTTACAGGTGAACGGGCAGGTAGGAGAAGCGGCAAGCTCTCCCTTTTTGATGATGGACAATTCGAATTCTGAACAGTTGGGAGTAATGGCCCAGATTAGTCAGAACGATATCGGTAAAATCAAGCAGGGGATGGAAGCTACTTTTACGATTGGAACCTACAATAATAAAAAATTTCAAGGAAAAGTAGAAACAGTGTACCCAGAAGGGAGTACAGAATCAGGTGTGACAACCTATAAAGTACTTCTTACTGTCGAAAATAAAGAAGGATTGTTAAAGCCAGGCATGACGCTCCAGACAACAATTCATGCAGGGGCACAAAAGAATGTGCTCTATGTTCCAATTACTGCTTTGCGCGAACAAGGCGGGAAAACTGGAGTTTTGGTAAAAGGAAAAGATGGTGCTAGTACAGATACGGAAACACAAGCCGATTCAAAAGGCAAATCGCGTGACAAAGGGCAAACTGTATCAGGTTTTCAATTTAAGGAAGTAACGACTGGACTAATAGGCTCAGATCGCGTTGAAATTACGTCTGGACTTGAGGAAGGAGATCAAATCCTTTTAACTATGCAGGTAGCTAACAGCTCCTCGAATAGTCGTCAAATGGGTCAGGGGCCAATGTCGTCAGGTATGGGTGGTATGCCTGTAATGGGAGGAGGTATGCCAAGTGGCGGAGCTGGTTTCCAAGGTGGGGCAAGAGCAAGATAATGCTAGAGCTGTAATTCGGATTGCAGATGTGAAAAAGAAGTATGTGATTGGAGATCAAGAAATACATGCCCTGCGAGGAGTAAATCTTAGCATTGAAGAAGGGGATTTTGTAGCCATTATGGGGCCTTCAGGATCAGGTAAATCTACTATGATGAACATGATAGGTTGCTTGGATCTGCCTTCAAGTGGAACCTTTTATCTCGATGGCTATCCTGTTTCGGAGGCAGAGGATGAAGAGCTAGCTAAAATTCGGAACCAAAAAATAGGTTTTGTTTTTCAAAATTTTAATTTGATTCCGCGTACTCCCGCAGTGGAAAATGTGGAGCTTCCACTTTTATATGCAGGTGTAGATGCTAAACAAAGACGACAGCGAGCTATTGATTCCCTACATAGAGTCGGACTTGGCAATCGGTTATATAACAAACCAAATGAGTTATCAGGTGGGCAGCAGCAACGTGTTTCTATTGCGCGTGCCTTGGTTAATGAACCTGTGATTATTTTGGCGGATGAGCCTACAGGTGCCCTTGATACGAAAACAAGTCAAGAGATCATGGGAATTTTTCAACAATTAAATAATGAAGGGAAAACGGTTATTTTAGTCACTCATGAACCAGATATTGCTGAATATGCTAAGCGAGTTATCCATTTCCGTGACGGACAGATCGTAGCTAATGAGGTAATTCAAGAGCGAAGAATAGCGAATTCCGAGGAAGTGGTGTTATGAATTATTGGGAAGCTATGCGCGTATCACTGCGGAGTGTCACAGCTAATAAGCTTAGGTCTTTTCTAACCATGCTAGGTATTATGATCGGCGTATCTGCTGTGATCGCAATGGTAGCGATTGGAGAAGGAGCAAAAGCTAGTGTAGCCAATCAAATTAACGGGTTAGGGAGTAATCTGTTGATTATCTCGGCAGGGCAAGCAAGGCAAGGTGGCATTAGCTTGGGGGCAGGCTCGCTTTCACTTAGTCTAGAGGATGCTGCAGCCCTTCAACAAAAGGATTCGATAGCAGATGTTACCCCTGCGGTTAGCACCCGCGCCCAATTGGTGTATCAGAATAGTAACTATTTATCCAGTTTGGAGGGCACGACGGAAGCTTTTCCACAGGTACGAA
Source organism: Brevibacillus laterosporus LMG 15441 (assembly GCF_000219535.2). Lineage (NCBI taxonomy): Bacteria > Bacillati > Bacillota > Bacilli > Caryophanales > Paenibacillaceae > Brevibacillus > Brevibacillus laterosporus. The sequence goes on from NZ_CP007806.1 coordinate 821,267, forward strand.
ACGTTAGCTTGCAAGAGGGACGATTTTTTACTAGCTTTGAGGTAAGCGAGCAGGCAAATGTGGCGGTTATCGGTCCAGAGATCGTCACCAATCTCTTTGCTAACTCCAATGAAAGTCCTATTGGCAAAACGATTGAAATTAATCGTATTCCATTTACAGTGGTTGGTATTTTAAAAAGCCAAGGAAGCTCCGGCATGACTAATAACGATGATAAGGTAATGATTCCAATTACTACGGCGATGGAGCGTCTAGGACAAAGCAGCATTCGCACGATTTATGCCTCGGCAACATCAGCAGATGAAATGTTTCAGGCTCAGTTTGATATTCAACAAACCTTGCGATCTCAGCATAAGCTAATGCCTAGCCAAGAAAATGATTTTACCATAAGCTCTCAATCAGATATTTTGGAAACAGCGCAAAGCGTAACCAGCGTAATGACAACATTGCTATCGGGAATTGCTGCGATTTCTTTAGTGGTAGGCGGCATCGGTATTATGAACATCATGCTGGTCTCCGTAACAGAGCGTACTCGTGAGATTGGGATTCGCAAGGCCATTGGAGCAACTAAGACGGCGATTATGCAACAATTTTTGATTGAATCAGTTACGCTGAGTATCTTGGGTGGGTTCATTGGGATTGTGCTGGGAGTTGGAGCGGCTTGGGTCGTGAACAAGCTGGGAGGAGTGGAGATTGCCATTACAATAACTCCCATGCTGTATGCCTTTTTATCATCCTTATTGGTAGGTGTGGTATTCGGCGTGTATCCTGCAAAAAAGGCCGCAGAGATGAAGCCAATTGATGCATTGCGATATGAATAGAAATACATGTGTTCTACTATAATTGAAGCGTAAAAAAGAAGATCTGTCATTTATGTTAATGTGAAGATAGGAAAAGCCTTTTATTCCTGGTTTTGCCAACAGGAGTAAAGGGCTTTTTCCTATATAATGATTTAGTTAGATATAAGTGAAACCTTTTCTCATTTATTCTGTATTAATTAGTATGAAGTTACTATGTACCGCCAAAGATGAGAGAGTATATTTGCATGATTGGTAGAAGCTATTTTTACCATAAGAAAGGAGTCCCTTTAGGGATAGATGGACATGAGAAAAGAAAGATATCGCCAAATTCAAATTATGAAGCTCCTCGGTGGAGAAAATAGATGGTTTACAGTTCAGGAGTTATCAGAAAAAATAGGTTGCTCATATAAGACTGTTGCCAAGGAAATTTCCATATTGAAGGATTTTTTGCCGCCTGGCTGGGAGATTAGTTCTATAAAAGGGAAGGGAGTCCAATTATTTTTACCGGAAAGCTCCTCTGTAAATGAAGTGATATCTTTATTTGTAAGAGATTCGTTTACTTTTCAAGTATTTCAGCAATTGCTTGAAGGAAATTGTAAAACCATTTCCCAATTAGCCGAACATTTATTTATCCAAGGACCTTCTCTTCAAAACGTTCTAAGAAGGGTAGGAAAACATTTAAAGACCTATAAATTACAGCTTCAAAGAAATCCCCTCCAAATTGTGGGGAATGAACTTCAAATCATCATGATGTTTTTTGAACTATATACTAGCTCTTATACCAATAAAGAATGGCCGTTTACAGAATACGAGGAAGTATGCATGCGGTACTTAGACGAGATTGAAGAGAGATTAGGCATTACTTTTGATGTATACGATAGGCACAAGCTCTCCTATTTTTTAGCGATTGTATTAAAAAGAAACAAACAAGGCTATCAAATCAATTTAGACAATCCCATTTCTCACTATAATATTGAGACACCTTATTACCATACAATATCCACGATACTCGATCAGTTAACCTCAGAGTATAATATCTCTTTAACAACAGAGGACAAAATCATTATGACGATTGTTATTAAGGCTTCTAAGCATGTGTATAAGGATGTCGGCAAAGTAAAAAGGGAAGCACTTCAATATTTTCATGAAGGAAAAATACAAGTATTCATATATATGAAAGATTTCATTCATATGCTTGAAAATAAAATCAACAAGCCATTGATTCATGATGAGGAATTTGTTTTTACCTTAATCGATTACTTTAAGCGAACCATGTATACCCTAAAGTATTTCTCTACGATAAAAGTAAAGGAAAAATCTATTACCAAATATATTAGAGAAAAGCACCGTAAAACGTTTTTACAGGTGCAAGAAATATATAATGAATGGGCAAAAAAATACGGGATGGCAGATCATATCATTGATGATGAAATTGCTAATGTCACCATGCAAATAGAAGCTATGATTTCATTTAAGCCTAGATCTAAAAAGGCTCTTATTATATCTGGTGATGGGACAAGCTGGAAACGATATATGGAGGCTATTTTAAGAGAAAGGTTTGGCGAGAAATTACAAATATTAGATCAGTATTTGTATGATATAACAGAGGAACAAATCAAAACGCTAGGTATAGATATAATCATTACGACTATTCCTATTGATATACAATCCATTCCGGTTATTCGTGTTCAATCCATTTTATCTCAACGTAACCTTCATACCCTTCAGCAGTTTATTAACGACGATAAATAATATACCTGTGAATGTGAAAAAGACGTTTACTCTTTCAATCATAATGAGAGAGAACGTCTTTTTTTCTGTGAGAGTCCATGAGTAGAGGTCTAAAACGCATAAAAATGGATGGCCTTGCATACAGGAAAGGCATCATCAAAATGAATAGTGAGAGATGACATGATCAAGGAAGAAAAAAATTACCTTTAGTAACGGTAATTAATGCACTTGATAGGAAAATCAATTCATATGTAATATATGTATTACGACTTAGGTATAAAGTCTTATGCAATGTCAGCTTTTAGGGAGGATTTATAAATATACATGCAGTTACTTTCTCAAAATCACAGTGGTTCTGGTATGAGGCTTTCAAGCGATATTTATAGTAGCAATCGCTCGATTTCGACGGACAATGGAGGAACTTTCACTCAAAGTTTGTTTGGACACAATTCCATCCATGTTCAACATAAAAATATAGCGGATACTCCTGCTAAGGATGTTATATCTGGACAAGCAAGGAAGGAAGCCATAGATTTTGTGCATACCACATTGGATAATTCCTACTCTAAAGCTATCGCAGGAGAACAAATGGGCTCCAGCGCTCAGGAGATGCTGGCAGATTTAATTTATACATGCAAGAATAACTCAATGATCATGGACTTACTAGGAAGGATTTGTGTTTTTGATAAAAGCATATTTGTTCATTCCTTTCATGTAATGATTTATAGTGTATTAGTTGGATTGAGAATGGGCTTGAATAAGCAGCAAATCACAGATTTAGGCTTAGGGGCGCTTTTACATGATGTAGGGAAATTGATGATCCCAACTCAGATCATTCAGAAGCCGGATTCACTAACGAATGAAGAATATGACATAATGAAGACGCATGCAAGCAAAGGATTTGCTTTGTTGAGACGACTGCCAGCAATTCCAGAGATCGTTGCACAATGCGCTTATCAGCATCACGAACGTATGGATGGAAATGGGTATCCACATAACTTGCAGGAAAAAGATATTCATTTATTTGCGAAAATCATTGGAGTGTGTGACGTCTTCGAAGCTTTAACGAGCCAGCGTGTATATCGAAAGCCGATGCTACCGCACGATGCCATGGAATTTTTATTTGCAGGCTCAGGCACCCAATTTTGCCAGAAGGTATTGCAAGCGTTCCGTAATTCCATCTATTTATATCCTGTGGGCATGTTTGTAACGTTAAGCTCAGGCTATTCAGGTGTCGTTGTGAAAAATAATCCGGGTATGCCTTCACGACCTATTGTTCGTCTTTTAGAAAATAAAGCACATGTTTCATTACCTTCATTTGAAATAGATTTGTCGAGCGAATTGAATTTGGTGATTTCCGATTGCAAAGCGATCGGATAAGAATGGAATAAGAAAACTACATAAATCCATGTAATGAACTATCTATAGGAAGGAATGTTTCGAAATTTATAACTGAAACATTCCTTCCTCTCTTATAATAGAACTAACATCTGGTGCTACTTGTCAAAAGTAATTTAGGAGGAATTCAAATGAATGACCTAAATGATTTACGGCAGTTATTTCGAGATGATCAGGTTTCTATAAGTGAGAGTGTTTTAGAGCTACATAGCAAAGATGAATCTTATCACACCCCTGTTTTACCTGATGTAGTGGTGTTTCCTGAATCAAGGGAAGATGTATCACGTCTGCTTGCTTTTGCTAACGACCGTGAGCTAACTGTGGTTCCATTTGGTAGCGGAAGCAGTTTAGAAGGACATGTGATTCCTGTGAAGAAAGGAATATCCTTAGATTTTCAACGAATGAATCGAATTCTGGAGATCCGGCCAGATGATTTGTTGATACGTGTCCAACCAGGAATAACTAGGACCCAAGTAAATAAAGAACTGAAAAAATACGGCTTGTTTTTTTCTGTTGATCCAGGGGCAGATGCTACGCTTGGTGGAATGGCCGCGACAAATGCTAGTGGTACTACTGCTGTCCGATATGGTGTTATGCGTGATCAGGTGCGTGACCTAGAAGTCGTATTAGCTGATGGAAGCATTATTCATACCGGTGGTTTAGCAGCTAAATCATCATCTGGATACCATCTAAATGGTCTGTTCGTTGGTTCTGAAGGGACATTGGGTGTATTTACTGAGCTGACCTTACGCGTGTACGGTATTCCTGAGGAAATGATGGCCGTTCGAGCTACATTTCCTGATGTGGAAAGTGCTGTTCAGACAGCGGTGACTATTCTTTCTGTAGGAATTCCTGTTGCTAAAATGGAGCTGGTAGACGAATTATCCATTCAAAAAATGAATCGCCATAAAAATACCTCATACGAAGTGACGCCCACCTTATTTCTTGAGTTCCATGGAAATACAGCAGGATTGATGCAGGATGCACAATTTGCTAGAGAATTAGCGTTAGAGAAAGGCTGCCTGCATTTTCAGCAGGAGATAGATTCAAAGGCCCGGGCGCAATTATGGGAGGCTAGGCATCATTTGTACTATGCTTTTGCTCATTCCGTACCAGGAAAGCGTGTTATGACGACGGATGTATGTGTGCCGTTATCCGAACTGGCTGGTGCAGTACGTAATGCACAACAAGTCGTGCAAGAATTAAATTTTGAGGGCGGAGTGGTTGGACATATTGGTGATGGTAATTACCATACGCTACTCTTATTAAATCCACTTGATTCCGAAGAGCTTGCCCGTGCAGAAGCGGCGAATACCCGTATAGTTGAATATGCCTTAGCACGCGGTGGTACATGTACGGGAGAGCACGGTGTAGGGCTGGGGAAACGAAAATACCAGCAAACAGAGCATGGCGAAGCATTTCATTCCATGTTAGCTGTAAAAAAAGCCTTTGATCCTAAAGGAATATTAAACCCAGGAAAAATTTTCAGCTAGCAACCAACTACGGAGTGATACTGGTAGGACCTCTGGTGGCATGTGCTGTTTATCGTTCGAATACGTGAAGGACTCATCTCGATTTTCTTTGAGAGGAGTCCTATTTTTTTGCTGTGAAGAGTTACCATAGCTATAAGCCCTAGATGGAATCCTCCCCCCTATGCGCAATAACCGCAAGCTGTGAGGGACATATGTCCTTCCCAAAAAATACGGATTATCATTTAATAATAGAGAATCGGATTGGGGGAGAGAGAAAATGAGAGGGAGCCTATTCGCATTTTTAGGCGGGGCTTGTATTACCTTGCAAGGAGTCGCGAATTCTAGGATAAGTCGAGATATTGGAACTTGGCAAACGGCGACTATCACCCAATTAACTGGATTTGTTCTAGCTTTGTGGATAGCTGATTATTCGCAAGTATGGTGACATATGATAGACTAAGCTTATAAATATTTACCATATCGAATACGAATGGAGCATATCATGATCATTAACAAACAAGAATTTGATATAAAAGGGCTAAGCTATACGATTCGATCTGCAACCGAAACAGATGCGAAAGCTTTGTCTAAGCTTAGATTACAGATAGATGGGGAGACTGAAAATTTAGACAGGGAAAAAGGGGAGGCGTTCATTGATCCATTAGGTTTTGAACAATTAATTAAAGCAGATACTGAAAATAAAAGAAACTTATTTTTAGTTGCGGTCGTTCATGATCAGATCGTCGGGTTTTCCAGATGCGAAGGAAATCAGTTGAAAAGATTCTCACATAAAATAGAATTTGGTGTGTGCGTTTTAAAGGAGTTTTGGGGATTTGCCATAGGCAAAAATCTGTTAAAAGAATCTATTGCTTGGGCTGACTCGAATGATATTAAAAAAATTACATTGAATGTTTTAGAAACGAATGATAAAGCCATTGCCCTTTATAGAAAGCTTGGCTTTGAAATAGAAGGCATACTAAAAAAAGACAAAATCCTGTCTGACGGTAAATATTATAACACCATTATCATGGGGAGATGCCATGAATAAGAACAAGCTAAAATTGCTAGGTACACTAATTTACTTCAGTCAGTCGTAATAGAGTGCATAACCAGTCGGAGCTACTGGAGGCACTCTATTTTTTATCCCCTCATTTGTATATCTTTGTATCATACTTACGTTAGACGGCCTACTGTTCTATCGAAAAATGCTCAACGACTTGGGACTTAAATAATTTAGCAGGAAAATGTAGCTCTCTATCCTTATGGACAATAAGCCCGTGTGTTGAGTAAATGGGCGGGCATAGTGGTAGCGTTTGGAACTCTTTTTCTTCTAGTTCTTTTTTTACGCATATTTCTGGAAGTAATGCAAAGCCAATGCCACATTTCACAGCTTGCTTAATCATTTCTATGCTTGGAAACTCTAATGCACTATTTCCCTCAATTCCAGCCTCCTGCAAAATCCTACTAGCTTGAGTGTGGTATAGGCAACTAGTTCCAAAGCTTATTACGATTTCATCGTGTAACATATCCAATCCACTAGATTCAACTCTTTGCGCCAAGGCATCCGAGGCAATAAAAACAAGCTTTTCCTCTAAAAGTGGGTGGAAAATCAGATCATTGCGATTGGGATTTTGCGGAACAATGCCAAAATCTACAGCGTGATCTAAAACCCTCTTCAGAATATCCGGCTGAAATCCCGCTTCTAGTCTTACTTTTATCCGTGGATATTGATTCATAAATTGTTGGATAAAGGAGGACATACGTGTTAAGAAAAAGGATTCCTGCATACGAATATGTATCGTTCCCTGCGGTTGATCCAATTCGTTCATTGCATGCTCTAAGGACATACCTAAATGTATAAATTGATACGCAAATGTAGCAAGTCTAACACCCGCTTCTGTAGGTTTTACACCTCTGGATAATCGATGAAACAATTTTTGATTGCAGGCTTGCTCCAATAACTGAATATGACTAGTTACAGTAGATTGAACATAGCCTAATTTCTCAGCGGCTCGACTAAAGCTCTTTTCTTCTATTACTGCAATAAATGTCTGAAAGAACTTCCCTTCCAGTAATTCAATCATTGTATATCTACCTCCATGGTATCGGGAATCGAAATGGATCATATCGTAAACATTCATAAGTAAAATCGGTAATTCAATGATATAGTAACTCTCGTACAGAAGAAAGTACGATTTCAAAAGCAGGACGATCCAAAAGGAGGAAACAAAACATGAACAAAAAACAAGGATTTAGATTAGGCGTGTACATTTTTAAAGACGCAGAGGTTATTGATTACACAGCTCCCTACGGCGTATTTTCGGTAGCACGAAGATTTGACCCTGAATTGGATGTTTTTCTTGTAGCAGACGCGATGAAACCAATTCAAACGCAAGCGGGATTAACTGTACACCCCAACTACAGCTTCAATGACATGCCTGATTTGGATGCCTTTTTAATTCCTGGTGGCTTTGGTACCCGACAGGAAACGAATAATAAGCGACTACACCAATACATTCGATCTCTTCCTGAAACAGCTCTGCTTACAAGTGTATGTACAGGCTCATGGATTTACGGCAGAATGGGGCTTCTGGATGGTATCCCTGCAACAAATCGTAAAGAGCCAGATCATTTGGAGGCTACGGACATGGGCAAGGTACCAATCGATCGATTAGCTGAAATTGCACCAGCTTGCAAAATCAGTCGTGCTCGTATAGTTGATACTGGAAGAATGATAACCGCAGGCGGGATTGCTTCTGGTATGGAAATGGGCTTTCATTTGTTAAGAAGAGCAGGCTATGATGAAACCTTTATTTCTGAAGTAGCTCGCGTTATGGAGTATAAAGTAGCATATGACAACTACAAGGATGATATTGAATATTTTGAGTGTTAGGGTAATTAGGTTAGAGTAGAGAGTAAATTTTATTGCCAAAGTTCATCTGAATAATCTACAAGTAAAGTAATACCGAGTTTCCATTATGAAGCCACCAAGCATAAAAAGCGAGGTGGCTTTTATTTTTGATTATAAGAGGGGGAATTAATTTATAGCTTTCAAATCATTATGAAGAACAATTTTCTTTATAATTATTTACATTAATATACAAGTGAGTTATTATTATCTAAATATGTGAAGATACGTATATGATTATTAATATGACAACTGAAGTAATAAATAATTCTATATTGTTAATCCAAATAGGTGAAGGCAGGGGTATAAATGGGGGGAAATCAAACTTTACATTATACATCTCTGGGGGAACTAATAAAAATGAAACGAGAAGACATGGAAATAAGTTTATCTGAGTTGGGAAGATTATCGGGAGTTCACAAAAGTGCTTTGGCGAGAATTGAAAATGGTGAAACCAAGCAACCTAAATTACAAACAATCAAGGCTATAGCCGACGTTCTAGAACTTCCTTATAAAGAAATTGTTGAACATTATATTAAAATAGAACAACGTGCCGAGGTTTTACAGGAACTAATTTTAGAAGCGATTGAGGTTTCTCAGTTTCAATTAATCCCTAATGTGGCTCAAAAAGTGCTTGCATCTCCCAATGAGGATACATATATATCATTAGAGCGTCTGTATAATTTTGTTGACACTATTTTAAACAACGAAATTAAGCTATTACTTTATGGTGAAATAATCACATATGCCAGGCAACATGGAGTACCAAAGTATATAGCTAAAGGATTATTGCAAAAATATTTGATTGAGAGAGAGGATTTTAAGAGACTTGAAGAGTCATATAAAGATGGAGAAGAAATAGCTTACTATGTTGACTTTTTATCCCTTGACGAACAAATAACTTTTTATTATCGTATGGCACTTCACGCACATAACATTAAAAAGTATGAAAAGTGTATTAAATTTGGTCAAATGGGGATGGAAAAAGACAAAACAAAAAATGATCTTAAAGAAAGTGTAGCATTGGCAATGTGTAATTCTTATGTAGAACTCGAAGACCATGTCAGTCTTCATTTACATTTAGATGAATGTGAAAAAAAGAAATATCATTTCATTATTAGATGTATAAACTATTATCGAGCCATAATTCTTTCACAAAGAGGTGATTATGAAAAAGCTATTCCTTTATTGCAGGAATGTTTAGAAGAAGTTATAGGTATTAGACGCTTGTATCGATTAAACAGGCTGCTAGAAGCTCTATCTAAATCAAAAAATGTCGATCTAATCAGAAAACTAATACAGTCTGAGGAAAACGATTTTTCATTTAATCCAGTTACGCCACACCAATATGCTCAGGCAGGTATGTACTATAAATTTAAAGGAACTTTTCTTATTGAAAATGGGCAATTCGATTTAGGTATAGAACAACTTCTTCAAAGTATATCCTATTATGCTATGATAGGTTCGTATAAGGATATTATTGAATGTTCCAAGGAGATTTTTTATTACCACGCATTCTTCAAAAAACAAACTAAATTTGAAATTGCAGGAAAATTGAACGAATTGTATAATGAAGTTACCATGGGAGAAAAGAGGGAATAATGATGAAGAAAATTGTAATTTCTACTATTATCTTTTCAACCTTCTTATCACTTACATTTATTGTTTATGATAAATTTATGGGAGTTTACTCAGAAAAGTATTCCGCTTCCAAAGTTTATAACGAAGACCCAGGGCATTAATCAACTTAAACCTTTTTAGGAAAAAACGCTATGGATTTAGCGTTTTTTTGTTGTTAATGATTTTACAGCTAGTTTTCAGATATTCTACGATAAATAGAGTTTTTAGCTAAAAGAGGATTCTGTATGTCTCTAATACGAGAAGTTTATAGATAGAAAATAATAAATGAGGCAAGAAGGGCGTTTCTTGAGAGATTATGAAAAATAGTTTCGACATTAAATGTAATATATTGTCGATAATTTTATAGTGTCGCAAATGTAAAAATTTTGAAGATTTCTAGCGACGGCTGATATACTTATAGTAAGCATTTTGAAAGGGGGAATTGTTATAAGAAATTTTATTCTTAAATAGGGACGTTCTTCAAGTAATAGATAAGCCTGAACGTCCCATTCAACATGAGTAATAGGCTAATATTACTCATACTAATTTTACCATTTTTGAAGTAGTGGCGAAAGTACAATGTCACAGGAAAAAATACTTAATGCAATGGTTCTAAAAGGTTTAGCTTAACTATTAATGGTTATGGGTGAAAGGGATAAAATAAATTTTTGGGAGGATTAACATGAAAAGGATTATGACAGTCTTAAGTCTTTCTGCTTTGCTCGTGATCCCTACTACGGGTGGAAATGTTCTAGCATCAGAATCAAATGAACTATCTTTAGAAAGAAATGTGACTGAAAACTATGAAGTTGATTTCGAAAAATGGCCTACTAGTGATTTATCTAGTGAAATTGAATTGTCAGTAAACGTTTATACAAATAGTTTTAGTAGTCAAGGGTTTGACTTTAAAAGTCTTGCCACAGGAAAAACAAAACTATCATCCTCTGACAGTGAAGTAAAATCAACGGGGAAAACTAAAGGTAAAACTTTAAGTACAGTTGTTTCAGCAACAACAGGTTTATTTAAAGATGGTGAAAGCTTAGGGGAAAGTGATAAAGCGATTGCAATAGGTAAGTTGACTGCAACAGCTGAGAAAAGTTATTTCTCAAATAAGTGGAAAAAGAACAAGTTTGAAGGTGTAACTGTTCACACTGCAACTTATGATGGAGTTTTATACGATGATGCTACCGCAGATAAATTTGTAAAATAAATAGTAGCAAAAAAGGTATGATTTTATCATACCTTTTTAACATTTAATTGAAAATGAAGTGATAATATAATATTCTAAGCGCTAGAAAGTACCACTAATAATGGTTGGTGACGTTTAGAAAAACTTCTATGTAAGTTAAATAACTTTTTGAAATGGGAGGTATTCTGTACGAATGAAAATAAAGAATTATTGGATGCTCCTATCGTTAGTGTTAATGTTAAATTTGATGCTTACAGCTTGCTCAAATGAAGGGTATTTACATGTTAAATATAAACAAGATGATATTTTGGTTATTCAGGGTGAAAAATTTTCCAAAAGTGAACATACTTTACTACATAATAGCCCTGTTGAATCCGCTTCTTTTACTACTGCAACGGGGTTTGTTCCAGATGAAAGATGGAAAAGTCAAATAAAGGTACAGGATGAAAAATATACGTTTCTTGATATACATTCATCTAATGTAATAACAGGTATATTTATTCTTGATAATAATTCAAAAAAAGATATTAGATACAGGCTACTTGCTTATCAGGGGAACATAAACATACCAATTAATATTGATGGTTATGATAAAAAAATTGGAATTGAAGTAACGGTAAAGAGCAATACCACAGTAAAGCTACCTGTATCGATTCCATTTTCAACAACAGGCGATAAGGAACTAACTATTTTTCCAATAACTATTTCTAATCAATTAGAAAGATATAACGGTGGAAATCTTGGCTTAGTGCGATTTTTTGTCTCAAATGGAATGGATACTCAAATAACGAAAGAGATAATTGCTAAACAAGAATTCTCGTTACCTGAAAATTATGACACACGAAATATTTCTTTACTCCCTACGTTATCCTGGATGGGGGATAAGTTCGCTGAACCGAAATACATGAATAGGAATAATAAGCGATACACTACAAAGAAAGTGAAAGGGTTACAAGTAAAGCCATTACCATATGATACAAAGCTCGATATAATTTGGGCAGACGAATTTGGGAATACTAGCCTACTTGCAAAAGATGTTCCTGTAACTAAAAATCAAGCTACCTCCATTAATATAGAAGATCAGATATTATCGGACATCTATAAAAACGAACAACGTCAATTTTTATTTGTTTTTGCTAACAGGAATGAAGAAATCTTGGCTGATGCGCTTGCCCTTGATCAATTAAAAAAACCTTATATGACTACCTTTCAAGGGATCATTGAGATATATCCAATTATAGAGAAAAACTAGCCTACTAGGTGGAAAGTCTATAATTTTTCTTCTGAGACGAAAAGGAAATTTTGAAACATCCTTTGAAACATCCAATGAAGCTTAATGGAAGTTGTTAGAGGAAAAATGGAGCCTGAGTACAGTTAAAAGAATCATAAAGCAATGTCCCAACAGCGCAATAAGGCAATGCTGGGACATGCTTGCAGCTCGGTTTTCTCTACCTTTCATAAGGAAAGATTTTATGGCTTGTTAACAAAAATATGAGTTAGGAATAAAAAAATGCCGGTAATCCATACAGGGATACCGGCTGTTGGTTTTATGGACGCCAATTCAGATTAAGCTCAAATAAACTCCTTTATTTCCAAACGTAGTCATATCAGCCAAAGCACCCATGTCCTTACTTATCAGTAACCGCATATTTTTTGCCGTCAATTGTAATGGTATAATTTGTAGGACCGCTGATAGGCACGTAATAAACGATGCTCACATCTATGCTTTGTCCAGGCGCTACTGATTTCCAAGTAGGAATGGTGACTGCCACACGGTGAAAATTACCCTTTAATCCACCGACGTTTGGCCCCGTATGACCAGCAGAGATTAGTTTTACACTATCCCCGCCATAGCTACTAAATTGGGCTGAGGTAGAAGTAGGAACATCGAACTCAATGACGGAGCCGCCTGTGATAGTTAGATTACTGTTATTGGTTATTTTTAGCGTAGGATTGATTGGATAGTTTTGATCTCCTAGTTGAAAGCCAGTGACTTCTATTTTTAGGGCTAGTTTATCGGCTGGTAGCGGGGTTTTACTATTTGAAGCATCATATGGGGTTGCTATTAAAAATTTACTATGCATCAATTTGGTTAAAGTAGAACCCATGTGGTATTCTCCTTTACCGTCATTGCGATCCTTGTACCAGTCGTAGTCACCTGCCAATTCCCAAATCATAATGCCGCCAATCCCATTTTTTATAACATAATCTGCTTTGGCGCCGATAGATTGTTCATCCTCAGTAGATAGAAAAACTTTCTTCTCAGCATTCCAAAGCCATGGGGCAACAAGAGTAGAATCATAGTTACGCTTATAGGTACCAGTCAACACTGGATTTACAATCCCATGATCCTTCAAATAGGAGCCAGCAATGCCCTTTTCGAGATTTTTGGCATGCCACATTGGATTTGAGCCTGCCCCTTCCTCTTTGCCATTCTCATCTTTATCATGCCAGATGTTATCAATACCTGTGGCGCCATCCCCGCAAGCGGTTAGTCCAGTTGGGCAATTTTTACCCACAGCTTTTCCCCATAGCCCATCTGTTCCTCCCACAACATTTTGAAAGCCACGAGTATAATAGGGCACACCGATGTTGATTCGTCCTGCCTGCATCATCCCACGCATGTAATGGTAAGCCCAATCTGTATTGAGGTAGCCAATGCCGCCATATTGAGGCGTGTTATAAATGTTGTATTTAATTAACTCTCCATCCTTGCCATCATCAAATAATGCAGCATTAGGACCAACGAATTCATTCCAAGCCCCGTGAAGATCATAGGACATCACATTCACATAGTCGAGATACTTCAAAGCTTGGAAAGACTCCATTCCACGCAACAAATAGGCAGAAGAAGGTGAGGCTATGGTTAGCATGTAATATTTACCGTCCTCAGCAGATGCTTGATCCAGCTTGACTCGCAAGGTTTTTAACAAGGCGTTATAGCCTGTCATTAGTCCTTTTAAGCGAGGAGTGGAAAATTGCCAATCTAATGGATTGCCGGCTTGATTCATTGTAGTTGGGTATTCGTAGTCGATGTCGATTCCTTCAAAATTATATTTGCGTAAAAAATCAACAGCAGAGGTAGCGAATGTGTCAATTGCAGCTTGATTGACGGAGCCATCTGCATTAGTCGTCATCGTGTAAAAGCCTCCAGAAGCAATTCGCTTGCCATTCTCATCAATATATCCTCCTGATTCAGCCCATCCTCCAACGGAAATAAGGGTTTTTACACCAGGATTTTTTTTCTTCCACTGTGTTAGCAGATTGAAGTGTCCTTTATATGGCAGGGATGGGTCCATTAGGGCATCGGGATACTCTGGCCAAGTTAAGCCTAGCGCTGGATTGGCTGGATCAGTGGGGGAACCAACAGATACGCGGTTATTACTGTCAACATGTGCAAAAGCGTAGTTGATATGTGTTAGGCTTTTCCACGGAATATCGGTGACTAAATATTTGGATTGTCCATTTTTCCCCGTTCTCCAGCTTGTAAAGTAGCCAATTATTCGTCGTTTAGAATCATTGGCTAGCTTTTCACGTCCATCCTGATCATATGCTTGGCAATAAGGAATGTTTTTTACGCCAGAATCATATAGACCTGCTGGACGGCAAGGGGTGGCTGGCTCAGGTGGTAAAGTGTCTGTATCTGTAGTGACTTTTAACGGTTGACTAGCCTCAGACTCCAAGCCTTGATTGTCTTTTGCTTTTACTGTAAATGTGTAAGTGGTATTGGGAGTCAGATTGGTGATCGTAGCATTGGTTTTTGTAACCGCTTGCAAATTATCGTTATAATAAACCGTATAGCCTATCACTTGCTTATCATCGGTAGAAGCAGCCCATGTGAGAGAAACACTTGTGGAGGTTTTTGCTGTTACAGCTAGATTGGTAGGTACCGTAGGAGGAGTATTAGAAGGATCAGGTGGATTAGTGGGATTAGTAGAGCAAACGCCAAGATCCTGCCACACATCACTGGTACCTAGCTCTTCACCCTGTGTCCACCATTTTGCTGTCCATTCATGACCCTTGTAGGAAGCTTGTTGTCCACTGGTGTAAATTGTTTTACTATCCCAGACAGCTGAGCAGATCGGCGAAGCAGAGACGCTAGCTGGTAGAATAGCTGGGAAAATACTTGCAAAAAGAACGAAGGCTAACAACAAGAAATTGAATTTTCTGACTGAATGAGCAGTAGGAATGTGTTGATACATCTTTCTCATCTCCTAACTTTCATTTTTTACTTAGGTCAGTTCATATCATTGTTGTTATATTAGATTGGTTCGTTTAAATATACAATAGTCTGAAATAAATGAAAAGTGTAATTTCGTGAAATGAAACAGTTTGCAAAAAGAAGGGAGGAAAGACCTGGGTATAGTTTCGTGCAATGATTTGTACAATTTCAGTCTAATTCTTGCACAAATGTATAACGAACATTTGGACTAAAACTTTCAACAGCTAGGCGATATAATAAAGCCATAAAGCGATTGATATAATTATAAAATATCTATAGAAAGCGCTAACATTAATTTTGTTAGTTAGGTGCAAAAGTGGTTCCAATAAGGATGAAGCACTAAGAAGCACTGGAACATGGGGAAGGAGGTTAAAGGATCACCATGCTACGTGAACTATTAACCAGAGACCGCATTCAAGTTATTGAGGAGGTTCCTACTTGGGAGGATGCGATACGTCTAGCTGCTCAACCGTTACTAGATGATGGGAGCATTCAAGACTCCTATATTCAGGCTATGATCCATAATGTGAAGGAGCTGGGGCCATATGTAGTGATTGCGCCAGACATTGCTATTCCTCATTCACGTCCTGAGAACGGCGTCAACAGAGTAGGCATGAGCTTTCTGAAATGTCATAAACCGGTCTCCTTTTCAGAAAAAGCAGAGCATCGGGTAAGATTGCTCTTTGTGCTCGCAGCTACGGATAATGACTCCCATTTAGGTGCACTATCTCAATTGACAGAAGTATTATCTGATCCAAATTCTTTACAAATCCTGTTAACAACAGATTCTATTGAAGAGATTCTTCAGCTTATTCAGGTTTAAAACAATCAGTAACTATAACAATGACATTTGAGGAGGAATTAAGTATGAAAAAGATTTTAGTTGTATGTGGAAACGGTCTAGGAAGTAGCTTCATTGTGGAAATGAACGTGAAAAAAATCTTAGGAGAGCTAGGCCTTGAAGCGGAGGTATCCCATACCGACTTGGCTTCTAGTAAAACAGAGAGAGCTGATCTGTATCTAGGCTCTAAAGATATCGTGGGTAATCTTGAAGATGGTTCACGTGTTGTTGAAGGCCTAACCAACATTCTGGATCAGAACGAAATTCGTGAAGTCCTGAAAAAACACTTCTAAAGCTAGAAGTGTTTGGATTCCTCTTTATGGCACCATGAAAAAGAAAAGTGGAGGGATTGTCCATGCTAGACTTTTTGATGAATGATATTTTAGGAACACCTGCAATCTTGGTCGGACTCTTCGCTTTATTCGGCTTGTTGCTCCAAAAGAAAAATATAGCTGATATCATCGCAGGCACTTTGAAAACCACTATGGGTTTTATTATTCTAGGTGGTGGAGCTAGTATTTTAATTGGCTCTTTGGATGCCTTTAGCAAAATATTCACAGAAGCCTTTCATATTAACGGGGTTATTCCCAATAACGAGGCGATTGTAGCCATTGCCCAACAAACATTTGGGAAAGAAACAGCGATGATCATGTTCTTTGGTATGGTAGCAAATATTTTGTTTGCCCGCTTCACTCCGTTTAAATATATCTTCTTAACGGGGCATCATACGCTGTTCATGGCTTGTCTGTTATCCGCAGTATTATCCACAGGTGGTTTTACAGGTGTACCATTAGTTATTATTGGATCAGTTTTATTGGGAGCTTTAATGGTTTTATCTCCAGCAATGACGCAACCATATACGCGTAAAGTAACTGGTTCGGACGATTTCGCCATGGGTCATTTCGGATCATTTGGATATCTAACAGCGGGCTTTATTGGGGCAAAGTTTGGTAATAAAGCAAAATCCACCGAGGATATTAAAGTTCCAAAATCTCTTGGCTTCCTGCGTGATACCTCGATTTCTATCTCTTTGACGATGGCGCTCTTGTATTTGATTATTGCACCATTTGCTGGACAAAGCTTTATCGAGAGCCAACTATCTAATGGTCAAAACTTCATTGTATATTCCTTTATTCAAGCAATCACTTTTGCAGCCGGTGTGTATATCGTGCTTGCTGGTGTACGTATGCTGATTGCAGAAATTATTCCTGCTTTTAAAGGGATTGCAGATAAAATTGTACCAAATGCAAAACCAGCTCTCGATTGCCCAACTATTTTCCCATTTGCACCAAACGCTGTGATTATTGGTTTCCTATCTAGTTTTGTGGCAGGCTTAATCGCCATGTTTATCCTGCCAGTGATTGGGCTCAAGGTTATTGTACCTGGTGTTGTTGGTCACTTCTTTACAGGTGCTGCGGCCGGTGTTTATGGAAATGCTACAGGTGGACGACGAGGTGCGATCATCGGTGCTTTTGTAAATGGACTATTGATCTCTCTCTTGCCAGCCCTATTATTACCTGTACTAGGTGGTCTAGGCTTTGAGGGTTCTACATTCGGCGACGCTGACTTTGGAATTGTAGGGATTATTCTTGGAAAAATGATTACCTTGTTTCAATAGATAAAATAGTAAACAAATAAGGAAGGCTAGTTTCGCTTTAGGTGAAACTAGCCTTTTTCATCGGGGAAAGCCCAAAATCCTACATATAAAATGTATATTGATTAGAGGAAGGTATTTTTTGGATGAAGTTTGCAAAATCTGAGTAAAATACGGGCATAAATGAAAGAGTGCAAAGGAAGAGAAATTGCTTTATTCACGGATGACGAAAGCGATTTTTTTGATCAAAAAAACCGAGTTTCTTCCTATTATAATAGGAAACTGTGCAAAGGCTATAAAATGGACCTGCAAATTGTGCAAAACCATCGTTCTTTTTGCAAATGAAAAATAGAAGTCAGCACGGGTTTGTGCAAGAAAAAAGTAGCTGTCAAGAAATGGACGAGATTTGTAAGAGCTTACCGTTGATTTGTAGAAGGATTATGTATATAATCAAAAACAATCACAAACAATTAAAAACGATCGAGTATTAATCACAAACGATCAATTGTGTGATTTTTACTAAAGGAGCGACAATAGAATGTTAACTCCAGAACGTCATCAGCTCATTTTGGCTTTACTCAAAGAAAAAGAAGTCGTTACTGTTCATGAACTGGTAAATACCACGAATGCATCTGAATCCACAATTCGTCGAGATTTAAGCGAATTAGAGGAAAAGCGTTATTTAAAGCGCGTTCATGGTGGAGCATCCATCTTACATCGCAAACTTGAAGAACCGACTGTGCTAGAAAAGGTAAAGAAAAGTGAACAAGAAAAAGTAGCGATTGCTGCTTATGCTGCTTCTCTCATCAAGGATAAGGATTCCATTTATGTAGATGCAGGTACGACAACAGAACAGATGATTCACCACATCACAGCTAAACAAATCGTAATTGTTACGAACGGTCTTAATATTGCCCTGACTGCCCGCCAATATGATTGCAAGATTATTCTAATCGGCGGAGAGCTAAAAGCAGGTACGATGGCCGTGATTGGGAGAGGGGCTGCCACTGGAATGGGGCAATATCGCTTTGATAAATGCTTCCTTGGTATGAATGCCTTTGATCTGACACATGGCTTTACTACTCCTGATCCAGAGGAGGCCTATATTAAGCAATTGGCGCTTTCTTATTCAGATGAGAAGTATGTGCTGTGTGATTCACAAAAGTATGGAGAGGTGACGTTTGCTAAAGTAGCGGATATCAGTGAAGCGATGATTATTACAGATGATCGCATAAATCCGACAGAAGCAGAGAAAGTAAGAAAACTAACAAGATGCAAAGTGGTGAAATTATGATTTATACGGTAAGTCTTAATCCTTCGATAGACTATCACATCTGGTTGCCAAGCTTGCAAGTAGGAAGAATTACCGGAGCAACAAAAGAAATCAAGATGGCTGGAGGCAAAGGAATTAATGTCTCCAAGGTATTAAAGAATGTAGGAAAAGAATCGGTGGCCCTCGGATTTATTGGTGGATTTACAGGTGAATTTATTGCTCAAGAGATGGAAGCGCTTGATATATCCACTTCGTTTATCAAAGTAGAGGGAGATTCACGAATTAACGTCAAGATGAAAGCGGAGACAGAAACAGATATCAGTGGTGTTTCCCCAGAGATTCCAGAAGCAGCGTTTGCGCAATTGATGGACCAAATCCAGAGTTTGCACAAAGATGATTATTTAGTGCTAGCAGGAAGCGTGCCTAAAAGCTTAAAAAGTGACACCTACGAAATAATGATGGACGTTCTTGCAAAGAAAGGTTTGCAAATTGCACTAGATGCTAGCGGAGATGCTTTAAAAAGCGGTATAACCAAAAAACCATTTTTTATTAAACCCAACCATCATGAGCTAGGCGAATTGTTTGGAGTAACCATCGCCACACCAATGGAAGCCTATCAGTATGCTAAGCGCATAATTGATCAGGGAGTTGAGAATGTCATTGTTTCATTGGCAGGTAAAGGAGCAGTCTTTGTAAACCAAGAAGGCGCTTACGTTGCCGAATTTCCTGAGAGTAAGCCAGTTAATTCGATTGGAGCAGGGGATTCGGTGGTTGCAGGCTTTTTATACGCTACATGCGAGCAGATGCAAGAGGCAGAAGCTTTTCAGTTTGCGATTGCTTGTGGTACTGCAACAGCTTTGTCCGAAGGTTTTTGTACACCAACGACTATCGCGAAATACTTGCCAACCATCCGAGTGGCAAAAATATAGAACCAGGGGGACAAGAAATGCGTATCTTAGACATGCTGCGAGCAGATACTATTGTTATGCAACTATCTGCAACCTCCAAGGCAGAGGTCATTCAAGAATTGATTGACCAATTGGATCAAGCAGATTGCCTGAACGATAAAGATGGAATGAGAGAAGCAATCTTAGCCCGTGAGGCCCATGCTTCAACAGGAATTGGTGAAGGAATTGCCATTCCGCATGCCAAAACTGAGGCGGTAAAAAAACCAAGTATTGCGTTTGGCTACTCCCATGAAGGAATAGATTACGATGCATTGGACGGACAAAAATCGCATTTATTTTTTATGATTGCAGCTACTGCCGATGCTAACCAGGCGCACTTAGAAACCTTGGCACATCTGTCTGAAATGCTCATGGACGAGTCCTTCCGAAATGAATTGACTCAGGCTACGAGCAAGGAAGAATTATTAAAAATGATTGCGAGAAAAGAAAAGGAAAGTCATAATGTAGAGGAGCCCTCTGTTTTACCAGGTGAAACAGGACGAGTAAAAGTTGTCGCTGTGACAGCTTGTCCAACAGGAATCGCTCATACTTATATGGCAGCCGATGCCTTGAAAAAGAAGGCAGAAGAAATGGGCATAGCCATCCGGGTAGAGACAAATGGTTCCGGTGGTGCAAAGAATAAATTGACATCAGAAGAGATTGAACAGGCAGATGCGGTAATCGTTGCTGCTGACAAACAGGTCGAAATGGACAGGTTTAAGGGCAAGGTAGTGATTGAGGTGCCGGTAGCTGATGGAATTCGTAAGGCAGAGGACTTGATTACACGAGCAGTAAATCAAGATGGCCCCGTCTACCAAGGTAGCACGTCAACGTCATCCGCAGATTCCTCTGAAGATAAGTCAGGCAGATCAGGTTTTTACAAGCATTTAATGAGCGGTGTATCCAACATGCTGCCATTGGTGGTTGGTGGAGGTATCATCATCGCTATTAGCTTTATGTTTGGGATAAATGCAGCCAATCCGGATGACCCCACTTTTAACCCGATTGCCAAGCTGTTGAGTGACATCGGTGGTGGTTCCGCTTTCAAACTGATGATTCCTGTCTTAGCGGGTTATATTGCCATGAGTATTGCTGATCGACCAGGTTTAGCCCCTGGTTTAGTTGGTGGATGGCTAGCCGCGGAAACAGGCTCTGGATTTTTAGGTGGATTAATTGCAGGTTTCCTTGCCGGCTATTTGGTGGTAGGATTGAAAAAAGCGTTTTCTGGTTTACCACAGTCTCTTGAAGGTATTAAACCAACTCTGTTGTACCCGTTGTTTGGTATCTTGCTTACAGGTCTAGTGATGCTTGGTGTTATTTCACAACCCGTCGCAGCGCTTAATAACTGGTTAACTGATTGGTTAAGTAATATGGGACAAGGGAATGCTGTCATTCTTGGTATTGTAATTGGTGCTATGATGGCTGTTGATATGGGCGGTCCTGTGAATAAAGCGGCGTTTACATTCGGTATTGCTATGATTGCAGCAGGAAACTATGGCCCGCACGCAGCAATTATGGCGGCCGGCATGACACCCCCGCTAGGAATTGCATTGGCAACGACTTTGTTTAAAAAGAAATTTACTGCACAGGAAAGAGAAGCAGGTAAAACCGCATATATTTTAGGAGCTTCCTTCATCACGGAGGGTGCAATTCCGTTTGCAGCAGCAGACCCAACACGCATAATTCCAGCAACAGTTCTGGGCTCCGCTGTAGCAGGTGGCTTGTCGATGTTCTTTGGATGTACACTACCAGCTCCTCATGGGGGAATGTTTGTTCTTCCAGTTGTAGGTAATGTTGGGATGTATATTGTGTCAATTTTGGTAGGGACATTGATTACTGCCTTGATGATCAATATACTAAAAAAAGAAGTTCATGAATAACTAATTTAACGAGAAAAAGGAGAAATATTCCATGTTAACAAAAACTTGCGTAATTCAAAACCCTGCTGGCTTGCATGCTCGTCCGGCTACAATGTTCGTACAAAAAGCAACTTCTTTCTCTTGCGATGTAAATTTAATTAAAGGCACTAAAAAAATTAACGGCAAAAGCATCATGGGTGTTATGACACTTGCAGCGAAAAAAGGCGATGAAATCGTACTTGAAGTAAGTGGCGATAACGAAGCTCAAGCTCTAGAGGAATTGGGCGCGATCCTAGAAAGTGCAAAAGAATAGTTAGGAGATGATCCGTCTTGCTTTGTAAAGGTATTGCAGCAGCCCAAGGGATCGCTCTTGGTCGAGCTTTGGTAAAGGTAGAAGAAACCCTCTCTTATACACGTAAAACGCTTGCAGCGGATCAAGTGCCTGCTGAAGTGGCGCGTTTGAAAGAGGCTTTGAATAAAACCAACACCCAATTAGAAGCGATTAAGCAAAAAGCGCTTCGCGACATTGGGGAAGCAGAAGCAAAAATCTTCGAGGCTCACCAACTGTTCCTGGAAGATCCAGAATTCGTTGGAGCAATGGAAGGTAACATCGAGAATGATAAAGTGAACGCTGAAGCAGCTTTAGAAGATGTTCGCGACATGTTTGTTGGCATGTTTGAGAGCATGGACAACGAATATATGCGCGAGCGTGCGGCAGACCTACGTGATGTAAGTCAACGAATTCTAAAGAACTTGCTAGGTGTGGAAGACACTTTGGTTGGTGACTCCAAAGAACCAGTAATTTTGGTTGTTCATGACCTGACACCATCCGATACCGCACAACTTGATAAGAGCAAAGTGAAAGCGTTTGTAACCAATATTGGTGGTCGGACTTCTCACTCTGCGATTATGGCACGCACGATGGAAATCCCTGCGATTACCGGTCTTAACGATATCACTGAGAAAGTTAAAACAGGCGATATGTTGATTGTTGACGGTGAGACAGGTGACGTATACGTAAACCCTGAACAAGAGCTCATTGCTACGTACCAGAAAAAATTAGAAGAGTACGAAGCACAAAAAGCTGCTTGGGCACAATTAATTAATGAGCCATCTGTATCTAAAGACGGTCATCATGTTGAATTAGTTGCGAACATCGGAAATCCTCATGACGCTGAAGTAGCTGATAAAGCGGGCGCTGAAGGTATTGGTTTGTTCCGTACAGAATTCTTGTACATGGGCCGTGATAACTTCCCGACTGAGGAAGAACAATTTGAATCATATAAAGCCGTAGCGCTTACGATGGACAACAACCGTCCTGTAGTTATTCGTACGTTGGATATCGGTGGAGATAAAGAGCTTCCATACTTGCAATTGCCACATGAAATGAATCCGTTCCTAGGCTACCGTGCGATCCGCATTTGCTTAGATCAAGTGGACTTGTTTAAAACGCAATTGCGTGCCCTTTTACGAGCAAGCGCATTTGGTAACATTAAAATTATGTATCCAATGATCGCTACGTTAAAAGAGCTGCGTCAAGCAAACGCAATTTTAGAAGAAGTGAAAGCAGAGCTTCGCGATAAAGGTATTGCCTTTAACGAGGAGATAGAAGTGGGAATGATGATTGAAATTCCTGCAGCGGCTGTCATTGCTGATCAATTGGCAAAAGAAGCTGACTTCTTCAGTATTGGTACAAATGATTTAATTCAATACACTATGGCATGCGACCGTATGAACCAACAAATTTCTTATCTGTATGATCCGTTTAACCCTGCGGTATTACGTTTGATTAAAAACGTGATTGATGCGGCTCATAAAGAAGGCAAGTGGGCTGGTATGTGCGGAGAGATGGCAGGGGAAGAATATGCATTGCCAATCCTTCTTGGCTTTGGACTTGATGAATTTAGCATGAGCGCACCTACTGTATTGCGTGCACGTCATATGCTAAAACAACTAAGCTATGCAGAACTTCAAGCAGTAGCTGAGCATGTACTTAGCCTAGAAAGCGGCGAAGAAATTCGTAACTATATCAAGGTTAATGTATTGGACAAGTTATAAGATAAACATGAAGCAGGCTGTTGAGATAACTCTCAATGGCCTGTTTTTTTTATATCAAATTAGGATATTTTAACTTTTGTAGAGATTTTACAGAAAAAATGCAAAATCTGCCTTTTTTCTCTTGTATTGATAATGATAATCGTTTACATTTATAGGTGAGCACTATCAATTTTTATTAAAAAATCTAAATATCTACTTTTTTGGTAAAAAAAGCGTAGCAAGCAAAAGGAGTTGCAATATGAAGCATGTTAAAGATATTGCCGAACACGCAGCTATGCAAAGCTTTCTGAACTGCTATCTCCGGGAAACAGGAAACGGTAGATGGGTGACGACAAATGGAGAGAAATATCTTCATGTGCCGTTGGTGTCTCAGAAAATGGATTTATACGTCAAGGCCAGCTATCAATCTCCGACAGGAAGGCATCAATTTGACTATCCAGCCTTTTATCAAAGTAGAGAAGAGGCTCCAGCAGTTGAAGCTGATTATGTCACGATGACCGTATTATTGGTTAAGGAATTGTCGTTACAGCATGGAACGAAGGCAGTACCAGACGAACTGGTATTGCGAGTTATTCAAAGCTGCCAAAATATGGAGAGATACTTAGCGGCTCGCTATGACGACAGAGAAGAGCTATATGGCTTTGAAATGGATTTCATTACGGCTGAGCAAGCTTTACTCTTTGGACACCTTTTCCATCCTACACCAAAGAGTCGGCAAGGCATTCCTGATACAAAGCAGGCTGTTTTTTCGCCAGAACAAAAAGGAGCTTTTCCTCTACATTATTTTGCAGCCCATCACTCCTTAGTCTTAGAAGGATCAGGACTTAAGCAGTCTGCTACTGAGATTATCAAAGCAGAGCTGGGGCAGGAAGTGCTAGAGCAAGATGGGATTAGGCAATATGCAAAAAATGAAGATTACTCACTTATCCCTCTGCATCCTCTACAGGCAGAATGGATGCTGGATCAGCACTCTGTTCAAAAGTACATCAAGTGTGGGCTGTTGCATAATCTAGGTCTTCTAGGTGAATGTTATCAAGCTACTTCTTCATTGCGAACGGTTTACCATTCGGATAAGAGCTTTATGATAAAGCTTTCTATCCCTGTTAAGGTGACTAATTCCTTACGTGTTAACAAACGAGCAGAGCTAGAAAGCGGTGTGGAAGCAAAAAAGGTACTGGATATGTTTGAAGAGGAGATGAGCAAACAATTTCCGGGGTTTGCTTTTATACACGATCCAGCTTATATCACACTAAAGCTGGACGAGCAGGACGAATCAGGATTTGAGGTTATCCTTCGTCATAATCCCTTCCAGGGTAGTGCGGCTGAAAATGCTACCGTGCTCGCTGCTCTCATTCAAGACCCATTACCGGGACAAAAGAGTAGACTGGGTGTTATTATTTTACAGCTTGCGAAACAGGAGGGACGGACGCCTTCAGAGGTAAGTCTTGAGTGGTTCCGCCGTTATCTTGAGATTTCACTCAAGCCAATGGTATGGCTTTATCTGAAGTGGGGAATTGGCTTAGAAGCTCATCAGCAGAATAGTATCGTCAAGCTTCAAGACGGGTACCCTAGTCAATTTTACTACAGGGATAATCAAGGATATTATTACTGTCAATCAATGAAGGAATTGTTATCACGAAATTTTCCCAATCTTGGTGAAATGAGCAAGAATGTAACCGAGGACAGCTTAGTGGACGAGCGATTGCGTTATTATTTAATTTTTAATCATATGTTTGGGCTTATTAACGGCTTTGGATCTGCGGGATTAATAGATGAACAGCAGTTATTAGACGAGATGCGTAGTGTGTTACAAGAATTTTTGCCGTTAAATCGAGAACCATCTCAATTTTTACATAGCCTGCTGACTTCTGAAAAGCTTGCTTGCAAGGCGAATCTACTTACTCGTTTTCATGATGTAGATGAACTAGAAAGTGAAGAGAGCAATTCTGCTATTTTTGTTAAGATCGATAATCCGCTTGCAAAAGCAAGGGAGCGTCAGATAGAGCTTGAAGCTGTAAACCAACTGGCACTACGTTAACCAAATGAAAAATGACTTGTTGATAATGGAGGCTTTGGTCATGCAAGTAACTGACTGCGATGTGAACATTGGACAAGCCATTCGCTCCGAACAATACATAAAGGTGCGAAGAAGAGTGTTTCGTCAATGCATTGAATCTATGATCTATGAAGGAATTTTAACTCCTGAAACACAGCTAGAAGAGACATTTACACCTATCACTATCTCAGGATGGGATGAACACGACCAACCAGTAGCTTACCGATTCTGGGCGCGACGGACTTTTACATTTGGAATGATTCGGCTTTTACCATCTAAACCGCTGATGCGTGTTGTGGGTAAGACAGAGCAGGAGGCAGAGTCAATTACGCGTTTTTTAATGGAAATATTCCGTAAAAGAGACGTGAATGAGCAAAAGCTAGCCTCGTTTGCTCAGGAGTTGGAGCAAACCCTACTGAAAGACACATTAGCTCAGTACAGTCGATCAGAACGAAAAGTGTGGTTAAGAGGAAAAGGCTACGACGAGCTGGAAGGGGACCTGATGGACGGTCACCCCTATCATCCTAGCTACAAATCCCGCCTAGGATTCGATTACCTTGACCATTATGCATATGGACCAGAGTTTAAACAGGAAGTGCAGCTATTATGGCTAGGCATACATAAACAGTATGCCCATGTAAAAATAGATGAGGATATGGAGACTCAGCAGTTTTTTTTAGATGAATTAGGAGCAGAGAAGAGAGAAGCTTTTCATTCGGTTTTCGTTCAACAAGGATGCGACCCTGAGGATTATGATATGGTACCAGTGCATCCATGGCAGTGGCGCAAACATATCGTTCCTGCTTTCCAGGCTGATTTGCATGCCAAAAGAATTGTGGAGCTGGGGTTCTCCAACGATCGCTATCGGCCTCAGCAATCAATTCGAACCTTTACCAACAGCAGCAATCCAATTAAACCTTATGTGAAGCTGGCGATAAATGTAATCAATACGTCCGCAGCTCGTCACTTAACCCCTCATTCACTTGCTAGTGCACCGCTCATTTCTCGTTGGTTAAAGGGAATGCGAGATTCTGATCCATTTTTAAAAGACGAGATGAAGCTAGTTATGCTTGGGGAATTTGCGACTGTTTGCTATGATCCACCCCCTCCAGCCGATTTGGTTGAAATGGTGACGTTTGGTGTGATCGGTTGCATGTGGAGAGAAAGTTTACATCAATACTTGGAACCTGATGAAGAAGCTGTGCCCTTTAATGCTTTATCTGCCAAAGAGTTAGATGGAGTCCCGTTTATTGATCCGTGGATTCGAGAGCATGGTATAGAGAATTGGCTGAGGCAATTGGTTGAAAAAAGTGTGCTTCCAGTTGTTCATTTGCTAATCAAGCATGGAATTGCACTGGAATCTCACGCTCAAAACATGATACTGATCCATCGAAACGGGGTTCCAGTTCGAGTTGCATTAAAGGATTTTCATGAGGACTTGATTTACTGCAAGCCATATCTAAACGACCCGGAAGCATGTCCTGATTTTGCCAAGGTACATGAATTTTATGCAACGGTTGAACCTAATGTCATGTTTCACATGGACGATCCCTCGCTTGTACGAGACTTGACGTTAGAAACGCTATTCTTAATTAATTTAGGTCAATTGGCGCTTTTGTTGGCTGAACATTATGATTTTACTGAAAGTAGATTCTGGATGCTTCTAGCTCAAATGATTGAGCAGTACCAAAATCGTTTTCCTGAGCTCAAGGAACGATTTGAGCTTTTTGAATTATTTGTCCCAAGCATCCTGGCTGAGCAATTAACCAAGCGACGTCTGTATCCTGATAATGTGACGCATGTACATCAGGTGCCTAATGCCCTGTATCAAGCTAGACAAAGCTTACGATCTACTCCTGTAGGAGGTGATAAGCCATGTTAATCATCAATGACAATGAAATCGGTTTAAATCAATTTGATTCTCGGTTGCTAAGCTATTCAGGAATGCCTCATTTTCAAAAACCAGAGGGAAAACGATACGCTTTATGCTTGTCCGATGCTTTAGACATTATTAGTCTTGTCCTTTATTTACGTGATCATGGTGGTTCTGTCCTGCTCATTCATGGAGAAACGCCAGAGAAGACAGCTTATCAAATGGCAGTGGATGGCCAGTGCTGCGGGCTTATCTACCATGTTCCCGAAAACTTTGTGTTGGTTCCGCAAGAAGGGGCGATAGAGCAGGAACCTTCTGTTTATCAATACAGCTCAGGAACGACTGGTCAACCAAAGCTGGTAAGGCGTAGCTGGCAGGAAATCAGAGTAGAAATGTCGGCATATAATCAGGTGTTTGGTGCATACGAGGAATTAATCCCGATTGTAATGGCGCCAGTTACCCATTCCTATGGCTTAATTTGCGGGGTATTGGCTACTTTGGAACGAGGAAGTAAGCCATTGGTGGTTACTCATAAGAATCCCAAATTTGCTTGGGAGGTTATTAAAAGGACGCCAAAGCACATCGTTTACGGAGTGCCGTTGTTATTCCACGTCTTATCTAGCTTTACCAATGAAGCCGTTCGCTTTCATCGAATCATGGTCTCTGGAGCTCCAATGCCGGAGCAATTGTTTACAAGGCTACAGGGCATGACTGATACGATGATGCAACAGTATGGCTGCTCAGAGTCCGGGTGTATAAGTATCAGTGAACAGATGACCTCTCATGTTGATCTGGGGAAGCCCCTTTCACATGTAACGCTTACAGCAGGAATGGAATTGGAGAATCCAGCGGAGATTACGGCTACGCTCCATCATAAGACGATCTATACACAGGATTTGGGGTATTGGCAAGCAGGGCATATTCAATTTGTTGCCCGAATGGATGATGTAATTAATGTATCAGGATTAAAAGTGTTTCCTATGGAAGTAGAGGAAACGATTTTGAAGCTCAGTGGTGTTAAAGAGGCTGTTGTTTATAGAGGCCAGCATCCTGTAATGGGTGAGGTAGTCAAGGCGATGGTTGTGGCTGATGAGAGTATCACTCCTTCTAGCATTCGAGAATGGTGCTTACCGAGGTTGCCAGCTTACAAGGTTCCTTTTGAAATTAGATGTGTACAAAGGATTCCGAAAACACCGAATGGTAAAGTAAGTCGTCGCTTGTTAGAAATGGAGGAAGCTGTTCATGAAGCGTGAGGAAAGAATGGAACAAGTGAAGGAAATCGTTACGAAGAAGCTAAAATTGAAGCATGTCGTCAGCCTAGATGAATCCATGCGATTACAGGAGGATTTATTCATAGATTCAATCATGCTTCTTCAATTGATTGTTTATATTGAGGAAGAGATGAAGTTGATGGTTCCAGCAAAAGAATTGGACCCGCGTACTTTTCTTACTGTAGGATCGTTGCTTGATTTTATTGAGCAGCTACAGCCAGTTGATTCTAATGCGTTATCACCTACTACTGCGAAATAGATTTTTAACGATTTTGTACCAATACGTACAGCTCAGGGGGATTTCATGGTTAAGGTTCATTGCTTAATTAGTTGCTTTTGTGAAGTGATCAAACGTTATACCCATGTGGATTACCGCCCTTATTATTTTGGGGTTTGGGATGCTGATTTTGTTAAAAAGGAAGACGGAGTTCTAACCTACTACACAGACAATCATGAACCAATTATAAATGGATTTGAACACCTTTTTCGTGCTAACGTACAGGAATGGTACGATTCTGATAAAGATAAAGAAAGTAATTTGCAAACCTTTTTGGAGCTTCTTGATTCGCGTAACGAGCATCAGTTTGTGCTTGTACAGATAGATATGTCGCTTATTCCTGAACGCGATAATAAATTCGCCTTAAAACCGTTCCCTCATTTTCTGATGATCGCTAAGACAGAGAAGGAGGACGAATGGTTTATGTTTGACCCAGATTTTCGCTGGGAAGGAAATGTTAAAAAGGCAACAGTTATAGAAGCATTCCTGCAAAATCCATTCGGAGGCGGCTATTTATTTGATGCTAGGGATATCGTAGCACCCTCATATGAAAAAACGGAGCAATATTTTCATGCCACCTTTCAACGAAATCATAATGAATTTACAAGTAGTCTGAAAGAACTGGTCACGGATATGGCAGAAGAGAGAAATGGATATACCCTCGATATGCTATTACCGGCTGTGAAACAGGTGAAAGTGATTGCGATTCGAAAATATAGTTACGAGTATGCATTTATGTTTTTTAAAGATTATCTCCAATATTCCCGTGATGAATTTTTACGATTAGCATACCAGATTGAAGATGTTGTCCAAGCATTCACTACGGCGCAATATCTAGCGGTAAAAATGTCTATGACGAAAAATCTAGCACTTTTACCTCCGATCATTGAGGCGCTAGAGGAAGCTGATGCGATTGAACTGCAAATTAAAGAAGAGCTGGAGAGACAGTTTGTACAATGGACATTGATGGATAGGGCAGCAGTGACTCTTAATGAAGAGGAATGGAGGTAGGGTTGATGAAATTTTCACTATGTACAATTTCTTTTCGCCATCAGCTAATCTCTTTTGCCGATATGGTTGATTTTGCTAGGCGACATGATTTTGATGGTATTGAATTATGGGGGATTCATGCTCAGCACCTGTATGATGGAGATCGAGAAAAAGCCGAAGAACAGCTTCGTATTTTAACAAATCATGACATGCAGGTATCGATGCTAAGCGACTATTTAGATATATCTTCTCATCAACCGTTCTCCAAAACACTGGATAAAGGGAAACGATTAATTTCCCTAGCAAAGTGGTTAGGGGTCAATCGCATTCGGACGTTTGCTGGGCAAAAGGCAAGCGCTGAGGTATCGGCAAGCGAACGGACATTATATGTAAAGTATTTGCGCGAGCTATGCGAGCTATGTGGAGAAAATGGGATGGAACTGCTCTTAGAGACGCATCCCAACACCTTGACGGATAACCTCGCTTCTACGCTGACTCTCTTAGAGGAAATTAACCATCCAGCGGTTGCTATCAACCTTGACTTTTTGCATATCTGGGAATCTGGTGCCGATCCGATAGACAGCTTTGAAAAGCTACAGCCTTGGGTGCGCCATTATCATCTGAAAAATATTGTTTCAACGGAGTATCTGGGAGTCTTTCAGCCAAATAACGTTTACTCGCCGAGTGGAAGTAGGGAAGGGATTGTTCCATTAGCATACGGAGCAGTAGACTATAGTTCTATTCTTGAGGTAATTGCGAAGACAGAATATTTCGCCTCAATCGAATGGTTTGGTCCTAACCCAGCTAAGGTTTTACGTGAAGAGATGAGATGGTTGCGCCAGCAGGTACCGGCTCAGTCATTAAGCCTTTTATAGAAGGTCATATACATTCAAAATAGTTAGTCGCATCATACAAAAAGATAGCTATTCCAGCTATCTTTTTGTATGGATAAAACTTGAAAAAGCATAATCTGTTTCAGTAAACGCATAACATGGTTAAGAACCTTTGAGGTTAAATACTGTTGTATCGCTATCTCTAATGAAATGTGATGAAACAACAAAGTAAAAGGAGGATACCATGTTTAACAGCGTTTTTAAATGGATTTCTGCTGGATCTGCCCTCGTGCTATTTTTATCCACCGTACACACAGACGTAGGGGCATCATCTAAGGCACAGGCGATGGTACCGGTCGCCGAAGTCAAAGATATTAGTCACATGAGCACAGAACAAGAACCAGAACCATTTAACGAACCAAACACAAAGTCAAAGGCAGGGCAACAAAAACCAAATGTCTCATCCCAGAAGGAACCCACTGAATCTGAGGTGAAATTCAAGGAACCACGTAAGGAACCTTCTAAGAAACCATCTTTGCCCTTACCAATACCCCCATCACTCCCCGCAAAGAGTAATGCTTCCACAACTGATGCAATCTCCTTGAAAGAAGCACAGAAGCTCTTATCACAGTTTTCCCTGACACCTGAAAGGCTTAGCATTCACGTAGATCACTGTGTTGATGTGACTTTGGTAGCTCCTACTACAGAGCTAGACTTTACAGTAAAAAGCGATAATCCAAACATAGCCATTATCACGAAACAAGCTGATAACCGACTGCGAATCCAAGGAAACTCTCCTGGTAAGGCCCGTTTTTATGTTTTTATAGATAAAGCCTCCCCTGCCTATATTGGCGAAGTGCAAGTATTTGCGAATACCGATGTCAATCAAGATGGGCTGCTAACCTCTGAGGATGTAGCGTATGTCCAAAAACACATGGGTAAAGATAAGAATGATCCTACCTGGGAAAAAATCAAAAGCGCTGATGTCAATGGAGATGGAAGGATTGATAGTCGCGATAAAAAATTGGTGCAACAGCAGCTTGATCAGTATAAACATGTACCCTCGTATGAACATGTCATGTTGATTGGTATCAGCGGTCTTGGTAACGCTAACAAGAAGATTGCTACTCCAAATATTGATAGCTTGATTAAAAACGGGTCATATACGTATACCGCCAAGCCTGTAGCTGAACAAAAAAGCGCGGAGAACTGGGCAAGCATTTTACTTGGCGTCCCCCCTAAGGAACATGGTATTACTAGTAGCAATGTAGATACGAATTTACGTACAGCATATAGTCCACATGCTTCTGTAATTCGGTGGTTACACGAGGAAAGACCGGGAGCTCATATCGGGGTTTTTACAGCTAACGCAGATATACGCCGAGGGATTTTAGAAGAAAAGTTAGCGAAGGTCAGCCAAATTACCATGAACGCTGGTAGTCAAGATCTAGCTGATGCAGAAGTAGCCAAGCAAGCGGCATCGTACATTTTACATCAAGGCAATAAAAATAGATTAACGTTTGTACAATTACAAGGTCCAAAGCTAGCGGCAAATCAAAATGGCTATTATTCGGCACAGTATGTAGACGCTGTGCGAATGGTTGATCAGGACTTAGGACTTATACTAAGAGCGCTAGAGAAACAGAAGCAAAAAAATAAATCCTTAATTCTATTAGTAACGGATGAAGGCACTGATTTTGATTCCCCCACTTCGTCGAGCAGGTTTAACAGCCTCACATGGGTAGCATCCGGACCGAGCATAAAGCAGGGCAACAATCAAAATCCAATTTCAAACATGGATACGGCGGCAGTTATTGTGGAAGCGCTAAAGCTAAATAAGCCAACTGTTTTCGCGGCAAAAGTACCGCGAGATGTATTTAGTAAAGAGGTGAAGATTAAGAGTATTCGAATCAATAAATCAAGAATTAGATTGGATAAAGGTGATACCGTTACGGTTCGAGCCGTTATTTCTCCTAAGGATGCGTCTAATCAAAACATCGAATGGAAAAGTAAAAACAAACGGATTGCGACTGTGAAAGACCGAGGGAAGGGTAAAGCCGAAATAAAAGGAAAGCGAGAAGGAACTACCTATGTCTACGTTGTTACTGATGACAAAGATAAAGAGGATAGAGTTAAAGTAATCGTCGAGGATGATTCTGATTCCAGAGCGAATTCTCGTAAAGACAAAGAGAATCAAAAAGAGTGGCAACGTGAAATGATAAGAGCTGTTGAAAAGGAGGGCGGCAGGGTAATCTCAAGAGTCATGCATTTTGATAAAAAAGATAGCTATACTTTTACCATAGATGGGAGAATAGATACAAGCACGAAGGTCTTGCTCCACTATGATGAAAAAAAGAATCGTTTCACTTATGTACCAGCTGATTTTGAATATGTACGTGGTGATACTAGAGTCAAAGTACGGGATAAGCGTTTGAGTGGGACCTTTGCACTCGCAACCTTTACAAAGACATTTCGAGATATGTACGGACACTGGGCACGTTATGATGTGGAATGGTTAGCCAACAGACTTATAATCTATGGACAGTCTACTAATCAATTTGTACCAGAACAACCAATTACCCGTGCTGAATTTGTGGCGATGGTAATAAGAGCGCTTGGAGAACAAGAAGGAAGCGGGTCACGCTTTAACGATGTTTCTTCTTCCGCATGGTATGCTGGTGCTGTTGAGACAGCAAGGAGCCGAGGTTATGTTGTTGGCTACCAAAATCGCTTGTTTGAACCAAATAAAACAATTACTCGTCAGGAAATGGCAGTTATTATGAAACGCATGATCGAAAAACGGGGACTTCGTGTTAAGATTACTACCGGTCAACAAGCTACATTTAATGCTGCATTTCATGATCTAGGCCGGCTTTCATGGGGAAAACGAGATATAGCAGAGGCTTATTATGCTGGACTCATCCAGGGTGTCAGATCTGGATACTTACAACCACAGGCAAATGCAACCAGAGCCCATTGTGCAGTAATGATCAAACGAATGATGGGAAAACTTAACCTATTGTAGAGTAAAAGGATAGAGACAAGCATACGAATCGGAGTGAATCAAATGGCCCGGTTCGTATGCTTTTTTTATCGTGTATGCCGATAATTTTTCTTGTTAGTTAGCGTGGCATGGACAATAATGTTTTACTCTATAAGGTTTCGAGGAATGTGGGTAAATACCTTTCAAAGGTTTCTTGATTGATACGCAAAAATTTAGACTGACCTTCATTTCGCATATGGATGAGTCCAGCTTCTCGTAAGGTTCGAAAATGATAAGAGGCATTAGATTTTGACATGTGACAAAGTTCACCTACCTCCCCGCACTTTGCCTCTTGTTCTTTTTGGAAAAGAACCCGAATGATCTGCAGTCGTGTTTCATCCGCCAATGCTTTTAAAATTTTGATTCGCTGTTTATCTTTAACTAAATTATTATACATGGAAAAATAATACAAAAAATAGGTATTATCTGCAAGTTTTTTATTTATCAAAAAACAATCATACTGACCAAATAATCCCATAAATAAATAGGCAAGCCCATCCTGCCAGAAAAGCCAGCCCACCGAGTGGGGTGATAGCACCTAGCTTACGAACGCCTGATAAACTCAATGCGTATAAGCTTCCTGAAAATAGAACGATTCCCACAAGAAACAACCATCCAGCAGCAGTAAGCAGTGTACTTGTCCCTAAAACTTTAAGCAAAACGGCTGTCATCACTAAAGCGAAAGCATGATACATTTGATATTGTGCACCGGTTTGAAAATTGGCTAGCATGTTATCGCTTAGCTTTCCTTTTAAGCCATGAGCTGCAAATGCTCCTAGTGCCACAGATAGAAAACCACCTATGCCGCCTAGTATCATAAAGGTTTGAGCCATATTTCGTCTTCCTTTCTCTAATAACGTTGATTTACAAATATTGTACATCAATAGCAAGGAAAACCACATCAATGCAAGCACATCGCAAGAAGTATCTTATTAATCAAGATGAATGTTTTGTTAAAAATGAAAGTATTTCTATTCGTTATGGTGATGGAGTGATACAATAGGGCTTATTATGAAGCAAGTCCGATATGTAAGGAAGGGAGAGAGGTAAGATGAAGCGTTTTTGGAAAATGAAAGAGCCAGTGAATACATGGACGCATTTTATTACGTTCCTGGCTGGCATTGTTGGTCTTGTGTTTTTGATCGTTTTGTCCCGTCACAATGTTTCCAAGCTGATCACATTAACCATTTTTGGTGTTAGCATCATCTTGTTATACGGTGCAAGCTCCTTATATCATTGGGTGAGAACAACGCCAGCAAAAGAAATGATGCTCAAGAAATTTGATCACATTGCTATTTACTTCCTCATCGCAGGCTCGTATACGCCCGTGTTTTACTATGGTTTATCGGGTGGCTGGAAATGGAGTATGCTAGCTGCTGTGTGGGTGTTAGCGTTAATCGGAATGTTCCTGAAAATTTTTTATATTCATGCACCTCGCTATGTGTCCACGGCTTTTTATGTGACGCTAGGCTGGATTGCGGCCGTTCCGTTCGTTCAATTAATCCATCATTTACCGATTGGAGCAATCGCTCTCATTATTATTGGTGGCGTCATGTATACGATAGGGGCCATCATTTATGCAACCAAGATATTTGATTTTTTCCCGAATCGGTTTGGGTTTCATGAGATATTTCATCTGTTCGTGATGGCAGGAACCACGCTCCATTTTATCATGGTAGTAAAGTATATTTTGCCCATCTAATCAAGCATTTCTTAAGGGATTCCGTTGGTTGTAATTAGTTGCTTTTCATCAAAAGACATGATATTGTTATTACGTTGCGATGAAACGCCTATATCCGTGGGAAATTCGCGAGTAACCAATGGCGATGGACTTGATGCTCCATCCTTATGAATGCCATTTTTTTATAAAACACGAGAATGTGCAGGCATTAAGTGTGAATTCTGCTTAATGCTTTTTTTTGTGAAAAACGAGTGCTTACAGACGATCATTCCACTGATAGGTTTATCAGAAGCAAATAAAATATTAGAGGCTTATATACACGATAAAGTGGCAAACTATAAATGTTACGTTTTTCGGCACTTATTGTGTATAAAGCATGAAGGATTTCATCCGTAAATAAAGGAGATTGAAAAATTTTGGCTACATTTAATGAACTAGGATTGAGTCCATCCGTACTTCGATCCATCAGTAACATGGGTTTTGAAGAAGCGACTCCAATCCAAGCTTTAACGATTCCAGTTGCATTAACAGGAAGAGACCTGATTGGTCAGGCTCAAACAGGAACAGGGAAAACCGTAGCATTCGGTATCCCAATGATTGAAAAAATTGATACCTCCTCTAACCACATTCAAGGGATTGTATTGGCTCCAACTCGTGAGCTTGCAGTACAGGTATCTGAGGAATTGATCAAACTAGGTCAATACACAGGTATTAAAACCTTGCCAATCTATGGTGGACAGGATATCATGCGTCAAATACGCGCATTGAAAAAGAACCCTCACGTTATCGTAGCAACTCCTGGACGTCTAATTGACCACATTAACCGTCGTACAATCCGACTACAAAACATTCAAACCTTGGTATTGGATGAAGCTGATGAAATGCTAAACATGGGTTTCATTGAAGAAATCGAAAGCATTCTAGAGCAAATTCCAGACGAGCGTCAAACGTTGTTGTTCTCAGCAACAATGCCACGCCAAATCGAATCTTTGGCACAGCGCTACCTTAAAAACCCAGAAAAAATTACCGTGAAAGCAAAAGAAGTAACGGTTCCAAACATTGAGCAAGTATACATGGAAGTTCAGGAAAAATTGAAGTTTGATGTAATGACTCGCTTATTAGATATTCAGTCCCCAGAATTAGCTATCGTGTTTGGTCGTACAAAGCGTCGCGTTGATGAATTAAGCGAGGCCTTGAACAAGCGTGGTTATTCTGCAGAAGGTATCCATGGTGACTTGACACAAGCGAAGCGTGACAGCGTTCTTCGTCAATTTAAAGAAGGTACTATCGACATTCTAGTAGCAACAGATGTAGCTGCTCGCGGTTTGGATATTAGCGGTGTTACACACGTGTATAACTTTGATATTCCACAAGACCCTGAGAGCTATGTTCACCGTATTGGCCGTACTGGTCGTGCAGGTAAGACAGGGGTTGCGACTACATTTGTAACATCTCGCGAGCTAGATCACTTGCGCATGATTGAACACGTTACAAAACGTAAAATGAGTCGTCGTCCTGTACCAACATTAACGGAAGCTATTGAAGGTGCACAGCGCATTACAGTTGAGAAACTGTTGACTGTAATCGGGGAAGAAAACTACCGTGATTACCATGGCTTGGCAGAAACTCTGCTTCAAGAAACTGATTCCGTTACATTGGTGGCAGCCGCTTTAAAAATGCTGACAAAAGAGCCAGATGTAACTCCAGTTCGTTTAACAGAAGAAGCACCTCTTCGTTCTAAAAAGCGCCGTCCATTTGGCGATGATAAGCGCGGTGGTGGTCCACGCCGTGGTGGTTATGGCGAGCGTCGTAGCGGCGGTGGCAACTATCGTGGAGGACGTTCTGAGGGTGGTCGTCGTAGCGGTGATGACCGTCGTCGCAGCAGCGGCAGAACATCTAGCAAACCATCATCTGAAGGTAGAAAGCCTCGCGTATAGTTGTTGGTTCAACTGTAAACAGCTAATCTATATCTATAAGACGTGTATGATTGTCCGAATCCGACAGGAGAAAGGGCAATCTACACGTCTTTTTTGCATGCCAGTAAAGGTAGATTTTTCAGAATATGCTTTTAACTTATCAAAAGACAGAGGAAAAGAAAAGAAAGTTTAACAAGTAAGCTATTTTTCAATAACAATCATGCTATAAGCTGGGATTTCTGGATTTAGGTTGGCAGGAAATGAAACATTTACTGATTGAAAGGTTACATAATACAGGTGGATAATAAGCAAAGAATATTGGTATTTGCTTATAAGTTTATGAATAGGCAAAAGCACCAAGGATTATAAAGGAGGAACCAATAAGTAATGAGTGTTTCCTATACAAAAAAGACCCGGCTATTAATGGTGATGATAGGTTCATTGCTGTTTATAAGCTATCCGCTAATGGCTCAAGCGACTGAGGAGAAGACTGTACATTCTCAAGCAAGTGAAGAAAAAAACAAGCATGAGCTAACTCCCAAAAAAGCTGGCGAGTTGGCCTTGGAACAAAATATTGATCTGAAGAAATTCCGCCTGGAACTTGATACAGCTGATATTAATGCTAATCAAGCCATATATAATTCCGTAAAAATGAAGGAATCAAATATTTCTTCGCTTGGCGATGCTCAGCAGAAATATGTGCAAACAGCCAAAGCGGAAGCGGCGCGAAATATCCACAAATATATGCTACAGGCCATGGAAGATAAGACCAAGCTAGGTGCAGAGAAAGCCTTTTATGAGCTATGGCATGCCAAGCAAGATTTGCAGCTACAGGAGCAAAGCTTAACTCGTGCCCAAAAGCAGGTAGATATGGCAAACGCCTTATTTAAAGCAGGAATAAAAGCCAAAAATGATGTTTTGCAGGCTGAAACAGGATTAGCCCAAGCAAAAGCTAATCATGAAGTAGCTCGCAATCAGGTCCATCTATCTACCCTTTCATTAAATCAATTTTTAGCAGAAGACTTGACGAAAGAATGGGAGCTCTCTATACCTGAAGGAGATATCCGCGACAAAGAGATCATTTCATTGGAAGAAGCCAAGCGTTTGGCTGTTGTTCAACGTGCTGAAATTCTGAAAAGTGAAGAAGAAGTCAACGCGGCGAAAAAGAGTGTAGATACAATAGAAAAATATTCAATCTTGTCCTCCTTCCAAGGTCAGCTTGCCAAAAATGAATTGGAAACAGCAGAAATGAACAAGGAGCAAATCAAAAACGATATTTTGTTAGAGGTGACTCGAAACTATGAAGCTCTAACCTCCTCTAAACAAGGTCTAGAGGCACTTGATAAAGCAAGAGAAGCTTCCAAAGAGAATTATCGTTTAACCCAATTACGCTATGAAAATGGTCTTGAAACAACCTTGGATGTTATGACTGCTGAGGAGGAGCTAGCAAAGAGAGAAAACGAATATGAAACTGCTCAGCACAATTATCAGTTAGCTTATCTCAACTACAAAAACTCGATGGGAAGATCTGTTTCTTAATAAAGAAACGTATAAATTTTAAGTTTTTTTTAAGAACTTGTACCCTTTCTTGTTAAGATCCGTCTTATAAAATAGGACAAAGGATCAGACAAGAAAGGAAGAGCATAAATGAAAGCGAATAAAAGCGCTGTAGAAACGACCACTTGTCTAGCTATGCAACGTTACGTTAGAGATAAAGTTCGGTTCTTTACTACATTTGTTAAATCTCCTCGCGAGGTAGGGAGTGTGACCCCAAGCTCTGCACGTTTATCTAGCAGGATGCTGGAAGGAATCGACTGGGCGGAAGTTACGTCAGTGGTTGAACTAGGCGCAGGAACAGGTGTCTTTACAAAAAAACTGAAGCAAAAAATTTCACCCAATACAAACGTGTTTGTATATGAACAAGACGTAAAACTTCGAGCTGATTTACAAGAAAGATTTCCTTCATTTCACCATCATTGCGATGCTCAGTGTTTGTCAAAAGACTTGAAGCAAGCCGGTGTAGAACAGGTAGATGTCATCATTAGCGGATTGCCGTTTATGAACTTTCCGCAGGAATTACGGGAACGGATTGTTGCGGAGGTTATGCAATCGTTAAAACCAGGCGGTGCTTTCATCGCATTCCAATATTCCTTACAAATGAGAAAACAACTGAAAGAGACCTTTCGTGAGGTATCTATCTCTTTTGAACCCTTGAACATCCCTCCTGCATTTGTCTATCGGTGTCGTAAGTAACGGACAATCTGATGAGAAAGAAGTAGAATGAATATGCGGTGCTATTTGTTCACGGGAGGAGCTTCGATGATGAAAGAAACAATATTAATCATTGATGATGAAAAAGAAATACGTGATTTGATTGATATATATCTAAGTAACGAGGGCTTTCAGGTTTTGAAAGCGGCTGATGGAGTAGAAGGGTTAAAAATCTTAGAGGAAAATCAGGTACACGTCATTATTTTAGACATTATGATGCCCAGACTGGATGGGTTGGCTGCCTGCATGAGGATCAGGGAAAAGCAAAATGTCCCGATCATCATGCTGTCCGCCAAAGCGGAGGATATGGATAAGATTATTGGGTTAGCTACTGGAGCAGACGATTATATGACAAAGCCGTTTAACCCGATGGAACTTTTGGCACGGGTAAAGTCGCAGTTAAGACGTTACATGCGGTTAAGCGGTTTTTCAGAAGTGAAGACTGATGAACTGGTAGTCGATGACTTAACGATCAATGTCTCCACGCATGAGGTGAAGGTAGATGGGCGAGAAGTCAAACTAACTCCACGGGAATTTGCCATTTTAGAACTATTGGCTCGCCATAAAGGAATTGTATTTAGCGCTGAAAAAATCTACGAACGAATCTGGAACGAGCCTTTTTATCAATCTGATAATACGGTTATGGTACATATACGTAAAATCAGGGAGAAAATTGAGCAAAACCCACGAAAACCTCGCTATATCAAAACCGTTTGGGGAGTAGGTTATAAAGTTG
Organism: Brevibacillus laterosporus LMG 15441; assembly: GCF_000219535.2. Classification (NCBI taxonomy): domain Bacteria; kingdom Bacillati; phylum Bacillota; class Bacilli; order Caryophanales; family Paenibacillaceae; genus Brevibacillus; species Brevibacillus laterosporus. Next base: position 862,123 of record NZ_CP007806.1, read on the forward strand.
AGATGGAATCCATTTAAGCTAATACCATATACGTTTTATGCGTGTTATAAGCTTGCGAAAAAAATGATTGCTCAGGGAAAATCAAGTTTACGTATTCAATTGATTGCGGCTTTTGGACTATGTGTACTGGCTGGATTTTTTGTGGCGAATGTCCTTAACCCCTATATGCGAACGCAACAGGCATATATTGATTATACGCAAGGTATGGAAAATATTGATAATCACGCGCGTAATTTGATAAGCACCCTTCGAACAGAAAATGAAAATAAACAACTAAATCCTTCCTATCAATTTGATTTGCAAGAAATAATTGATGACCGTTCGGATAGCGGGAAGTATCGTATTTTATTGGCTGATGAACAAGGAAAGGTTTTATATAAGAGTAAACAAACCTCTGAGGCTACGATCGATATACATTCTGTTATCCAAAATGCAATGGATGTGCGTATCTATCGCCAGGATTATCAGAATGAGGCGAAAGAATTCGTGTCCTTTTATCCTGTGGATGTGGGGGAGAAAAAGCTATATCTAATAGTACGAGGTATGCCAGAACCATCTATCGTCTATCGAACAGGCTATAGTCAGTTACCTGGACTGATTGGTTTTGGTGTATTTATTTTTTCCTTTTACTATCTTACAAAGCGAAAAATGTATCAGATTCAAAGCATTTCTCAAGGCATTCAAGAAATGGCACTGGGGAATCTGGATATCCGTGTACCGGTTAACAGTAACGATGAATTAGGACAGTTGGCCCAAAATATTAATGTTATGGCCATGCAATTGCATCATACTAGAGAGGAAGAACGCAAGGCGGAGCGAACCAAGCATGAGCTAATTACCAATGTTTCACATGATTTACGTACTCCGCTTACTTCTATTATGGGCTATTTACGGTTGATTCAGGATAAGCGTTATCATAGTGAGGGGCAATTGGAGGAGTATGCTGGAATTGCTGTAAATAAGTCGGAACAATTAAAGCGCTTAATTGAAGACTTATTTGATTATACGAAGCTCTCTACTAACGGTGTAGGAATGCAAATGCAGCGAGTTGATATATTAGAAATGTTGGAGCAATTAATGGAGGAGCTTGTACCGCAAGCAGAGGAAGAAGGCTTGTCCTTTCGAAAAAACTATGCTGTAGATCATCTATTCGTACATGTAGATGCAGATAAAATAGTGCGTGTGTTTGATAATTTATTAATAAATGCCATTAAATATAGTGATAAACCAGGGGAAATTTTAATAAATGCAGAGCAACGGGGAAGTTCTATTCGTATCTCGATTGGGAATAAAAGTCCCAAACTGACTCCTCAGGAATTAGAGCGTTTATTTGAACGTTTCTATAAGGTTGATGAATCTCGAAGCATGGTAAAGGAAGGTTCTGGATTGGGCTTAGCCATTGCTAAAAGCATCGTTGAATTGCATTGCGGAAAAATTTGGGCTGAATCGCATGACAACATGATCCTTTTTTACGTGGAATTGCCGCAGTAAAAACCCTATCATACTTGCAAAACGCATGTCATTCTCTTTAAAAGAGGAGCATGCGTTTTTTGCTGTACGTGATTTATTTCCTATGATAAGTTTTTCTAATGATAAGCATTGTATATCTGTATTTCACTTGTCAATCAAAAGAACTTATAGTGAAAGCATGGTAGGGGAAGTTCCTTGATAGACAGAATGGAGAGATACAATGGAAAGTAAAACAGAAAGTAAAACAGAAAGTAAAACAGAAACCAAAGAGCTTGTCAAACAAGAGAGGCAGACCGTTGGTTTTATCATGGGAGTAGTAATTACTCTCATAATTGCTTTAGCGGCTAGATATTTGGCTCAATTTCCTTTCTTAAGCATAATGGGACAATTGGTAATTGCAATCCTGATCGGTATTATCTGGCGTGCTGTGGCTGGTATTCCGCAGCAAACGATTGCGGGTACCAATTTTTCTAGCAAAAAATTGCTTCGATTTGGCATTATTTTACTTGGGATGCGATTAAATTTGATGGATATTTTATATGCTGGTCCCAAAGTGTTTGCTATGGCCGCATTAGCCATTATTTTTGGATTGAGTGTTGTTTATCTATTTACACGTTGGTTCCAGGTAGAGAAAAAGTTAGGCATTCTAACGGCATGTGGAACGGCTATCTGTGGTGCGGCAGCGGTTGTGGCAATTGCACCACAAATCAAAGCTAATGATGAAGAAACAGCAATTGGAGCGGCTACTGTAGCTATTTTGGGCACTATTTTCACACTTTTATATACGCTTCTCTATCCTTTTCTTGGTTTTACACCTAATGGTTATGGTGTTTTTTCGGGTGCGACCCTACATGAGATAGCGCACGTAATTGCCGCAGCAGCACCTGGTGGAAATAATGCTGTAGATATTGCTGTCATCGTCAAATTAACCCGGGTTGCTCTTCTTGTTCCGATCGCCATTGGCATAGGAATATGGAGCAGTCGTTTGGAACAAAAGATGACTGGGGAAATCAATAAACGGTTTTCTTGGAGGTCACTACCTATTCCATGGTTTATCTTTGGATTTTTGGCGATGAGTGCTGTTAACTCACTAGGTATTATTCCTCAGGAAATAGCTACACAAATCGTTAGCATCGCTTATCTATTAATTGCGATGGCGATGGCCGGTTTAGGGTTAAACGTAAATCTAGTTGCCTTTAAGCGGATGGGATTAAAATCGTTTGCAGCCGGCTTAGTTGGATCGGTGTTACTTTCCCTATTTGGTTTTGCAATGACCTATGCTTTTCAGTTAGCTTAATAAAATACTGCCTCTATTCCTATTGGGAGTGGAGGTTTTTTTATCTCGAAAGACGTACATATGTTACAAGCTTGTGAACAGGAGTAGTTTGCTGTATGCTTCAAATAGCGGAAGCTTGAAAAGGGGAGTACAAGGTATGCATTACTATGGAAATGAAACGATTATGTCGATAACGCAAGCCATTCATTTAAAGCCAAATGAAATCAGGGTTCTTGAGTGGGTTCGTACCTATGAATATGTTGAAAATACGTATGGTGTAGACGAGAATGTACCAATATTTTTAGAGATTCAGCTTGTACCGGAAGGGGTCCGTGTTCAAAAGAATCAAATTACGGATTTTCCTAATTATACCTGTTTGCAAAAGGAAGTATATATCGATATTGAATCAGCTCTTCGTGTATTTAAAGAATGGGCTGACGAGATCATTGATCGCTTGAAAAAACAAGGAACGGCCATCGAATAAGGGGATGAATGTATGCGTGATACAAATAGCCGATACGGAAATCTACCTCCGCGGCCCCCTGCTTTGTTATTTCAGATTGTTCAAAAATTTTATCGCGGGGCTGTTAGTCATTATCCGGTCATTGAGCTAGCCAAAGAAGAGCTGCGTCAAGCTGTATTTGATTGGGAGGCTTGTATAGAAACAAAAAACAATGATGAATTAGAAGCAGAGGAGTTGGTTCGAAAAGCGCTTACTACTTTATTTCTAGAGTTTCACTTTTATGTGACGTGCTGGTTGCAAATTGATTTGGCGCTCCATCGGTTATGTACCCACCCGAATGGCTCTGTGTTCTGTCGATTGAAGCAACGCTTTTCAGATGATATAGAACGGCATCTTGCTGTACGACATTGTGTAGATGACACTGAAGCGTGTGTTAGTGCCCAAATGGAACACACCGAGGGAGATTTGAGTCAGCTTGCAAACGATAGTTACTGGTTTGATGGACGATTGTTTACTGTTGATACGACTAGTCTACATACACTAAATGAGCTTTATCGTGCGATTATGGAGAAAAGAGGTAGCGTATGAAAATAAGTGGGAAAGTCGGCTGTGTCCTGATAGGTTTTTTGGTTGTTTATCTGTGGATCATTCATTTACCCTATCCTCCGTTGCCTATTGCCTCAATGCCGGTTGAACAAGCGATGGCTATGGTAAAGGAACATCCTGAACAGCTAGTTAACATCGGTAAAGAAGAGGGTTACGTGTATTATATGATGGAAGGAACACAAAAGGAGGCGGCAGATAAGGTAAAACAGCAAATGGCTCAAAAGGGATATCAATTTGTTGAGAAGCAAGGAGCAGGGTATTTCTTTGAACGTAATGGCCAAAAACAGGTGATAACGAGTAACATGTGGACTGGCAATTATGTGATCTTGAAGACGACGAACCCTCTCTAAAAGGAGAGGGAAGCATTGCCCCATCTCTATAGCAATGGAGAAGCTGTAAGCGGACAGCAGTGCTCGTCTTCAGAGTTCTTGCTTTTCGATTTCACTTGTAATAAGCTCTCTACAATGTATAAGTGTAGAGCATTATATGATTTGTTGCGGAAATGCCGGAAAATCAAAAAGACTAATAACGTGACAAAACCAACAATTAGCATAGAGAGCAAAGGGATGCTATTTGCAATGTAATGTGTAAGTTTGCTGGAAAAAATGATGAAAACGATGGGAACGGTAGAAAAACAAAACGGTATGTAGCCAAGCTGAGCTTCTGTTTTTTTAATAGCAGCACAAAGAATGCGCAATTCATGAACGGTGAGTGTCTCATAAAAGTGCCAGATTTCTTCAATTTCTAACAGATCCTCACTGCGTTGAACAGCAATCTGTTGTGAATCATAGCGCCTAAGAGATTTATACAGCTTGCGAAAGTCGCCATACGGCTTCATGTTCAGCCTCCTCTTAAGAATAAAAAAGACCGCCTGTGAAGAGCGGTCTTTTGTTTACGGCTAGGCAATAGGGGAAGGATTACATGCCGCTATAAGAGTGTAATGTACCGTATCCACCAATGTTTTGAGCTTTTACTTCTTGAGGATTGGTTCCTGCGAAGCCACTTTGAAAAATGCTTGAAGCAGGAGAACTATAGTTTTGATAGCTTTGTTGAGCTTGTTGAGAAAAAGCTGGTGTTGCAAATCCTGCATTTAACGATCTAACCTCTTGCACATTAGTTCCAGCAAAACCAGGCTGGAATACACTGTTAGCCCCAGCATAGCTCACTGGACTGCTGTATGAAGGAGCTTGGAATTGATATGATTGAGTTTGCGGGATGTGAGCTTGGTACGGCTGTTGAGCTACAGTAGGCATAGAATAGCCGGCGTTCAAAGCGTGTACCTCATTTGCATTTGTACCTGCAAAGCCTGGGGTATACACACTGTTAATGTTACTGTTCATACCTTGAGATAAAGCAGTTCCTGCTTGGCCAGCGTTTAAATGGCGTACCTCTTGGACATTTGTACCAGCAAAACCAGGTTGGTACACGCTGTTTGCATTAGTAAATCCGCCTTGTACCGCATAGTTTTGGTTTTGTCCGTAAGCTAGGTTTGTTAGGCTTGCAACACCTGGTGTAGGCTGACCTGCGTTTTGAGCTCGTACTTCTTGAACGTTTGTGCCAGCAAAACCAGGCTGGAATATGCTATTTGCACCAGTGAATCCAACTTGTGTTGCATAATGTTGATTACCATAAGAAGGGACTTGTCCGTAAGCTTGATGTGCCAAAGCCGGAGCAGACTGACCTGCATTCAGAGCTCGAACCTCCTGAACATTTGTACCAGCAAAACCGGGGTTGAAAACACTGTTAGCAGTTCCATAACCACTTTGTGTCCCATAAGATGGGCTTGGTACTTGGCTAAAGGCTTGGGTTGTTGGATAAAAGCTATTGTTCAAAGCTTTTACCTCCTGCACATTTGTACCAGCGAAATTCGGATTGAAGATCGCGCTTGCAGGTCCAGACATTTGGTTGTAAGCAGAAGTATGATAATTTTGATTGTAGGTCATGTTGACCACCTCCTACCCTCAGTTTTTACCAACAAAGGAAACTCAATGCATGCAAAGGAAAAAAATTTCGTTTTTACTTATAAAAAAACAGGGAACGGCATCAGTAGGATTGATGAGACTCCCTGTTTGTAAGCAATAGATGTGATTTGTAAATAAATTCAATTCTATTTAGCAATGTACCTTTTCAGTTAGTTTCTATTTACGTTTCATTCGTTCTAGGAATTCTCATGTGCTCTTCTTCCTTTTGAACATGCTCCTCTTCTCGATTAGAACGCTCTTCCGAAAATAATTGCTTAATCCTCTTCTGCTCTGCTTTCGGCCCAAGCACGTACAAGATATCACCTGCTTGTAAAATGGTATCTCCCTTTGGTATCAGCAATTTTTTCCCTCTGATAATCGCGTTTACTAGTGCCTGGTCAGACAATTGAAGATCAAGCAGATTGGTACCCACGACATTGCTGTTTTCCCGAATGTGAACTTCAATCATTTCAGCGTTGGTTTTTGCAAGCGAAACTAGTTCCATGCTATAGGGAGCTACTGTCTTTTCCCCTTTAGAAAAGCCAAACCAGTTGGCAAGCGGCGAAATAGTCGCTCCTTGAATAAGAGCAGAGGTTAAGACAACGAAAAAGACCACATTAAAGATTAGCTGAGCATTCTCTAGTCCAGCAATCAAGGGATAAGTAGCTAATACGATTGGGACAGCGCCGCGTAAGCCTGACCAAGCGATAAAGGCTCGTTCTTTAGTTGAGAAGCTCATACCAAGTGTACTTACATAAACTCCGATCGGTCGTGCTACAAACATGAGTAGAAAGGAAAGGGCAATACCTTGCCAAATCACTTCCAACAAATCTGATGGAAAAACCAGCAAACCTAACAGGATAAACATTAGGATTTGCATCATCCAGGCAAAAGCTTCGTTAAAGCGCAGAATGGAGTGCCGATAGGGAATGTCAACATTTCCCACAAAGACAGCCATCACATAGACAGCGAGTAAGCCACTTCCGCCCAATATGGATGTGGCACCGTAGGCTAGAACTGCCAGCGCGATAGACAATACCGGATAGAGTCCGGATGAGTCCAGATTAATGCTTTTAATAAGCATAGTGGAGATTTTGCCTAATAAATAACCCATTACTAGACCTAACCCCATCTCCCATAAGAATTCTAATATCATTGTTAAAACATTCACTTCTGGATGTTGCATGAATTCTATCAGGGCAATGGTCAAAAACATCGCCATCGGATCGTTTGTGCCTGATTCTGCTTCCAGTACGGAAGTCAGCCGCTTTTTTATATTTTTATTGCCTAATACGGCAAAAACAGCAGCGGCATCTGTAGAACCAACAATTGCTCCAAATAATAAGCCTTCATTCCAAGACAAGCCTAAAATAAATTTGGCACATGCACCAATAAGAAAAGTGGTGAGAACAACACCTATAGTTGCTAAGGAGAGAGAGGGTTTGGCAACAGCGCGAATGTCAGTCCATTTCGTCTGCATGCCACCATCGAACAAAATAATGATAAGGGCGAGAATACCGAAGAGTTGTGTTAACGAGGCATTATCATAATAAATGAATTTACTCAGGATCATTCCAACCCCAACGAAAAAAACAAGGGAAGGAAGACCGATGCGTGAAGAAAATTTGGCTGTAACAACGCCAGTAACCAAGAGAACAGCAAGGATCAAAATGATATTATCCGTTGTGAAAATCAACCATACACCAACTCCTTTAGATAAAATAAAAAGTAAGAAATCAATTCTGTGATATTTGTTACCCGATAGCTCTTTTCTTTTAAATGTACACGAAACTGAGGGAGATGCAATATTTCAGGTGCATTTTTATGCTTTTTTTGTAATAAATCTCACAAAAAAGTACGTTTATATGTTTAAATTCGTTGTTGTATTCTATGTAAACGCAACATATCGACCTATTTTTAATGAAAATCGTAAATGTTTATAAAAGAATAATTTCATTATTATAATGGTAGTGGAGCGAGCATAGAAAAATACCCTTCCTATTAGGAAGGGCTGAATAAAAGTAAGGCTCTTCTCACTTGCACATGTGCTGTGAATAAAAAATAATGTTGCGCAGTGAAGCACGGCGGATATCTGGTTCATCGAATTTTTCTGGTTTAGAATTTGCTTCAAAAAACCAGATATCACCATCAGTTGTTATTCCTAAATCCATAGACATCTCAGCAAGATCTCTCATATTCTGCTGAAGAGCTTTAGCTATTACAAGTACAGTTTTCCTGATGTTCTGTAGAATGAAAATGGACCATTCTTCTCCAAAAATTTGGGGAAGGACTTTATCAGGTGAAAGAATAGCACCCCCGCGTGGGACGTGAGTGGTAATGCTTCGGGCCCCTGCTTGTCGAATTCCTATCCCCGTTATATCCCAAAGTCCCTTACCATTTTTTTGAGTAAGGACACGCACATCAAATGGGCGATCATTATAAGTAGCAAGCATAATCCCCTGCTGAACGATGTAGGGTTTCCGCTGAAGAATCGGCCACAGATATGTCCAGAGTTCATCCAGCGTGTCAAATGTTCTACATAAGGATTTTTGTTGATGAACACGGCGTAAAAGCCAGGCCGTATCGTGTTTTTCAAGACGCATGATTCCTCGCCCAGCTTTTCCACGTATAGGCTTTAGATAAAGAACATCATGTTTTCTAGCAAAGGACTTCAGTCGCTCAAAAGAATCTAATTTGTAAGTATCGGGCAAGAAAGGAGCGACTTCCTTTTTGGCTTGTAGGGTGGCAAATAAGCTTTCCTTATCGAAGAATTGACGGTTGAACAATGTCACGTTCTTCAGTTGTGAGATGCGCTTGAGAGTTTCTTGCATATGCTCTTTTTCCTCTACTGTACGTGTTGGAACCCGATTATAGATAACATGAGGAAAGGGAGTTTCAAAGCTTTGCCAGAATCCATTACGTTTATCATATAGATAACCTCGTATTTTATAAGTTTCCCAGTCTATACCATCTGGTGTAAATACGAATACGAGTGCTCCTAGCTTTTGTCCTGTTTTGCTTATCTCCTGAAAGTTTTCCCTATTTCCTTTAAATGCCTCGCCTTTGCCAGAAGTAAGAATGCCAATAAGAGGAGCAATTTGCAGCATATTGTTATACATGCTCCATCTGATGCGGGTACGATAGCGACCTGTTACAGTAGGAGCCAATCCTAGGTTTAATGTTTGCTCAACATGGAGGGGACCCAATGGCACAGTGATATGATTTGTGGAAGTAAGCGGGATGGGAAAGTGGATACCCTCTACATACCATTGTCCTGAGGGGAGTATGGTCAGCCAACCGGCTTGCCAGTGGGACATTAGAAACTCCTCCTTCCTTCAGCCCGTGTTAAAAATTAGCTAAATAGCGACCGTAATCAACGAGTAAACTACGCGACATTTCATCAGCTTGTTTTAGGCGTGAATGTTTAAAAATGGAGCGTCCTGGTTTGGAGTTAGCCTCGAACATCCATATATTCCCTTTTTTGTCGATGCCTATATCTAGACCGAGTTCACCTAGATTCGTACCGTAAGCAAACTCAATTGCATTTGCTAAACGAATAGAAGCTTCACGAACACGCTTTTCTAACGTGTGATGCTGATCTGGGAATAGGGTTTCCAACAGTTCTTTACCTGGGATAACCATTCCTCCAGTTCGAACATGGGTAGTTACACTTCCAACACCGGCTACTTTGGCAGCTAGACAGGATACGACCCAACTATTTTCCACGTTTTTGTGCAAGTGAACACGGAAATCGAGTGGACGACCTGAATAAGTGCATAAATCAATGCCCTGCTGAATCAGGTAGTTACTTGCACGGCGCGTTTGAAACACATGCTGGTATAACTTAGTTAATTTTTGGAAGCGTCGGGTGACATTACCTGCTCCGCTATGGTAAGAGAGCTGATATCCTTTTGGAATCTGCTTTATTTTTAGAATCCCATAGCCCAGACTGCCATCTTTTGGTTTTAAATAAACCATAGAGTATCTTTCAAGCATGCTTTTTAACATGGAGAGTGTAGGAGCTACCTGGGTTTCTGGAATGAATTCATTTATTTCCGGCATGGGAAACAAGCGTTGGTGAACACCCCATTTATCAAAAAATCCAATATTAAACATGGGGACATACTGTTCATTGGCTACACGAAATTTAAAGTCCTTGACAGACTCTTGGCGTTCCGCTGCACGAGAGGGAACGCGATCATACAACACGTCTGGCATGGCAGTCCAAAATCTTTTCCATACGTACTGCCCCTTATTTGTAGAGCGCAAGAACCAGCCATATACTCGATTTGATGACCAATCTACATCATTGGGTGAAAAGATAAAGTAATAAACCCCTTTTCCTTTCTGAGCTGACAATAATTTTTGAAAAAAGCTTGATCTAGGGCCAATCGGGGCTCTACCTCCATCGCGTATTCCTGTGGTGACTATACCAATGGAGGGACCAACCCGAATTGTTCCATCTTCGTGTTTTAAATGGATCATACCGGGATGAGGGATGGCTAAAGCTTCTTTTAGTGGTGATGTTACTTTTACTTGATTACCGGTTTTTTGTTTTTTTTCTTCAATAATGATTCCATGTACCGTTATTTGCCCGTGCGAGATAGCAACTCGTTGTCGATTCTTAAATCCCCAGTCCCGGCATAGATGGGAAGGGAGCACGATGCCTTTGATACGGGAGTAGGTAAGAAATCGTAACCGTACTGAGATGGTTTCCATGTACTCCTAACCTCCTATACGCTCATTCAAGAGATATTCAGCGTACTTTACTGGCTGTGCGACCGAATGTAGTCTGGCATTCCCATCTTCAATTTGGCGGAATACCGTCCGGCCTGGTCGTGAATTTACTTCAATAATCCATACATGCCCTTGCGTATCGACCCCTACATCTATTCCCAGCTCTACCAAGCGACCATGATGTTTTTCTAAAAAAGGGGGAAGGAGTTGAGCAAGCCTACCCACTTCTTCTATGATTTGATGACATAAGTCATGTGGATAATGTTTAATTAGGAAATCTTCTAATGGTACGGCGATTCCCCCTCCGTGCAGATTAGAGGTAATGCTTTCTTTCTTCCCTACTCGTACGGCCTTGCCGGTTGTTGTCCATTTACCCCTCCCGTTTTTCTGGACTAAAATACGTATGTCAAAGGGGAATCCATCTGAGGTGTGTAGCTTCAAATAAGGTTGCAAGATGTACTTACGCCCCTTCGTTACCTTTTTAATATAGGAGAGAAGATTTTTTTTAGTTGTTAAGGTACGTGTAAAGGGTTTATTATCCCTCGTTCTACCCATAAGTTCATACCCTTTTTTTACAGAGCAGATACGAATTACTCCGCTTCCATGGGTTCCGGCTATGGGTTTTATAATGACAGCCCCTTGTTCAGCCAGATTTGTTTCAAGAAGAGTAGGGCTAAAGAGCTTTGTTTGCGGTAACCATTTTTGTAAATCCTTTGATTTCATAAGGATGTTATGCACTTGCCATTTTCCCGATAATCCGCGACCTAAGAAGGTAATTTTAGGATCATTTTGCAGTCGTTCAATAATCGGTCTATATTTAGCGATATGGGGACCCATAAAATACCTATCATAGATTAATTGTGGAAAGGGAATTTTTATGCGCTTCCAAGTATGTTCAATAAGTTCAAAGCCTACTATGGTACGTGAGATAAAATCAACCTGACGAGGAGAAAAGACGACTATGCGTATACCTAGCTTGCTTCCAATACGTGTTAAAGTGGTATAATAAGACTTTTCCCGGAAGGTTGGCTGGTTTGGCGATCCTTTGAAAATGGCCATAATTCCTAATGTTTTTTCTTGTTTTCTCATTTTGATCACCTACGCTGTCTTATCTATTCTTCTTTTTCTGAGGTGTTGTTTGAAAGATTGGTTGGGTAAAGCCATTTAAAAAAGCGGTGTAGCTTACTAAATGTCGAACGGACGGTCTTGCTTGTCGGGGAGAAGTTTCATTTTCGCGTAAACGTAAGCTGGTAATGCTTTTGGAGGGTTTGCTGTTAACCTCTAACAGCCAGACATTTCCGTTAGTATCAATACCTAGATCAATACCAAACTCTGCGAATTCTCCTTGTAAAGCGTATTCTAACCGTTCAGCGATGAGCAGAGCGACCCTCTTGAGCTTGTGAATAGATGGCCTTTTATTACGTTTCCATGGACCGCATACTCGTAGGGCCTGTTTAGCAGACATAATACTACCACCACGGGCTACATTTGATACAATCGAATTTTGACCTGTTCGAGCAACAATGGAGGTGGTTGCCCAAATGCCTCGATTGTTCTTTTGTACCAAAACACGAAAATCGGTTGGATTGGAGTCGATGCCAATAAGGTGCAAGCCTTGTTGGAGAACATAAGATTTTCCTTTAGAACGCTTTCGTAGGAATTTTTGTAAAGAGTACAGACTTTTTTGCCTTAAGGAGATAACCTTTTCTTTTGATACAAATCGAACACCATATTCACCATTTGCTTTTATCAGGCGAAAAATACCCCTTCCCAAACTACCATTAGCGGGTTTGGCGTACACGATACGGTGGGTTTGTAGCATGGTTGATAGTTCACCGTTTGGGCCAAATAACATGGTTTTGGGCAAATAAGTGGAGACGGCTACATCATTGCGAAGAGCTTTATGAACCTGCCATTTGTTTAAGAAACGCTCATTAAAAAAGGGGATCCTCAAAATTTTACAGCGTTCCACAAAATCCACTACCTTTTCACTCTGCTCTCGTTGTCGAGAAGATAGCCGATTATAGATTGAATGGGGGAGTGGGAGTGTGGTTTTTTTCCAGATGTTTTTTTGCCTAACGAATGCGGAAACCGTTTTATTCTCCCAATCAACGTCATCTATGGAAAAGATACAAGCGAAGCCACCTTTCTGTTTGAACGTATCAACCACTTCATTAATAAACGAAGAGAGGGAACCAAAAGGCTCTTGTTTATGATCCTGTTGATAGCTGGTGAGCAAAATCCCCAAATAGGGGCCGAAATAAAGCGTTTGCTGTTGTGAATCATAACGCATGAGAAATTTGGTCCCGGTAGGAATATGGAGAGCACGAACAAGGGAAGGACACATCGTGACACAGGTATCCTGATCTACTCCTGAAACCTTTGCTTGTGCTTTTGATACACCAAAGCAAACGGTGATAAAGATGTCTGAGGGAATGTCTAAACTCTTCATGATATGAAGGGGAAGCTGTAGATCAGACCGCTCTTCTATGGGTATAGATGCCTGAATGATAGTGCGAACATATGACATGATGATCCCCTTTCCATAGGCGTTAGGTTAGTCTATCTTATGAGTTCTAAAAATAATTGGTTCCAGATAGGAGTAGAAACATGAATGCTTGGATAACATTACTTCTCAATGTAGGTATTGGCTCAGCTATTGGTGGCATTACGAATGATCTGGCTATCCGTATGCTGTTTCGCCCCCATCGTGAGATAAAAATAGGCGGATTTCGAGTTCCTTTTACCCCAGGTCTTATCCCAAGACGGCATAAGCAAATCTCAATTGAAATGGGGAAATTGGTAGAGAATCACCTGCTGACTAAGGAAGGGGTTAGACAGGGATTACGAGCAGCAGGAGTCGAACAAAAGCTTATACACATAACTGAGGGACTCCTGCAAAAATGGATAGCTAGCGATGTAACCTTTCGTGAGCTAATCGACAAAGCTATGCCAAATGCATTAGTAGATGGAGATAGGCTGGCTCCGCAAATAAGAAAAAACGTGTATTCGGTCTACGATGAGCGTGTGACAAATTGGCTAAAAGGCGTAGAGGATAAGACGGTAGAGTCATTGCTTTCGCCAGAAATCCTGAATAAAGTGGAGCTACTTGCAGATCAATTTGGGGACATGCTAATTAGTCGATTAAAGGACTATCTGCATGCGCCAGAAGGTCAAGCTCAGGTTCAAGCCTTGATTCGTCAACTTGTAGGGGGAAGCGGAGGCATGTTGGGCGGTTTAGTGGGGATGTTCTTAGGGGACGAGAAGCTGGTTGCCAAGATTATGCCCCACTTGGAATCAATCCTAAGCAATCCACAGCTTATCGATAAATTAAAAGCGACACTTCACGTAGAAATGAATAAGCAATTGGAGCGTCCAATAAGTGATTTTCTGGGGATGATAAGCCAAGAAGAATTGAGTAAGTGGAAAGAGAAGCTGTTCGCTAAAGGTGAAGAAGTGGGAATTGAGTTATTGGACAAGCGAGTGGGAGAAGTCCTTCTTACATTCGAGGAACAAATATCTACATACTGGTTACCAAGAGTTGCCCAGTGGTTTACAGGGAGATTAGAGGAAAACGTAGATAGACTGTTCGATTCTCTTCAAATTAAGGAAATTGTTACGAAACAAGTAGAGGGATTTCCATTAGAGCGACTAGAGGAAATGATCATCGGCATTTCGGGAAGGGAATTCCGCATGATTACAGTACTAGGTTTTGTACTGGGAGCAATTATCGGACTTGTGCAAGGCTTACTTAACTTTTTAACATAAAACAAGTAAAAATAAAAAATTGTAAGAAGGGGACAAGAGTTGAAGAGGAGAGCCTTTACCAATGAAAGGAAGAAAACTTGGTTGGGCCTCTCCATCTGACCCCTATTTCCAAAACCTATCCTTACCCAGAGTTTTCCCAAGCTTCTTAAGTACTGAGGAGCTTGCAGTGAAATGGGTGAAAAAGCATTCATTTTTTCTTTCGTTAAAGTAGAGATATCTGCTAATGTTTAAAACAAAAGCGATTTGCCACATGAATGACAAACCGCTATTACTCTGATAGTATATTCCATTATTTACACTTTTGATTGTTCCTGTATCTTGGGGACAGATACTTCATTTGGAACTCCAATTCCCGTAAAGCCCAGAATGACAGTAATAATTGGACATAGTAGACAGAAGAAGGCATAAGGCAGATATTCCAGAGTCCCGACTCCTAGCACTCCCGTCAAGAATACTCCGCATACGCTCCAAGGAACCAGTGGATTAACAACTGTTCCGGCATCCTCTAGCACACGCGACAAATTTTTACGGGCTAGCCCTAGCTTTTCAAAGCTTGGTAGAAAGGCTCTTCCTGGCAAAATAATGGACAGATATTGCTCCCCAACCAGCACATTAATACTAAGGCTTGACATAGCAGTAGACAAAATCAGTCGTCCGCGAGTTTTTACAAACCGCTGAATACAGGAAACCAGATTCGAAATCACACCGATTTCATATAAGATTCCGCCTAAACCTAAGGCTAATAAAATCAGTGCGACGGACGATAGCATACTTTGAAGACCCCCGCGTGATAGAAGAGAATCCACTTCAGCTTGTCCAGTTGTTGAAACAAAGCCATTTTGCATGATGGTTAATAAAGAAACCAATGATTGATTCGGTTGAGTAATTAAAATCAATAGTAAGGAGGATACAATTCCTACAAATAGAGCAGGAATAGCTGGAATCCGTTTGTAAGCCATAAAAAATAAAAGCAATGGTGGCAGGAATGTACTCCAGTGAATAAATGAACTCATTTCCAAGCCCTTACGGATGGTTTCGAAATTTAGTGGAACCTGACTTGTAACAGAACTCCCTAAGTAAAAGTAGAGCACTAAAGAAATGATAAAAGCAGGAATAGTGGTCCACATCAAATGACGAATGTGTTCGAATAAATCTACTTTTGCGACCCCGGGAGCCAGATTGGTTGTATCTGATAATGGCGACATTTTATCTCCGAAGAATGCTCCAGAAATAATAGCCCCTGAAATCAATGCCAAATCAATTCCCAGCATTTTGCCCATACCAAGAAAGGCAACACCGATAGTAGCTACTGTCGTAAAGGCACTTCCAATACTAGTGCCAACGAGCGCGCACATAACAAAAACGGTGATCAGAAAGTAGTCAGCGGAAATAAGAGAGAATCCGTATAAAATCATGGTTGGAATCGTTCCGCAGGCAATCCAAACCGCAATTAATACCCCGATCAGCAAAAAAATTACTATAGAAGGAATACCAGAAATAATTCCTTCTCGAATTCCTTTATCCATTACCTTCCACGGTATTCTTTTACAAAACCCAAAGGCGACGGAGATCATGATGCACAATAAGATAGCGATTTGCGGAGGGGCCTGCAGATTGAGCACTAGATAACCAATCACCACCAATAAAATGAGAATAAGAGCGAGTGAATCTGAAATCTTTGTCCAATTAGATGATGGTTGATGCTGCATCTGAGTGACCTCCTTTTTCTGTTAGTGGTAAAATTTGTTTAGTATTACTTTAACGCTTATACGCTTTCAAGCACTAAAGCTAATTATTTATAATATCAGTTTACATGAAAAACGGAAAGTTTACAATGAGGCTAAAAAAATTTTGTTTTCTGTACGTAAAAAGGAGTGTAACCTTTTTTTTATTTTCTTACGACTAGTGGGGCAAAACAACAAAAAGGAATTAGGAGCAATGAATTGGGAAAATGAAAATCGTCCTCTGAACCACGGCCAATAGGAACAAAAATGAAAGAATGGAGGAAATCGAGAGTTTGATAGTTGTCTCATCCTTTGGTTTTGGTCATAATACTACAATGTATAATGCAGAAGAAAGGTGATGAATATGTGGAAAGAATTTCGTGAATTCGCGATGAAGGGCAACGTCGTAGATTTGGCGATCGGTGTTGTAATAGGAGGAGCTTTTGGGAAAATTGTTACTTCTCTTGTTAATGATTTAATTATGCCATTGGTTGGCTTACTCTTAGGACGTATCGACTTTTCTAATTTGTTTATAAACTTGTCTGGAACTCATTATAATACGATAGCAGAGGCAAAAAAAGCAGGTGGAGCAACACTAAACTACGGTTTGTTCCTGAATTCTGTTTTAGATTTTCTCATTGTAGCCTTTAGTATTTTTATTGTGATTAGACAGTTAAATAAACTACGTAAGAAAAAGGAAGAAATCAAGCAAGAAGAAGCAGTTACGACCAAGGAGTGTCCATATTGCATTTCTAGCATTCCTTTACAGGCTAAGCGTTGCCCAGCATGTACCTCTCAATTAGTGGATGCTCATCCTTCAGCCTAATAGCTAGAGGAGAAGATAAGTAACCAAAGATTGTCAGTTTAAAAGCAAATCTGTTACACTACTTACAATACATCCTAATATAAAAGTGAGGGAATACTGTGAACTACGATAAAGCGCATGAATTGGCACGTGCCATTAAAGATAGCGACGAGTACAAAGCATTTCTAGCAGCTCAACAAAACGTGAGTGCAGACCCAGAGGCTAGTCGCATGTTAGCTGATTTTCGTCAAAAACAATTTGAATTGCAGATGAAGCAAATGAGCGGACAAGAAGTAGGTCAAGCAGATATGGAGCAAATCCAAAAATTGTATGAAACAGTTCAGCTTCATCAAGAAATCCGTAAGGTGCTAGAAGCAGAGCGCGTTCTTGGACAGATTATGGAAGATGTTAATCGCATCATAGCTGAGCCTCTACAGGTTCTGTACGGTATTGAAAATTAATTTTTGTTTGTAAACAAAGAACGAATGAAATGAAATGCATTTGTAATTCGTTTGTAACATTCCTGTAATATTAAGGGGATAAGATAAAAACATGATGAAAACCCCCTTAAATTATATACGTGATTTGGTGTAACGGGCGCCGTTACACCCTTTTTTTTTGTCTAGGCATGGGGTAAAATTGTTGCAAGGAGCCTTTTTAAGTTAATGAAGTACATACATGATTCGTATGATAACCATATAATATCCTTCATTTGTAAAAACGGTAAACAAAGGGCAGGTGGCTAACTTGGCAACAAAGCACGAACAAATCATACAACATATTGATCGCCTTCCCATCGGAACTAAGATCTCTGTCCGACAGATCGCCAAGGATCTCGAAGTAAGCGAAGGAACGGCTTACCGCGCGATCAAAGAGGCGGAGGTACAAGGGTATGTTAGTACCATTGAACGGGTAGGAACTGTCCGGATTGAGAAAAAGAATAAGGAAAACTTTGATCGTTTAACTTTTGCCGAGGTAGTAAATATTGTGGATGGCAGTGTGTTGGGTGGTAAAGAGGGTTTACACAAGACTTTACATAAATTTTTGATAGGTGCCATGAAGCTAGAAAACATGGTCAAATATATCCAACCGGGTAGCTTGTTAATTGTTGGAAACCGAGAGCAGGCCCATCGTCTTTCTTTACAAAATGGTGCGGCTGTATTAGTTACTGGTGGATTTGATACAAGTGAGGAAGTTAAAGCGCTAGCAGATGAGCTAGAATTACCGATTATTTCTACTACGTACGATACATTCAGTGTGGCTTCTTTATTAAATCGTGCTATTTATGACCGTCTTATCAAAAAAGAGATTGTCATGGTAGAGGATATAGTAAAACCATTAGATGAGGTTCCCGTTTTATTGCCTACAGATCAAGTGAAGAAGTGGCATTTGTACACAGAAAAATATAAAGAGACACGCTTTGCTGTAGTCGATGAGTTTCGTCGGCTAGTTGGTATCCTGACATCTAAGGATATCATCGGTAATGAAGATGATGTTACTGTGGATAAAGTGATGACACGCAGCCCAATTACGACGTCACCAAGGGTCTCTGTCGCTTCCGCCGCTCATTTGATGGCATGGGAAGGAATCGAATTGTTGCCGGTTGTGGATAATTTCAAAAAGCTGCTGGGAGTCATTACACGTCAGGAAGTTCTGAAAGCGTTACAATACATGCAGAAGCAACCGCAATTAAGCGAAACCTTTCCAAATATGATCATGAGTCAGTTCCGAGAAGAAAAGGATCGGGATGAAGTCACCTACATTGGTGAAGTAACTCCTCAGATGACCAATCATTTGGGAACGATTGCAAGTGGCGTATTGACGACTGTCATGACAGAAGTAGCCTGTAATGAATTGCGCCGACATCGACGTGGTGATATGGTGCCGGAGAACATTACCGTTTATTTCTTAAAGCCAGTTCAGATCGAAAGTCAATTAAAGATAAAACCGCGTTTACTAGACGTGAGCCGCCGCTTTGGCAAGGTGGAGGTAGAAGTGTTCCACCGCGATCAAATGGTAGGAAAAGCAATGGTTACAGCGCAGGTTTTGGAAAGATAATGCGGATGATAAAATGATAAAACCGGAGCGAGGAATGATTTCCTGCTCCGGTTTTTGCGCTGTGGAAACGTGAAATTTTTTGAATTGAGAGTAGTAAGAACGATCGGACTTTACAAATCATCTGAGCACTTACCAACAACTTCTTACATACGAAAACCCAAATAGGTTACACCAGCGATGAATAACATAAAGATCACGACAAGCAATTGACAAAAACCTGTGCCGGAAAAGAAAAAACTACCTAGTTTCCATTTCCGTTGATGCGTAATATAGTTGGGCGGAGCGGAAGGCTCCGGCTTTGGTAGCTGGTCCATATAAGCTGAGACATCTAGTTTTAAAACGCTAGCGTAACTTTTCACAAATCCTTGGACATACACTTGATGAGGAATTTTAGAAAATTCCTCTTGTTCGATTGCCTCCAAATAAGACAACGGGATATTTGTTTTTTGATGAATATCTGTTAGGCTAATCCCTTTTGAAATCCGTGCTTCTTTCATAACGAACCCAATTCTCTCCATACAAATTGCTCCTAAACAAAATTCTCGCATGCTTGCTTACACACTCATAAACAGACCTGAATTAATTACTCATTATATGACGAGTAAATCAAACCTCCTGTTACATCTGTGCAAAAAATTTTCAAACATTCTTCATTATATTGTGTTATGAGAAAAAGAGATACCTGATCTTTATATTTATGATAAGTATATTATTTGTAAAGATCAATATATGATAACCCATTTATTTTCGTTATCACAATAATAAAAAACTGCCATCCTTCTTCCGTTTTGAAAGGATGGCAGTTTTTCGTTACTTTATAGATCATTTTATTTTAGTGTTTCCGCTACTCGTAACCATTCTTGTTTGTTGCGGATATAGTGTTTTGTACCAAGCACGAGATTAATAATACCTACTAACAGCATTACAAAAGCAACCCCAATCCGAATTCCATCTAAGTCCTGAAAGGAAAATTGATTGAGACCAAATAAGATGAGCAGGCAACCTAAGGAAATATTCATTTTTCCAAGTGTCATACGGGATTGCAATGGATGAAGACCACGACGACGAGCGTTAATGCTATAGTAGACTCCCATGATGAGGGAGGCAATCATGCCGGTAAAATAAATAGCAAACCACATCATGCAACACCTACCCTTCCTTTTTCAATTAACAAATCATGACATCTGTATTATAGCATACTTATTAACGGAAAAATTCGTATGTTCTTACAAGTCCTATCCTTCTGTTACACGAATAAAGGTTCGCCTCAATTGCTCCTTCGGGTATAATAGGAATATACGAAGATCAGTAGGGAAGGAGCAAGATGATGACAGCATCCTTCGTTCATTTACATGTGCATAGCGAATTTAGTTTATTAGATGGGGCCGCACGGATTGATCAATTGGTGCAAAAGGCTGCTGAGCTTAAGATGCCGGCCTTAGCAATTACAGACCATGCGAATCTATACGGAGTCATTCCTTTTTATAAAGCATGTCTTGAGAAAGGAATTAAACCTATTATTGGCATGGAAATTTATCTAATTGATGGAGATTTGCGTGATCGGGTGACACGACAAACCAAGGCCCCTTATCATTTGACATTACTTGCCGAGAATGAGCAAGGCTATAAAAATTTAATTCAGTTATCTACAATTGCTCATACAGAGGGGTATCAAATACTGCCGCGAATCAATCGAGAAAGGCTGAAGCGATATGCAAACGGCCTGATTGCGCTAAGTGGTTGTACAGAAGGAGAGATTAACCAGCTTTTATTAGAAGGCGATATAGAGGCAGCAAGACAAGCCGCTAGCTGGTATGCTGATGTTTTTGGCCCACAGCGCTTTTATCTGGAGCTTCAGGATCATGGGACTGAAAAAGAGCGTCGCCTAAATCAACGTATATTGAGATTGCATGAGGCGACACACATTCCGCTAGTAGTCACAAATAACGTGCATTATGTGGAAAAGCAGGAAGCAGAGCTACATGACGTGCTGCTGGCTATCGGCCAAGGTGCAACCATTACAGATACTAACCGATCTCGCTACGAGACGGAGGAATATTATCTTAAATCGGCAGAAGAGATGGCTGGTCTGTTTGTCTACGCGAAAGAGGGACTACAAAACACCCTTCGTATAGCGGAACGCTGTCAGGTGGAAATTCAGTTAGACCAACACATTTTGCCACGGTTTCCGTTACCAGAGGGAGTAGAGGCGGAGCAATATTTACGACAAATATGTGAAGAAGGCTGTGTCAAGCGTTACGGTGCTCTACATGCCGAGGTGCAGGAGCGCCTAGATTATGAACTATCTGTCATAACCGGGACAGGCTTTACCGATTATTTTTTAATCGTTTGGGATTTTATGAAATATGCTCATGAGCAAAAAATAGCAACCGGTCCGGGGCGAGGATCAGCGGCAGGCAGCTTGGTCGCCTACGCGCTCTCCATTACCAATGTAGATCCGCTTGCTCACGATCTGTTGTTTGAACGCTTTCTCAATCCAGAGCGCATTACGATGCCTGATATTGATATTGACTTTGCAGTGGAGCGGCGTGACGAGGTTATTCATTATGTAGCAGACAGATACGGTCATGATCGGGTGGCGCAGATTATTACCTTTGGTACACTTGCTGCACGGGCGGCCGTGCGTGATGTTGGCCGAGCCCTAGGCTTATCACTTGCTTTGGTAGATCGCGTAGCGAAAATGATTCCACAATCTCCATCTATGACCTTTGATAAGGCCTTCAAGCTTAATCCTGACTTGGAGCGTTTAACGGAGGAAAATCGAGACGTAGCCAAGCTGATCCGGCTAGGCCGGGGATTGGAAGGATTACCGCGCCATGCTTCTACGCATGCGGCTGGGGTAGTGATTTCACGTGAACCCTTAACAGAATACGTACCCCTGCAAGAGGGAAGTGAAGGGCTATTACTTACTCAGTTCCCAATGGATATTCTAGAACAGGTCGGTTTGCTAAAGATGGATTTTTTAGGTCTACGCAATCTGACTATTATTCAGGAAACGTTAAAGGAAATGAACCGTCAGGGCATCCCTTTGTCATTAGACTCATTGCCAATGGAGGATGCAAAAAGCTTTGCAATGCTAACACGCGGTGATACAACAGGTGTGTTTCAGCTAGAATCAGCGGGAATCCGTAATGTACTTCGAGATTTAAAGCCGACCTGTCTTGGTGATATCGTAGCTGTTCTTGCTTTATATCGTCCAGGGCCTATGGAGATTATTCCAGACTATATCAAAGCCAAGCATGGGAAAACTCCCGTACACTATGCTCATCCCGATTTAGAAGCAATTTTGCAAGAGACACACGGCTTTATTATTTATCAGGAGCAAATCATGCAAATTTCTTCTAAAATGGCAGGCTTTACTCTAGGTGAGGCTGATATTTTACGGCGGGCCGTAGGGAAAAAGAAACGTGAGCTATTGATGGAACAACGTGAGAAATTTGTGGCAGGCAGCATTGCCCAAGGATATGAGGAGCAGCTTGCCAATGAGGTTTATGATTTGATTGTTAAATTTGCCGACTACGGTTTTAATAAAGCCCATTCAGTAGCGTATGCGATTATTGCCTATCAAATGGCGTATTTAAAAGCGAATCATTCACTAGCTTTTATGGCCTCATTACTATCCATGTCAATTGGCAGCCAAGGGAGGATCGCGGAGTATGTAGAAGAAGCAAAGCGCTTGCGCCTAACGGTGCTTCCTCCTTGCGTAAATGCAAGTGAAGCATTATTTAGTGTTGAGCCAGATAAGCAGGCGATTCGCTTCGGACTGGCTGCTGTCAAGAATGTAGGATATGGTGCAATCGAGTCAATTGTTAAAGAACGGATAAAAGCTCCGTTTTCAGATCTGGTTGATTTTTGTTCAAGAGTCGACAGTCGATTGGTTAACCGCCGTGTGATTGAGTCTTTGATTATTTGCGGGGCACTGGATTCATTGCCAGGTCATAGAGCTCAGCTTTTATTGATGCTTGATGAAGCCATGGAGAAGGGTGGTACACGTCGAAAAGACAAAGAAGCTGCTCAGTTAAATTTGTTTGCATTTACAAGTGAAGCCGGCTCTGATGATAAGGGGAATCAACCAGAACCAGAGAAGATAGAATATCCAGAGGTTCCGCCCTTCTCGCATATACAGAGCTTAAAAGAGGAAAAAGAGCTATTAGGTGTCTATCTGTCCGGTCATCCACTCGATCCCTATTCTTATTTAACACAGCATAAAGAAGTAACCATGATCCCCGATATGGATGACCTACCGCATCAGCATGTAGTAAAAATTGTAGGGATGATAACAGAGGCTAAGCGAATTCAAACAAAAAAAGGCGACCCGATGGCATTTCTACAGGTAGAGGATAAAACGGCTCAAGTAGAGGTAGTTGTTTTTCCGAAAATATTTCAAACGGCCCAAACCTTTTTATATAAAGAGGCGATCGTTGTGATTGAAGGACGTATAGATCGTCAGGGAGATACGCCTAAATTGATCGCTAACAGGATCTGGGACGGAAAAGCATTGCCTAAGCCACAGATGGAAAGCGTATTATTTATTAAAATCTCTCCAGAGCATGAAAGAGGCGATACCCTAGTTCGGTTAAAAGAATTGTTTACCAAGCACAGTGGAATGACCCCAGTTCTGCTTTATTATGAGCAGAAAAAACAAATATTACGGCTACCAAACGAATATCGAGTGGAAGCAAATAGCGAAATACTGGAGAAAATGAAAGAAATAGTGGGAGATGAGTGTGTAATTCAGAAAGAATTGCCCATAAACGGGGGAGGATGAACGAAGTCCTCCCTTTTTTGCACTTTATAGCAGGTTTACAGTTGGAAATGATTTGATATAATGAACAGTAACGGCGTTTGAGTGGTCTGACCACTTCGACATACAACAATATGGGTAATTTACTCAGGCGGGAATGGAGTGATTTAGGTGTCGAATTTAAGAGAAGAAGCTCTTGAACTTCACAGAGTACATCAAGGAAAGCTAGAAGCAGTTACGAAGGTGCCAGTGCGCGATGCACATGATTTAAGCCTAGCATACTCGCCTGGTGTAGCCGAACCTTGCAAAGAGATTTTTAATGATCCTAGCAAAGTGTACGAATATACCATGAAAGGTAATTTGGTAGCTGTAGTTAGTGACGGAACGGCCGTGCTAGGACTTGGTAATATCGGTCCAGAAGCTGCAATGCCTGTTATGGAAGGAAAAGCCGTATTATTTAAATCGTTTGCTGGAGTAGATGCATTCCCGATCTGCTTAAATACAACGGACAAAGAGAAGATTATTGAAACAGTAAAGCTTCTAGAGCCAACTTTTGGAGGCGTAAACCTAGAAGATATCGCAGCACCTGCATGCTTTGAGATCGAGGAACGTCTGAAAAAAGAAACGAACATTCCAATTTTCCACGATGACCAGCACGGAACAGCCATTGTAACTGCTGCGGGTCTCATCAATGCTTTAAAATTAGTGAATAAAAAAATAGAAGATATCCGTGTAGTTGCCAACGGTGCTGGAGCCGCTGGTATTGCAATTATTAAACTTTTACTTAGCATGGGTGTAAAAGAAGTAATTATGTGTGATACAAAAGGAATTGTGTATGAAGGCCGCCAATTTGGTATGAATCCAGTGAAAGAAGAAATCGCTTTACTAACGAACCGTGACAAAATCGAAGGCGAACTAGCAGATGCAATGGTTGGGGCTGACGTATTCATTGGTGTTTCCGCAGCAGGAGCTGTTACCCCTGAGATGGTTACATCTATGAATCGTGATGCGATTATTTTTGCAATGGCTAATCCTACACCTGAGATTATGCCGGATGAAGCTAAAAAGGCAGGAGCGGCAGTAGTAGGAACAGGGCGCTCTGATTTCCCGAATCAGGTTAATAATGTACTAGCATTCCCAGGCATTTTCCGCGGTGCGTTGGATACAAGAGCGACTCAAATCAATGAAGAAATGAAAGTAGCGGCGGTACATGCTATCGCTGATCTAATCGAGGGAGATCAGCTGCACGCTGATTTTGTTATCCCAGCTCCGTTTGATCCTCGTGTTGCTGCGAATGTAGCAGCCGCGGTTGCTAAAGCTGCGATGGATAGCGGTGTAGCTCGGATTAATGTCGATTTAGAAGAAATAAAAGCTAAAACCGTAAAACTTTCTGCTTTCTCAGATCAATAATAGGAAGTAGCCGTATAAGAGAAGGCGATAGTAATCGCCTTCTCCTGATTTTTAGCCGAAGGAGTGGAGTACGATGACAGACTCCTCCACCAATCGGAAAGTGTATGAAGGAATTCTCATGCAATTGAACGAAATCATTGCAGAAGAGAATTTACGTCCTGGGGATAAGCTCCCCTCAGAGCGAGAGCTTTCCGAGCGATTAAGTGTTGGGCGTTCCTCTGTACGTGAGGCGCTACGAGCTTTAGAGCTGTTGGGTCTAATAGAGACAAGACGTGGGGAAGGCACTTTTTTAAAGCATTATCGGCATAACCGGTTGATCGATTTATTAGGCTCTTACATTTTACGTGATGCAAAAACCAAAAAAGATCTCGTAGAAATGCGTAAGATCCTAGAACTGGATGCTGTACGTCTTGCGTGCACCAGAGCAGGGACTAGGCACTTTGAGGAAATGGAGCGCATTTTGGATTCTGCTTGGGATAAGTTGGAGCGAGGAGAGATTCCTTGGGAGGAAGATTACTTATTTCATCGGGTCATATGCAGATCGAGCCGCAATTCTGTCTTACACCGGATATGGGCTCCGCTCGTGGAATATAGTGGTGGGATTCGCAAAGACTCAATAGCACGTGAAGGAAGAGCGCGTATTGCTCATCAGGAACATGTGCAGGTTATGGAGGCAATACGCGAAGGTAACGCAGTAAAGGCGATGGAATATATGAAGGTACATCTTGACAACAGCATGTTATAAATTGCAGGTGCTGTAGGGGCTGTGATATGATGAGGCACAGATTGTCAGATTTACAGCAGTAAGGAGGATTATCATGTGGACTGTCATCTACATCGCTCCTAGCGCCAAGATTGCCGAACGTATTCAACACCGTTTAACAAGTGAAGGATTTCTGGTGAAGGTTCGTGAGGCTAAAGTATCCAAGCAATATGAGATACTGGTGCCAGAGGGCGAACTGTCCGAAGTGCAAGAGGTTCTCGGCACGGTTCTTCACTGAAACAAATGTGAGGTGATAGTGTGCTCAAAGATCTTTTTGGGAAAAAGCGCAAATTTGCGACTGTACCAAGCGTGTCAATGACGCAGGAAGTCCCGACTGTTGAACCCAAAGAGGTTCCAGAAGGTCTTATGCATAAATGTTCCCATTGCGGAACAATTCATTATTCCAAGGATTTGGAGAAGAATTTAAGAGTCTGCAAAGGCTGTCAGCATCATTTTCCTTTATCTTCTCCAGAGCGCGTACAATCGCTACTGGATAATGGTAGCTTTACGGAAGAATTTGATGCTAATTTAATTTCAGATAACCCTCTTAATTTTCCGGGGTATGAAGATAAATTAGAACAAGATCGTTCCAAAACAAATTTGAACGAAGCGGTTATTACGGGCGAGGGTCTGCTTCAGGGGATGCCTGTTGTGTTAGGTGTCATGGACTCGCGCTTTCGGATGGGAAGCATGGGCGCAGTTGTTGGTGAAAAAATTACACGGGCAATTGAACGCGCTATTGAGCGTAAGCTGCCATTTATCCTGTTCTCTGCTTCTGGTGGAGCACGTATGCAGGAAGGAATGATCAGCTTGATGCAGATGGCAAAAACCAGCGCTGCATTGGCTCAAATGGAAAATGAACGCTTGTTGTTTATCTCCGTATTAACTCATCCGACTACCGGTGGTGTATCTGCCAGCTTTGCCTCGCTTGGTGATATTAATATTGCCGAACCAGGTGCTCAGATTGGGTTTGCTGGTCGTCGTATCATTGAACAAACGATTCGTCAGGAGCTTCCTAAGGATTTCCAAACTGCGGAGTTTCTCTTAAAGCATGGGCAGCTTGATATGGTAGTGCATCGCAAAGATATGCGAGATACTTTAGGTACATTGGTCGCTTTGCACACACATAGGGAGGGAGAATAATGGCAACAGATCTCTCATTTGAAAAACCATTAGTAGAGCTGCGCGATAAAATTAAAGAACTACGTAAGTTTACAGAAGAAAAAGGGATTGATTTTACAGATGAAGTAAAGCGTCTGGAGGAAAAAGCGAAGGATTTGGCCGAGCAAATCTACGGGAATTTAACCCCGTGGCAACGCGTGCAGATTTCTCGTCATCCAGAGCGTCCCACTACGTTTGATTATATCAAGCATATCTTTACTGATTTTATGGAATTACATGGGGATCGTTCCTACGGAGATGATTTGGCGATTGTTGGTGGTATTGCACGCCTAGAAGGCCGGCCTGTCACAGTTATCGGGCATCAAAAGGGGAAAGATACCAAAGAAAATATTAGCCGTAATTTTGGTATGGCTCATCCAGAGGGTTATCGTAAAGCGTTGCGATTAATGAAGCAGGCCGAGAAATTTGGTCGACCGATCATTACATTTATTAATACGCAAGGGGCTTATCCAGGTAAAGCAGCAGAGGAGCGCGGACAGAGCGAAGCGATTGCTCGAAATTTACTTGAGATGGCTAATTTCACGGTGCCTATTATTTGTGTGGTCATCGGAGAAGGTGGTAGTGGAGGAGCTTTAGGCATTAGTGTCGGTAACTATATCTATATGCTTGAGAACTCCGTTTATTCGGTTATCTCTCCAGAGGGAGCTGCGGCTCTTTTATGGAAAGATTCTAGTCTCGCGATGCGGGCAGCCGAAACCATGAAAATTTCTGCCCCAGATTTATTAGAATTAGGTATCATTGATCAAATCATTCCAGAACCATTTGGTGGGGCACATCGTGATTTAATCCAACAAGCAGGTTTTATTAAGCAGTCGTTGCTTAATGGTTTAGCTGAGCTGGAAAAACTGTCCCCTAAAGAATTAGTACAGCATCGTTATAACAAATTTAAACAAATTGGCACATTTACTTCCCTTTCATAAAAAAGGGGAGTTTTTTGCTTTTTTAGACGCTCAAAATCTGTTAGAATCAGTATTCGGAAGACGATCTTGGCAAAAAAAGAAAAACTAACAAAAAGTATGTCACAAATTCCAAAATGGAGTGGCTAAAACCGGAAGTTTGTTGTATAACAGCCTATCAATATACGCCATTTATACATACTGCGTGACCAATTTACCGGATTGGTATAACACCATCCTGTTTTCCTAATTATTGGGTAAATATTTGTGGTTTCGATTGTATGAATTTGGTGTCTATAGACTGTTAGCAGGATTTTGTTAACAAAATTTTCCCCAGGTTTCTCATTTTCGTTACCAATAGAAAATGATGCAGAGAGCCATCCTAAGGAAAGGAGAAAATGAAGAGGTGAGTACGATGAAAAAAATTGCTGTTTTAACTAGTGGTGGCGATGCTCCAGGTATGAACGCGGCTGTTCGTGCTGCGGTACGTCGAGCTATTTACAAGGGCGTTCAAATTTTTGGAGTTTACAATGGATATAATGGTCTTATTAGCGGTAACATCAAGGAATTAACACTTGGTTCTGTAGGTGACATTATTCATCGTGGTGGTACAATGCTTTTTACAGCTCGTAGCGACGAGTTCAGAACGGAAGAAGGACGAGCAAAAGCGGTTGAGCAATTAAAGAAACACGGAATTGAAGGTCTAATTGTTATCGGCGGTGACGGTTCGTTCCGCGGTGCGCAAAAACTAACTCAGCTTGGCTTCCCAACAATTGGTGTTCCGGGTACTATTGATAATGACATTCCATGCACTGACTTTACAATTGGCTTTGACACAGCATTAAACACTGTAGTAGAATGCATTGACAAAATCCGCGATACAGCTACTTCACATGAGCGTACGTACATTGTTGAGGTTATGGGGCGCGATGCAGGTGACTTGGCTCTGTGGGCTGGTTTAGCTGCTGGAGCAGAATCCATCATCATCCCTGAAGCAGATACGGATATGAAGGATATTCTGGAGCGACTACGTTCAGGACATCGCCGCGGTAAAAAGCATTCCATCATTATTGTGGCAGAAGGGGTAGGCCAAGCTTCTCAGTTCGCAGATGTCATCAAGGCAGAAACAGGCTGGGAGACTCGTGTCACTGTTCTAGGACATATTCAACGTGGTGGTTCTCCAACTGCTTTCGACCGTATGCTAGCAAGTCGTTTAGGTGCAGCTGCTGTAGATTTGCTGCTTGAGGGCAAAGCGGATCGCATGGTTGGAATTAAGAACAATACCATCGTAGACGTTGATATTGATGAAGCGCTTGATCAAAAACATCAACTAGACTTGTCAATTTACCAATTAGCGCGTTCTCTATCCATTTAATTGGTAACTTTTCAAGAAGCATAACAATTTCAGTGGCGTTCTCATGCATCTAGTTCGTTAATGAACGCCCTGTTCTTTTGTAAAACAAGAATTACTAAGCAATTTTTGGAGGGATTATTTTGTTACGCAAGGCAAAAATCGTATGTACTATTGGACCAGCATCCGAATCGGTGGAAACACTAAAAAAACTAATTAGCGCGGGTATGAATGTAGCCCGTTTAAACTTTTCTCACGGTGATTTTGAAGAGCATGGCGCTCGTATTAGAAATATTCGTCAGGCAGCAAAAGAAACAGGTAAATTGGTAGCGATCCTACTAGATACGAAAGGACCTGAAATCCGTACAGGAAATATGTCTGTAGACGCTGTAGAGCTAGTAGAGGGCAACACCTTCACTTTAACAACTCAAGAGATGGCTGGAACAGCTGAGCGTGTATCAATCACATATCCTGACCTTCCTAACGATGTAGAAGTAGGTAGCCAAATTCTAATCGATGATGGTCTAATCGGCTTGGAAGTTACAAAAATTGAAGGTACTGAAATCGTTTGTGTTATCAAAAACGGCGGTACACTAAAAAGTAAAAAAGGTGTAAACGTTCCTGGAGTTTCTATCAACCTGCCAGGCATCACTGAGAAGGACGCTGCAGATATCAAGTTTGGTATCGAGCAAGGCGTTGACTTTATCGCGGCTTCCTTTGTGCGCAAGGGCTCAGACGTATTGGAAATCCGTGAAATCCTAGATAAGCATGGCGCAAAAATTGACATCATCTCCAAGATTGAAAACCAAGAGGGTGTTGACAACATCGATGAAATTTTGGCAGTATCCGATGGTTTAATGGTAGCTCGTGGAGACCTTGGTGTAGAAATTCCTGTTGAGGAAGTTCCTGTTTGCCAAAAAATGATGATCCAAAAATGTAACCTGCTAGGCAAACCAGTTATTACAGCAACACAAATGCTGGATTCTATGCAACGCAACCCACGTCCAACTCGTGCAGAAGCAAGTGACGTAGCGAACGCGATTTATGATGGCACAGACGCTATCATGCTTTCTGGTGAAACAGCAGCAGGTAAATATCCAGTAGAATCGGTTCAAACCATGAACAGCATCGCTCTACGTGCAGAGCAAAGCTTGAACTATCGTGAAGTAATGAAGGCTCATGCAACTTGCAACCGTGTAACAGTAACAGACGCAATTTCTCAAGCAGTAGTAAAATCTGCTCTTGATCTAAATGCAGCAGCAGTTATCTCCTCTACAGAAAGTGGACATACAGCTCGTCTTGTTTCTAAATACCGTCCAAAAGCACCAATTATCGCAGTAACTCCACATCAAGGTGTTGCTCGCCGTCTTTCCTTAATGTATGGAGTGTACCCAGTTGTAACGAAGCAAGCAGAAACAACAGATGAAATGTTTGACATCGCTGTACGTGAAGCTTTGACAACAGGTATGGTTAAACACGGTGATTTGGTTGTAATTACAGCAGGTGTTCCGGTTCGTGAAACAGGTACAACCAACCTATTGAAAATCCATGTAATTGGCGATGTACTTGCTAAAGGACAAGGGATCGGGCAAGCAGTAGTGACTGGGAATGTTGTCGTTGCTCGCACAGCAGAAGAGGCAATGAGCAAAGTACAAGAAGGCTCCATTTTGGTATGCCTAGGTACTGATTCTGATATGATTCCTGCATTTGAACGTGCGGCAGCAGTCATCACTGAAGAAGGCGGACTTACTTCTCATGCAGCTATTGTCGGCTTGAACCTAAATACACCTGTTGTAATCGGTGTAAACAATGCTACAGCTATCTTTAAGGATGGTATGGAAGTAACTGTTGATTCAGAACGTGGTAAAATCTTTACTGGTATGGCTCCTGTACTATAAGAGGCGTTTGTTTCTAGAAAGAAAAGGACTATCGAGATTATTCGATGGTCCTTTTTGTGCTACTATATGAGAGAAGGCTTTACGAAGTTAGGAGGCTATAATGAAATGAATCCAGCTTTTTATCATACCTATCAGCTTCGGGTTCGCTACAGCGAAACAGATCAAATGCAAATTGTATATCATGCAAACTATCTAACATGGTTTGAACTTGGACGAACTGAATATATTAGAGAAGTAGCTGGAATATCATATAAAGGGGTAGAGGAGAAGGGCGTACTATTGCCAGTAACCAACGCAACCTTATCTTTTCATTCACCAGCACGCTATGATGATGAGATTGAAATCCGCACGTTTATTGAGCATATAACGCCCATCCGTATGAACTTTGGTTATGAGATTTATCGGGTCAATGACAATAAATTATTAGTGTCAGGGAAGACAGAGCATGTTTTTACGAATCCACAAATAAAACCAATCCGTCTTCCTAAAGTGATTCCAGAGCTGTATTCCTGTTTACAAGCTGAACATGAAAAATATCTCGGATAAAGAATTGGTTTGATTAACCGGCAGAGGAAGTGATATGCCCATGTGGTTACGAATGTTGTTTGTGCTTTTTTTAATCATACCGATTTTGGAGATTTGGGGAGTTATTGCAGTAGGAAAAGTGATTGGAGGACCTTGGACGATCCTGTTGGTCATTTTAACATCGGTGGTAGGGGCCTATCTTGCTAAAAATCAGGGAACGCAGACCTTAAAATTATTACAGCTACAGCTATCGCGAGGACAAATGCCGACTGACGCATTGTTGGATGGCTTGTTTATCCTATTTGGCGGTTTTTTACTTGTGTTTCCTGGATTTTTCACTGATATCATTGGTATTATCTTTTTAATACCATATACGAGAATGATATTGCGCTATTTCTTAAAAGCATGGATTATGTCGATGATTGCTTCTGGGAAAATGATCAAGTTTATTCATTTTAGAAGATAAGAAAAGAGGGGCAAGCGACCTGATGGGATGGTAGTAGCCCCGTCAAGTAGACAATGAAAAAAGAGTAAGTTCGTTATGCGGCGATCGCTTCACGGTACTCTACCGGGGAGAGATCGCCAAGTTTTTTCTGAAAACGTTCTTGGTTATAAAAATTGATATATTCCGTGATCAGTTTTCGAGCCTCCATTTGACTTGCTGGTTTTTCAAGGTAAAGTTTCTCTGTTTTCAAATGTGAGAAGAACGATTCCACGCAGGCGTTATCAAAACAATTTCCCCTTCTTGAATGGCTTCCAATGAGCTGTTTCTCTTCAAGCAATATCTTGTAAGACTTTGTTGTGTATTGGAATCCCTGATCAGAATGCAAAATGGCCCCTTGTGCATTCAAATGCTTTATCGTGTCCAAAACGAGTTGTAGATCGTTGCGAGATGACATGTCCCATGCGACAACTTCGTTGTTATAAAGGTCTAAAACGACTGATAAATAGACAAAATCATGACCAACTCGAATATAGGTAATGTCTGTTACAAATTTCTTCAAAATCGTTTCTGCTGTAAATTCTCGGTTGAGAACATTCGGAAAGACAACGGATGGTTTTCGCCCCGCAAAGGGGCGTTTCTTACGGATGACAGAGCGAATCTCCAGCTCTCGCATAAGCCTACGCACCTTTTTGTGGTTAACCAAGAACCCTTCTTTGAGAAGGGCTGTTCTCATGCGTTTATAGCCGAAAATAGGACGAAGTCGATGAATAGCAAGAATATGTTCTTTTAGATTGGTTTCCAGCTCAAATTGAATCTGTCGATATCCTAAAGCCGATTTCCACTTGTAGTAACCAGCACGTGATACTTCCGCAATTTTACATAGTGTCGTGATGGAG
Source organism: Brevibacillus laterosporus LMG 15441 (assembly GCF_000219535.2). NCBI lineage: Bacteria > Bacillati > Bacillota > Bacilli > Caryophanales > Paenibacillaceae > Brevibacillus > Brevibacillus laterosporus. The sequence goes on from NZ_CP007806.1 coordinate 895,122, forward strand.
TAGGTCTGACTCATTTTTTCGATGGTCCTAAATCGGGCTTGCTTATCCAACTTCCCTCCCCATGAAGATTCGGATTGAGCTTTTTTAGATATTCCACCTGCGCTTTCAGGTAGGCGTTTTCCTCTTCTACGCTGCTGAAATGCTTCTTATTCCAGCGCCCCCGATAGTCCACAAATGATTCTCCGTTTTGGTGCTTCTGAACCCACGCGATGATTTGGGCATCACTTTTAATTCCCAGTTTTTTTCTGATCATGGCATAGCTCCACTGGTCTTCGACCCGTAGGCGCACAGCTTCCTTTTTAATTTCTTCGCTATAGCGAGTAAAGACTTGTCCTTTTTTTGGTGGCATGAAAAAACCCCTCCGGTTAACAGTAATGAATCCATGATATCATGAACTCTTTTTTTACTGTCTACCGTAAGGGGATAATACCAGGAGCGGGCCTCTTTTTTGTTGAATAGGAGTTAGTGTGTGGGATAACCAAGAGTATCTGAAATGCTAGGAGGCTACTTCTTGTGCCGTTAAACATATGAAAAAGGCGCCAAGTCCAAATGCTGTGGCGCCTTTAACTCAGGGAAGCTGTAATACAATCGTATTACGAATTACGCTAGTTACAATTTCCCCTTTACGATATACATCCATAAATCTTCAAAGATTTTCGCCTTAACTAAAGCGTTGATAATCACTAAGCTAACCGGTCCAATAATCAAACCTAGCACACCGAACAATTCTAATCCCGCAAATAGGGCTACCAGTGTGAGTAAGGGGTCTAGTCCTACACTTTCAGCAACAATCTTTGGCTCGATAATCTGACGGAAGATCACAACGATGCCATACAAGACAGAAAGACCTACTACAAGACCGTATTGCCCCTTAAAGAACAAGAAAATGATCCAAGGTACAAAGACTGTACCTGTGCCCAAATATGGTAGCAAATCGACCAGACCGGTTAATAACCCTATCGTAATCGCATACTCCACACGCAAAAGCAAAAGACCAATAATCACAATAGCTGCGGTAATTGAAATAAGAGTAAGCTGCGCTTTTAAAAACCCTACCAATGCAGAACGCAAGTCTAAGACGATTTGATCCATTCGATGATTAACACCAGTGGGTAAAATTTTGTGCATGCGTGATTTCCACAGGTAAAAATCCTTACTCAAGAAAAATGCACCTAACAAGGAGATGACAAATACCGTACCTAAGCTTGGCAGTGACAAAAGGAAGGCATTGATGCCAGATAAAGCTCCCACGATAATAGTTTGAAAGCTATTGCTAATCGTGTGCAGTGCTTCTTTTACGTTAGAATCAATCGTAGTCTGAGAGTTTAAATCCAGTTGTGTATAGAAAAACTGGAACCGATGATATAAATTAGCGATAAAATCATGCGCTAGAAAATTTTGGATATATCCAGTAAACTCTACGGAAAGTCTAGGGAGTAACTTGACCAAATTTCCGATTTCATTTACGGTCGTATTGATCACCAATGTAATGACCCCAGTGACAATAAGTAGCAAAAGCAGCAAAACTACTGTTACGGACAGCCAACGGGGAAATCGAAGCCGTTCCGTTAAATTAGTGACTGGGCGGTTTACAATAATCGCAATGATTAAAGAGATAATAAATGGGTAAATAAGAGGAGTGATCTTGATGACTGCAAAATACAAGGCCACGATGCAAAGAATCACCCATAAAAAACGAATGCCTTGAAAAAGGCGCGTTAGCCAAGTTTCCGGGGTCAGTGTAGTTCCCTCCTGATCTATCAATTCATTAAACTTTCACTTTTTCTGTCACGTATTATTATGCAGGAAGAGGTACATTTTACGCAAGTTTTAAGACATTTTGAGCCTAAAGTATAACTGTTTGAATTTTTATCATTCACAAAATCGTCAATATCTTTTATAATTGGTGTCGAAATCATGTTTTGTTGTTTTACTCTTTCTTTTCTAGTTTACCCGTTATATATCTTATGTCTTACTTTCCTGCCTTTTACTTTATGCAAAAAGAAAATTCTTTTTTTTCGATTTTTTCGCAAAAGAATAGGGGGAGAAGATTTATCAAGAAAAATAGCATTTAAACCTATACAGAAAAGGAGAGACGCATATGACAGCTACTAAAGGTTTAGAAGGTGTTGTTGCTGCTCAATCGGCAGTCTGTTCAATCATTGATGGCGTGTTGTGCTATAGAGGTATTAATGTTGATGAATTAGCTGAAAACGCTACCTTTGAAGAAGTGGTATATCTACTTTGGCATGGAGCCCTACCGAAGCGCGATCAGCTGGAAGCCTTCCAGAAGGAATTAGGAGCAAACGCCCAAATCCCTCAAGAGCTTATTGAAAGCATTCGTAATTTTCCCGAAGGCGTTCACTCTATGGCGGCATTGCGCACAGCTGTCTCTTCGCTAGCGCTCTACGACAAAGAGGCACAGGAAATGTCAAAGGAAGCAAATTATCGCAAGTCGATCCGACTAACCGCTCAGACGCCCACTATCGTTGCGGCCTATGACCGTCTTCGTAAGGGATTGGAACCAATTGCACCTAGAGAGGAGTACTCAATTGCTAAAAATTTCCTGTACATGCTAAGCGGAGAAGAACCATCTGATACGGCAGTAAAAGCATTTGATACAGCATTAATTTTACATGCCGACCATGAATTTAATGCTTCTACATTTTCAGCACGCGTGACAGTTGCTACTCTAACAGACATTTATTCTGGTGTGGTATCAGCAATTGGAACCTTGAAAGGCCCATTACATGGAGGAGCTAATGAAGCTGTTGCCACGATGTTAGAAAAAATCGGATCTGTAGACAGAGTCGTTCCTTATATTCGTCAGGCTTTGGACAATAAGGAAAAAATCATGGGCTTTGGTCATCGTGTTTATAAAGATGGCGATCCGCGTGCAAAGTGGTTGCGTCATATGTCTAAAGAATTAACTGAACAACAAGGCAAAACAGAATTGTACGAAATGTCAGTGAAGATTGAAGAGATGGTTACAGGTGAAAAAGGATTAAAGCCTAACGTAGACTTCTATTCTGCTTCGGTTTACGTGTCACTTGGTTTAGCTATTGACTTATTTACTCCTATTTTTGCGATCAGCCGTATGTCTGGCTGGACGGCTCACATCATGGAGCAATATGAAAACAATCGCTTAATTCGCCCGCGTGCAGACTATATTGGGCCAGTAAATCAACATTTTAAACCGATTGATCAAAGATAGTTCACTTGCAATGAAAATTCTGGAACTGCCAATCGTGTGAGATTTGGTGGTTCTAGGCATGTCCTTTGGCAGGATTTTCATGTATTATAAAAAGAGATCAGATTATAAAAACATGGAGGGGTTCCTTTGTTTAAAAATCTTTCTGCACCAACACATGGAGAAAAAATCACCGTAGATAATGGCAAAATGGTTGTACCTAACAATCCAATCATTCCTTTTATTGAAGGGGATGGAACTGGACCTGATATTTGGAATGCATCTGTTCGCGTTTTAGATGCAGTCGTAGAAAAAGCATATAAAGGCGAGAAAAAAATCGCGTGGTTTGAAGTATTTGCTGGTGAAAAAGCATTTAATCAATATGGTGAGTGGCTGCCTGAAGATACATTAACAGCAATTCGTGAATATCTGATCGCAATTAAAGGACCTTTAACAACTCCAGTTGGAGGTGGAATTCGATCTATCAACGTGGCATTGCGTCAAGAGCTTGATCTGTATGCTTGCGTACGCCCTGTTCAATACTTCGATGGAGTACCATCTCCTGTTAAACACCCAGAACTTACTGACATGGTGATCTTCCGTGAAAATACTGAAGACATCTATGCTGGTGTCGAATGGGCTGAGGGGTCCGATGAAGTTAAAAAAGTTATTCAATTCTTACAAAGCGAAATGGGCGTAAAGAAAATTCGCTTCCCAGAATCTTCTGGTATCGGTATTAAGCCTGTTTCCAAAGATGGTACAGAACGTTTAGTTCGCGCTGCAATTGAGTATGCTTTAGAAAACAACCGTAAATCTCTAACCCTTGTTCACAAAGGTAATATTATGAAATTTACCGAAGGCGCATTCAAAAACTGGGGTTATGAAGTTGCTGAAGCGGAATATGGTGATAAAGTATTTACATGGGCACAGTACGACCGTTTAAAAGCGGAAGGAAAAGATGCCGATCAAGCCCAAAAAGAAGCAGAAGCAGCAGGCAAGCTAATCGTAAAAGATGTGATTGCAGACGCTTTTTTGCAACAAATCTTGACTCGTCCAGCAGAATATGATGTAGTAGCTACATTGAATCTAAATGGTGATTACATTTCCGACGCATTGGCTGCACAAGTTGGAGGTATTGGTATCGCCCCTGGTGCCAACATCAACTATTTGACAGGTCATGCTATTTTTGAAGCAACCCATGGTACAGCTCCAAAATATGCTGGTCTTGATAAAGTAAACCCATCTTCTGTAATCCTGTCTGGTGAAATGATGCTTCGTCATTTAGGTTGGAATGAAGCAGCTGATCTGTTGATAGCAGCAATGGAAAAAACAATTTCATCTAAAGAAGTTACGTATGATTTTGCCCGTCTGATGGATGGTGCAAAAGAACTGAAAACATCTGAATTTGCAGATGCCTTAATCAAAAATCTTTAGGAATCGAAAACTTGAGGAGGTCTATTACATGTCTTTTCAACGCAAAAAAATCGCAGTCATCGGTAGTGGTTTCACAGGTGCAACAACAGCTTTTATCCTAGCTCAAAAGGAATTGGGTGATGTTGTTCTTGTTGATATCCCTCAATTAGAGAATCCTACAAAAGGAAAAGCATTAGACATGATGGAATCTTCCCCTGTACTAGGCTTTGATTCAAAAATCACAGGTACTGCTAACTATGCGGATGTCCAAGGTGCTGATATGGTTATCATTACTGCTGGTATCGCTCGTAAACCTGGTATGTCCCGTGATGACTTGGTAAATACCAATGCTGGTATCATGAAATCAGTAGCAGAAAACGTAAAAATCTATGCTCCAAACTCAACTGTTATCATATTGTCTAACCCAGTTGATGCAATGACTTACACATTCTACAAAGCATCTGGTTTCCCTAAAGAGCGTGTTATTGGTCAATCAGGTGTCCTAGATACAGCTCGTTTCCGTACATTCGTTGCTGAAGAATTGAACGTATCTGTAGAAGACGTAACAGGCTTCGTACTAGGTGGACACGGTGATGACATGGTTCCACTTGTTCGTTATTCCTATGCTGGTGGTATTCCACTAGAAACATTAATTCCAAAAGATCGTCTTGATGCAATCGTAGAACGCACCCGTAAAGGTGGCGGTGAAATTGTTAGCCTGTTGGGTAATGGTTCCGCTTACTATGCACCGGCTGCTTCTATCGTTCAAATGGCAGAAGCGATCCTAAAAGACAAAAAACGCATTCTTCCATCAATCGCTTTATTGCAAGGCGAATATGGTTACCAAGATCTATACCTAGGTGTACCAACCCTGCTTGGTAAAGATGGTATCGAAAAAGTCTATGAACTAGAATTGACAGAAGACGAAAAAGCAGCTTTGGAAAAATCCGCTGACGCTGTTCGCAATGTCATGAAAGTTCTTCAATAGAAAAAAGTATGACTAAAAAGGAGAGCCATCGTTGCTCTCCTTTTTGTTTGTAACCGCTATCTATCCCACCACTACGCCATCCATCAATCCTTACAGGAAGAAAACCAAATCTTTACAAGAAAATTACTTGCACCGCTAAATGTCATCTGTCAGACTGAGATTACAAGCCTAGAATACAATGCATAAAGGCAATACTATAGAAGAGATAAGTTGAGAATTACATGTAGGGGGAAGCATAAGTGACGAAGATTTTGGTAGTAGAAGATGAGGTATCTATTTCTAAATTGATTCAATTTAATTTGGAAAAGGCGGGCTATGGGGTAATTACCGCTTTTGACGGCAAACAGGCGTTAACAATGGCGCGTGAAGAGAAGCCAGATTTTATCATCTTAGACCTAATGCTTCCATATATGGATGGTCTAGATGTCTGCAAAACACTTCGTCAGGAACGAATCAATACTCCTATCCTTATCTTGACGGCAAAAGAGGATGAGCTGGATAAAATTTTAGGACTCGAATTGGGAGCAGATGATTATATCACAAAGCCCTTTAGCCCTAGAGAAGTTGTTGCACGAGTCAAAGCTATTTTGCGCCGTTTTAATGCTAAGCCAGAACCAGATCAGGAAAAAGAAGAAGAGCGTCAGTACTCATTTGGAGAAATCGTGATCTATCCAGAAAAATATGAGGTCTTCCTCCGTGATGAGAAGGTGGAGCTAACTCCGAAAGAATTTGAGTTGCTTCAATACCTTGCAAGTAATGTTGGGCGTGTTTTAACACGTGACCAATTGCTTAATGCAGTATGGAATTATGATTTTGTAGGTGATTCTCGAATTGTAGATGTGCATGTCAGCCATTTGCGAGAAAAATTGGAGCAGGACACCAAAAACCCACGTTATATTAAAACGGTGCGTGGTCTCGGCTATAAATTAGAAGGCTAGGTCAGGGAGGGTACAGTGAATCGATTTCGCCTGAAGCTTACCTTTACAATACTAAGCTTAATTTCGCTTGTTCTTATTGTGATCGGGATATTTATTGGGAAAGTTATGGAACGCTCCTATCTACAGATGCAATATGATCTTTTAAGAAAAGAAGCCTTATTTATCTCTGAAACAATCATTGATCCAAAAATATTAACTCAGCAGGAGCGTTTGGAAGCCCAAATTCAGCACTTTACTGAATCTATGGAGGTACGTATTACTGTTGTTGACCCTTTGGGAGTCGTAATGGCTGATACCTCAGGTGTAGACCAAAAGCTGAAAAATCATGCTCATCGGGCAGAGATCGAAGCGGCCCTCAGGGGGCAGGTAGGAATCGCTCATCGGGAAAGTGATACTCTTCATCAGCAGATGATCTATGTGGCTGTGCCACTGAAGGATAATAAAACAGGACAAGTCGTTGGGGCGGTTCGTTCCGCTATGTCCATGCAGACCATTACTCAATCTGTCCATCAGATGTGGTTTAGTTTGGTCATGGGACTTGTAATTACTTTGATTATCGGTAGCATTGTCAGTTCACGCATCTCTCATGGTATTACAAAGCCAATTGAAGAGATTATTCGGGTAGCAAGAAATATTACGCAGCGTCAGTACGAGAGTCGCGTCAAAATTAAGCCTCGCGATGAACTAGGTCAATTAGCAACAGCGATTAATTTTATGGCGTCTAGTTTGGAACAACAGATGTATCAAATATCGGAGAATCAGCAACGCTTAACAGGAGTGCTGGCAACGATGCCTAGTGGCGTGATTTTAATCGCCGAGAATGGGCGAATTGAGCTTATAAATAATGCGGTTGAAAAAATGCTGAACATATCTAGTTCTGAATTAGTAGGGAAATTACATTTTGAAGCAGGTCATAATTATGGCTTTAGTAAGCATATTGATGATGTTATGCGCACGGGGGAACGCAAGCGGGATGAAATTCATATTTTTTATCCAACAGAGCGGATGATCTATGCTGATTTTTCTCCTTATGTGAACTACCGTGGTGAAATTAAAGGTGTTCTGGCAGTGTTAAATGACATTACAGATATCCGCCGATTAGAAAAGATGCGCAGTGATTTCGTTGCGAATGTTTCCCATGAGCTACGCACACCTATTACCTCTATTAAAGGCTTTACGGAAACCTTATTAGACGGAGCACTTAAGGATGAAGAGATTAGCAGGCACTTTTTGCAAATTATTTATGACGAGAGTGAACGTCTTTTTAGATTAATTAGTGATATTTTAGATTTATCTAAAATTGAGCAGAAACGAATAACGCTGACTTACACTGAGGTAGAGATGCACCGGCTCATAGAAGAAACAGCAGTCTTGCTTCGGGAACAACTGCAACGAAAAGAGCTTAAGCTCATTTTGCCTGCCGATCAAGGAATTATGCTACGAGCTGATAAGGATTGCTTGCAGCAGATTTTGCTTAACCTGCTGGCAAATGCGATAGCTTATACACCAGAGGGCGGGAACATCACGATTGAACTAAGACGGGATGAGGATTATCTTTACCTGGATGTGGCAGATACGGGCATAGGGATTCCAGAGGATGATCTTGGACGGATTTTTGAGCGGTTCTATCGTGTTGATAAGGCTCGATCACGAGATTCTGGTGGGACTGGTTTAGGCTTAGCTATTGTGAAGCACATATGTGAGTCTTTACATGGATCAATTACTGTAAGAAGTACGGAGGGTGTTGGCTCTGTGTTTTCGGTTACCTTACCCTTGGACAATCCAATCTCATAGTTGATGGAATGAAATAGAGTGCCAAACCGCCATTAGAGCTGTAGCACTCTATTTTTACTGTAAAGATTTCCTGTGCGAAAAAAGATTTCCTAGGCATTAGTCATCGAGTGAAATAATCACCTCTTGTTCATACTACAAAAGGGAGGTGAAGGATTCTGTGATCAGTCTGATGGCAGGCTTGATGCTGGTTTTACAATTACAAGGAAATGTACCAGTTATTCAAAAAATGAACCAGGATGTCGTCTCAATAGACCGAAAAGCATTTACTCTTCCATTTACACATATTCCTATCCTGGATGTTTCGAAACTGGAAGCGTACATGTCAAGGCTTGAGAGGCAGGTATATCGTTCTCCAATGAATGCTAAATGGGATGAACGTGAGAAAATCATCCCAGAAAAAAATGGTCAACGTTTAAATCGTCAAGCCTTTATGGAATCATTTATTTCTTATTTTTATACCAATCAACAAACTCACTTGCAAATTCCTACGCTTACCGTTTTACCTAAGGTAGATGCTTCATTATTGAAAGACGTTTCACAAAAACAGATTGGTGCTTATGCTACTTACTATAATCCTCGCAATAAGAATCGAGCTAGTAATATTGCCCTCTCTAGCAAATCCATCGACAATGTGGTGTTGTTTCCTGGAGAAACGTTTTCTTTTAATCAAACAGTAGGAGAAAGAACGACAAAAAGGGGATATTTACCTGCTCCAGTAATTGTTCGCGGGGAATTATCGGAAGGAATTGGCGGGGGAATTTGTCAGGTTTCTTCTACTTTATATAATGCTGTGGACAAGTCGGGTTTAAAAATTATACAGCGTTATGCCCATAGCCGTAATGTTGCTTATGTACCTCCAGGCAGAGACGCGACGGTTAGCTGGTATGGTCCCGATTTTCGGTTTCAAAATCGCTATGCATACCCAATCCTGATTCGAGCAAGAGCTTTTAATGGCATGGTGGCTGTTCGGATATTTTCCTTCTCAGATTTAGATTTCGATCCGCGTGAGGTACCTACCGTTCGTAAGCGATTGCCGGAAGAAACTGACCAGCCATTAGACAATGAAAGTAGTAAATCACAGCCAAAATTGCCATTACACTAAGGAAATTTGTACTCTCTTAAAAGGTAGAAATTATAACCAAAGTATAAGAAATAAATGAAAAAAGTTGCAATCAACTATAAATATTTCTATCATTATTACTAGGTTTCTACTAGAGACGATCCACAAGAAAGAGGGAGTGCGATGAAAACATATGGCTAAGCAACACAAAAAAACGACCCTATCTTCGTTTTTACTAAAGTTTATTTTCATTACCATTGGAGCCATTATGATGGCTGTATCACTGGAGCTGTTCCTTGTTCCTAATAAAGTGATTGACGGAGGAATTGCTGGTATCTCCATTATGATGTCCTCCATTACCAATTTACCATTGGGATTATTTCTCTTCTTCTTCAACTTACCGTTTTTGATTGTTGGCTTTAAGCAAATCGGTAAAACCTTTGCTATTTCTACTTTGTATGGAATCGCAATCATGTCGTTAACGACTTCTATGCTCCATCATGTACCCGCATTTACGAATGAAAAAATGCTCGCCGTTTTGTTTGGTGGTGTCATTCTTGGGGTGGGTGTAGGTCTAGTTATCCGTTTTGGGGGTACATTAGATGGAACGGAAATCGTTGCGATCCTGCTATCTAGAAAAACGAGAGTTCCTGTTGGGCAGCTTATCATGTTTATCAATTTCTTTATTTTTATCATGGCTGGCTTTGTCTTTGAATGGGATTCTGCTATGTATTCGATTTTTACTTATTATATAGCCTTTAAATTGATTGATATTGTCGTAGAGGGCTTAAATGAATCTAAATCAGTAACGATTATTTCGAAAGAATACGAAGAGATTTCTGAGGCAATTAATGCGCGTTTGGGACGTAGTACAACTTATGTCTACGCACGTGGTGGATACAGCAAGGAAGAAACACAAATGATCTATTGTGTTGTTACGCGCTTGGAAGTGGCTAAGCTGCGTGCTATTATACACGAGATTGACGACAGTGCGTTCATCGCCATTGAGCATGTTTCTGATGTTTCTGGTGGTAATTTTGCCAAAAAAGATATTCATTAGACGAAAAAACAAAAATCCCTTGTCAAAAGCAAGGGATTTTTCATATTCCTACCATAAGAAATGAATCACGCGGGCGACCATATAACCAAGCACGATCGTCCAAATTACTTTTCCCCATCTGGGAAGGTTAGCTATATATTCACCCATTCCTTTAAAAAAACTACGTCGTTTCATTTTGATTCAGTTCCTCCTTTGGCCTGTTAAAGCGGATAAAAAGGAAAATGCCGAACAGAATGATGAAGCCGCCCATCCATTGTGGCAACGTAACGATATCCCCAAAAATCAAATAAGCAAGAATGCAGGTGCCAATCGGTTCAAAAAGAATCCCTACGGAAACCGTAGTAGTATTTAGCCATTTAATGACCCAATTCAAAATAGAATGGCCAAGTAAAGTAGGGAAGAAAGCTAAACAGATAAACCATCCCCAGTCCGCGAGCGGATATCCTGTCAGTGCATGACCATAAAATAAACTATGTCCAAGCAAAAAGACAGAACTGATGAGATAGACAACGAAGCTATAGGCTGTCGATGATATACCCCGACGAAGGTACTGTCCAATTAACCAGTATAACGTCACAACAAAGGCTGCAAGCAAGGCTAGTAAATCTCCGTATAGAGCCATTCCTCCTACACGAAAATCTCCCCAACCAATTACAAAGCTACCCATGATCGCAAAAATACCACCAGCCATGGCTAATTTACTCAGGCGTTCCTTAAAGAGAAAATAGCCGCCGACAAAGGCAAATAGAGGCTGAAGCGTTACAAGCACCGTAGAGCTTGCAATGGAAGTATAATGAAGTGATTCAAACCAGAGCAGGAAATGAGCGGCTAGAAAGCCTCCAGATAGAATACTTAATAGCCATTGCTTTCTGCTAAATTGAACGATTTCACGCCAAGTACCTTTGTTAATAAGCAGAAAGGGTATGGTCAATATAACGGAAAACAACAGGCGATAGGTGGCTATGACTGGTGCTGGCGCCGATGATAGCTTAACAAAGATAGCAGATGTTGAAATGGCTAAAACAGCTAAAAATAAGGCAAAATAAGGCGGTATGATGGGTCTCTCCATGATTGTAATATCCTCTCAGTCACAACAGTTATCGTTATTGAAAAAATGAAAAAACCAGCTAGAATCACTGGTCGGATCATATGTAGTCTGCCCTTATTTTACAAGAGGAAAGTCCAACTCACAACCGTGATGAAACGCTGATATGAAACGGACTCTTCGTGGGTAAGCGATTGCCCAGTTTCCTTTTTTCCTTTTAGGTCTACCTGTGGTAAGATGAAAGGTAATGAATTAACAGAAAGGGGTCGGACGCACATGAGCCATTTTGTGCTGATTGATGGGAATAGTATCGCTAACCGTGCCTTTTATGCGTTGCCGCTACTGTCCACCTCACAAGGACTTCACACGAATGCAGTACTTGGTTTTACGACCATGCTGCTAAAAGTAATAGATGAAATGAAACCGACTCATATTCTAGTTGCTTTTGATGCAGGTAAAGTGGTATTTCGCCACTCTGAATATACAGAGTACAAGGGAGGACGCGCTAAGACGCCCTCAGAGTTATCCGAGCAATTTCCATTAATTCGCGAGCTATTAGACGCGTTTTCGATAAAAAGATTTGAATTAGAAGGCTATGAAGCTGACGATATCATCGGAACGTTAACATTACGAGCTGAAGAGGAACAGATCAAAACGACCGTAATCACCGGGGATAAAGATATGCTGCAATTAGTGTCCCCGTATGTATCTACAGCAATTACGCGAAAAGGGATTAGTGAAATCGAGCTGTATTCGACAGAGGAAATCTTTGAAAAATATGGCTTAAAGCCTGAACAGATCATTGACCTGAAAGGGTTAATGGGAGATAGCTCCGACAATATTCCTGGTGTTCCAGGGGTAGGGGAGAAAACTGCACTTAAATTATTGCACCAATTCAGTTCTGTTGAAGAGGTGCTAGCTAATATCGAGCAGGTGTCTGGCAAAAAGCTACAGGAAAATCTACGCAACAATGTGGAGCAAGCAAAAATGAGTAAATCGCTTGCAACCATTATGCGTGATATACCAGTTGATATCAGTATTGCTGATTCTCAATTTACAGGATACGAGCCTGATAAGCTAATTGAGTTCTTTAAAAAAATGGAATTTAAATCATTACTATCTAAGGTAAAGGGTGGCAATAGCATTGCAGATAGCTATGGCCAGGGGAGTGTAGAAGCGTCTGAAGGCTCTTCAGCGAACACTTCGTTACCAGACAAGCCTTTTACTTATACCGTTGTCGAAGAAGGTAAATTGGCCGATTATGAGCCTCTGTTGACCTCTCCCATGAGCTTGGTGGTAGAGATGGATGGAGAGAACTATCATTATGCGCCAATTCTTGGATTTGGCTTAGCTACAGAAGAACAAGCTTTATTCATTCCTTATGAAACGGCTAAAAGCTGGACAGCCTTTACGGATTGGCTACAGGATGCCTCTAAACAAAAATGGGTCTTTGATGGCAAACGTGAAACGGTTGGACTTTGCTGGCATGAAATGGACGTAAAGGGAATTGATTTTGACTTATTCCTTGCATCCTATTTGATTAATGCTAGTGAGAGCAACCCTACTCTATCTGATGCGACTGCCAAATTCTCGTCTGTCAAGGTGGCGTCTGATGAGGATATCTATGGCAAAGGGGCAAAGCGAAGCCTACCGTCGATGGAGCTCATTAGTGAACACGTAGCGCGTAAGGCGCAGGCTTTGTGGCAGAGTGTTCTTCAAGCCAAAGAAGAGCTTACGGCTAACCAATTAACAGAGCTTTACACAAAGATTGAACAGCCACTTAGTCTCGTGCTGGCCGACATGGAAGAGATAGGTGTTCTGATTAATCAGGAGCAGCTTCATCAGATGGGCGAGGAGCTGGACAAGCAATTAGAGGCGTTGACTGAGAAAATTTATGAGCAGGCAGGTACTACGTTTAACATAAATTCTCCGAAGCAATTAGGGGAGATTCTGTTTGAACGCATGGGGATTCCGCCTGAGAAGAAAACGAAGACAGGCTATTCTACCAGCGCAGATGTGCTAGAGAAGCTGGCGCAAAAATATCCGATCGTGATAGATATTCTTACGTACCGTCAATTAGGTAAGCTACGTTCTACTTATATTGAAGGCCTTTTAAAAGAGATTCATGGCAAAACAGGCAGGGTGCATACACGCTTTAACCAAGCCACAACTGCTACTGGACGGCTTAGCAGCACGGAGCCGAATCTACAAAACATCCCGATCCGTTTGGAAGAGGGGCGTAAAATAAGGAAAGCATTTGTGCCGACAAATGACAACTGCTATATCCTTGCTGCTGATTACTCGCAGATCGAGCTGAGAATTTTAGCGCATATTTCGAAGGACCCCAACCTAATTGACGCCTTCGTAAATAATATGGACATTCATACACGCACAGCGATGGACGTATTCGGAGTAAGCGAAGACGAGGTAACTTCCAATATGCGCCGTCAAGCGAAGGCTGTTAATTTTGGAATTGTCTACGGAATCAGCGATTTTGGTTTATCTCAGAATTTAAATATACCGCGTAAGGAAGCGGCTGAATTTATAGCACGCTATTTTGATGTATTTTCAGGTGTTCAGAATTACATGGAAGAGATTAAGCATCAGGCAAAGAAGGATGGCTATGTGACGACACTGTTGCACCGCCGTCGATATCTACCAGATATTGCAAGTAGAAACTTTAATCTACGTTCTTTTGCAGAGCGTACTGCTATGAACACTCCTATTCAAGGAACGGCTGCCGATATTATTAAATTAGCGATGATCCAGATGCAAGAGGCCCTCGTTAGGAATCAGCTAAAAAGCCGCATGCTTCTTCAGGTACACGATGAATTGGTGTTTGAGGTTCCAGAGGATGAATTAGAAACGATGCAAAAGCTGGTAGCTAACGTGATGGAGAACGCACTTAAACTGGACGTTCCACTTAAAGTAGATGTAAATTATGGGGAAACCTGGTATGACGCCAAGTAGGAGGGACATCTAATGCCAGAACTACCAGAGGTAGAAACCGTTGTTCGGACGCTGAGAACACTAGTGCTGAACAAGAAGATTGAACGGGTAAGCGTATTGTTGCCACGGATTATTCGCCGGCCTGCCGATGTGGAACAATTTAAATCCATTTTAGTTGGACAAACCATTCATGCTGTTGAACGGCGAGCAAAATTTATTAAATTTATCCTCGATCAGGATGTATTAATTTCACATTTGCGTATGGAAGGAAGATATGGAGTTTATCAATCCTCTGAAGAGATAGAAAAGCATACGCATGTGATTTTTCATTTCACGGATGGAACGGAGCTTCGCTATCGGGATGTGCGTCAATTTGGAACGATGGACGTGATTCCATTAGGTAAGGAACAAGAGGTGGAGCCACTTAAAAAGCTGGGACCAGAGCCTTTAGACGAAGCCTTTACACCTACCTTGCTCTCCAGCATGTTACAGCGTAAGACCACTAAAATCAAACCCTTGCTATTAAATCAGGAATTTATGGTGGGCTTGGGGAATATCTATGTGGACGAGGCTCTTTTCCGAGCAAATATACATCCAGAACGGGTAGCTAATACATTGACGAATCAGCAAATAGAGATTTTGCATACAAGTATTGTACAGACCCTACAAGAAGCGATTGATGCTGGAGGAAGCTCTATTAAATCCTACGTAAATGGACAAGGTGAAATGGGGATGTTCCAACAAGTATTAAAGGTGTACGGGAAAAAAGGAGAACTGTGTCCAAGCTGCTCTACAGAGATTGTGAAAATTGTTGTAGGAGGACGCGGAACGCACTTTTGCCCATCCTGTCAAAAATAGACCGCTAATCGGGAAGGAGGAGATAGCGTGATTTTGGGTCTAACAGGAGGAATTGCGAGCGGAAAAAGTACTGTTGCAGCCATGCTGCGTGAACGGGGAGTCACCGTTATCGACGCGGATCTTATTGCCCGAGAAGTGGTAGAGGTGGGCAAACCGGCCTACAATGGGATTGTCAAGTACTTTGGTACGAGTGTATTGGATGAGACAGGTGCCTTAAATCGTGCAGTGCTAGGGGAAATGATCTTTAGTGATAGAGAAAAACGAATGGTTTTAAATGAAATCGTTCATCCAGAAGTACGCAAGGAAATGCGTCTGCAAGCTACTCTAGCTCAGGAACGCGGGGAACGGCTTGTCTTTATGGACATACCGTTATTGTATGAAAGCAAGCTTACCTATATGGTAGACAGAGTTGTGGTTGTTTACGTACCAGAATCCGTACAGTTTATACGGTTAATGGAGCGGGATGAATTTGATGAGGAGCAGGCGAAAAAGCGTTTGCGAGCCCAAATGAATATTGAAGAAAAGCGTAAATTAGCTAATTATGTAATCGATAACCAAGGTAGCCGCTCAGACACTCAGAAGCAGGTGGATGATTTGGTAACTAGCTTGCTTGCGGAGATAATCCCATGAAAACGCTACGCTCTGCTATTCTCTTGTTTTCCGTTTTGATTATCATCTATCTGCTGCTAAACTCCTCCATTGTTTGGAAACTAATGTACCCGATCAAATATGAGGAACAAATTCGGTTAGTGAGTAAGAAATACGAAGTAAATCCATACCTTGTGCTTGCTGTCATTCGGTCCGAATCTAAATTTAAGCCAGATTTGGTTTCGAAAAAAGGAGCAGTCGGCTTAATGCAATTGATGCCAAACACAGCAGAATGGATACAGTCTCAAGGGAAGCTAGAGATGCTGTATCCTGCTGATTTGGAACATCCTGCAACTAACATTAATTTAGGTACCTGGTATCTAGCTTATTTGTTACAAATGTTTAAAGGGAATGAAGTACTTGCATTGGCTGCTTATAATGCAGGACAAGGAAATGTGAAAAATTGGTTGCATAATAAGCAATGGGAAGGGACTCGTGAAACGATCTCCAATATCCCGTTTGGGGAGACCCGTCATTATGTCCAACGTGTTTTATATTACGAAGATCGTTATAAAGAGGTATACGAAAATAGCTTTCCTAATCTTGCTCCCTGATGGTAATCTGTCAGGGAGCTTTTTACCACATTATCAGCTAGTGAAAAAAAGAATCTAGCGAAACAACTTTTTGCTAAAACGAATCTTCTTATTCCTCAAACAGTAGATTAATAGGCTCCTCAGGCAATTCAGGAGAGGTCTCTAGGTGCGTTACGGGTGTTTTTACATCTACTTCCTCAAAACGAAGACTATCCACCCAAATCTGACCACCGCCCTGTAGGAATGCGCCAAATGCAATCGCTTCACTATGAGCAGGGACATCCAATACGATGCGATACATATTCCATTCCGTGGTCCCTTGAATAGGACGATTACTCATATTATCAAACTGTAATATCTCTTCCTCACTTCCATCCACTCTCATCCAAAAGCCTGCCGAGCCTGTCACTGACTTTGTTTGAATAAATCCTGTTAATTGCATGCGCTTACCTAGGTATTTGTGTGCCTGAAACATCTGCATCATCGTGCCAAATCCTTCTGGATGAGGGTGTTTCGAACGAAGATAGCCAGAACATGTACCGTGGTGAATGCTATTATAGTCCACCCCCATCTCATAGGCTCCAGGATTGGTACCTTGTAGCATCCAACCTGTGGGTTTTAGATCGGTAGAGATTGAATTCATAGAAAGCTCCTCCTGTTTGAATAAAAGTGTTTGCATATAGCGGCGATAGATGGCAGGTGGCATAAGGTATTCCTTTTTGAAGGCGCGAGTAAATGATTCCTGTGATTCAAAGCCTAGTGTAACTGCAATATCTAAAATGCCTTGAGTAGAGGAACAAAGCAGAGAGACTGCTTTTGCTAAACGGCGTTTTTTTATGTACTCGTAGGGGGGAAATCCTACGTGTTTAAGAAATAAAGCATGAAAATGAGCGATTGAATACCCAGCTTGTCGAGCCAAATCAGAAACAGTGATTTCATCAAATAATTGTTCTTCTATACAGTGAAGAGATTGAATGATTGCCAGTTCTTGTTCATTCATCTGGAAAGCTTCTCCCCTCCAAGTTTTCTGTTTGATATGTAAAGCTTACCAAAACATAGCAGCGGTCTTTTGATCAAATCTCTGGATATTGCTTTGCCTGATCACGGGCATCATTCTTTTTGGAAAATCTAATTATTACTGCTTGGGCAGATCATGTAGCAAACTGCCCAAATTTGCTGTTTTTAAGTAAAACACATTGTCAAATATGACATACTTAATATATTATTAATAGTGATTAGAGTAACTTATTTCAGGGAGGGTCAACATAAAATGACAATTAAAATCGGGATAAATGGGTTTGGACGTATTGGGCGCATGGTTTTTCGCAAAGCGATCCAAGATCCATCCATCGAGGTTGTGGCTATTAACGCTAGCTATCCTCCTGAAACCCTAGCTCATTTATTAAAATATGATTCCGTTCATGGGACCTTAGCCCATGACGTTACTGTAGATGGCAATTGCATTGTAATTAATGGAAAAAACACACAGGTGTTATCCGATCGCGATCCTTTGAACCTACCATGGGGGAAGCTTGGGGTTGAAGTGGTTGTGGAAGCGACTGGGAAGTTCACAGATCGTAGTGGTGCCGAGAAGCATATAAAAAGCGGTGCTAAAAAAGTAGTTATTACTGCACCTGGTAAAGAAGAGGACGCGACCATTGTTATGGGTGTCAATGATGATCAATACGATCATGAGCATCACCATGTTGTTTCGAATGCTTCTTGCACGACCAATTGTCTTGCGCCTGTAGCTAAGGTGCTGCATGAAGCGTTTCAGATTCAATCCGGGCTTATGACTACGATTCATTCCTACACGAACGATCAGGTTAATCTGGATAACCCCCATAAGGATTTACGCCGCGCACGTGCTTGTGGCCAATCGATTATTCCAACGACAACAGGAGCAGCCAGAGCGGTAGGTAAAGTATTGCCAGAATTAAATGGCAAACTGAATGGTTTTGCTTTACGTGTACCTACTCCAAATGTTTCTGTGGTCGATTTGGTTGTACAAATCTCTAAAAATGTCACTGCACAAGAGGTCAATCGGGTGCTGCGCGAAGCAAGCGAAGGGGCTTTAAAAGGCTATTTAGGCTATACGGATGCACCTCTTGTTTCTACTGACTTTAATGGTAATGAAAATTCCTCAATCGTGGATGGTCTGTCCACTATGGTGATGAGTGATAAGCATGTAAAGGTCATTGCTTGGTACGATAATGAATGGGGATATTCCTGCCGTGTTCTTGATTTGGTAAAGCATGTGTCAGAGCATGTAAATCAATCGAAACGGATTTTAACAGGCAGTACACACGGATAAATTGGCTGCATTTGGCATTTTAATTCTGAAAAATAATTGTTATTTGAATTTATGAAAAAAAGCTGATTTCATAAGTGCTGAAATCGGCTTTTTTATTTTGTAACCCAAAAATCTTGCATAATCATTCCAGTAATGGATTTTATATCATTCGTTTATCTAGTTTCATGTAAAATATTGCTATAATTAATATGATTGGAAAGGCAGTGTACAAGAAGAGGAGGAATGAGATGAACAGGTTATCATTGCGTAAGTGGATAGCTGTAGGTAGCGGATGTGTGCTGGCGGCTGGTATGTTAGTAGCTCCATTTGAGATGTCAGGAAGCGCTTCTGTATTGTATGCACAGGAGAAGAAGGGAGCTTATGATAAGCTATTAACACAAAAAGAAGTGGAAGAGCGTGTACGGCAATGGATTACCATTCCTGCGGATTACAAACTAAGAAATTCCCGATTAGAAATAGATGACGAGAGAACAGGCTCTCCATACTGGTCGATAAGCTGGGAGACAAGTGATAAAAAAAGCAACAAATATATTCATGCATCAGTTAATGCTCAAACAGGAGAATTGATTGATTTCTATAAATATACACGCAACAATAAAACGGTGAAAAAGGCGGTTAGTGAGAAAGAAGCGGAAAAAACGGCATGGGCTTTTATTGAAAAGGTAGCTAAATCAAAAAAAGATTCTTTGAGTAAAGCAAATGAAATTGTCCCATTGACGAATAACAATCATTATACATTTGTCCATACCCGTATGTCTGACGAAATTCCATTCCTTGAAAATGGAGTAACGATTAAGGTTGATGCTGATGGTGAAATTACGTCCTATCATCTTACGTGGGATGACGGAAAAATTCCCTCTCCTAAGGCAGCCATTTCCCTAGAACAAGCGGAGAAAACACTAAAGGGACTACTAGATCCACAGGTACGATACATGAGATCTGATAGGTATAAGAAGAGGAACAGCGGGGATGTAACGTATACTCCTGTTTATATATATGGCAACAATAGTGCAAAGTTTTTGGATGCAAATAGTGGAGAGGCGATCAGTCCAAATGGTCGCAAAGCGGAAACTAGCAATAAAATCATCCCATTAGGCGATAAAATTACATTTACAAAAAATCAAGCGCCTGAAAAAATCGGCAAAGACCAGGCAGAACAAATTGCAAAGAAATGGGCTGAAAAGCTAGCTAAAGGCTGGGTTTATAATGGATCAGGTGGGACAGGCTCCAGTGCTGACGCTTCAGGTATCAAAACATTGGATTGGTCATTTCGATTTATTTCAACGAATCAAAGCTCCCCATCTAATGAGAAAGAAATAAGAATTAAGATAAATGACAAGGGCCAATTCCTTGCCTTTTCAAAACATAACAACGAAGCATCGGAAAATACGAAAGGGAAACAAGCGATTGATAAGAAAGAAGCGGAAAAGGTAGCAATAGAAATGATCAAAAGCCTTTACCCTGATCATACGGGACAGTTGTATCTTAAAACAGGAGATGACCCTTACATTAGAGGCGATAAGGGGCAATCTTACATTTTTACATTTGGATACTTATATAAAGATACTCCCATTGATGACCTAGACATCGAGGTAGAAGTAAATAAATTTACTAATGAAGTCACTGAAGTTTGGCTCTATCAAAGGGAAAATGGCTCCCCTTTGCGAAGTAATGATGTTTTCGAAAAAATTCAGGTATCAAAGAATGAAGCGATAGAAAAGGAGATAAAAGAGAAAAAAGTAATGCTTACTTATTATAAAGCCCCTTTCTATATGTCAGGAGCAGATGAGTCTGTAAAGGAGTCTTCTCAAGAGATTCCAATACAGCTTGTCTATCGTTATGTAGGGAATGAGAAATCTGTAAACGCGGCTACTGGTGAATTATTAGACCGATGGGGATTTAGTGATGCTGAGTCCGCTACTGATATTGAGGGACACAAAAGTGAAGAAGCCCTAGGCAATATGCTAAATAGAGGGCTGTTCTTCCTAGAGGATGGAAAGCTGGAGCCAGATAAGGAGATATCTAGGGCTCAATTTGTAGGATTGATGATTAGCGTATCAAACGAGCTGAGTCACGATTATCGATCCTATGACGATGAAAATGATGAGAAGCCTTATACGTACTCAGATGTACCTACAAATCATCCGTATTATGCTGCCATTTCTCAGGCCTCTCAATTCAAAATCATACCATCTACAGTCCGCTTTGAGCCTGATCGTGCCATTACACGTTCTGAAGCGATACAAATGTTTATGCAGACATTACAATTTGGAGCGTTACTATCCAAGTCTGATATCTTTCAATCCCCTTATCCAGATGTAACAGCAGAACAAGTACCTGCTTATACGCTAGCGCATGCTTTAGGTTATCTGAGCGCACCGAAGGGGACGAAGGTAGAGCCAAATAAAAATCTAACACGTGCAGAAGCGGCAGAGCTGATTTATCAATTTTATCAGCAATACAGACACGAATAAATCGAGGCAAAGCAAAACTCCCTCTCAGCATTTTGTAAGAGGGAGTTTTGCTGGTTGTAAATGAAATAAACTAGATGATTACAAGTCCGGTGCAATATGCTTAGATTCCATAAAAGTAAATAATGTTTCGTCTTCAAATTGAGTAATAAATAGTTTTAAATTATATTTCAAATTAACTTCGTACGGGGTAAGCAGGTCATTGCCACGCCCGTCTCGCAAAATGCGTATCGTTGGACGATGACAGCATTCTGGATCTACCTTACAGACTACGCCGCTTTCTCCATTATTGAGTACGACTCCGCTCCCAAGTGGAAAGACGGCGATATGCTTACGAAAGGCATCTACTAAATGATGATGGAACAAATAGCCGCCTGATCCAAGCAGGTATTCAAGCGCATCCTGTGGCATATAGCGTTTTCTCCAACGTCTTGGGGTAGTTAGAGAATCATACACGTCACAAATAGCTACGATTTGCGCATACTCATGGAATTTGTCCCCTTGTAGCTGTTGCGGATAACCGCTTCCATCCATTCGTTCATGATGCTGGAAAGCTACGTGAGCAGATAATAATGAAATATCGTGTTGTTTCCGAATGATATCAAAGCCAAGGCGTGTATGCTCTTTGGCTTGCTCCATTTCAGCCTCGTTCCAACGCTCGGTTTTTTCAAGCAATTCTTTTGGTAGCGCTGTTTTTCCAATGTCGTGTAACAGTGCCCCGATTCCCAAATCACGTAATTGCGTCGTGTTGTAGCCAAGCGACATCCCAACGGCTGTAGCCATGACAGCGACGTTAACGGCGTGATGATACATTGCTCCCGAGTGAGAGGAGATGTTAGCTAGATGAATCATGATATCCTTTGCACCAGATAGATCATTTAAAATCTTATGAAAGACCTGCTGGAAATGCATGCCCATGTCTTTGACAGAGACCCTACGAGCAACTTTATTCGTATTCCGTAGTTGTTGCACGGTTTTATGTATGACTTCCAAAGCATCTTGCCTTGTCTCTGGACGTATAACATCCTCTACCTCAATATCTGATGTGTGTGGGTCATCAATGTAGACGGAATCAATTCCCATGCGTTGTAGACCACTTACCAATCTTTCACTTAGCTCCATACCTGCCCCAAGCAGGACTTTCCCATCATCTGTAAAAACGGTCCTTCCCAAATTCATTCCAGGTTGAACATGTCGCAATGAGACTAGGCGCATGCAAGAACCCTCCCTTGCTGTTAGATACTATCTCATTTTAAAAAAATTATGGACAAATGGGAATAGGATATTCGCTTTTTCCTTGACTAACCTTACTGGATATGGGACTCTAAAGAAAAACTTCAATAATTTACACGCAAATTTATTGAATAAAATCAAGTCTTTCTTTTTTGGAATGATGTTGATCTAACTGAGTAATCATTTTGGAGATGATGGCTAATGCGTTGCCCATTTTGTGAATTTAATGGGACAAGGGTATTGGATTCCCGCCCATTTAATAACAACAAATCAATCAGACGCCGTCGAGAGTGCGAGGACTGCGGCAGAAGATTCACTACATTTGAAATGGTGGAAGAAACACCACTATTAATTATTAAAAAGGACGGAACAAGAGAAGAGTACAGCCGCGATAAAATTTTACGTGGGTTGATTCGTGCTTGCGAAAAGCGTCCTGTGACACTGGAGATATTAGAGAATATTGTAAATGAAATTGAACGAGAACTACGTAGTCAAGGGAAGGCTGAGGTCCCTAGCAAAGAGGTAGGGGAAATGGTCATGGAGCGTCTGTACCATGTGGATGAGGTAGCTTATGTTCGGTTTGCCTCAGTTTATCGTCAGTTTAAAGATATTAATGTATTTATGCGAGAATTGGAAGAGCTTTTAGAACAAGCGCGGAATCAGCCGCCTAAAGTGAATAAATCAGAATAAGAAGCATTTTTTTCTCTAAGCTTCCAAACCTCTCCTACGTAACATGACAGAAGAAATGATATAATAGAGAAACTATGAACGTAAGGAAGGATTTTGGTCGATGCGTGTCATGTGGAACGAACTTGCGCCCAACGATCGCTATTTAGTGAGATTCATAAGGCCGCTGAGTATGATGGAGATGGGATTCATAACCCATCTTTATTTGCCCTTGCTGGGGGTGTCATCCTATTCGTTGTATCAATTATTAATGCACGAGGTGGATGAAAAGAGTGGAGCAGCAAGCGAAGGAACGCACCGGAGTCTAATGATGATGACATCCTTGCCGTTGGATCGCTTACTGCAAGCCAGAGAACGTTTAGAAGCGATGGATTTATTAAAGGTCCGTCGTCGTGAGAATCGCGAACATGACTTTTTTTATGAGTATATTGTCTTGCCACCGCTAACTCCGGCTCAATTTTTTCAGGAAGATATTCTTCCCGTTATGCTGTTAAATCAAGTAGGCAAAGTCAAATACGAGCAGCTTCGCCGTACCTATGCTGATCAGCTATGGGGGAATCTGGCGGAGGAGTATCCGTATGAAGAAGATGTAACCAAGCGCTTCTATGAGGTATATCATAATTTGTCAGCTTCTGAGCTGGAAATTCGCCCTGGATCGGAAACGGATCGATTTTTTGCTCACATGCAAGAAAAACATCCTACAGCCTCCCTAGCTAATCATTATGAAGCGGAGCCAGACAAACAATTGGATTTATCCTTTTTGCGGGCTAGCCTCCCTAGTCATGTACAAGCCTCTAAGGTAGTAACGCAGGAAAGCATTCCGTTTTTTTATCAGTTGCTCGCTTTTTATCAAGTGGATAGCTATTTATTAAGCCAAGAGCTGCGGGATTGGAATCTTTATGATTCTCAAGGGACTCTTAGCACAGAACTATTGCGTAAACGAATACGCGAGCGATATGTAAATAACCAGCTAACTCGTGAGCGCCGTTCTTTAGCCGATGCCTATTTGGAGCATCTCGGTCCTGGGAAAATACCAGCTCCTGGAACGGAGGTTTTTCTACGAATCTGTCGAGAGCTTTCACCGCTGATTATTTTAGAGCAAGCGGTGGGAGGTAGAATTTCACGTGCGTTTTTAGAACGGGCAGAGAGCTTGGTTTTCACAGATTCAATGCCGTCAGAGGTAGTAAATGCTTTGCTCTTATATGCCATGCGTGAAACGAAAATGGAATTGCCAAAAGCTTACGTGGAAACGATTCGAGATAGCTGGAAAGCCAAAGCCATTTCTACCGTAGAGGAAGCAGTGAGGGTTATTTTGGAACGGGCAGAAGCTAAGAATCAGGCTATGGAGAATCAGACGGCTCAATCTCTAGCAGCTTCCCAAAAAGGTGGATTATCCTCTAACAGGGGCCGGCGCAGTAATTCACGAGCATTGCTACAGGATAAGCTGCCTGCTGCTGTACAGCGACAGCTCGATCGTGAAGAAGCAGAGGCAGTTGATACTGATCGAAAAAAACGCGTAAAGCAAGTGAAAAAAACCATTATGGATGATCCAGAGCTTAAAGAATTATACGAATCACTACGACAGCCGATGAAGGGAGGCGAACATTAGATGGAACCTTTGCGTCAATTCATGGAGGAGTTAGCTAAGCGAACTCCACGGCATATTTTAAGTCCGGATGAACAATTGGATAAAATGATGCGCTCGTCTCTCTATCTAAAAGCCTTTCTACAGAAGCATCCTGAATTAACTAGGGAGGATTTGTTTCGCTCCCTTTCGGCAGTGTATGAGTCGGTGAAGGAGCACTATTATTGTGAGAATTGCCCCGGACTGTCAGAATGTCCTAATTTAGTAAAGGGACATACGAATAAGCTACAGGTGCAAAACAAGCATATTGTATCCGCACTAAGCCCCTGTGATAAGCAATTATCATATGAAGAAACACAGCGTACTCGTAAAATGATGCGAAGCTACTACGTGTCTGAAGAAACACTTCAAGCTAGCTTTCATCATATGGATATGGATGATTCCAATAAAGAAGCGATTCGTCTGGCGATGCGTTTCTGCCAAGAAATGAGAGACAACAAGAAGCAGGCTGCACGAGGGCTATATGTTCACGGAGGCTTTGGGGTTGGCAAGAGCTATCTGATGGCTGCTGTCGCACGTGAACTATCGGAGAACAACATTTCTTCCTTAATGGTTTACGTTCCAGATTTCATTCGAGAATTGAAAGAATCCCTCTCCGATCAATCCTATGTAGGTAAACTGGAGCTATTAAAGGAGATTCCTGTTTTGATTTTAGATGATCTAGGGGCGGAGAATGTCACGCCATGGATTCGGGATGAAGTGATTGGAGTTATTTTAAATCAGCGAATTAACAATCATCTGCCAACTTTATTTGCTTCAAACTATTCTCTTGAGGAATTGGAAGAGCATTTTGCCATGAGTAATGGCTCACGTATCGAAGTAACGAAGGCACGCCGGATTTTAGAAAGAATTCGTCATTATGTAGAAGAAGTAGTGATTGAAGGAATCAATCGTCGAAAAAGATAGCCTGTATAGAGGTATGTGTATATCAGCATTTCGTTTGACCGATCACCCAAGTATTGGACAAGCAAGTGAGTCCTTTACTTGGGTTTTTTGCCGATCAGAGGTAGTTTTTTTGAAATAGGAGCGTAGTCGGTAGCCTTGCTGTTTTTGCTGAGAGTGTCCTTTTGAAAAAGACATCCAAAGCTTATAGGGAACCTTGATGGCAATATACAAAAAAAGACAGATGTTCTTCCTAGAAAAACACGGTAAGATGGTTGCTTGATTATTCAGATAAAAGGTTTTTAAGTTGAAAGCTTGTTATCAAAGGGTTTTAAGTGACTGATTACTATGAATTAACAGATGATATTGAAAAATGTTGTGTTTGTTGTGTGGACATTATGAGGCACATGTGGTACTTTTAAAACTAGAATAGGAAGATGATTTTGCGGCTGATACAACATTGTTATGTACATACGGAGAGGACTTTTGTTTTCTCTGGAGGGAGTGAATCATTCCGTCTTCCTTACCAAAATGTAATGATAGTATCTCATTTATGTAAAGATAAAAAACCAAGATACCTATGGAGGGATAAAGGATGTCCAGCAGAGGATTGCAGGAGTTTTTACAAGAGAATTTAGCAGAGCTTAAAAGCAAAGGCCTTTATAACGTTATTGATCCTTTGGAGAGTGCCAATGGGCCTGTGATTACCATTAAAGGCAAAAACCTGGTTAACCTTTCTTCCAACAACTATCTAGGTTTGGCAACAGATCAGCGCTTGAAAGATGCAGCATACCAAGCGATCGAAAAGTATGGTGTTGGGGCAGGGGCCGTTCGTACCATTAACGGGACACTGGATATCCATATTACATTAGAAAAAACACTAGCGGAATTTAAACATACCGAGGCAGCTATTGCTTATCAGTCTGGTTTTAATTGTAATATGGCTGCAATTTCTGCTGTGATGGATAAAAATGATGCAATTCTATCGGATGAATTAAACCATGCATCCATTATTGACGGCTGCCGTCTATCTAAAGCTAAAATCATCCGTGTCAACCACTCTGACATGGATGATCTTCGTCAAAAAGCAAAAGAGGCGAGAGAGTCCGGTCTGTACAATAAAATCATGGTAATTACAGATGGTGTTTTCTCGATGGACGGAGACATTGCCAAGCTACCAGAAATTGTAGAGATTGCTGAGGAATTCGATTTAATCACATATGTAGATGATGCCCATGGCTCAGGTGTTCTCGGTAAGGGAGCAGGGACCGTGAAGCATTTTGGCTTATCTGACAAAGTAGACTTTCAGATCGGAACGCTGTCCAAAGCGATTGGAGTAGTAGGTGGCTATGTAGCTGGTAAACAAGAATTGATTAATTGGCTTAAAGTGCGCAGCAGACCATTCTTATTCTCTACTGCACTTACACCAGGAGATGTAGGAGCTATTACCAAAGCCATCAATATTTTGACAGAAAGCACCGAATTACATGATCGCCTTTGGGAGAATGGGAATTACCTGAAGAAGGGCTTGAAGGAGCTTGGCTTTAATATCGGAGACAGTGAAACTCCAATCACACCTTGCATTATTGGTGATGAAATAAAAACACAGGAATTTAGTAAGCGATTGTATGAAGAAGGCGTTTATGCAAAAGCTATTGTATTCCCAACGGTTGCTAAAGGAACCGGACGTGTCCGCAATATGCCAACTGCGGCGCATACAAAAGAGATGCTAGATCAAGCGTTGGCCATCTACAAAAAAGTAGGAAAAGAAATGGGAATTATTTAACCCTACTGATCAAAAGGAACAACAGGAAGAAAGGGGTCAACCCACATGAAAAGAATAATGGTAACAGGAGCGCTTGGACAAATTGGCTCCGAATTGGTCACGAAGCTACGAAGTGTATACGGAACAGAATCCATAATTGCCACTGATATTCGTCAGGGCGAGGGGCAAGAGGGACCATTTGAGATTTTAGATGTAACAGATGCAAAGGCTATGCACGATATTGCTACAAAGTACAAAGTGGATACCATTATGCATTTGGCAGCTCTGTTGTCTGCGACAGCGGAAGCAAAGCCATTGCTCGCTTGGAATTTAAATATGGGTGGATTGGTAAATGCACTTGAAGTAGCAAGAGAACTTAATTGTCAATTTTTTACGCCAAGTTCAATCGGTGCATTCGGACCAACAACACCAAAAGATAATACACCTCAGGATACAATTCAACGTCCTGTTACCATGTATGGGGTAAATAAGGTTTCTGGGGAATTATTGTGTGATTACTACTATCAAAAATTTGGAGTAGATACGCGCGGTGTACGTTTTCCAGGGCTGATTTCCTACGTAACGCCTCCAGGTGGGGGAACAACCGACTATGCAGTGGAAATATATTACGAGGCAATTAAAAATGGTCGTTATACCTCATACATCCAAAAAGGTACGTATATGGATATGATGTATATGCCAGATGCGCTTAACGCTATCATCAATTTGATGGAAGCAGATGCATCTAAATTACAACACCGTAACGCCTTTAACGTGACAGCGATGAGCTTTGAGCCAGAGCAAATTGCACGGGAAATCAAGAAGCATATTCCGACATTTGAAATGGACTACCAAGTAGACCCAATCAGACAAGGAATCGCAGACAGTTGGCCAAACTCAATTGATGCCACAGCCGCTAAAGCGGAGTGGGGTTTTCAAGCAGAATATGACTTGGAAAAAATGACAACAGATATGCTTGCCAAGCTTCGGGATAAATTGCAAGTGGGAGCTGGGATCTAAAGCGAAAGCAAAGAATAGTCATGATAGAGCAGCTATACAGTCGTGTAGTGTGCTTACAGTCTATAAATGATGTGAATAAAAACAGCAGGGGAGTAATTTCCTCTGCTGTTTTTATATAAAAAGGGAAAAATCGTTTGTTAAACCGATAAGGGAAATTCACAAGTGTTTGTATAAAAAATAGTCGAGAACGTGCATTGTAAAAAGCATAGGGCATCCATTACAATTTGTTTGGATAAAAGCAATAACGATAATCGTTATCAAATATAAGTTTTTCGGCAAATCGTAATTGTGTAGGAGAGGGGAAGAATTATGCTAAGGTCACGTTGGAACATGATTGCTGGGATGGCTGTATTGCTTGTCGTGATGTGCCTTGTTGCTGGGTGCGGAAAACAATCGCAGCAGGTAGACACACAGACTCAAAAGAGCGTGGAGAATGGACAGCAAGGTGAGAATCAGGCCAAAGATACGCAAACCGCTAAGCAATCACAAACACGTGTGGTTAAGGATGAATTTGGGGAAGTCGAGATTCCGGTACATCCGAAGCGAATAGCCGCTATTTATTTAGAAGACCCATTAGTTGCATTAGGAGTTACACCAATCGTGCAGTGGTATCATCCAGCATGGGGTAAGCAGGATTATCTGGGCCTAAATGTACCAACATTTGATGTAACGGGCAGCATAGAAGCATTACTTGCAGCTAATCCTGATTTAATCATTGTTGATGGTGGAGTAGATGCAACGAAATATGAAGCATATTCCAAGATAGCTCCTACTTATCGGGTGCCTGATTCTATTAATAAAAATGCTGTAGAAACGTTAAAAAGAGTAGCAGATATAATAGGGATGCCCGAAAAGGCTGAAAGTGTATTGCAAGCGTACCAGACAAAAGTAGCCGATGCCAAAGAAAAACTGAACTCATCAATAGGTAGACAGACCGTAGCGGTTATTCGTTTAAACGTTGGTGAAAAGCCATCATTAGCTCTTTTTGGCCTCAAAAACTCCTATACAAGAATGATTTATGAAGATTTAGGGCTGGAGCCGTATGAGCCTGTGAAAACGATTGAAACTCACGAGATTATGTCACTAGAAAAAATTCCAGAGTTTCATGCTGATCATATTATTATATTCCCATCTAATGGGACATGGACATCACAAGAGAATAAACAGGCACTTGCATTACTAGAGGACCCATTATGGAAGGCTCTCCCTGCGGTTAAGAAGGGGAATGTTTATCAATTAGAAAGAACACACTGGCAATCAGGCTCGATTAAAGCGAATGCGATGAAGATTGATGATTTATTGAAAATCTTTTCTGCTAAAACGAAATAGCAGGTTATCTGTCTAAAAGAAGAGAGGGCTTCAGCTTATGTTGAAGAACTTTCTTTTTTGTTTTATAATATTTTGAATGAGAATTATTATCAATGGAGTGGTATGATGAACCAGGTAGCAAGCTTGATTAGTAGTCCAAGCACCGTATTTCTCTTAGTAGATATCCAATATAACACGCTCCCTGCTGGACATCACCAGCATGATAATGAGACAAGCGACTATAGCTTAATTGTGGTGATTGATGGAAAGGGAAGGCTCCAAATAGAAGAGGATTGCTTTCATATGGAGCGGGAGAATTGCTTTATGATTGGACCTGGGGAATCTCTATTCATCCAAGCGGTAGATGACTCATTATGCTTGTATCAGTTAACTTTCAATAAGCTGTCCATTCAACCTACTGCTTCTAAAGTGACACTGGTAGATGAGGGTAAAAATGATTCACTTCCTTTCCTGGGTGCTGTAGTTTGCTCTCCTTTTTCTAAATGCCTTGATTTGGTAGAAGCGATATATTGTCATCGCAACGATGCCGATGATATGGAACGGTTTTCTAATCATGTACGATTTGAGGAATTGCTCCGCTTCGTGTTTCAACAAAATGCTTCTCAGAGTCATGTGGACATACGCCGTGCAGTGGAGCGCTCTATTGACTATGTGAGGAAGCATTACTATGAACCAATGACAGTAGATCAATTGGCGGCTGATGCTAACGTCGCTCGTTATAAATATACGCGCATTTTCAAAGAAATGACAGGACAGATTCCCCTTGATTTTGTAAATACATTACGAATAGACAGAGCTAAACAATTGCTCAGTAAAACAGACGATCGAATTCATGAAATAGCAGAGCGGGTTGGATTCAACAACGAATTTTATTTTAATCGTCGGTTTAAACAAATGGTTGGTGTAGCCCCGGGACAATACCGGGATAATCTGCGTAGTGATCTTCGCATCGTCTCCTTGTTTTTAGAGGATTATTTACTGGCATTAGGGGTAACTCCGATTGTACAGTGGTCACATGGGGGATGGGGAAAGCTTGATTATCTTGGGCTACAGCATATTCCGACGCACGATGTCCTGACACAGGACATTCATCAGCTATCCTATTATAAGCCAGATTTTATTATGGTGAGAGAAGGGGTTCAAAGCTTAGCAGGTATCTATGATCAATGCAGGCAGATTGCACGTACAAGTGTCATTTCGCACCCTGTTGATGATTGGCGTTCGACCCTGCGTACAGTAGCTGATATGCTAGGGCGAACGAATACGGCTGAGCAGTTAATCAAGCAATACGAGAATAAGGTAGCAAAGGCTAAGGAAGCGTTGGCACATTCTGTAAAAGGGAAAACCTTTGCTTTCCTGCGGGTATCCGCCCATTATATCAGCGTGGATTATCTTTACACAGGGCCTGTACTATATCGAGATTTAGAGATGAAACCACATCCATTCGTAAGCCAAGTGAAAGGAGAGTCTAAGCGAAGATGCTTGTCATGGGAAGCCCTTTCTGAGTTGGATGTAGATCATCTATTCTATACATTTGATAAATGGCATGACGAAGGTGAAGGCGCAGAAAAAAGGCAGCTATCTCATCCGATTTGGCAATCCATTCCGGCTGTTCAGAAAAACTGTGTGTATGAGGTAGATTTTATGACATGGATGAGTCATGGGGTTATCGCTAATAGCAGGAAGATTGATGATGTGATGAGGGTGCTCGGAAGAACATATACGATATAGTAAGAATCATGATAATCTGCCGCAAAGTGGCTGGATGACTGAATTCCTTCCGTACCAGGCAATATCTATTCATGCAGCAAATCGTGGAGCAATATCAGCCGTTGGAAGCAGCACAGAAGAGCCGGTGTCGCTTCCTATTAGACGAGCTCTTGCACATTGTCTTTTCTCAAAAGCGAAGGATTCGAAAACACCAGGAAATCCCGGTTACCAGAATAATTAGCCAATTGTAGTTTACTATATAGCAAAAAAAGCATCTGAACTGTAAAAAAACAGTTTAATAAGTTCTAAATAATGGCTCCCATTTTTATAATATTACTAATGTTATAAATGGAGGTGAGTATGGCGGTCTTGTCAGAACTTCGCTTTACCACATCATGGGAGGTCATTAAATGACAGAACAGTGCGTCATAAGCAAGATGGCAATCAAGGTATGTGTTGCTTTTGGACTTCTAGTAGTAATGATAGCAGGGGCTATGTTTATTGCTGAACGTGTGTCAGCTCACGGCTATGTGGAATCACCTACAAGTCGGGCTTATATGTGTAAACAAGGCAAAAACATGAATTGTGGTCCCATTCAGTATGAGCCTCAGAGTGTAGAAGGAGAAGGGTCCTTTCCACAATCTGGCCCACCGGATGGACAAATCACAGGGGCAGGGCGCTATCCCGAGCTGTATACACAAACCGCTGATCGTTGGAAAAAAGTAACGATGCATAGTGGGGAAAATACGTTTCAGTGGAGATTGACAGCATCGCATAGCACAAGGGAGTGGAAGTATTACATTACGAAAAATGGCTGGAATCCCAATAAACCACTTGCTCGCTCCGACTTAGACGTAGTTCCGTTTTGCTACTATTACGATGGTGGAAACAGACCAGGTACAACGGTGACTCATACCTGCAATGTACCAACTGATCACAGTGGTTATCATCTTATTCTGGCTGTGTGGGAGATTGCGGATACCACGAATGCTTTTTATCAAGTGATAGACGTTAATCTGGTCAAAAGCGCTGCTACTGAGCAAGTCTCGATCGATGTAAGCAAGACTGCTATAGCACCACAAGCTCCTCAAATGAAAAAGGTAAGCCCTATCTTTTCTACGATACAACAAATGAAACAGGGAAGTATACTGCCACGTGCCCACTGGTTTGCTGGTGATCAACGGGCGCTATACTGATTCATTATAGACCGAATAATAGGTGTCACTAAAACGCCTATTATTCGGCTTTTTTGAGTCAAAAAACCTATGCAGAAAAAATAATGTAATAATAACATAAATCTAGTTCTTTCATCCTAAAAAAAGTTACATAGAAAATAAAGACAGGAAAGAATCGCCGTTTCCATCATTTTACTGGATTTTATCATAATCAAATCTTTTACTTTTAAAAATTAGTAGATTTAAAAATATGACTATTGTAATGTGATAATTCAGTCGTAAAGAATCTATCTAATCTGCTACCAATTTTAATAAAATAACAAATGTTACAAAGTATTTCGTATAACCTAGAAAATCACATACTAGGAGGTAGACAGAATGACTTTGCAATGGAAAACAGTTTTTGGGAAAAGCTCTATAGCTTTTGGAATAACGCTTGCCGCTATGGCTGGTACGATGGTATTTGCAGGCAGCGCGTCAGCACATGGTTACATTGAATCACCTACGAGTAGAGCTTTACTTTGTAAGCAAGGACAAAACGTTGGTTGCGGTCAAATTCAATATGAACCGCAAAGTGTAGAGGGAGTAGGTAATTTCCCACAATCTGGACCTAAAGATGGGGAGATTACAGGAGCAGGAAAATATAAGGAACTCTTTGTCCAAACCGATAGTAGATGGAAAAAGGTGGATATGGAAGGTGGGAAAAATACTTTTACGTGGTATTTAACCGCTCCACATTCTACAGGTGACTGGAAATATTATATAACGAAAAAAGATTGGAATCCTAACAAGCCATTAGGGCGCAACGATCTTGAACTCATTGCTACATTTAACGATGGTGGCAAGGTTCCCCCTAAATCAGTGTCTCATGTTGTTAATGTTCCGACCGACCGCAGTGGCTACCATATCATCCTTGGTGTGTGGGAAATCGCTGACACAGGGAATGCTTTTTATCAAGCAATCGACGTTAATTTGAAAAACGATGGTAACCCAACAGAACCAGAGGTACAATTGCCGACAATTCCTAGTAACCTGACCTCTCCAGGACAGACAACAACAAGTATTGAATTGCGCTGGTCAGCATCGACAGCCTCTGAAGGTATCAAAGAATATGAAGTATATCGCAATGGTAGTCTAGCAGGTAAGACTAGCCAGGCATATTTTGAAGATAAGGAATTGACGCTCGATACGGCTTACACATATACGGTTCGATCCATTGATTTCGCTGGAAATAAATCTGAAATGTCCAAGCCATTCACAGTTAGAACTAGTAAAGAAGACGAACAAGTGGAATTGCCAACTGTACCAGATAATCTAGTTTCTTCAGCCAAAACTACATCTACAATTGAGTTGAGTTGGACAGCTTCCGCAGCTCCACATGGGATTCACGCCTATGAAGTGTATCGTGATGGCCGACAAGTAGGGACGACTATAGAAACAAGCTTTACAGACAAAGATTTGAAGGCTGACACAACCTATTCTTATATGGTAGTAGCTGTTGACCATGCAGGGAATAAATCTGATTTCTCACAAAAAGTAACAGTGCGTACCGAAAAAGAGCAGACTGGGAACACCGGTGACACATGGAATAAAGACAACGTTTATAATACTGGTGATCGAGTGATATATGAGGGCGTAGAATATGAGGCTCAATGGTGGACTCGCGGCGACCGTCCCGACAGCACTGATGTATGGAAGCAGGTAGGCGATGCTATACAAAAATGGAACAGCGACAAAGCCTACCAAGGTGGAGCAAAAGTATCCTACGAGGGTAAAACCTACCAAGCAAAATGGTGGACAAAAGGTGAAGAGCCTAGTACATCATCCGTATGGACACTTGTACAGTAAGTAACCGGAGCAGTAACAGATAGGATTAGAAAAAAGGAAAAAGGGACCATTCAGTAGCATTTTTGAATGGTCCCTTTTTTTATTTTACTAAGCTAAGGCTTACTAGGGGAGAATGCTTACACGGGTACCTTGATCTGCACTTTTCCTAATAATCCCCGCTTTTAATTTAGATGTCGACATAGTTAGCCCTCTCCTTTTCTTTCTGGTTTGTACATTATAAAGAAAATACAGATATTTTCCTGTTCTTGAAAAATATCTATCATCTTAGAAACAAAGATCATTTTAAGTAGCCGATTTTTTCATTTACGTCCATTTCTTTTTCATCCCTAACAACTTCTGGTAGTATGGTATAGAGAATATAGACAGATAAAGCATTGATAGGGCTATTGATACACGGAGGAACGGATAATGAACAGAAGATATCTTGCTATTTATGAAGAGATTAGACAGGGAATTATTGAAGGAGTGTATCCACCAGGGGAAAAATTACCTTCTGAAAATGATTTTTGTAAAAAGTTTGAGACTAGTAGGGGCACGATTCGCCGTGCTTTAGATATGCTGGCAGAAGAAGGGCTTGTGAACAGCATGCATGGGAAGGGCGTCTTTGTATTAGATCAAAATACAATTAGCTTTTCCTTTGGTGGATTAGTTAGCTTTAAAGAAGCTAACGAAAATAGCGGAGTGGTCTTTTCGACAACTGTGCCATTTTTTACAGAGCTGGTTATTGATAAAAAACTGGAACAAAAAACTCATCTTCCAAATGGTATAGACGTTTATCATTTATATCGGGTAAGAAAGCTGGATGGAGAAAGGGTCATATTGGATATCAACTATTTTAGCAAAGAAAAGTGTGCAGGCTTGACTCCTGAAATCGCTGAAAAATCTATTTACGATTATATAGAGAATGATTTGGAATTAAAAATTGGGTTTGCGCAAAGAGTAATTCAAGTAGAGCAAGCAACAGGAAAAGATCGAGAGTATCTGGATATGAAAGCATTTGGATTTGTTGTGGTCGTTCGCAACTATGTGCATTTATATGACGGTACGATATTTGAGTATACAGAGTCACGACATCGTCCAGATCGATTTGTGTTTACTGATTTTGCACGTAGGCGATGAAATAATCGTTTACGTGAAGCAGTAGCTAGATAATGTAGGAACAATTCATGCCTCTATTGGGCAGCCCTGTTATATAAAACATAGGCTATGACTTCCTTTGCTTATTGATGTTTAAGGGTTCAAACAACGTAATGAGGTTATTGTCCGGGTCTAGTACGCTGAAATCACGATCACCCCCACAGCTGCTCTTTTAACTAACCATTGGAATGCAGGATATCCAGCGGTTGAATACGCTGATAAAGCTCATCAATATTTTCCACTCTGATTCGGCAGCTGGCTGTACCTGCAAAAAACGATTCTGCACCCGAAACAATCAGCGAGAGATCATTTCGATTACGCCAGCTCTCATCACTGGCTATCCAAAGCTGAATCTCAACATGATGATATTTCATAATAATGAATCCTCCTTCGTGATAAATGACGGTAAAACCAAGTTTATCACGATAAAAATCCTCGCTTTTTCTCATATCTGTTATAGGCAATGTTGGAATGCCTTCCCTCATTCATAGGAGTAAATTTCCTATTCATATGCTGCATATGGCTTCTTTTCGAACAATCCCGATTGTAAGATTTATAGATTTCGCGAATTTACATCGTTAATTCTATTTTTTTAAAAATAAAAAAGAGAACGCTTTAGTATCACTTTCAAAGCAGTATCAGTCAGTAGATATCATGAGATTTTTAGTGCCTAATTCAGGTAGTTGGTTTTTTAGCGGGTTAAAGCGGAGCAGGGTGTTTTTGAGTCTGCATGCTAGATGTAGTGTTGACTTGATAATGCAGGGATGGGCATTTCCGCTCGGTACTTTAGAATAATTTGTCTAGTATAACTTGTATAAACAAGTGTTTACAAACTTGTCTATACAAGTTATACTAAGATCAACAAATAAGGATGAAAGCGATTCCAAGGGGAGGTACATCTATGAGTGTTAGCAAAAAGTCCGTGGAGGAGATCGTTGAAGCGCTAGGCGGTAAAGAAAATATTGTAACCGCTTCACATTGTGTAACGCGCTTACGCCTTGCTTTGCTGGATGAGGAGAAGGTCCAGAAGGAAGAGCTAGATAATAATGATCTAGTAAAAGGCTCCTTTTCAGCGAATGGACAGTTTCAGGTTGTAATTGGTCCTGGTCTTGTTGAAAAGGCTTATGCTCATTTATTAGAGCTTACTAGTTTAGAAACGGCTTCCAAGCAGGAGCTAAAGGATGCTACGGAAAAAAAATTAAATCCGCTACAACGAGCAATTAAAACCTTAGCTGATATTTTCATCCCAATTCTACCCGCAATTGTGACCGCTGGTTTGCTAATGGGGATAAATAATGTTTTGACAGGGAAAGGGATATTTTTCCCAGACCAATCACTTATTCAGGTATATGGTCAATGGAAGGACCTAGCAGATATCATTAATCTTATTGCCAATACGTCCTTCGTGTTCTTGCCTGCCTTAATCGGTTGGTCTGCTGCTAAACGCTTTGGCGGCAGTGAGCTTCTTGGGATGGTGCTTGGGCTAATGCTGATCCACCCTGATTTATTAAATGCTTGGGGATATGGAGATGCAGTTGCAAAAGGTACAGTGCCATACTGGAATTTATTTGGCTTAAGTGTTGAAAAAATTGGGTATCAAGGTCAAGTGTTACCTGTTCTGGTTTCAGCGTTTTGTTTAGCGAAGATAGAACAATTCATGAATAAGCGTGTACCAGACGCTTTCAAGCTATTATTAGTAGCTCCAGTAACATTGTTAGTGACAGGTTTCTTATCATTTATCGTGATTGGGCCATTAACCTTCTCAGTCGGAACTGTTATTACGGATGCCTTTGTAAGTATTTTTGATAATTTTGCAGCGGTTGGCGGTTTCATTTATGGTGGTTTCTATGCCTTGCTGGTTGTAACTGGTATGCATCATACCTTCCTAGCAGTAGATTTACAATTGATCGCAAGTGTAGGCGGAACCTTCTTATGGCCGATTTTAGTGCTTTCTAATATTGCTCAGGGCTCTGCTTCATTAGCTACGATGTTTTTGATTCGCGATGAAAAAGGCAAGGGCTTATCACTTACATCAGCGATTTCTGCTTTCTTAGGAATTACAGAACCAGCTATGTTCGGGGTAAATCTACGGATGCGTTATCCATTTATCGCCGCGATGATTGGATCTGCACTCGGTGCTATATTTATTACAATAAATAAGGTGAAAGCCGCTTCGATTGGTGTGGGTGGTTTACCGGGCTTCTTGTCCATCTTCCCACAAAATTGGTTACCGTTCTTTGTCGGAATGGCAATCGCTTTAGTTATACCTTTTGTCCTTACTATTATCTTTGGCAAAATGCGTAGCAAAAAGGCAGAAGGGCAAGAGACAAAGTCTGTAGCATAACAACTAACATTTATGACGCGTAAGTCATGCACATACAACTAGATTAAGTCTTTACAAAAAATGGTGGTGTAAGCAATGCAGAAAACATGGTGGAAGAAAGCAGTCGTGTATCAGATTTATCCGAAAAGCTTTCTTGATACAACAGGAAACGGTATCGGAGATTTGGCAGGAATCACTCGCCAATTAGATTATTTACAGAAATTAGGTGTGGATGTAATCTGGTTAACTCCTATTTATGCGTCCCCACAAAAAGATAATGGCTACGATATCAGTGATTACTATACGATCAATCCGGAGTACGGAACTATGGAGTCCTTTGAGGATTTGTTGCATGAGGCTCATCAGCGCAATATAAAGCTGATTATGGATATCGTTGTGAACCATACATCAATTGAGCATGAATGGTTTAAACAAGCAAGGTCTTCCAAAGATAATCCGTATCGCGACTATTACATTTGGAAAGATGGTGTGGATGGCAATCCACCTACGAACTGGCAGTCTAAATTTGGTGGAAACGCTTGGGAATGGGATGAGCAAACCGGGCAATATTACTTGCATTTGTACGATGTGACGCAAGCTGATTTGAACTGGGAGAACCCGAGGTTACGACGCGAAATTTATGATATGATGCATTTTTGGCTGAAAAAAGGCGTGGATGGTTTCCGCTTAGATGTTATTAATGTAATTTCCAAGGATCAGAGCTTCCAAAACGATACGCTACAAAGCCCAATGGAGGATGGACGACGTTTTTATACGGATGGTCCGCGCATCCATGAATATTTAAAAGAAATGAATGAGCAGGTGTTTTCTCATTATCCTCAGATCTTAACTGTAGGAGAGATGTCGTCTACAACGATTGATAATTGTATTCGCTATACCAATCCAGACGAAAAAGAGCTCAGCATGGTCTTTAATTTTCATCATTTGAAGGTCGACTATCCGAGCGGACAAAAGTGGGCTGCAGGTGAGTTGGATTTTGGAAAACTAAAGAGCATTCTCAATGAATGGCAGGTTGGAATGCAAGCAGGTGAAGGCTGGAATGCTTTGTTCTGGTGCAATCACGATCAACCGCGTGTAGTTACTCGCTTTGGAGACGATCAGAAGTATCATAAGGAATCTGCGAAAATGCTGGGTACGGCTCTTCATTTTATGCAAGGTACTCCCTATATTTATCAGGGGGAAGAGTTTGGTATGACTGATCCTGGTTTTTCTCGTATTGAGGAATACCGTGATGTAGAAACGATTAATGCCTACCATTTGCTTCAGGAGACAGGCATCTCTGAGCAGGAGATTATGAAGGCGATCAAACAAAAATCCAGAGATAATTCACGTACACCAATGCAATGGATGGACGCTCCTAACGGCGGATTCACGGCAGGTACTCCTTGGATTCATGTAGCTAATAATTATCCATCTATCAATGCGCAGCGAGCGCAAGAAGATCAGGATTCCATCTGGTATCACTATCAAAAATTGATCCAGTTACGCAAAAAGCATGATGTTATTGCATACGGTGATTTTACAATGCTGTATCCAGAGCATCCTCAGATTTATGCCTATGTACGCCAATATGGTGCTGAGTCGCTAGTTGTAGTTAATAATTTTTACGCGGAGCCAACAGAATTTGTACTGCCGAAGGAAATAGCTCAAAAAGCACATATGGAGGTTATTCTGACCAACTATCCTGATGTGCCGGCAACATTGGACAAATTTACATTGCGTCCATATGAATCGCTTGCTATTGTAATAAAATAACAGCTTAGAAAAACAGAATGCCCACCTCCCAGCTTCGGATCGGGAAATTGGCATTTTGTTTTTTTGTTTCTATTTGTACTCATAGCCATACAGCGGTATCATAAGAAGGAGAGTGGTTGACATAATAAGATCGTCATGTTCAACCGATAGAATCCGGTTTTGAGAGGATGACAACATGGGTAAAAAGATTGTTTTAGCAGAGAAACCCTCAGTGGGTAAAGATATTGCCAGAGTCTTGAAATGTACCAAACAGGGAAATGGGTACCTTGAAGGCGACAAATATGTAGTAACCTGGGCATTTGGCCATCTGGTTACGTTGGCTGATCCTGAAGCCTATGGAGAGACATATAAAGCTTGGAAGCTGGAGGATTTACCGCTGTTGCCGTCTCGCCTGCAATTAACTGTCATCAGACAGAGCTCCAAGCAATATCAGATTGTAAAAAAATTATTAGCGCGTCAGGATATTTCAGAAGTGATTATTGCTACTGATGCTGGTCGTGAAGGTGAGCTGGTGGCGCGATGGATTTTAGAAAAGGCACATGTGAAAAAGCCTATTAAACGACTATGGATTTCCTCTGTGACTGATAAAGCAATCAGTGATGGCTTCAGAAAGCTGCGAGATGGCAAGGAATACGAGAATCTCTATGCTTCTGCTGTAGCTCGCGCTGAAGCTGACTGGTTTGTCGGGATCAATGCCACTCGTGCTCTTACAACGAAGCATAATGCCCAGCTCTCCTGCGGACGTGTACAAACTCCTACAGTGGCAATGATTGCCAAACGTGAGGAGGAGATTCAAAGGTTCGTTCCTCGCCCCTATTATGGTGTTCAAGCGATTACAGGTAATGGATTAAAGCTTACGTGGCAGGATCAGCAAACCAAAGATATGAAGACGTTTACCAAGGAGAAGGCTGAGAAAATTGTCGAAAGCAGTAAAAACAAGCAAGCTGAAATTATTGACATCAAGAAGGCTGACAAGAAAAGCTTCGCCCCAGCTTTATATGATCTAACTGAGCTACAACGTGATGCGAATAAGCGTTTTGGTTTTTCGGCAAAGGAAACCCTCTCCATTATGCAAGGGCTATACGAAACACA
This sequence comes from Brevibacillus laterosporus LMG 15441, assembly GCF_000219535.2. Classification (NCBI taxonomy): domain Bacteria; kingdom Bacillati; phylum Bacillota; class Bacilli; order Caryophanales; family Paenibacillaceae; genus Brevibacillus; species Brevibacillus laterosporus. Next base: position 936,005 of record NZ_CP007806.1, read on the forward strand.
TAAGGTACTCACATACCCGCGGACAGATTCTCGCTATTTGACATCAGATATTGTCGAAACATTACCTGATCGATTGAGAGCGATTTCTGTTAAGCCATACACTCCGTTTGCAGCTAAGCTGTTAAAGCAACCGATTCGAGCTGGTAAACATGTAGTGGATAATAGCAAGGTATCTGATCACCATGCGATTATTCCAACTGAGCAATCTGTGCTGTTAAATAAGCTTAGCGATAGGGAACGTAAAATTTATGACCTGGTGGTTAAACGCTTTCTGGCTGTGCTATATCCGCCTTTTGAATATGAACAAATTAGTATTCGTGCCCGAATTGGCAACGAGGAATTTCTAGCAAAAGGGAAGACGATAACGCATCAGGGCTGGAAGGAAATTTATGATAATCACTTTGATGAAGAGGATCAAGGAGATGGATTAAAAGAACAGCTTTTACCAACGCTTGTACAAGGTGAGCAACTATCTGTACAAACCGTTTCTTTTACAAAAGGGGAAACAAAACCTCCAGAGCCATTTACGGAGGCTACACTCCTTTCAGCTATGGAGAATCCTGTCCGTTATATGGGACAGGTTGATAAGCAGCTAGCCAAAACATTAGGTGAGACAGGTGGATTAGGAACTGTTGCTACTCGCGCCGATATTATTGAAAAATTATTTAATAGCTTCCTCATTGAAAAGCGCGGCAAGCATATTCATATTACTTCTAAAGGAAAGCAATTACTTGAGCTTGTACCAGAAGGACTTCGCTCACCGGCTCTTACTGCTGAATGGGAAGTGAAGCTTGGAGCGATCTCGAAAGGAAGCCTGGCTAAAAACAGCTTCATACAGGAAATGAAGAAGTATGCAGAGCAAATCGTTCAACAGATCAAATTTAGTGAGCAAAAATTTCGTCATGACAATCTGACTCGCTCCAAATGCCCGGATTGTGGAAAGCTGATGCTTGAGGTAAATGGGAAAAAAGGAAAAATGTTAGTTTGTCAGGATCGTGAGTGCGGTCACCGTAAGGCCGTGTCCAAGGTTACAAATGCCAGATGCCCACAATGTCGAAAGAAGATGGAGATGCGTGGGGAAGGAGAAGGAAAGATATTCGTATGCAAATGCGGACATCGTGAAAAACTGTCGACGTTTAACGATAGACGTAGCAAGGAGAAACAGACAAATGTTTCGAAACGAGATGTAGCACAGTATATGAAAAATCAGCAACGAGATCAAGAAAGCTTAGGTAATCCAGCCTTGATGGAGGCATTAAAGAATTTTAAGCTAGATCAGTAGTCGTTTTATATAGAAAAGATAGGCTCGAAAATAAGGCGCCCGCTCTCTTTATTAGCTAAGAGAAAGGGCGTCTATTTTAGCTTCTCTTTTCTATATGGAAAAAGGAATTAACAAAATCTGAAGAAAATTTCAGAATTTATTATTTTTATGTTAAGAGATTTTGAAAGAAGTGCATCTATTTACTTTATCCATAAATGAAAGCAAAAATGAGATTGTTATATTCCATAAAATGTAAATGTTTTTATATCTTGGAAAACATAGAGTCGAGAACGCTGTTCACTATACAAGAAGACTATAGATACGAGCTTTTACGGCTATTTTTACGATTTGATAACGCCTTCTTTTTTTAGTCTAATAAAAAACAGTAACGAATCGAAAAAATAACAATAATTTGATTGGTAAATAACATTGTTACTAATTAACAGAAAACAAAATCATTATTTTTACATAATAAAAACATAATAATAAAATGTGATAGAAAAATATTGAAGAAAATGTCCATTATTGGTAGTATTGAAAAATAAACCTGTAATTTTATGTATTATAATGCAATTATTTGTCGCATATTTACTAGCATAAATGTTAGCGATGATGTGAGCAAATCGTTACCTGTTAGAAGGAAGATCAGATACATATGATTCAAAATTTTTCGTTTTTTTATTTTAAAAGACAAAGAGGTGGTCCTGATGGATTTATCTACATTAAATTTTTTGGGTGAAACAGAAAAGCATAAGTTATTGAATCAATTCAATGATACGGACGCTAATTTTCCTCAGGAGATGACCATTCATGGGCTGTTTGAAAAGCAAGTCCAAGAAAGACCGAATCAAACTGCGGTAATTTTTAATGAACAAAGTATGACGTATAAAGAAATGAATGAACGAGCCAATCAAGTAGCACATAGCTTACGGAAGCATGGAGTTGCTCCAGATGAGATCGTTGGAATTCTAGCAGATCGTAACATGGACATGCTTATTTCCATTCTCGGCGTATTAAAGGCTGGAGCTGCTTATATGCCTATTGATCCTACATACCCTACAGAACGTATTCTTTATATGATCCATGATAGCCAGACCAAAATTGTCTTAGCTGAACATAGAGAGATGGTTCCGGAAGGCTGTAATGCAGAGCTGATCCTCTTGCACGATAGCTCCCTTTTAAACGAAGAGACATCTGATCTAGAGCATGTAAATAAGCCTGAAGATTTGGCCTATATTATCTATACATCAGGTTCTACTGGTAAACCAAAAGGGGTTATGATTGAACATCGAAATGTCATTCGCTTGCTATTTAATGACAGAAACTTATTTGATTTTACTAGTGATGATGTCTGGACCGTTTTCCATTCGTTCTGTTTTGACTTCTCTGTTTGGGAGATGTATGGGGCTTTACTGTATGGAGGAAAAATCGTTCTCGTCTCTTTTGAGATAGCTAGAGATCCTCAGGCCTTCCGAGATTTACTTCAGGAGCAAAAGGTTACGATTTTAAATCAAACCCCTACAGCTTTTTATCAGCTCTCGTCTGAAGAGATGCAGCACTCAGACAGCAATCTATCGATTCGTAAAATCATTTTTGGTGGAGAAGCGTTGACGCCATCACAGTTGAAGGCATGGAAACAAAAATATCCAAATACAGCCTTGATTAATATGTACGGTATTACAGAAACAACTGTTCATGTGACTTATAAGGAGTTTCAATTACATGATATGGACAGCACAGTTAGCAATATCGGAAAGCCTATCCCAACGCTTAGAACCTATGTTTTAGATTCCAAGAGAAACCTAGCTCCAATTGGAGTGAAAGGTGAACTGTATGTGAGCGGCAAGGGAGTAGCCCGCGGTTATTTAAACAAACCTGAATTGACGGAAGAACGGTTTATGGATAACCCGTTTGTCTCTGAAGAAAGAATGTATCGCACAGGAGACCTAGCTAGATGGCTACCTGAAGGAGAGCTAGAATACTTAGGAAGGATTGACCATCAGGTAAAAATCAGAGGCTATCGCATTGAACTCGGAGAAATAGAAGCCGAGCTATTGAAGCAAAAAGGGATTAAAGAAGCAGTAGTTTTAGTTACAAATGATAAAGATGCACAACCACAATTACATGCCTATTTAACATCTACGGAAGATTTGGCAGCAGGAGATCTTCGTAATCAACTTACTACAACATTACCCTCTTATATGATTCCGGCTCATTTCATTTTTGTGTCGCAAATGCCTGTTACGCCAAATGGAAAAATTGATAAAGAATCACTTCGTAAAATAGAACCATCACTTCAAGAAAGCCCTACAGAAGCTTATGTAGCTCCACAAACACCTACAGAAAAGCAATTAGTCCACATATGGGAAGAAAATATTGGAATGCAACCGATCAGCATAGACGATAATTATTTTGCTCTAGGTGGTGATTCCATCAAAGCGATTAAGCTATTGCATGCTATAAATAAAGAGTTTCAGATTAGTTTCCAAATTGGAGATTTGTATAAGCATGGAACCATTAGAGAAATGGGACAGCAAATCGGTGAACAAGGCAAGCAGTCTAGCAATCAAAAACTGTTGAAACTTCAGGAATTGGACCGTTTAAAAGAGAAAATTTTGGGAAGTGAGAAATAGTCATGTCGGATAAGCTAAGCAACGCTAAAGACCTATTTCCAATGAGCGATATACAGCTAGGGATGGTCTACCATTCGTTAAAACATGTACACGAAGCTGTATACCATGATCAATTTGTTTATCAAGTAGATGATGATTCATTTGATGTTCATGTACTAGAGCAAGCGATGAGAATGATGGTTGATAAGCACGACATCTTAAAAACCAGCTTTCATATTGAGGAATTTTCCACTCCAGTTCAAGTAGTGCACCAGGAGGTTTCTGTTCGAATTGATGAGACAGACATTACGCATCTGGGAGAAAAACAAAAAGAGTATATCCATCAGTATTTGGCACAGGATCGTCAATCCCCTTTTGATGTAACAACTGCTCCTCTATGGAGAATGAGCGTTTTTAAACTGAATGCAAGCCAAGTTGCTTTAGTCTGGATCTTTCATCATGCTATTTTGGATGGATGGAGTGTTGCATCTTTTATTACGGAATTAATTGATGTTTATTTCAAATTAAAGCACAAAACTTGCACTTTGGAGCATTTGAACACGACCTATAAGGATTATGTGATTGATCAGATGCTATTATCTGAGCAAAATGAGCTGCGTGAATATTGGAAAGAAGAATTAAAAGATTACAAACGGCTACAGCTCCCAGTAAAAGTGGATGAAAATGGCGGTGTTCACGTTACCGTTGTTGAGAAGCTAGACCCTGACATTATAAATAAATGCAGAGAAATTGCACAAGCTCATCACATTCCATTAAAGACCGTATGCCTAACAGCCTTTCTTTCTATGATGCATATGATTTCATATGAGAGAGACCTGACTGTGGGATTGATTGAGAACAACCGACCAATTATAGAAGATGCTGAAAAGGTGTTGGGATGTTTTCTTAACTCAGTTCCATTCCGCGCCATTATACAGAAAGATATGAGCTACAGAGAGCTATTAGAGCAGACACAGCAAAAGCTTGTTGAGATTAAAACATATGGAAGACTTTCCTTTGCTAAGATTATTGAAGTAATTGGCGATACGGGAAGCGAACGTAATCCAGTTTTTGACTGTCTTTTTAACTTTGTCGACTTCCATGTATTTAAAGGGATAAAGGATCATAAAGTAAAGTTTTGGTTAGATGGATATGAAAAAACAAACACCATGTTTGACTTTTCTGTTTCGACCACAATGGATGACTATTTTGTTCGGGTTGTATCTGCACTGCCAGAAGAAGATACGATAAAACTAATTAACTATTATCAACGAATTTTAGAAAAGATTGCTCTTCACATAGATGAAAAAATAGATAAACAAGCCAATCTTGATGAAAAGGAAAGCCACTTGCTGCTAGAGGAATGGAATCAAACGTCAGTTGATTATCCAGACAAGCAAACATTGCATAAACGGTTTGAGGAGCAAGTAGCCAAAAATGAAGAACAGGTAGCGCTGGAATATGAGGATAAGCAGCTTACCTATAGGGAATTGAACGCTAAAGCCAATCAATTGGCACGTGTTTTACAGAAGCATAATACGCTGCCAACTCAGGTAGTTGGTCTAATGGCAGAGCGTTCACTAGAGATGATAATAGGCATTCTTGGGATATTAAAAGCCGGCGGAGCCTATATGCCTATTGACCCTACGTATCCTGCGGAGCGTATCCAATATATGCTCGAAGATAGTCGATCCTATCTTTTACTTGTACAAAAAACGGAAATGATTCCAGCCAATTATCAGGGAGAAGTACTTATCCTCACAGAGGAACTTTGGGCAGATGAGAATACAGAGAACCTAGAATTAGTCAATCAGCCACAGGATGTTGCCAATATCATGTATACATCTGGGACTACAGGAAAGCCAAAAGGTATCCTGATCACTCATCGAAACATTATGACTACCATAATCAACAATGGCTATCTTGATATTTTTTCAACAGATCGAATATTGCAAATGTCTAATTATGCTTTTGATGGTTCTACCTTTGATATATACAGTGCTTTGCTAAACGGAGCTACCCTCGTGCTAGTTCCCAAGCAAACACTCATGAATACGACCGATCTGTTAGCAATCATCAAAGATAGCAATATCACGGTAGCTTTAATGACAACCTCTCTATTCAATACGTTGGTTGATCTTGATGTAACCAGCTTCCAACATACACGTAAGGTTTTATTTGGCGGGGAAAAGGCTTCATGTAAGCATGTAGAAAAAGCATTGGATTATTTGGGTGAAGGGCGCCTAGTAAATGGATATGGTCCGACAGAAACAACGGTGTTCGCTACTACCTATACAGTCGATAACACGATTAAAAAGCTGGGAAGTGTCCCGATCGGACGTCCTTTGAGCAACACTTCGGTATATATTTTTGGATTAGATGATCAATTACAACCACTTGGAGTACCAGGGGAGTTATGTGTAGCAGGAGAATGCATTTCGCCTGGATATCTGAATCGTCCCGACTTAACGGCAGACAAATTTATTGATAATCCACTTAAACCAGGTGAGAGAATGTACCGTACAGGTGACCTGGTTCGTTGGCTGCCTGAAGGTGTCATGGAATACATGGGGCGGATTGATGAACAAGTCAAGATTCGTGGACATCGTATCGAGCTAGGGGAGATTGAGGCAAAGCTGCTTGAGCATCCTTCGATTCGAGAAACAGTGCTGGTGGCTAAACAGGATGCAAATGGCCATTCTTTTTTAGGTGCGTATCTTGTTACAGACAACTTCTGCCCTGTAACGGAATTACGGAATTATCTGATGGAAACCTTGCCAGAATATATGGTTCCTTCTTATTTTATCGAGCTGGATAGCCTACCGCTTACTTCAAATGGAAAGGTAGACAAGCGAGCATTGCCTGAACCGGAATCTCAGGCTTTACACGCATATACCATCCCGGAGAATGAGATGGAAGAAAAATTGGTTCAGCTATTCCAGGAAGTGATGGATGTAGAGCGTGTTGGTACCCAAGATAGCTTTTATGAATTAGGCGGTCATTCCTTAAAAGCAATGCTTTTGGTTTCACGAATTCATAAGGATTTTGGAATAAAGATACCGTTGAAGGAAGTATTCAGTCGTCCGACCGTGAAGGAATTGGCTGCCTATCTGACTGGGTCAGAAGAAGCAAACTATATTGAAATTGAAGCAGCAGAAGAGAAACCATACTATCCAGTTACTGCCGCCCAAAAACGGATGTATATCGCCCAGCAATGGGAGGATGGGGAAGCCACTAGCAGTTATCACATGCCGTTTATGATGGAAATCACAGGGCCTCTTCAAGTAGAAAAGCTACAACAAACAGTAAAGAGTCTTGTCGCAAGGCACGAGTCGTTGCGGACATCATTTCACATGATCAATGAAGTATTGATGCAAAAGATACATGCAGATGTATTGTGGGATTTAGATATTGATCTAGAGTCAGTTGTCGCTTCAGAGCAAGAAATTGATGAAAAAATGTTCCAATTCCTCCGCAAATTTGATTTGAGTCAAGCTCCTCTCTTTAGAGCTAAGCTGATTCGTGTCAATGCTAGTCGGCATGTATTGTTATTAGATATGCATCATATTATTTCGGATGGATTTTCATACCAGATATTTTTTGATGAGCTTACCAAGCTGTATCAGGGCGAGGAACTGCCATCTCTCAAAATACAATATAAGGATTATGCCGTTTGGCAGCATTCGGAAGAACAACAGAAGCGTTTGCAACAGCAAGAGGATTATTGGTTAGGTCAATTCCAAGGGGAAATTCCTGTTCTGGAATTGCCTACGGATTACCAGCGCCCGGTTGATAAACAGTTTGCTGGAGCATTATTCACACACGGGTTATCTGCTGGTCTAACAGAGAAGCTGAGAAAATTAGCGATTAAGGAAAAAACGACGTTATACACCGTACTGCTGACGGTCTATAGCATTCTATTGACCAAATATACAAGTCAAGAGGACCTCATTGTAGGTACACCGATTGCTGGACGTCCACACGCAGATTTAGACAGAGTATTTGGGATGTTTGTAAACACGCTGGCTATCAGAACAGCTCCAAAAGTAGAGCATTCCTTCTTAACGTATCTCTCAGAGGTCAAAGAAACAGTGCTAGGTGCTTATCAAAATCCAGATTATCCATTTGAGGAGCTGGTTGAAAAAACGCTAGTTCAGCGCGATGTAAGCCGTAATCCTTTATTCGATGTAATGTTCTCCGTAGAGAAATTACCATCTGCTGTACAGTTCGATGATTTACGTTTCTGCCCACGCTTATTTGATTGGAGGAAGGCAAAATTTGACTTGGATTGGACAGTGGTGGAAGGTGAATCATTGGAGGTTTTGGTTGAATATAGCACGAGCTTGTTCGATCGGGCGACCATTGAGCGCATGGCTAAGCATTTTGAGCATATTTTGGAGCAAATCCTTGATCAGCCAGACCTGTCTATTTCTGAGATTGAACTGCTGACCGAGGCAGAAAAACAACAAATTTTGATTGAGTTTAATCAATCGGATAAATCCTTTGACAGCGAAAAAACGATTCAGGAGCAATTTGAAGAATGGGCAGAAAAAGCCCCGCACAGCATTGCCTTAGTCTTTAAAGACAAGCAAATGACCTATCAGGAATTAAATCAACGTGCTAACCAAGTTGCGCATTTATTACGTGGCAATGGGATTTCCGCAAATGATTTTATCGGTTTAATGGTGGATCGATCGTTTGAGATGATCATTAGTATGCTAGGTATTTTGAAGGCGGGTGGAGCCTACCTACCTATTGATCCTGATTATCCTGAGGACCGTATCGATTACATGTTATCTGACAGCAAAGCGAAGATTCTCTTAAAGCAAAGTGACCAAACTGCACCAGCTTCCTTTGAAGGTAAAGTCATCGCTATTGATACTCCAGAGTTGCTAGAGATGGATATAGAAAATATTCCTAAGGCGAATAACTCATCCGACTTGGCTTATATCATTTATACATCTGGATCAACCGGAAAACCAAAAGGAGTATTGATTAATCATCGATGCGTGATCAATATGCAGCTTACAGCTGAAACCTTTGGTATCTATCCTTCGAGTCGTATTCTACAGTTTGCATCCTTTAGTTTTGATTCATCTGTGGGCGAGATTTTTTATACATTATTAAACGGAGCATGCCTGTATTTGGTAGAAAAGGATTTGCTTTTATCCGGTAATGAATTCGTGGCATGGCTAAAGAAAAATCGGATTAGCTCGATTCCATTTATTTCACCGTCGGCTCTGCGGATGCTTCCTTATGAGGATTTACCTGATCTCGCATATATAAGTACGGGTGGGGAGACATTGCCGGCTGACCTTGTTAAAGCGTGGGGAGAAAATCGTGTCTTCCTAAATGCATATGGCCCGACGGAAACAACTGTAGATGCCACTGTCGGTGTATGTACACCAGAAGGGAAACCGCATATCGGAAGACCCGTTACGAATAAAAAGGTGTATGTAGTAAATAGCAATAATCAATTACAGCCGATTGGTGTTCCTGGCGAGCTTTGCATTGGCGGGGAAGGGGTTGCACTTGGCTATCTAAACAGACCTGATCTAACCCAAGAAAAATTCGTTTCCAATCCGTTTGCCCCGGGTGAAAGAATGTACCGCTCCGGAGACTTAGTCAGATGGCTACCTGATGGAACAATTGAGTACTTCGGAAGATTAGACGATCAAGTAAAAATTAGAGGACACCGTATTGAACTAGGAGAGATTGAAACAAGGCTACTAGAGCATCCAGCCATTAAAGAAGCCATTGTCATTCCACGTTCTGATGAGTCAGAGGCTACATATTTATGCAGCTATTTGATTGCAGAAGGATCATGGAATGCGGCTGACCTACGTAAGTATTTGAAGGCTTCTTTACCGGAATATATGATACCTTCGTATTTTGTGGAGCTGCACGAGCTACCGCTAACACCTAATGGAAAAGTTAATAAAAAAGCATTACCAAAACCAGAAAAGCAAATGCAGAGAGGGCAGGATTATGTAGCCCCTACTAACCCTATCCAATCCATTTTATCTCAGATTTGGACTGACGTGCTTGGTGTTGAAAATATAGGAATTCATGACAATTTCTTTGAATTAGGTGGAGATTCAATTAAAGCCATCCAAATTTCAGCTCGACTTAATAAGCATAATCTCAAGGTTAAAATGCGGGAATTGTTTAAGAACCCAACGATTGCTGAGCTAAGTCTACTTGTACAACAGATCGTTCAGGAGATCGATCAAGGAGTAGTAGAAGGAAATATTCCGCTTACACCGATCCAGCATTGGTTCTTTACCCAATCATTCCCGCAGGTCAACCATTACAATCAATCGGTTCTCCTCTTTAATGCGGAGGGCTGGGATGAGCAGAAAGTAGACAAAGCTTTTGAGATGCTAACCCAGCACCATGATGCACTGCGAATCGTATATAGCCTCGACGAGCAAGAGGTTGTACAGCGTAACCGGGGATTGGAAGGCTCGAACTATCATTTCGAAATCATTGATGCAAGACAAGATGGAGAAGATCAGTCGAACTGGAAAGCAGCGGCGAATCGGATGCAGGCAAGTATGGATATCGTAGAAGGACCTTTAGTGCAGATCGGATTGTTCCGTGCTAATGAAGGAGCTTATTTGTTAATTGCCATTCATCACTTAGTGGTAGATGGGGTGTCTTGGCGTATCCTACTAGAAGACTTCTATCATTTATATAACGGAAACGACTCTCTGCCATTAAAAACGACCTCGTTCCAAGCATGGTCTCAAAAGCTCCAAGAGTACGCCCAAAGCAAGGAGCTAGAACATGAGCTTTCCTATTGGCGCCATTTAGATGAAGCTATCACGGACTATACCTTACACAAAGATATAGAAGCCGTAACCTCAAATAAGACAACCTATGAGGAATTTTTAACTGTATCGATGTCTTTATCAACTGAGGAAACCCAACAGCTAGTTACAGAGGCTCATAAGGCGTACCAGACGGAAATAAATGATCTGCTGCTCACGGCACTGGCTTTAGCTTTGAAGGAATGGACGAATAAAGAGCAGTTGCTAGTTAGTATGGAGGGGCATGGACGTGAAGAAATTCTAGATAACGTAGATATCTCCCGTACAGTTGGGTGGTTTACATCAGAGTATCCGGTTGCTATTCATCTGACGAAAACAGACATTTCGTTTGCCATTAAACAAGTAAAGGAAACGTTGCGTCGTGTACCTAACAAAGGGTTTGGCTATGGGATTCTTAAATATTTGGCAAAAGAGACGTTCAAGCTTAAGCCAGAAATCAGTTTTAACTACCTAGGCCAATTTACAGATAAGGAAGAGGGGAACTCCTCTTTAATGGGTGATCTGATTAGCCCGGCAAATACCAGTGAGCTGTCCCTAGATATCAATGGAAGTATAGAAGCTGACAGACTGCAAATGCACTTTAGTTATAACTCTCGTGCGTACTATCCAGAGACAATCGCAACCCTTGTTCAAAACTTCAAATCCTACTTGCTTGAGATTATCAAGCATTGCCGGACGAAAGAAGGAGTAGAGCATACACCAAGCGACTTTGATATCAATGATCTCACCATGGAAGAACTAGATGATATTTTTGATGACCTGGAAGAAGAGGTATACAAATAACTAGGCAAAAATATGGAGTGATTTAGATATGTTTAGCAGAAGTAATGTGCAAAATTTGTATCGCTTATCTCCTATGCAAAAAGGGATCTTATTTCATTCCTTAAAAGATAAAGAAAATCATGCCTATTTTGATCAACTGATCTTTACTTTGGAAGGCAAGGTAGAGTTTGAATATTTGGAAGAAGCCCTTACCCAATTAATCAAAAAGCATGATATTTTACGAACTGTTTTTCGTTACAAAAAAGTAAAAGAACCTGTACAAATGGTATTAAAGGAAAGAAGCTCCACTATTTATTTTGAAGATATTTCTCATCTGGAGCCAGAAGAAAAAGTGAATTACATTAAGCAGTTTAAAATGAGGGATCGGGAGAAGGGGTTTGACCTCTCCCGGGACCTCCTCATCCGAATGTCATTATTTAAGCTTGATCAGGAGCAGTATCAGTTAATAATGAGTAATCACCATATCATTATGGATGGTTGGTGCCTTGGCATTATCCTTACTGATTTCTTACGTATGTATAAAGGAATCGTGAATCATACCCCTGTTCCATACGAGCATGTGACACCTTACAGTAAGCATATTCAATGGCTAGAAAAACAGGATCATCAGGAAGCAAAGGATTTTTATCAACAGCTATTAGAGGGATACGACAAAGTAACAGGTGTTCCACAGCAATTAGTACGGGCGAATCACGAAGAATATACTCACGGACAATGCATCGTGAAATTAAATCAAGAAACTGCCGACCGATTGATTGCCATAGCCAAAGCCTACCAGGTTACAGTCAATACCGTCTTCCAAACGATTTGGGGGATATTATTACAAAAATATAATAATACGGATGACGTAGTATTTGGATCAGTTGTCTCGGGGAGACCGGCAGAGATTCCTGATGTTGAAAAAATGGTTGGGCTATTTATCAATACAATTCCTGTGCGAATCAAAGCTGATCAACAGGAGCGATTTGACACGCTAGTAGCCAAAGTACAGGAAATGGCCTTGGCTTCAGAATCATATGATTATCTTGCGTTGGCAGATATTCATCCAGAAGCTGGCGATTTTATCAATCATATTATTGCGTTTGAAAATTTTTATATCGATATGGACAGCTTTAATCAGCTAGCAGATAAAAAAGAGCTTGGATTCTCGCTCGCATTCGCCACAGATCATCACGAGCAAACCAATTATGATCTAAGTGTGCAGGCGCAGATTGGTGATGAATCTTCCATTAAAATTTTATATAATTCCAAGCTTTATACATCGGAATACATAGCAAATGTAATTGATCATTTTGTTACTGTGGCTGACATAGTGGCTGCTAATCCTAGCATCCCTGTAAAGGAAATCGATATTTTAACAAAAGATAAAAAAGATCAGATTCTCTATGGTTTTAACAATACCTATGCAGATTATCCAAGAGAGAAGACCATCCATCAGCTATTTGAAGAACAAGTAGATAAAAATCCGAATCAGATCGCACTTGTGTTTAAAGAAGAGAAGCTGACTTACGGTGAGGTAAATGCGAAAGCAAATCAGTTGGCATACGTGTTAAGAAAGCAAGGTGTACAGCCTAATGATGTAATCGGCATCATCACCGAACGCTCCCCAGAAATGATCATAGGCATTTTGGCGATTTTTAAAGCAGGCGGAGCTTATATGCCTATTGATCCTTCTTATCCGGCTGAACGTATTCAATATATGCTACAGGATAATCAAACGAAGCTATTATTGGTGCAAAAACAAGAAATGATACCAGCCGATTATCAGGGAGAGGTATTGTTCTTAACCCAAGAGAGCTGGATGCATGAGGAAACATCTAATCCGGCTCATATTACTCAAGCACAGGCTTTAGCATATGTGATGTATACCTCTGGTTCTACAGGAGAGCCTAAGGGCATTTTGACAACACATCAAAATATTATGAAGACCGTCATTCATAACGGTTATGTTGAGATTACGCCAGGAGATTGCTTGTCGCAGCTCTCCAATTATGCCTTTGACGGCTCTACCTTTGAAATCTATGGGGCATTATTGCATGGAGCTACATTACTTTTAGTAACAAAAGAGGCTGTACTCAATATGAATGAGCTGGCACGTCTTATTAAGAAGGAGCAAGTGACGGTTTCCTTCATGACGACTGCTCTGTTTAATACACTGGTGGATTTGGATATAACATGCTTCCAATCGGTACGAAAGGTGTTGTTCGGAGGAGAGCTTGCTTCGGTTAAGCATGTCCTGAAAGCCCTTGATTATTTAGGCGAGCACCGGGTTATCAATGTGTATGGACCAACGGAAACTACCGTGTATGCTACCTATTACTCTGTAGATCACTCCATGCTGACGAGGGCATCTGTTCCTATTGGAAGACCGATTAATAACACGAAAGCCTACATTGTAAATACAGATGGACAGCCTCAGCCAATAGGAGTAGTCGGTGAGCTATGCATCGGCGGTGAGGGGGTAGCATGTGGTTATCTTAACCGTCCAGAGCTGACAAAGAAACATTTCGTGGATAATCCGTTTGTCTTGGGTGAACGAATGTATTGTACCGGAGATTTAGCCCGCTTTTTACCAGACGGCAACATCGAATACATCGGGCGGATGGATGAACAGGTAAAGATTCGTGGTCACCGGATTGAGCTGGGCGAAATCGAAAAGGTTCTTTTACAGCACCCAGCTATCAGCGAGACAGTGCTTCTGGCAAAACGAGATGAGCAAGGTCATTCCTACCTGTGTGCGTATGTAGTAGGTCAGGCATTTTGGACTGTTACAGAGCTGCGTCAACACTTGATGGAATCCTTGCCAGAATACATGGTGCCTTCCTACTTTATCGAGATTGAGAAACTACCGCTTACGGCAAACGGGAAGGTAGATAAGCGAGCGTTGCCTGAACCAGACAGAAAAATGGGCAGTGCTTACGTTGCTCCAGAGAACGAAACAGAGGAGAAGCTGGTTCAATTTTTCCAAGAGATTTTGGGTGTTGAGCGAGTTGGCACGCAGGATACATTTTTCGAGCTTGGTGGTCACTCCCTTAAGGCAATGATGCTCGTTCTACAGATTCATAAAGAAATGGGGATTGAAGTCCCGTTAAAGGAGATATTTACACGTCCTACCATCAAAGAATTAGCGGCGTATATTCATAAGATGGATCGCTCTGCCTACAGCATGATTGAGCCAACTGCCAAACAAGAGTATTATCCAGTCTCCTTTGCCCAAAGACGAATGTTTGTAGTGCAGCAAATTAGAGATACGAATACAACCAGCTACAATATGCCGATTTTGCTAGAAATAGAAGGGACTCTTGATAGGGAAAATGTGAGACAAACTCTGAAGAAATTGATAGAGCGTCATGAATCAATGAGAACGTCATTCCATATGATTGACGAGACCTTGCTACAAAAGGTGCATGATGATGTGACATGGGAAATGGAGGAGATGGAAGCGTCCGAGGAAGAAGTTTATGCTTTGACAAAATCCTTCATTCGTCCTTTTGATCTCGGTCAAGCTCCATTGTTTAGAGCAGGATTAATTCGTGTTAATTCTGAGCGTCATTTGCTACTGCTAGATACGCATCACATTATCTCAGATGGTGTATCTACTAACATACTCTTTCAAGATTTTACGCAATTATATCGTGGACGAGAGCTGCCTGCCCTGCGAATTCAATACAAGGATTTCGCCGTCTGGCAACAAGGAGAGGCTCAGCTTGCTCGTCTGCAAGAACAAGAGGAATACTGGCTGAAACAATTTTCAGAGAGTGTGCCTGTACTAGAGCTTCCTACTGATTTTCCACGTCCAGCGATGCAGCAGTTTGATGGTGACGTATTGGACTTTGCATTAAATCAGCAAGTATGGCAGGAATTACAACAGCTCATTGTTAAAGAGGGCTGTACGGCTTACATGATATTGCTGGCGGCTTATCATGTCTTGCTTTCCAAGTATTCGTCGCAAAACGATATTGTGATAGGTTCCCCGATAGCAGGCCGAACAAATGCTGATTTGCAATCGATTGTCGGGATGTTTGTTAACACGCTGGCTATCCGCACCAAATCAGAGGGAACTCAGACATTCCGCGAGTTTCTCTCTACGATTAAACAACTGGTTCTTCAAGCTCAATCCAATGCAGAGTATCCATTTGAAGAGCTGGTTGATAAGGTAAATCCAAGTCGCGATCTAAGTCGCCAGCCTTTATTTGACACAATCTTTGTCATGCAAAACATGGATATTACCGAGGTTGCGATACAAGGTCTTTCAATCGTAACGAAGGACATGGAATGGAAGCATTCAAAATTTGATCTTACATGGGCGGCTGTAGAGAAAGAATCCTTACATTTTTCAGTTGAATATAGTACCCGCTTATTTAAGAAAGAAACAATCGAGCGGATGGCGAAGCATTTTGCCCATTTGCTAAATCAAGTGGCGGAAAATCCTGACTTGAGCCTTTCAGATATGGAATTGGCAACGGATGAAGAAGTGTACCAGCTTTTGGAGGAGTTTAATAATACAGAAGCTGATTATCCGAGTGATAAAACGATCCACCAGCAGTTTGAGCAGAAGGTAGAGGAAAACCCTGATCAGATAGCGTTGTTATTTAAAGATAAGGAAATTACTTACGGACAGTTGAATGCAAAAGCAAATCAATTTGCTCGCGTATTAAGAAAGCATGGAGTACAGCCGGATCAAGTGGTGGGATTAATCACTGATCGTTCCATTGAAATGATGATAGGAATTTTGGCAATCTTAAAAGCTGGCGGAGCCTATTTGCCAATTGATCCTTCTTATCCATTAGAACGGATTACCTACATGCTAGAGGATAGTCAGGCACAGCTTTTGATTGTGCAGGAAGCTGCTATGATTCCAGAGGGGTATCAGGGCAAAGTATTGCTTCTAGCAGAAGAGTGCTGGATGCAGGAGGAAGCGTCCAACTTAGAGTTGATTAATGATGCCCAGGATTTGGCGTATGTCATGTATACCTCAGGGTCTACTGGTAAGCCAAAGGGCAATCTGACGACTCACCAAAACATTTTGAGAACCATCATCAACAATGGATTTATCGAGATTGTACCAGCAGACCGTCTATTACAGCTATCGAACTACGCCTTTGATGGCTCTACCTTCGATATCTACAGCGCGCTATTAAATGGAGCCACTCTTGTACTGGTGCCAAAAGAGATCATGCTAAATCCAATGGATCTGGCGAGGATCGTCCGCGAGCAGGATATTACGGTTTCGTTTATGACCACGTCCCTGTTCCATACGCTAGTGGAGCTTGACGTGACTAGTATGAAATCCATACGCAAGGTTGTATTTGGTGGGGAAAAGGCTTCATACAAGCATGTAGAAAAGGCTCTGGATTATCTCGGAGAAGGCCGTTTAGTAAATGGATACGGCCCTACAGAAACAACCGTTTTTGCTACCACATACACGGTGGATTCTAGTATCAAGGAAACGGGAATTGTACCGATTGGCCGTCCGTTAAACAATACGAGTGTCTATATTTTGAATGAGAATAATCAACCACAGCCGATTGGAGTGCCAGGGGAATTGTGCGTTGGCGGAGCAGGAATTGCACGTGGATATTTAAACCGTCCAGAGCTGACAGCAGAGCGCTTTGTGGATAACCCGTTTCTTGTCGGAGATAGAATGTATCGGACGGGAGACATGGCTAGATTCTTACCAGATGGCAACATTGAGTACATCGGACGAATGGATGAACAAGTGAAGATTCGCGGACATCGAATTGAACTGGGCGAAATTGAAAAAAGTCTCCTGGAGTACCCTGCTATCAGTGAAGCAGTACTTGTCGCAAAACGTGATGAACAAGGTCATTCCTATCTGTGCGCTTATGTTGTAAGCACGGATCAATGGGGGGTGGCTCAGGTACGTCAACACCTACTGGAGGCTCTGCCAGAGTACATGGTACCATCCTATTTCGTTGAGCTTGAAAAGCTACCTCTTACTTCCAATGGCAAGGTAGACAAGCGTGCATTGCCTGAACCAGATCGAGTGATTACCAATGAGTATGTGGCGGCAGTAAATGAGACAGAGGAGAAGCTAGTTCAGTTTTTCCAAGAGATCTTAGCTGTAGACCGAGTGGGAACGCAGGATACATTCTTTGAATTGGGTGGTCATTCCCTAAAAGCAATGATGCTGGTTTCAAGAATACACAAGGAATTAGAAATAGAGGTTCCGTTAAAAGAAGTATTCGCCAGACAAACCGTTAAAGAATTAGCAGCCTATATCAGACAGGCTGAACAGTCGGATTACAGCGAAATCCAACCGGCCATGGAGCAAGAATACTACCCAGTATCTAATGCGCAGCGACGAATGTATGTGGTTCAACAAATGAGGGATGTAGAAACAACAGGCTACAATATGCCGTTCTATTTAGAAATGGAGGGTGCTCTTGAGGTAGAAAAGCTATCTCTAGCTTTGAAACAACTAATTGAGCGTCATGAGTCATTGCGAACCTCCTTCCATATGGTTGAAGATGAACTGATGCAAAAGGTACATGCAGAAGTCGCATGGGAGATGGAAATGATTCATGCCGTAGAGGAAGAAGTTCAACAGCTGACCGATTCCTTTATGCGTCCTTTCGATCTTGCTAAGGCGCCATTATTCCGAGCGAGACTCATTCAAATCAATCCGAAGCGACATTTATTGATGCTGGATATGCATCATATCATCTCAGATGGGGTATCGATGAATGTATTGTTCCAGGATATAACGCAGTTGTATCAAGGGATAGAGCTGAGTCCTCTCAAGATTCAATACAAGGATTTTGCAGTGTGGCAACAAGGCATGGCTCAGGTTGTCCGTTTTCAGGAGCAGGAAAGGTATTGGTTAAACCAATTCTCTGGTGACCTACCAATTTTGGAAATGGTAACAGATTATCCACGACCAGCTATACAGCAGTTCGACGGAAATTCCTGGTCATTTGAAATTGATGCCAAAGTATTGGACAGCATAAAGCAATTGTCAGCTAAGCAAGGCACTACGTTGTATATGACTCTATTGGCGATTTATCAAATCCTGTTAGCCAAGTATACCCGTCAAGATGACATCATTGTCGGAACTCCGATTGCAGGAAGACCTCATGCAGACACAGAGAGCATTGTGGGGATGTTTGTTAATACACTAGCCCTACGTGGTCAACCAAAAGAAGAGCAATCTTTCATCTCTTACTTATCAGAAGTGAAAGAAAACGTACTACAAGCCTATGCCAACGCTGATTATCCATTTGAAGAGTTGGTAGAGAAGCTGCATTTGCAAAGAGATATGAGTCGTCATCCATTGTTTGATACGATGTTTGTCTTACAAAACATGGATATGTCCGATATAAATATTTCTGGTCTAAAGCTTCATTCGCGTGATTTAAACTGGAAAAATGCAAAATTTGATATGACCTGGATGATAGCCGAACAAAATAATCTATTGATTTCGGTTGAGTACAGTACCAACCTGTTTAAACATGAAACCATTCAAAGGCTAGAAAAGCATTTCACTTATTTAGTAGAACAAGTGGCTAAGCATCCGGATTGCTTACTCAGAGATTTAGAACTCACAACAGACGAAGAAAAACAGCAAATACTGACGGTATTTAACGATACTGCTACTGATGATTTACAGGATTTATCCATCTGCCATCTATTCGAACAACAAGTACAGCGTTTTTCAGATCGGCCGGCACTTGTGTTTAAAGACAAGCAGCTCACATACAGTGAGTTCCATGCAAAAGTAAATCAATTAGCTCGGGTACTCAGAAAGAAAGGTGTGCAGCCGGATCAAGCGGTTGGATTAATCACCGATCGTTCCATTGAGATGATGATAGGGATTTTCGCCATCCTAAAAGCAGGCGGAGCTTACATGCCAATTGATCCTTCCTATCCAATCGATCGGATTGAGCACATGCTAGAGGACAGCCGGACTAAGTTGTTATTCGTGCAAAAAACAGAAATGATCCCTGCTAGCTATCAGGGGGAGGTATTACTCCTAGCGGAAGAGTGCTGGATGCATGAAGATTCATCGAATTTGGAGCTGATCAATAAAACACAGGATTTGGCGTATGTCATGTATACCTCAGGTTCTACTGGTAAACCAAAGGGCAACCTGACAACGCACCAAAACATTTTGACCACCATCATCAACAATGGCTATATCGAGATCGCGCCAACAGACCGTCTATTACAGCTATCTAACTATGCTTTTGATGGCTCTACCTTCGATATCTACAGCGCGCTATTAAATGGAGCCACTCTTGTACTGGTGCCAAAAGAGGTCATGTTAAATCCAATGGAGCTGGCGAAGATCGTCCGCGAGCAGGATATTACGGTTTCGTTTATGACCACGTCCCTGTTCCATACGTTAGTGGAGCTTGACGTGACTAGTATGAAATCCATGCGCAAGGTTGTATTTGGCGGGGAAAAGGCCTCATACAAGCATGTAGAAAAGGCTCTGGATTATCTCGGAGAAGGCCGTTTAGTAAATGGATACGGCCCTACAGAAACAACCGTTTTCGCTACCACATACACCGTGGATTCTAGCATCAAGGAAACGGGAATCGTACCGATTGGACGTCCGTTAAACAATACGAGTGTCTATGTCTTAAATGAGAATAATCAGCTTCAGCCGATTGGAGTACCAGGGGAATTGTGCGTTGGCGGAGCAGGAATTGCACGGGGCTATTTAAATCGTCCAGAGCTAACAGCAGAGCGCTTTGTGGAAAATCCTTTCGTGTCAGGAGATAGAATGTATCGTACCGGTGATTTAGCACGTTGGTTGCCGGATGGAAGCTTGGAGTATTTAGGACGGATGGATGAGCAGGTTAAGGTACGCGGTTACCGAATTGAGCTGGGAGAAATAGAGACAAGATTATTGGAGCATCCTTCTATAAGCGCAGCGGTTTTACTAGCAAAGCAAGATGAGCAAGGGCATTCGTACCTATGTGCTTACATCGTTGCAAATGGGGTATGGACGGTTGCGGAACTACGTAAGCATCTAAGCGAGGCTTTGCCAGAATACATGGTGCCTACTTATTTTGTTGAACTAGAGCAGATACCGTTCACTTCTAATGGAAAGGTGAACAAACGCGCTTTACCAGAGCCAGAAGGACAAATGACCAGTGTATATGTGGCCCCAGAAACGGAGACAGAAGCAAAAGTAGCAGCGTTATTCCAAGAGATTTTGGGTGTCGAGAGAGTTGGTACACAGGACATGTTCTTTGAGCTGGGTGGTCATTCGCTAAAAGCGATGATGCTCGTTTTACGAATGAATAAAGAACTGGGCATCGAGGTGCCTTTGAAAGAGGTATTTGCACATCCTACTGTCAAGGAATTGGCAGCAACGATCGACCTTCTTGATCGATCAGGCCACTCAGAGATTGAGCCTGCTCCAAGGCAGGAATTCTATCCGGTATCCTCCGCGCAGAGACGGATGTACGTGGTGCAGCATTTAGGAAATGTCCAAACAACCAGCTACAATATGCCGCTTTTCCTTGAAGTCGAGGGAGCTTTAGAAATTGAGAAGCTTCATCTAGCACTTGAGAAATTGGTCGAAAGACACGAGTCGCTACGAACCTCCTTTCATATGGTTGACGAAGAGCTGATGCAGCAGGTGCAAGAAGAGGTGGCCTGGGATTTAGAGATCATGGATGGAACGGAAGGAGACCTTGCAAGCATCACAGCAGGATTTATACGTCCGTTTGATCTCAGCCAAGCTCCATTGTTCCGTGCAGGCATCGTGCGGATTAGCCCTGAGAGATTCCTTTTCATGCTAGATATGCACCATATCATCTCAGACGGAGTTTCTACCAATGTATTGTTCCAGGATATAACGCAGCTCTATCAAGGAAAGGACCTGCCTCCTCTTCCGATACAGTACAAGGACTACGCTGTGTGGCAACAAGCTGATGCTCAAGTGACTCGCTTACAAGATCAGGAAAGCTATTGGTTACATCAATTTGCTGGAGAAGCTTCTGTCTTGGAAATGCCGACAGATTTCCCGCGTCCTGCAGTCCAGCAGTTCGAAGGAGATGTATGGACCTTTGAGATTGATGCTGACATTCTCAGCCAGTTGAAAAAATTATCAGTGAGTCAGGGTTCTACTTTATATATGACTTTATTGGCGGCTTATCAGGTGTTGCTGGCTAAGTATACCGGTCAAGATGATATTATTGTCGGTTCACCAATTGCCGGACGCCCTCATGCGGATGTAGAGAGCATCGTCGGTATGTTCGTCAACACGCTAGCTTTACGTGGACAGCCTGTAGGAGAGCAGACGTTTATTTCCTATCTGGCACAAGTTAAGGAACAGGTTTTACAAGCTTATGCTAATGCAGAGTATCCATTTGAGAAATTGGTAGAGAAGCTCGATTTACAACGAGATATGAGTCGCCATCCACTCTTCGATACGATGTTTACTTTGCAAAACATGGAGATGACTGATATTGATTTGGCAGGCTTGACCTTCAAGCCATTTGATTTTGAATGGAAAAATGCCAAGTTTGACATGGATTGGACAATGCTTGAGGAAGAAACACTCAAGGTAGCTATTGAATACAGTACAAGCCTGTATACAAAAGAAACCATTAGCAGAATGGCTCAACATTTCACCTATGTTTTACAACAAATTATTGAGCATCCAGCCATTGGTTTGGCTGAAATCAAAATTGCTACTCTGCCAGAAATTGAACAGATTTTAACGCAATTTAATGATACTAGGGCCAATTATCCTGATAACCAAACCATTCATAGCCTATTCGAGCAACAAGTGGAGCGTACACCAGAACAGATAGCTGTTGTCTATCAGGATCAATCCATCACGTATCGTGAGCTTAATGAACGTGCAAATAGATTGGCACGTTGCTTGATCGATAAAGGGATACAGAGAAATCAATTTGTTGCAATCATGGCGGATCGTTCCATAGAAACCGTTATTGGAATGATGGGAATTCTCAAAGCAGGAGGAGCTTATGTTCCAATTGATCCTGATTACCCTCTAGATCGAAAGCTGTATATTCTTGAAGACAGCCATGCATCACTATTATTGTTCCAGCAAAAGCATGAGGTCCCCTCAGAATTCACAGGTGATCGGATATTAATTGAGCAGATGCAGTGGTACCAAGCGGCTGATACGAATGTGGGGATAGTCAATACAGCTCAAGATTTGGCGTATATGATCTATACCTCAGGTTCTACAGGTCAACCAAAAGGGGTAATGATTGATCATCAAGCAGTATGTAACCTATGCTTAATGGCCCAAACCTATGGAATCTTTGCGAATAGTCGCGTTCTACAGTTTGCCTCCTTTAGCTTTGACGCTTCCGTAGGAGAGGTTTTCCATACCCTTACAAATGGAGCCACTCTCTATCTGATGGATCGCAATCTGCTCATGGCTGGCGTTGAGTTTGTTGAATGGTTACGAGTAAATGAAATAACTTCTATTCCGTTTATCTCGCCTTCTGCATTGCGTGCATTGCCGTATGAGGATTTACCAGCATTGAAATATATCAGTACAGGTGGGGAAGCATTACCTGTAGATTTAGTCAGACTATGGGGAACTGAGCGAATCTTCTTAAATGCATATGGTCCGACTGAAACAACAGTAGATGCAACGATTGGCTTATGTACGCCAGAGGATAAGCCACATATTGGTAAGCCTGTGTTGAATAAAAAAGCCTACATTATTAATCCAAATTATCAACTTCAGCCAATTGGGGTACCGGGTGAGTTATGCATCGGTGGAGTAGGGATTGCTCCTGGATATTGGAACCGCCCTGAACTAACTAGAGAGAAATTTGTGGATAATCCATTTGCCCAAGGCGAAAGAATGTATAAGACGGGGGACTTAGTACGTTGGCTTCCGGATGGAAATATTGAGTTTTTAGGACGTATTGATGATCAGGTGAAAATTCGTGGACACCGAATTGAATTGGGTGAAATTGAGACGCGGCTTCTTGAGCATGAGCAGGTAATAGAGGCGGTTGTGCTGGCGCGTGAAGATGAACAAGGTCAAGCTTATCTGTGTGCTTATCTGGTAGCAGCAGATGAATGGACGGTAGCAGAACTGCGCAAACATCTAGGAAAAACACTACCCGATTATATGATTCCTGCTTATTTTATCGAGCTTGAGGAGTTTCCTTTGACACCAAGCGGGAAGGTGAATAAAAAAGCTTTACCAGAGCCTGATGGACAAATACAAACGGGAGTGGAGTACGTAGAGGCTACTACCGAAAGCCAAAAAATCCTTGTTGAGCTTTGGCAAGAGGTGTTACGTGTCGAGCGGATCGGTATTTACGATAACTTCTTTGAGCTGGGCGGTGACTCCATCAAGGCAATTCAAATCACAGCAAGATTGCGTCGTCACCACCGCAAGCTGGAAATCAGCCATCTGTTTAAGCACCCAACGATTGCAGAGCTTGCACCATGGATGCAAACCAGTCAGGCATTACTTGAACAAGGAACTGTTGAAGGCGAAGTTATGCTCACGCCAATTCAAAAAGCATTCTTTGAAGAAAATCAGGAACAGCCGCAGCATTTTAATCAGGATTCGTTACTGTACAGCTCGAATGGCTGGAACCAAGATGCGATCGAGCAGGTATTTGAAAAAATAACGGAGCATCACGATGCCCTGCGAATGGTGTATCCGCATACCGAGGGCAAGGTGACTCAGATCAACAGGGGACTTGAGGACAAGGCGTTCACATTGCAGGTGTTCGATTTTACCCAAGAACCAACTGATACGCAGGCAACGAAAATTGAGCAAATCGCTACTCAATTGCAAGCGAGCTTTGATTTAGAAAAGGGACCTCTGGTACGACTTGGCTTATTTACCACCAAGGCTGGGGATTATTTACTGATCGTGATCCATCACCTAGTGATTGACGGCGTCTCTTGGCGTATATTGCTTGAGGATTTTCATAATGCTTATCAGCAAGTCATTCAAGGTCAAGCAATTGTACTTCCTGAAAAAACGACCTCCTTTAAAACATGGAGTGAGCGCTTGAATGAATATGCAAATAGTCATGCTCTTTTACATGAGATTCCATATTGGAAGCAGATGGAAGAAATATCGATCGCCCATCTTCCTAAAAAAGGAAACAATGACGGTAGATATTATGTGAAGGACAGCGAATATGCCACGATGAGTCTAACAGAAGAAGAAACCCAAAATCTTCTTACTCGTGTACATCGAGCTTATCGAACGGAGATTAATGATCTATTGCTTGCTGCATTAGGATTAGCAAGTAAGGAATGGACAAAAGAGAATCGAGTGGCTATCCACTTAGAGGGTCATGGTCGTGAGGAAATAGGTGAAGAGGTAGATGTCAACCGCACTGTTGGATGGTTTACCTCCCTGTTCCCAGTCGTGATTGATTTAGAAAATGACGAATTGCCTCTCATCATTAAATCGGTAAAAGAAACCTTGCGCCGAGTTCCTAATAAAGGCATGGGCTACGGCATACTCAAGCATCTGACAAGCGATGCGAACAAACAGGAGATAACCTTCTCGCTTCGCCCAGAGATCAGCTTTAACTATCTGGGGGTATTTGATCAACAAGAGGAGGAAAGTGAATCTGCTGGGATTCCTACTGGTCAGCCGATCAGCCCACAATATTATGACACGCACCTGCTGGAGTTTAATGGAGCGGTCTCGAATAACCAGTTGCATATAAATTGCCGATTTGCTCCTGCAGCCGTTGATCGAGCGATTGTTGAAATTTTGATGGAGCGCTTCAAGCACCATTTACTTCTAATTAGTAAGCATTGCTTGGAAAAGGATACCGTAGAATTTACACCTACTGATTTTACAGAAAAGGAATTAAGCCAAGAACAGCTTGACGATCTATTAGATGATTTGTTTGAAGACATAGATGATCTGTAATCGCAATGAGATAGGTGGTGCCACACATCGTGCAAAAAAAAGACAAGATCAAAGATATCTATTCACTTTCTCCGTTGCAAAAGGGTATGCTATTTCATTCCATGAAAGACCCACAGAGCGATGCCTATTTCGAGCAGGTTACCCTTTTGCTGGAGGGGGTTGTAAACCCAACCTATTTGGCTGAAAGTATTCAGGGACTCGTACAAAAATACGACATGTTCCGAAGTGTGTTCCGCTATAAAAAAGTAGACCCTGTTCAGGTTGTGCTTAGTGAACGAAAAATAGATTTACAGATTGAAGACCTTACTCAAATCAATGAAGAAGAGCAACGGAAATTCATTGAGGAATATAGAAAAAAGGACCGGGAAAGAGGCTTCGACCTTTCCCGGGATATCCTGCTACGTTTTACATTGTTTCAAACAGCCGCCAATCGGTATGAATTACTGTGGAGTCATCATCATATCCTGATGGATGGCTGGTGTACGGGTATCGTTTTTCAGGATTTATTTCAAATGTACCAACGTCGCTTGTCAGGACAGGCCTTACTTCCAGAGGTGGCCCCTCAATATAGCGAATATATACGCTGGTTAAAGAAACAAGATGACCAACAAGCATTGGCATTTTGGAAGGAGTATCTACAGGGGTTTGAAAACCTTACGGGAATCCCGCGTCTAAGGTCAGGCAATCATCCCTACAAGCAAGAGGAATTCATTTTCTCCTTGGGAGAGGAAGCTACACAAAAACTAACGCAAACGGCTCAAAAGTATCAGGTGACCTTAAATACTGTTGTGCAAACAATTTGGGGAGCGTTATTGCAAAAATACAATAACACGAATGACGCGGCCTACGGTGTGGTTGTCTCCGGACGACCCGCCGAGGTGCCAAATGTTGAACAAATGGTGGGGTTATTTAGTAATACCATTCCTATTCGTATTAAAAAAGAAGCAGGAAAAACGTTTGGGGAAGTGCTGAAAAACGTACAGCAAACAGCGCTGGAGGCAGAAAAATACGGATATCTTTCTTTAGCCGATATTCAGGCGAGCGCAGCTTATACGCATCAATTGCTTGATCATATTTTAGCGTTTGAAAATTTCCCGATGGATCAAGAAACATTTAATCAAGAAAACGTTCTCGGATTTGCCGTGAAGGATGCCCACACGTTTGAGCAGACGCACTATGATCTGACCGTGCTAGTCATTCCTGGCAAGGAATTAATCTTTAAGTTTATGTATAACGAAAGTGTTTATTCAAAAGAGTACCTCAATCTTTTAGAGCTGAATATGAAAAAGCTGGTCTCTTTGGTTATTGAGCAGCAGGATATCTTTGACCCAGCTACCGAGTTTGTATCCGATTTGGAAAAGGATAAGCTTTTAACCATTTTTAATCGTACGGATGCAAAGTACCCAAGAGAAAAAACGATTCATGAGCTGTTTCAAGAGCAGGTTGACAAGAACCCTGATCAAGTGGCACTCGTATTTGGCGAGGCTCAACTAACATACCGCGAGCTGAACGAAAAGGCGAATCAAATGGCCCGCGGTTTACGCAAACAAGGGGTTTTACCTGATCAGGTGATAGGATTACTTACGGATCGTTCCTTAGAGATGATCATAGCCATTCTAGCGATCTTTAAAGCTGGTGGCGCTTATATGCCTATCGACCCATCTTATCCGAGTGAACGCATTCAATACATGCTAGCAGATAGTCGTACCCATTTGCTATTGGTGCAAAAAGCTGAAATGATCCCAGCTAATTATCAGGGTGAGGTACTACTGTTAACAGAAGATAGCTGGATGGATGAGAATACAGATAATTTAGATTTGGTCAACCAAGCACAAGACCTTGCTTATGTCATGTATACCTCAGGTTCAACAGGTAAACCAAAGGGAAATCTGACAACCCATCAAAATATCGTCAAGACCATCATGAACAATGGTTACATGGAGATTACGCCAAATGATCGTCTTCTCCAGTTGTCCAATTACGCGTTTGATGGATCAACCTTTGATATATACAGCGCATTGTTAAACGGAGCTTCTCTTATTTTAGTACCAACGCATGTACTGATGAATCCGACTGATTTGGCATCGGTCATTCAAGACCAGCATATTACCGTGTCCTTTATGACAACATCTCTATTTAACACTCTGGTTGAGCTGGATGTGACTAGTCTCAAACACATGCGTAAGGTGGTGTTTGGAGGAGAAAAGGCTTCGATCAAGCACGTAGAAAAAGCGCTGGATTATTTGGGAGCTGGACGTTTGGTCAATGGGTATGGACCAACAGAAACTACTGTTTTTGCCACTACCTATACGGTGGACCATACGATCAAGGAGACGGGGATTATGCCGATAGGTCGCCCGTTGAACAATACGAAGGTGTTTATTTTAGGAGCAGACAATCAACTACAGCCGATAGGTGCATTAGGCGAGCTATGTGTGAGCGGGGAAGGGCTTGCCCGCGGGTATCTCAATCTTCCAGAGCTGACTGCTGATCGTTTCGTTGAAAATCCTTTTATGCGGGGAGAGAGAATGTATCGCACAGGGGATTTAGCGCGTTGGTTACCGGATGGAAGCATTGAGTACGTAGGTAGAATAGATGAACAAGTTAAGATTCGGGGACATCGGATCGAATTAGGTGAAATTGAAGCTAGATTACTAGAGCATCCTGCTATTAGCGAGACCGTTTTGCTGGCGAAGCAGGATGAGCAGGGGCATTCCTTCCTATGTGCCTATCTAGTGACAAATGGTGCCTGGTCAGTCGCAGAGCTTCGCAAGCATATCAAGGAAACATTGCCGGATTCTATGGTGCCATCTTATTTTATCGAGATAGATAAAATGCCGCTCACTTCAAATGGCAAGGCAGACAAGCGTGCATTGCCAGAGCCAGATGTTCACCAAGTAAGCTCTTATATTGCTCCTGAGACCGAAACAGAGGAAAAGCTGGTTCAATTATTTCAAGAAATCCTAAGTGTTGAACAAGTCGGTACGCAGGATAATTTCTTCGAGCTGGGCGGACATTCGTTAAAAGCGATGATGCTGGTTTCAAGAATGCACAAGGAATTAGATATAGAGGTACCGCTCAAGGACGTGTTTGCTCGACCTTCAGTAAAAGAATTGGCCGCATTTCTTACAAACACAGAAGTGTCGGATTATATAGCGATTGAACCGGCGGCAAAACAGGAATTTTATCCGGTTTCTTCTGCACAGCGCCGAATGTATGTAGTAGAGCAAATCGGTAGCAGTAATACAACCAGCTACAATATGCCTTTTTTGCTTGAAATAGGAGGAGCCCTCGATGTAGTAGGGTTACAAAAAGCATTAAAGAAACTGGTCATAAGACATGAATCGTTGAGAACGTCCTTTCACATGGTTGATGAGGTATTAATGCAGAAGATCCATCCTGACGTGGAATGGGATTTAATGGTCATGGAAGCAAAAGACGAGGACCTTCCGCAAATCATTGATGGTTTTATCCAGCCGTTTGATTTAAGTGACGCTTCTTTATTTAGAGCGGGACTCGTACGAATGGAAGCTGATCGACATCTACTGATGCTTGATATGCACCATATTATTTCAGATGGGGTATCAACCAATGTATTATTCCAAGACCTGATGCAAATCTATCAGGGCAAGGAGCTCCCTTCTCTTAGAATTCAATACAAGGATTATGCTGTTTGGCAGCAGGCAGAAGCCCAGGTTAATCGTTTACGAGAACAGGAGCAGTATTGGCTTAACCAATTTTCGGGAGAGTTACCTGTACTGGAAATGCCTACCGATTACACTCGTCCATCTATTCAGCAGTCAGAAGGGGATATATGGTCATTTGAAATTAATGCCGAGATCATAAACAAAGTAAAGAAACTGTCCTCCTCGCAGGGTACAACCTTGTATATGACATTGCTGGCCGCCTACCAAGTATTATTGTCAAAATATACGGGGCAAGAGGACGTTATTGTGGGTTCTCCTATTGCTGGCCGACCTCATGCGGATGTAGAAAAGATTGTTGGTATGTTCGTGAACACGTTAGCCTTCAGAGGGCAGCCAAAATCAACTCAAACCTTTAGTACATATCTGTCCGAGGTTAAGGAGCAGGTATTGCACGCCTATGACAATGCAGAATATCCGTTTGAGGAATTACTTGAAAAGCTTGATTTAGAAAGAGATCTAAGTCGTCATCCACTGTTTGATACCATGTTTGCTTTGCAGAATATGGAAATGGCTGAAATCAATATCATGGATCTCTCCTTTCAGCCGCGGGATTTAACATGGAAAAATGCAAAATTCGACCTGACATGGATGATGGCGGAAGCGGAAAATTTGTATGTCACCATTGAGTATAGTACCTCGCTCTTTAAGCCAGAAACGATTGAGCGATTAGGTAAACGATTCACCCATTTACTAAAACAGATCGGGGATGCTCCTGAACGTTTGATTGCTGACTTAGAAGTAGCGACGGAGGATGAAAAACATCAGATTTTATCGGTATTTAATTTGACTCAATCGGATTATCCAGTAAATAAAACAGTTCATCAGCTCTTTGAGGAGCAAGTGCAAAATATGCCTGATCAAAAGGCGATAGTATTTGGTGAAGAGCAAGTAACATACAAAGAATTAAACGCCAAAGCCAACCATCTGGCTACCCTCTTAAAACAAAAAGGCATAACAAACGAGCAACTTGTGGCTGTTATGATTGAGCCTTCCATCGAGTTTTTTGTAGGCATTCTAGCTGTTCTAAAAGCAGGAGGGGCTTATCTACCAATTGACCCAACTTATCCGGCGGAACGAATTGCCTATATTTTGGAGGATAGTCAATCGAAGGTTCTGTTAGTGAGAGGTCATGAACAGGTACAGACACAATTTGCTGGGGAAATCTTGGAAATTGATAGCAAGAAGTTGTCTACCGAAGAGCTGAAAGACGTACCTATGAATAACAAAGTAACCGATCTAGCCTATGTCATTTATACATCAGGGTCCACTGGGCAACCAAAAGGTGTCATGGTGGAGCATAGATCGTTGATGAATCTTTCAGCTTGGCATGTTCACTATTTTGGCATCACAAAGGATGATCGAAGCACCAAATACGCAGGGGTTGGATTTGATGCATCTGTATGGGAGGTCTTCCCTTACTTAATAGCTGGTGCAACGATTTACGTCATCGATCAAGAGACAAGATACGATGTAGAAAAACTGAATCAGTACGTAACAGATCAAGGGATTACGATCAGCTTTTTACCTACGCAATTTGCTGAACAGTTTATGCTGACAGATCATACGGATCATACTGCCCTACGCTGGTTGCTTATCGGCGGTGATAAAGCCCAGCAAGCCGTTCAGCAGAAGAAGTATCAGATTGTAAATAACTATGGGCCTACTGAGAACACGGTTGTAACAACCAGCTATATAGTGAGTCCTGAGGATAAAAAAATCCCGATAGGGCGTCCAATTGCTAATAATCAGGTATTTATCCTGAATAAAGAGAATCAATTACAGCCAGTAGGGATTCCAGGTGAACTATGCGTTAGCGGCGACAGCCTAGCACGCGGCTATCTGCATCGTCCAGAGTTAACGAGTGAGCGTTTTGTAGCTAATCCGTTTGTCCCTGGCGAACGCATGTATAAAACCGGAGATATTGCCCGCTGGTTACCAGATGGAAATATTGAGTATCTAGGTAGATTGGATGATCAAATTAAGATCAGAGGATACCGGGTTGAATTAGGTGAGATCGAATCCGCTATTTTGGAGCATGAAGCAATTCAGGAGACAGTAGTGCTCGCAAGACAAGACGATCAGAATCAGACATATCTATGTGCTTATGTTGTACCGAAAAAATCTTTTGATGTAGCCGAGCTTCGTCAATATCTAGGCAGAAAGCTACCTCACTTTATGATTCCGGCCTTTTTTACGGAAATGACAGAGTTCCCAATTACATCGAATGGGAAAGTAGATAAAAAAGCACTCCCACTACCGGATTTGTCCAAGCAATCAGAGATCGATTACGTTGCCCCAACCACCACGTTAGAAGAAACGCTGGCGGAACTATGGACAGAAGTGCTAGGAGTTTCCCAAGTGGGAATCCATGATAACTTCTTTAAACTGGGTGGGGATTCGATCAAGGCTATTCAGATTGCAGCAAGATTAAATACGAAGCAATTAAAATTGGAAGTTAAGGATTTATTCCAGGCACAAACGATTGCTCAGGTTATTCCATACATCAAAACCAAGGACAGTAAAGCTGAGCAAGGAATTGTTCAAGGAAATGTAGAGCTAACCCCTATACAGGAATGGTTTTTCCAGCAATCCTTCGATATTCCACATCATTGGAATCAGTCCATGATGTTTTATCGAAAGGAAGGGTGGGATCAGCACGTTGTACAAAGGGTGTTCCAAAAAATTGCAGAACACCATGATGCCTTGCGAATGGCTTATCAGCAGGAAAATGGCAAAACGATTCAGATCAATCGCGGAGTGGAAGGCAAGTTGTTTGAGCTAAGCATTTTTGACTTTAAACAACAGGCGAATGTGCCAGAGCTGATCGAGCAAGCAGCTAATCGTCTACAATCCGCAATGAACTTGCAGGACGGTCCATTGGTTCAACTGGGACTCTTTCAGACATCTGAGGGGGATCATCTTTTGATAGCAATTCATCACTTAGTGGTCGATGCCGTTTCATGGCGAATCATTACGGAGGATTTCATGAATGGCTATCAACAAGATTTGCAGGGAGAGCCGATTGCATTTACGAGCAAAACAGACTCCTACCAAAAATGGGCCAAGAGCCTGCTAGAGTACGCTACTAGTGAAGAAATTCAATCAGAGCTGAAATACTGGCAAAGCATGATTGCAAAAGAGCTACCTGCATTGCCAAGAGATTCAAAAGGAGGTGCCCCGTATCTACTCAAGGATATACAAGAGGTCGCTATCCAATTGACAAAAGAGCAAACGAATAAACTATTAACGGATGCCCATAACGCCTACAACACACAGATTAACGATCTTTTGTTGACAGCATTAGCTCTAACTATTCAGGAATGGGCACAAACCAATTCAATCGCAATTACACTAGAAGGCCACGGACGCGAGGATATTGGGGTGGACATTGACATTAACCGTACAGTTGGTTGGTTTACGTCCATGTATCCAGTGGTATTTGATTTGCAGAAGCAAGGGATTGCAAATACGGTTAAGCAAGTAAAAGAAGAGCTGCGACAAATACCGAATAAAGGGATTGGCTATGGGGTTGTTAGATACCTATCGAATCAAGGAAGTACAGAGCTGGATCTAAGCTCCCATGCGATAAATCCAGAGATTAGCTTCAATTACCTTGGGCAAATGGATCAATCTGGACAGGAAGAGGAGTATCAATTGTCCCCATTGTCTTCCGGTCAACAGATTAGTCAGATGAATCAAGGCTTGTTCCCGATAAATGTGAGTGGAATTGTAGTGGAAAATCAGTTGTCCATTCAAATATCTTATGATAGCCAAGCTTATCATGATTCTACTATGGAAAAGCTGATTCAACGTTATCAATATCACTTGTTGGAGATTATTAATCATTGTGTTCAGCAGACAGAAACAGAATTAACCCCGAGTGATTTTTCCACCAAAGAGCTTTCGATGGAGGATTTAGAATCAGTATTTGAGTTACTAGATGAATAAACTTTGGTTATGTCATTAGGAGGCTTTATATGTTAAGTAAAGCAAATATTAAAGACATCTATACATTATCTCCGCTACAAAAAGGCATGTTATTTCAGCATTTAAAAGAAGAAAGCACGGCTTATTTTGAGCAATTACACTTTACGATTAAGGGACAACTATATGTAGATAGCTTCGAAGCAAGCTTTCAGCATCTCATAAACAAATATGATGTGCTACGAACCGTTTTTCTGTATAAAAATATGACCCAGCCCATGCAAATGGTTTTAAAAGAAAGAAAAACAAGTGTGCATTTTGAAGATATCTCCCACCTAGATTCTAAAGCCGTGAGTGAATATGTTGAAGAGTTTAAAAATCAGGATCGGGAGAAGGGATTTGAACTCTCGAAGGACATTCTCATGCGTTTTGCTATTTTGAAGGCTGGTGCTAAGTCCTATCATTTAATTTGGAGCTTCCATCATATTTTAATGGACGGCTGGTGCATGGGCATTGTGTTACAGGATTTGTTCAGAATGTATCAGCAGCATCGTCAAAATATACCGATTACCGTTGAGAGCGTTCCTGCCTATAGCGAGTATATCCGTTGGCTTGAGAAGCAGAATGTAACAAAGGCGAGGGATTACTGGAAAAATTACTTAGAGGGCTATGAGGAATTAACAGGTATCATTCGTCTCGATACGAAGCATACAAGTCATAACAACGAGGTACAGGAATGCGCCTTTACACTGGATAAGGACATAACGGAAGGACTTACTCAGCTTGCTCGTCATTATTCAGTGACAGTAAATACGCTTTTTCAAACAATTTGGGGCATGCTGTTGCAAAAGTATAACAATAAGGATGATGTTGTGTTTGGTGCGGTCGTATCTGGCCGCCCCTCTGAAATCCATGGCGTAGAAAACATGGTTGGCTTGTTTATCAACACTGTCCCTATTCGTATTCAAAAACAAATGAATGATACCTTTAGCCATTTATTAAAAAGAGTTCACGAATCTACGCTATTGTCTAAACAGTATGAGTTTGTATCCTTAGCAGATATTCAAACCGATGCAGGATTTTCTGGTCAATTGCTAGATCACATCTTAGTTTTTGAAAACTATCCGATAAGTGAAGGTTCTTTTGAGGAAGAAGAATTTACGATGGATAGTATAAAAACCTATGAGAAAACAAGCTATGACCTAAACGTGATGATTCGGCCTAATGAGGATCAGCTTGATATTGCCTTCCAATTCAACGATGACGTGTACTCAAGCGAAAATGTAAAAAGACTGTTCCAGCATATGAAGCAACTGGCTCTAGCTGTAATCAAGAATCCGGATGTGCGCTTGGAAGAAATAGCAATGATCACAGAAGAGGAACGCTATCAAATCTTGCACGATTTCCAAGGGGAGATAGTTGATTTTGTAACAGAAAAAACGCTTCCTGAACTGTTTGAAGACCAGGTGAAACGAACTCCAGAAGCAATTGCACTTCGATTTGAAGATCAACAATTGACCTATCAGGAGCTAAATCAGCGAGTAAATCAATTAGCTTGGACACTAAGAATGAAGGGCTTGCAGCAAGAAGAACTCGTTGGAATTATGGTGCAGCGCTCATTAGAAATGATCGTTGGTGTGCTAGCCGTTATAAAAGCAGGCGGTGCATACGTACCAATTGATCCGGAATATCCGCTCGACCGAATCCAATATATGCTGGAAGACAGTGGAACCAATTGGCTATTAACCACGAAACAGAGCGAAATTCCTTCCATCTATCAAGGGCATGTCCTGTATCTTGAGGAAGATACGGTGTATCACGAGCGGTCTTCAGATGTAGAGATTGTAAATCAATCCAGCGACTTAGCTTATATTATCTACACGTCCGGTTCTACTGGTCAGCCTAAGGGTGTCATGATTGATCATCGTGCTGTTCATAATTTGCATTTGTCAGCAGGAATCTATGGAATCGCACAGGGAAGCCAGGTTTTGCAGTTTGCCTCTTTAAGCTTTGATGCTTCGGTGGGTGATATCTTCCACAGCCTATTAACGGGAGCTACCTTGCATCTTGTAAAAAAAGAGCAATTGCTATCCGGACACGCCTTTATGGAGTGGTTAGACGAAGCTGGCATTACGACTATTCCGTTTATTCCACCAAGCGTCCTAAAAGAATTACCATATGCAAAACTGCCTAAGCTCAAAACAATCAGTACTGGCGGGGAAGAATTACCGGCCGATTTAGTAAGGATTTGGGGAGCAAACCGCACATTTTTAAATGCGTATGGTCCGACAGAAACAACGGTTGATGCTTCGATTGGTAATTGTGTAGAGATGACGGATAAGCCTTCGATTGGTACGCCAACCGTTAATAAGCGAGCGTATATTTTGGATCAATACGGTCATATTCAGCCAATCGGTGTTCCCGGGGAATTATGCGTAGGTGGAGAAGGCGTAGCTCGTGGATATTTACATAGACCTGAGCTTACAGATGAAAAGTTCGTGAACGATCCTTATGTACCAAACGGGAGAATGTATAAAACGGGAGACTTAGCTAGATGGTTGCCGGATGGAACAATCGAATTTTTAGGCCGTATGGATGGCCAAGTAAAAATTCGTGGATTTAGGATTGAGCTTGGAGAAATTGAAGCTCGGCTAAACCAAGCCCCATCTGTAAAGCAAGCTGTGGTTCTAGCTCGTTCAGGAGAACAAAAGCAGGTATACCTATGCGCATATTTGGTGACGGACAACGATTTAAAGGTTTCAGCCTTACGTAAGGAATTAAGTCAAACGTTACCAGACTATATGATTCCATCGTTTTTTATAAAAGTCGATAAGATTCCAGTCACAGTAAACGGCAAGATAGACAAGAAAGCCTTGCCAGAACCAGAAAAAGAAGTAGAGCTGCAAACCGAATATGTAGCTCCAACGAACCCAACAGAGGAGATTCTTGTACAGATTTGGCAAAAGGTGCTGGGAATGGAGCGAGTAGGGATAGAGGATAACTTCTTTGAGCTAGGTGGTCACTCTATCAAGGCAATGATGCTTGCTTCCAATATTTATAAGGAATTAAAGATTGATCTGCCTTTGCGTGAGATTTTTAAGCATACGACAGTAAAAGAAATGGCTCGTTTTATCGACGGTCGGGATGAAGAAGAATACGTCGGAATTCAACCCGCAGCCAAACAAGAATACTACCCTGTCTCTTCTGCACAAAAAAGGATGTATGTCATTCAATCATTGGAAGATAAGGCTCAAGGCACGAGCTATAATATGCCGTCTTTCTATAAAATGAAGGGCTCGGTAGATGCAGAGAAATTAGAGAAGGTATTCCAAACATTAATGGATCGGCACGAATCATTACGAACCTCCTTTCATATGATCGAGGAGCAGCTAGTTCAAAAGGTTCACGAACAGGTTTCATGGAAAATGGACATGAAAACCGTCAGCGCCAATGATGTTTCAAGATTAAAGGATTCGTTTGTCCAACCGTTTGACATCAGTACAGCTCCTTTGTTCCGAGCCAGTCTTCTTACGATTCATAAAGATGAGCACATTCTTATGATGGATGTACACCATATTGTAGGAGACGGTGTTTCGACCACGATCTTGTTCCAGGAGCTTATCCAGTTGTATCAAGGGCAAGCGCTACCTGAAGTGAAGGTACACTATAAAGATTACGCTGTGTGGCAATTGTCCCAGCAGGATCGTTTGAAAGAAAGCGAAAATTTCTGGTTGCAGCAATTTTCTGGAGAGTTGCCGGTGTTGGAGCTACCTACTGATTATTCTCGTCCCCCAATTCGCCGATTGGAAGGAGAATATGTAAGCCAAAGCCTACGTGGTGATCTCCATGAAAGCGTAAAAGCCTTCATGAAAAATCACGAAGTAACGCTATATATGGTACTGCTTGCGACATATAACGTTCTTCTGCACAAATACACGAATCAGCACGACATTATTGTTGGTACGCCTGTTTCGGACCGACCGCATCCAGATGTCATGTCCACTGTCGGTATGTTTGTAAATACGCTGGCAGTCCGAAATCAGTTGGAGTCTGAGCAAACCTTCGAAGAGTTTTTAGCAAATGTGAAAAATAAAATGCTAGAGGTCTATGGTCATCAGGAGTATCCGTTTGAAGATGTAATTGAAAAAGTAAAGGTTCAAAGGGATACAAGCAGACATCCGCTATTTGACACAATGTTTGGTGTACAAAATCTGGAGATATCCCACGTGGAGCTACCCGATTGGGGTATAGAAGCATTGGATATTGACTGGACTAACTCCAAGTTTGATATGAGCTGGATGGTATTTGAAGCAGACGGTCTAGAAATTGGCGTGGAGTATAGCACAAGCCTATTTGAGCGCAATACGATTCAGCGAATGATCGGACACTTTGAACATATCATCGAGCAGATTATGGAAAATCCTCAAATTCGTTTAGCTGATATTCAGTTGACGACAGAAGATGAGAGAATCCAAATCTTAGAGGAATTCAATCATCAACCAACAAAAATAACCTACGATCAGGCAATCCAAAACAGATTTGAAGAACAGGCTATGAAGACACCTGATGCAGTGGCACTTGTATATAAAGGTCAGGAGTTAACCTATCGTGAGCTTAACCAAAGATCAAATCAGATGGCTCGTACATTAAGAGAGCATGGGGTCGGGCGTGATCAAATAATTGCGGTCATGATTAATCGTTCACATGAGCTGATCATTAGTATCCTAGCCGTATTAAAGGCAGGAGGAGCATACCTGCCAATTGATCCAACGTACCCGCTTGATCGGATTGAACACATGCTAGAGGATAGCCAGACTGCAATGCTGTTAACTCAAAAAGAAATCCAAATACCTACAGGATATTCAGGGGAAGTTCTCTTCGTTGATCAAGCTGATATTTATCATGAGGATGCTACGGATTTATCTAGTATGAATCAGCCTGCGGATTTGGCCTATATTATTTACACATCAGGCTCTACTGGAAAGTCCAAGGGAGTAATGATCGAGCATCGTTCATTACATAATCTGATTCATATTTCTCACCCCTATAAAATGGGAGCAGGAAGCAGAGTCCTTCAATTTGCCTCTAGCAGCTTTGATGCCTCGGTAGCAGAGATCTTTCCAGCTCTTTTAACTGGATCAACTTTATATATAGAAGAGAAAGAGGAGCTATTAACCAATTTAGTTCCCTACTTACTTGAGAATCAAATAACAACAGTAGCATTGCCGCCATCTTTATTAAGATCCGTTCCTTATAGGGAACTGCCAGCTTTAGAGTGCATAGTTAGTGTCGGAGAAGCTTGCACATTTGACATTGTACAAACTTGGGGGCAAAACCGCACCTTTATAAACGGATACGGCCCTACAGAATCAACTGTTTGCAGTGCCTTTGGTGTGGTGACAGCAGAGGACAAGCGTATCACGATTGGTAAACCGTTCCCTAATCAAAAGGTCTATATCATCAATGAAAATCAACAGCTACAACCAATCGGGGTTCCAGGTGAGCTTTGCATAGCAGGGGCTGGATTAAGCCGTGGGTACTTGAATCGTCCAGAGCTGACACAGGAAAAATTTGTAAACAACCCCTTTGCACCTGGTGAGCGTATGTATAAAACAGGAGACGTAGCTCGCTGGTTGCCTGATGGCAATATCGAATATGCCGGTCGTATGGATGATCAGGTTAAAGTACGCGGAAATCGGGTCGAGCTTGGGGAGGTTACCAGCCAATTACTTACGCATCCTTCGATTACAGAAGCTGTTGTTGTACCAATAGTCGATACACATGGAGCAACGACACTATGCGCCTATTTCATCGAGGATAAAGAAGTGAAGGTCAACGATTTGCGCCATCATTTGGCTAAAGCTCTACCTGAGTTTATGATTCCTACTTACTTTATTAAAGTAGATCATATTCCATTGACAGGAAACGGAAAGGTAAATAAACAAGCATTACCTGACCCTTCCGAATTCATTTCAGCACAAACAGGCCATGAAATCGTTGCCCCTTCTTCTCAGGACGAGGAAATACTGGTTCAGGTATGGGAAGAAGTCCTGCAGTTCAAACCGATTGGGGTAGAGGACAACTTCTTTGAACGAGGCGGAGACTCCATTAAGGCATTGCAAATCGTAGCTAGACTTAGTAAATATAATCGGAAATTGGATAGTAGACATATTTTTAAAAATCCAACGATTTCCATGCTGGCTCCTTACCTTGAACAAAGAGGTGCTTTGATTGAACAAGATTCAATTGAAGGCGAAGTGCCGCTTACACCGATTCAATCCTGGTTCTTTGAACAACCCTTTGTGCATCCACACCACTTTAATCAATCTATGCTTCTACCAAATGAACAAGGCTGGGATCGTCAACGAATAGAACAAGCATTTACAACCATTGTTAGACACCATGATGCCTTAAGAATGAAGTACCAGTTTAGAGAGAAGATCATTCAAGAAAATCAGGGTATCGAGGGAGAGTTTTTTACCCTGCATGAGGTGGATGTAACCAAGGAAAGAGACTGGCAAATGCGCATCGAACAAGAAGCTAATCAACTCCAAGCAAGCTTTGATTTGACAACAGGCCCTCTTGTAAAGCTTGGCTTATACCATACGGCATATGGCGATTATCTTCTGATTGTTGTACATCATCTCTTAATTGATGGTGTCTCATGGCGCATCCTGCTGGAGGATTTCCAGACACTTTATGAGCAAAAGGGTGAGTTGCCGGCGAAAACCACTTCCTTTAAGGCGTGGGCTGTACAACTGGAGGGGTATGCTCGCAGCAAAAAGCTACAAGACGAGGCAAGCTACTGGAAAGGGTTGTTGAATAAATCGGTAAGAGAGCTGCCTGCGGATAAGGAATCAAGCGATACATTCCTCTTTGGAGATACAAAAGAAGTACAGCTTACCTTTGATATAAATGAAACCCAAGACCTGCTTACGGATGCCCACCATGCTTATAAGACAAAAGCGGATGATTTATTGCTGGCAGCGTTGGTTCTTAGCATAAATGAGTGGACGAAGCAAAGCGATATCATAGTGAATTTGGAAGGTCATGGCCGTGAGACGATCGGCGAAGGCATTGATTTGAGCCGTACAATTGGCTGGTTTACTACAATTTATCCAGTTCTGTTTGAAGTAGAGAACCATCAACTTTCCAGCGTGATTAAACATGTAAAAGAAACGCTGCGCAATGTACCGAATAATGGTATTGGTTTTGGGATCTTACAACACATGTCTCATTCTGATGTAAGCCAGAGCCAATTAAGTTCTCATCACATAAGCTTCAACTACCTAGGTCAGATGGGAGAAGATTCCGCTAGTCAGTCTGAGACGGATAATGGAGTCCTTATCAATACAGGAGACCAGATAAGCCCAATGAACGCAAATCCGGGCTCGCTTAATATGACTTGCCTTGTAATGAATAATACGTTGCTTGTTACTTTTGATTATAATCCGCA
Organism: Brevibacillus laterosporus LMG 15441; assembly: GCF_000219535.2. NCBI lineage: Bacteria > Bacillati > Bacillota > Bacilli > Caryophanales > Paenibacillaceae > Brevibacillus > Brevibacillus laterosporus. Next base: position 976,463 of record NZ_CP007806.1, read on the forward strand.
ACGTTACGAACAGGAGACAATTCAACGTCTGGCAGATCGTTATAAGAGCAATTTAAAAGCAGTCCTCGATCATTGTGTTCAACGAGAGCAGACAGAGCGAACACCTAGTGATTTTAGTACGAAGAAGCTTTCTTTAGAGGACTTAGACGACGTGTTTGCAACACTTAAAAATCTATAAAGGTATCCTGAGGAGGAGAAGATTAACTTGATTAATACCTCAGACGTCAAAGACATTTATAGTTTATCCCCGATGCAACGAGGAATGTTGTTTCATACATTAAAAGACAAAGAAAACCTTGCCTATTTTGATCAGACAACTTTTCAAATAGAAGGTGACATATGTGTCGAATCCCTTGAGAAAAGTTTTAACGAGCTGATTCGCAAGTATGATGTTCTGCGTACGATCTTTTTATATCAGAAATTAAAAGAGCCGATGCAGGTTGTGTTAAAGGAGAGAACAGCAAACATTCATTATGAGGATTTCTCTATGAAGAGCGAGTCGGATAAAGCAAAGGCTCTTCGTGTAGCAAAACAGAGGGACCGGGACGAGGGCTTTGACCTCTCCCGGGACATCCTCATGCGGTTATCTTTATTAAAAGTCGCCCCTAACCAATACGAATTAGTGATCAGTAGCCACCATATTATCATTGATGGATGGTGTACAGGAATTTTGTATCAGGAGCTGTTCTATTTTTATCAATGCTTCGTAGCAAATCAACCTATCCCTGCTGAGAAATCGATTCCGTATAGCAGATATATTCGTTGGCTTGAAGAACAGGATGAAGAGGAAGGAAAAGCCTATTGGGGTGAATATCTACAAGATTTCGAGGGGGCATCTGTTATCCCTAAGCAAAACGCTAAGGGAGAGAAGGAAGTATGCTCCATTGATAAGGTAACCTTCCACTTTGATAAAAAGCTGACGGAGGAACTGGTGCAGGTAGCAAAAGCTTGCCAAGTAACAATAAGTACCTTGTTTCAAACAATGTGGGGCATCCTGCTCCAAAAGTATAATAACTCGCAGGAAGCTATATTTGGATCGGTTATTTCAGGAAGATCACCAGAGATTCCTGATGTGGAAAAAATAGTTGGAATTTTTATTAATACCATTCCTGTTCGCATTCGTACATTGGACAAGCAAACCTTCAAGGAATTGCTGATCCAGGTTCAGGAGGCATCTGTCAACTCTGAAAAATATAATTATCTAACATTGGCTGATATTCAAGCAATTACCGGATCGAATCATGCACTTATCCATCATATTGTGGCATTTGAAAATTTCCCGATTGCCTCGGACAGCTTCGTAGATTCGAGCGAGTCCGATTCAGAAGAATTGAAAATTGTGAACGTCATAGATGATCATGAAAAGACCAACTTTGATTTTAGTGTGCAAGTTCAGCTTGATACAGAGTTACTAGTAAAAATCTCTTATAATCAACATCTTTATCATAGAAGCTTTATTGAAAATATCTTTCATCACCTGCAACAGATTGCCGGGTCTATCATTCATAACCTAGATATTCAAATAAATGAGATAGCTATTGTTTCTAAGGAAGAGAAGAAACAACTATTACGCTATTCCACTCCAGCCAAGTCAGATTTTCCAATGGATAAAACCATTCATCAGCTATTTGAGGAGCAGGTATCACGGACACCAGAGCAGATCGCGGTCGTTTTTAAAGGGGAGTCCTTCACCTATCGCGAGTTAAATGAAAAGGCAAATCAATTGGCATGGGTGCTAAGAAAACGGGAGGTAAGACCTAACGAGATCGTTGCGATCATGGCGGAGCATTCCCTAGAGATGCTGGTTGGGGTGATTGGGACTTTAAAGGCAGGTGCGGCCTATCTTCCTATTGACCCATCCTACCCAGAAAAAAGAATCGCCCATATGCTACAAGATAGCAAAGCGGAGCAACTACTTATCCAGCCTCATTTGCATATGCCACCGGACTTTAAGGGAAGTGCCTTATGGTTAACAGAAGAGAGCTGGGCGAAGGAGAGTACGACCGATCTGCCGCTTGCTACGAGCGCAAATGATCTAGCATACATGATTTATACCTCAGGCTCAACAGGACTGCCGAAGGGAGTTTTGGTTGAGCATCAAGCCCTGGTTAATTTAGTTATGTGGCATAACGAGGCATTTGGCGTAACCATGACTGATCAATGCACGAAATTGGCGGGATTTGGATTCGATGCGTCGGTGTGGGAGACCTTCCCTCCGCTTATACAGGGAGCGACGCTTCATGTGTTAGAGGAATCGAGACGTGGAGATATTTATGCGCTGCATGAATACTTTGAAAAGAATGCGATCACCATTAGCTTCTTGCCTACTCAATTAGCCGAACAATTTATGGAGCTTACAAGCAGTACATTACGTGTGTTACTCATTGGCGGTGACCGAGCTCAAAAGGTTAAAAAGACAGCGTATCAAATCATAAACAACTACGGTCCAACCGAAAATACAGTAGTAACGACGAGCGGCCAACTGTATCCTGAGCAGGATGTCTTCCCTATTGGAAAGCCGATCACCAATCACAGCGTTTATATTTTAGATCAGAACAGACATCTTCAGCCGATCGGAATACCTGGCGAGCTGTGCGTCAGTGGTGCAGGGCTTGCTAGAGGCTACCTCAATCAGCCTGAACTCACCGTAGAATGCTTTGTTGATAATCCTTTTGTACCTGGAGAGAGAATGTATCGCACAGGGGACTTAGTTCGTTGGAGAATCGATGGCAGCATCGAATATCTGGGAAGGATTGACGAGCAAGTCAAGATTCGAGGATACAGAATTGAGTTAGGTGAGATCGAAACAAAGCTTCTTGAGCATCCTTCCATTAGTGAGGCGCTCGTTGTGGCTCGAAATGACGAGCAAGGTTATACCTATCTATGCGCTTATGTGGTAGCGACTGGGGCCTGGAGCGTATCTTCATTACGTGAGCATTTAATCCAAACATTGCCCGAATATATGATTCCAGCTTACATGATGGAAGTGGAGAAAATGCCGCTTACTGCAAACGGAAAGGTAGATAAGCGAGCGTTACCAGTGCCTGATAGGCAAAGAATGAACGAATATGTGGCACCTGCAACAGAGACAGAGGAAAAGCTAGTTCTACTGTTCCAAGAGATTTTAGGACTTGAGCGTATTGGTACTAAAGATCACTTCTTTGAATTAGGGGGACATTCGCTGAAAGCGATGATGCTTGTGTCTCGTATGCACAAGGAGCTAGGTGTAGACGTGCAGTTAAATGAGATGTTTGCTCGTCCAACGGTTAAAGACCTAGCTGCTTACATAGATCAGATGAACGGCACTGCTTACACAGCGATTCAGCCAGCGGAGGAGCAGTCTTATTATCCTGTTTCTTTTGCCCAAAGAAGAATGTATGTTGTACAGCAAATGAGAGATAGTGAAACGACGAGCTATAACATGCCGTTTACGTTTGAGCTAAAAGGAAAGCTACATCTGGACAAGCTGCGAGAAGCGTTACAGATTTTGGTTCTACGACATGAAAGTCTGCGTACATCCTTTCATATGATTGATGAAAATCTCGTTCAAAAAGTGAATAAAGATATTTCATGGGATTTAGAAGTAATAGAAGCTCAGGAGTCAGAGATAGAAGTAAAACTGGAGGAATTTATCAGACCGTTCCATTTAAGTGAGGCTCCGCTTTTCAGAGCTCGTTTAATTTGCTTGAATCCACAGCATCATCTTTTGAGTTTAGACATGCATCATATTATTTCAGATGGAGTATCCATGAACCTGTTCCTACAGGAATTCATGACACTCTATCAGGGAGAAGCATTGCCAGCGCTCTCTATTCAATACAAGGATTACGCCGTATGGCAACAATCAGACAAGCAGCGAGCTAGATTAAAAGAGCAGGAAAAATATTGGTTACATCATTTTTCTGGAGAGCTGCCTACCTTAGAATTGCCAACAGATTTTCCACGCCCTGCTATACAGCAATTTGACGGAGATGAATGGGCTTTTGAAATGAATGCTGATCTTTTAGCGAAGGTCAAACAGATCTGCTCTAGCCAAGGCACGACGTTATATATGACGCTTCTCGCTGCTTATCAGGTGTTCTTAGCCAGATATACCGGGCAGGAGGATATCATTGTAGGTTCTCCAATTGCTGGACGTTCTCATGCTGATTTGGAAAACATGATAGGTATGTTTGTCAATACATTAGCATTGCGCGGTAAGCCAAAGGCAGATCAATCCTTCCTCTCCTATTTAAAACAGGTAAAAGAGACCGTATTCCAAGCATACGCGAACGCAGAATATCCATTTGAAGAGTTGATTGAAAAACTCGATTTAGAACGAGATATGAGCCGTCATCCGCTATTTGATACCTTGTTCTCTTTGCAAAATATGGAAATATCTGAGTTCCAAATGAATAATCTAGAGATTTTTCCTTATGAAACGGGACAAAAGAATGCAAAATTCGCTCTTAGCTGGTTAATAGCAGAAGGAGAGTCCCTTTATGTAACAATCGAATACAGCACCAAATGCTTTAAGCGAGAAACCATTAAACGCATGGCAAGTCATTTTGAACAACTGCTAGCCCAAATTGTTGAGCAACCGGAAGCGCGCATTGGCCAACTGGAGTTAGTAGCAGATGCCGAAAGAAAAATGTTACTGGAAGACTTTAATCTGACAAAAGTCGACTATCCACGAGAAAAAACAATTCAAGAATTATTTGAAGAGCAGGTGGACAAAAACCCTGATCAAATCGCGCTTATATGTGGAGAGCAACAGTTTACCTACGAACAATTAAATGTGAAATTTAACCAATTAGCTCACGTATTAAGAAGAGAAGGCGTTCAACCCAATCAGGTAATAGGGCTTATTACGGATCGATCGCTGTCGATGATTGTAGGTATTTTTGGAATTATAAAAGCAGGTGGGGGCTATCTGCCAATCGATCCGACCTATCCTACCGAAAGAATTGAATACATGCTTGAAGATAGTCAAACTCACCTATTGTTGGTACAACACAGAGACATGGTTCCAGCAGGTTATCAGGGAGAGGTTTTGATAATAGAGGATGAGATAAGTCCAGATGAACAAGTAGCTAACATAGAATTGATCAATCAGCCGCAAGACTTGGCTTATGTCATGTACACATCTGGCTCTACAGGTAAACCAAAGGGGAACCTGACTACTCATCGAAACATTATCAAAACGGTATGCAATAACGGATATATTGAGATAACGACTGAGGATCGTCTTTTGCAGTTATCTAATTATGCTTTTGACGGCTCTACCTTTGATATATTCAGCTCGTTATTACACGGAGCAACGCTGGTACTGGTACCAAAAGAAGTGATCCTGAATCCAACAGACTTGGTTACATTGATACGCGAACAGCAGATCACTGTATCGTTTATGACTACCTCATTGTTTAATGCATTAGTGGAACTGGATGTAAGCAGTTTCCAAAACATGCGCAAGATCGCATTTGGAGGAGAAAAGGCTTCCTTTAAGCATGTGGAAAAGGCATTGGATTTCCTCGGAAATGGACGATTGGTGAATGGATATGGTCCCACAGAAACAACCGTTTTTGCTACAACCTACACTGTGGATGAGCGCATAAAGGAATGGGGGATTATACCGATTGGTCGACCGCTACATAATACCACGGTCCACATTTTAAGCGCTGATGACAAGCTACAGCCAATTGGAGTCATTGGAGAACTGTGCGTAAGCGGTGAAGGATTGGCACGCGGTTACCTTAATCTACCAGAGTTGACGATGGAGCGATTTGTTGAAAATCCATTTAGACCTGGTGAAAGAATGTACCGCACAGGGGACTTAGCTCGTTGGTTACCGGATGGGGTTCTTGAATATGTAGGACGCAAGGATGAACAAGTGAAAATTCGCGGACATCGCATTGAGCTTAGTGAAATTGAAACAAGGATATTGGAGCATCCTACGATCAGTGAAACGGTTCTGCTAGCCAAGCGAAATGAGCAAGGCAGCTCATACCTGTGCGCTTATATTGTTGCCCATGGCCAATGGAATGTACAAGAATTGCGCAAGCATGTAAGAGATGCTTTGCCAGAACACATGGTGCCTTCTTATTTTATTGGCTTAGACAAACTTCCACTTACCTCCAATGGTAAAGTCGACAAACGAGCATTGCCAGAACCAGAGGGCAGCTTGCAACTGACTAGAGAAATTGTTGCTCCACGCAATGAAACTGAAAAACAGTTAGTTGAAATTGTTGCTGAGGTTCTGGGACTAGAAGCTAGTGAAATAAGTATTACCGATAATCTTTTTGAGCTAGGTGGACATTCCCTAACGATTCTGAGAATCCTTGCTAAGGTTCATACATGTAACTGGAAGCTTGAAATGAAAGACTTCTATAATTGCAAGAACCTTGAGGAAATAGCAAGCAAGGCAACTGATATGCAGGAAAATCAAAATCTGTCTGGCAGTGGCTCAGTCTTTAAAAAGGGTGGGAAGAAATCAATCCCGGTAGTACCCGTCCACGATAGACAAAAAGAGATGGAGCATGTTTTATTGCTCGGCTCCACTGGTTTCTTAGGTATTCATTTGCTACATGAGCTACTACAGAAAACAGAAGCGACAATTCTTTGCGTCATTCGTGCAGAAAATGATGAGGCTGCTATGCAACGACTACGCAAAAAAATTGATTTTTACTTTACCTCACAGTACAGTAGCTCCCAAATTGATGAGTGGTTTACCCGCATCCAAATCATTCACGGTGATATTACGCAAGACAATTTTGGATTAGAGGCAAAACATTACGAGTCGCTAGGAGCTATCGTTGACACTGTCATTCATACGGCTGCATTGGTGAAGCACTACGGGCACTATGAAGAGTTTGAAAGAGCAAATGTACATGGAACTCAGCAAGTAGTTACCTTTTGCTTGAACAATAAATTACCAATGCACTATGTTTCAACACTGAGCGTTTCGGGAACCACCGTTGAAGAAGCAACAGAGCTTGTAGAATTTACCGAGAAGGACTTTTATGTTGGTCAAAACTATGAGTCAAATGTATATCTGAGAAGTAAATTTGAAGCCGAAGCCGTACTTGTAGGCGGAATGGAAAACGGACTCGATGCACGTATCTACCGGGTTGGCAATTTAACAGGACGCTTTCAGGATGGATGGTTCCAGGAAAATATCAATGAAAATATGTTTTATCTCCTATCGAAAGCCTTCCTTGAGCTTGGAGGTTTTGATCAGGAAATTATGCAGGGTATGGTTGATTTAACCCCTATTGATATATGTGCACAAGCTATTATACACATCATCAACAGCAAAGGAATTGAGGAAAGAGTCTTCCATTTACAGAATCCGCACTTGGTAACATACGATGATATGTATCGTGTATTTGAAGGGCTTGGCTTTTCTAGACGGGTACAAAGTCGAGAAGATGTTACACGTGAACTAGATGTAATGATGTCTCAGGGTAATGAAAAGCTATTTTTGGCTGGGATTCTGACCACGATGTTGGATGATGTAGAGCGTGCTGAACAATTTAATGTTGCAGTCGATTCAAGTAGGACAATGCAGCTATTAGAGGATACCTCGTTTACCTATCCTGTTCCTGATGATGAGTATTTGCGCAAGCTGGCTATGCATATGATCAAAGTTGGGTTTGTTACTCCTAATCATACTGTTGCTGAAAAGATAGGAACTAGTCGTTAGCGCTATGCTAGCGACTGGTTCCCAACCTAAATGAATAGCTAAAGGAAGGAGAGGGAACCCATGGCAGTCATTGAACTAAAAAACCTTACGAAAAAGTATAATGAGGTCTATGCTGTTGATCATCTAAATATAGAAGTACCTCAAGGACATATTTATGCGTTTTTAGGTAGCAATGGGGCGGGAAAGACAACCACAATTAAAATGATGACGGGCCAATTGAACCCTTCAGAGGGAGAGGTTCTATTTCTAGGGCGCAATATTTGGCAGGATCGTGAGGCAAGAAGAATTGCGGGCTATGCTCCAGACGTTCCACTTCTTCATGAAGGATTGACAGCCAGAGAAATGGTACGCTTTGTGGGGGCTCTTTATGATAGTGACGAAGATCTGAATAAACGTGTTGACACGTTGTTAGAACATTTTGAGCTGGCAGATAAAGCAGACCAGCTTATTAAAGAATACTCATTAGGAATGAAACGAAAGGTTTCGATTGCTTGCGCATTGATTCATCGCCCTAAAATCTTGCTATTAGACGAAGTTACGAATGGATTGGACCCAAAGGCGACCCGTGAAGTGAAAAATTATATTCGACATTTTGCCAAAGAAGAGGGTGGTACTGTTTTTATTACGACCCATATTTTGGACATTGTTGAAGAATTAGCCGATACCATTTCCATCTTGCATAAAGGAAAAATCAAAGTGACGGGAAGCATGGAAGAATTGCGCCATGTGGCAGGCAATGAAGAAGGTCGATTGGAAGATATCTTTTTATCCGCTATCGAGTAGTAGGAGGTGACAGAATTGTATGTGGGCACAAACGAAATGGATTAGTTTCTTTTACACAAGACCCTTCTTTAATCGCTTTTTTATCCATAGTCCTTCTAAATGGATCATTTATGTGGGCTTGGGAACCATTGCTATTGCCATGTACTTTTCGGAGAATTTTGGGCAGCTTCTCTTACATGCCAGTCTCAGTGCTAGATTGATGCTTCTCATAGGGGAATGTATTTTTGTCGGTTTGCTTCGTGGCATGAATACGTTGACACAACAAATGTACGCTGATCGATTACTGACATTGTTTTATGTATCGGGAGTTTCTCCGTTTCGGATGATCCTTGGGCAATCTACTTCAAGTCTACCTCTGTACACGTGGTCATCCATTATGATTGCTATTCCATTAACGATTGGCTATTCCGCCATGGAAAGAGTTCTGTATGTTTTGTTATTCCTAGTCGTTTCTCTATTGATGATTTGGTTAACAGACATCTTAAGCCGATTTTTAATGGTTCTGACCATGCGGTTTTTCCCTATTATTGTCAAAACATTCGTAGGTATCTCCTCACTTGCCTATGTTGCTTTAATTGGCCTATTGGTTTGGGCATTGATTGAGGTTGAAACAATTTCTCCAGAAGCTTGGCAGAGCTTAGAGCGTTTTATGGTATATGTTTTGTGCATTTTCGCGGTCGGTCTTGGAGCGTTGTTTCTATTCTCTGAACAAATTGGAAGGTTTTATTACGAAAGCTGGCTGAACCATGCGGAGTCGCAAGATAGGACCAGACCAGAAACACAGGAAAATCTATCGAATTTGGTCAAAAACGCTCATGATGCCATCGTTTTTAAAGACATAACGCTATTAATAAGAAACCCCATCACAAAAATCCGTTTCTGGTTTTGGGTGATTGCTATTATTACTGGAGCAGTTGTAGCGAAGTCGGGCGTGGCCAGTTCCTTTTTAACGGAAGCGAACCAAGCCTATTATGTCCTGTTGTTCGTTTCCCTGCTTACAGCACTCGTTTTTGGTGAGATTGTATCAGCTCTCTACCAATTTGAAGAACAAAACTACATTCTTTATTATGTAGCGGCTGTAAAGGGAAGTACGATTTTCTGGGCAAAAACAATGATAGCTTCGCTCTTGGTGGTAGCCCCAGCGATTATAGGTCATCTCATTCTAGCCATTGTCCTGCAATTCTCTTTCATGGAGTGGCTACTAGGTGGATTCCTTATTCTTGGCTTTACCTTTGGCTCCATAATCGTTCAATTAAGTATAGCCTCCCTTGATAAGAAGGGGAGAGGTGGAGTTAATCTTAAAGAAGGCTCGGAAGAAGAGGAAATGCTTAAGCAATCCCCGAAAAAGCCAATTGCCATTGTATCGTCTATTATGGGATTGATTTATCTAGGCGTATGTCTTTGGTTATTTTGGATCAATATTGGCATTCCCATTCTAGCAACAATCGTGCTGCTTACCTTGCTATTGAGTTTGGTTGGAGTTCGTTATAGCGCGAGATAAAAAGAGAATAATGTAATTTTGTGTCATAAATTGACTTTGAAGGTCAAAAATGTAAATATTAAAATAAGTTGTGTTCTACTTCATTTGTCTACTTATCTGTCAAGAGTGAAAAATATGATAGCGGAGGTCGTTTTATGGATTATGTACAATTAGGTTCATCTGAGTTAAAGTGCTCCCGTATTGGATTAGGAACCTGGGCCATTGGCGGTTGGGCTTGGGGAGGTACCAATGAAAAAGATGCCATTCATGCGATCCATCGTGCTTTCGATATCGGGATAAATACGTTAGATACAGCTCCCATTTATGGATTTGGTTTATCAGAAGAAATATGCGGTAAAGCTATTAAGCAATATGGTCAAAGAGACAAAATTCATATCGCCACCAAGGCTGGCGTAGAGTGGGTAGGAGAAGAAGGCGTTTACTGGTGCAACTCCTCTAAAGAGCGTATTCTTCAAGAGTTCGAAGATAGCCTACGCCGTTTGCAAGTAGACTATATTGATTTATACCAGCTTCATTGGCCTGATCCGGGCTTACCGCTTGAAGAAACAGCAGAAATTTTTGCCCAGCTTCATAAGGAAGGCAAAATTAGAGCGATTGGGGTAAGTAATCTTTCCATTGAACAAATAGAACAGTGGCAAAAAGTAGCTCCGCTTCACAGTAGCCAAAACAGACTTAATCTGCTTCAAACAGAACATAAGGATACCTTCCTTTATTGCGATAAGAATCATATTAACACCATTACGTGGGGAACATTGGCACAAGGCTTGTTGACAGGAAAATTCACGAAAGACTCCACATTTGCTGAAGACGATTTACGCCATGGATATCCTTTATTTGCGCCAGAATATTTTGATCAGTATCTACAAGCAGTGGATCGTTTAAAAGAAATAGCTCAAGAAAAAGGAAAAACAATGGCACAACTGGCTGTACGTTGGACGTTAGATCACCCTGGAGTAAGCATATCTCTTTGGGGGGCAAGGAAGCCGTCTCAGTTAGACGAGGTATCTGGAGTAATGGGATGGTCTCTTTCAGCACAAGATGTAGAGCAAATTGATCAAATCATAAAAGAATCTCTGCATGATCCATTCCATGATCCGACATTGGGGCCACCTACTAAGGAAGAGTGGCAGGAGATGGGAGTTCTGTAAAAAAAGAAAATACCTTAGTTCTTCTTCATGGACTAAGGTATTTCTGTATAGAATTTTCATGATACGAACATAGAGCAGGAGGAGACAATGAGTATACAAAAGCAATCTCAGATCGTTTTGGATATGGAGAAGAGTCTCAAAGGCCTAGAATATATCGATGAAGTTCGTGTGGTACAGGAAGAAAAAAATATAGGCAACCGAATATTGCATGCAAAAGATTTAATCCCAACCATGATGAAACCGGACAGGGTAAAAGTAGATACACCAAAATCAGAGCTGCTGCGGCAGAACGAACGGATTGAAAGCTCCCTTCCCTTAGCAATTAGTCATGGGGATGAATTAAAGAGAACGGCTAGCAGTCCTACTACGTTAATTGATGTATTACTCGATGCTGCTAAGCTGGAGGATAAGGGAATCGTCTATGTTTTGGATAACGGAGATGAAATTGAAACGAGCTATCGACAGTTATTTGAGCAAGCTAAGCGCCTATTAAAGGGACTGCGGAACATGGGGATCAAGCCTCAAGATCGGGTTATTTTCCAATTTCAAAAAAATCAAAATTATGTTCCTATGTTTTGGGCTTGCGTATTAGGTGGGTTTATTACTGTACCGATTGCTACGTCTACCTCGTATGCAGAAAAGAATGCTGATACGATGAAGCTATACAATATCTGGAACATGTTAGATAAGCCAGTCATCATAACGGATGAAGATTTACTGGAGGAAGTTAACAAGTTATCGGCAGTTTGGGAAACAGATGAGTTTGTTATCAGCACGGCTGAGCAGTTAATGAATAATGATGAGGAACAAGAATTTTATACGTATCAAGAGGAAGATTTCGTCCTGTATTTGTTAACATCGGGTAGTACTGGTTTACCTAAATGCGTGCAGCATAGAAATGCCAGTCTGGTGGCTCGATCAATGGCCACAGCACAATTTAACCAATTTGACAGCGAAGAGGTTCTTTTATGCTGGATGCCATTAGAGCATGTTGGCGGATTGGTCATGTATCATATTTTAGGTGTTTATTTAGCCTGCCAACAGATATTACCACGAGTAGATTCATTTATTTCTCAGCCGCTGAATTGGTTGCATTGGATGGACAAGTATAAGGCTACCTTAACATGGGCTCCTAATTTCGCCTTTTCTCTGGTAAATGACCAAGAAAAGGCTATTGAAGAAGGTAGCTGGGATTTATCCAGTGTCAAACATATCTTAAATGGTGGAGAAGCAATTGTTGCTAAGACAGCTAAGCGATTTTTATCCATATTGCGTAAACATCAACTCCGTGACGATTGCATGTACCCCTCTTTTGGAATGTCTGAAACCTCTTCCGGTATTGTATTTTCCAAAACGTTCCGCAGTAAGCCTCAATCCGGCGTTCATTATGTAGATAAGATTTCATTTGAAACCCTACTTCGATTTGTAAATGATACGGAAAAAGAACATATTTGCTTTACAGAGGTAGGAGGACCTATCCCGGGTGTAAGTGTTCGAATTGTTGACGATAATAACCAATTGCTACATGAAAATCATATTGGCCGCGTGCAAGTCACAGGCCCTACAATCATGGCAGGCTATTATCAAAATCAAGAGGCCAATCAGGAGGCCTTTATTGGAGATGGCTGGTTTTTCACAGGGGACCTAGGATTCCTCAATGAAGGTCGATTAACCGTTACAGGTCGTCAAAAAGATATCATTATTATGAACGGCAAAAATTATTATAATTACGAAATTGAATCATTAGTAGAAAGTGTTTACGGGGTTCAATCTACGTTCGTAGCCGCCGCAGCGTTTATTGATACCTCCAAAAGCGTTGAGGAGCTAGCGATCTTTTTTACTCCTATAAATGATATAGATGAAAGATTCCTAGGTTTTATCATTACAGAAATTAGACGAACAGTCAGTAGGAATTTAGGTATAACACCGAAACACATCATTCCGATTAAGAAGGAAACATTTTCGAAAACGGAATCTGGAAAAATTCAGCGAAATAAATTCACTGAGAGACTATATGCTGGGGAATTTGATGAGATTATGAAGCAAATAGAGACACAAAATGAGGACCCGCATCAAACCTTTCCAGAATGGATGTATGCAAGAAAGTGGGAAGAACGCCCTATTTCTGTACTAGCCTCCCCGCTTCCGCAAGAAACGTATCTTATTTTCCGCGATAAATTAGGGCTGGGAGATCAATGGTCAGCCTTGTCTCAGAATGGTTCTAGCACGATGATTATAGTGGATCAGGGAGAAAGCTTTAAAAAGCGAGGAGAATTCCACTACGAAATAAACCAGCATGAGCAAAAGGATTATCAGTTACTATGTGAGGAACTAAAAAAAGAATCAGTAACCATTCATCATGTTCTACATCTATGGACATATCAGGAGGACTTGGATGAAGCAAAAAAAGAGCTGTCCTATCTAAAAGAAAGTCAATTTTTAGGTAGCTTTAGCCTTATTTTCTTGTTACAAGCTTTACATAAAGAAGTAGGTATGCCAAAAACGTTGACATTCGTTTCTTCCAATGTATTCTCGTTAGAAAATCCTGAACATTCAGCTTACGAGAAAGCAACAATTCCAGGAATCATTAAGACAATGAAGCATGAATTTCCTAATACAATCGCTAAATTTGTAGATATAGACACGAACCATCCTCCTTATCATCCATTGCAAGCGTTACAAGCAGAGCAGGGGCTTCCGGACGAGGAAAGCGTGGTTATTTATTCAAAGGGCAAACGATTTGTCCCGAAACTGCAACAGGTAAATCTTCAAGAAGCTAACAAAAAACCATTGCCGCTGGTAGAAAAAGGATTTTACGTCGTTACAGGTGGTCTTGGCGGGGTCGGCAAGCAAATTGCTCACTATTTGATTCAAAAGTTAGATGCAAATATTCTACTACTCGGAAAGACCGCGCTTCCAGGTGCAACTGACACAAATACTGGTACACAAAGTGAGCGCTATCGAGCACTTCGCGAATTAGAGAAGCTGACTACTAGAGAAAATCAAATCATCTATAAAAGCACGGATTTATCAAATGCAACAGTATTGGAAGAGGCAATTCATGAATCAATGTTAGGTATGAATGCGGAAAAAGTGGATGGCATTATTCATTTAGCTGGCGTCTATTATGAAAAACCATTATTGGAAGAATCTATTGAATCACTGGAACATATGTATGAATCTAAAGTAGCTGGAACCTATCTATTAGGCAAATTGGTTGAAAAATACCCTGAAGCTATTTTGGTTACCTCTTCTTCCTCCAGTGGCTTGTTATCAGGCTATGGAGTGGGAGCCTATACTTCCGCCAATATGTTTGTGGAGACATTTACGGATTATGTAGCACAAAAACGTGATGGCGTACAGTGCTTTGCATGGAGCTTATGGAATGATATCGGTTTAGGGCAACAATTTACAGATATGAAAGATTTATTGATAAGAAAAGGACATCAACCGATCTCTGCACAAAAAGGAATCTTTTCATTTGAATTAGGCTTGATGCTTGAACATAACATGCTGTATATCGGGCTGAATAAAGGGGTTTCCGAAATTGCAACGCTATGTTCTGAGGTGGTAGAAAAGGAACTAGTAACGACGGTTTATTTCTCCACTACCCATAATCAATTCTCCTTATCTGAAATGTACAACACTATTAGATTACACACCATTGATGAAAAGGGCCATTCCACAAAGGTTATTTTTAGACAGGTCGATCAGCTCCACTCAGATCAGGCTGAGGATCACCTTGTAAGTAATAACCGAAGAGTGGAAGAGGAAATCAAGCAGCTATGGTCTGAAATCCTACAGGTCGACCAGCTTCAGGCTTTTGATAGTTTCTTTGATTTGGGAGGAAGCTCACTAAAGGCAACGCAATTACTCTCCTCTGTACAGTCACGTTTTGGTGTAGCCATTCCTCTAAAGGTATTTTTTGAAAATCCTACAATTAAGGGATTAATCCATCGCATGGGAAATGTAGCTGGGACCAAGGCCAACGTCATGCGAATCTATGAGCCAGCTAAAAAGAGGGAAAAGATCATCGACTTATCTTCATCGCAAAGAGGGCAATGGTACTTATATCAAACGCGTCCTGACAGTCCTTTTTATAACATCACCTTCACTCTTACCTTTGAGGAAAATGTGAATAGACAAGCTTTATTAAAAAGCATACAGGCGGTTATTCAATCACAGGAAGCACTACGTTCCGAAATCAGAATGATCGAGGATGATCCAAAGCTATTTATCCACGATACCTATGTAGTGGGGATACCGATTATCGATTTATCCTCCTATCCTTTGGAACAAAAAGAACAGAAACTGGAAGCCTTGATTGATACGGAAGCAAACACTCCTTTTCAAATGATGCAGGAGTCTCTGTCAAGATTTACCCTTATTCATGTTGGCGACAATGTACACATCCTATTAGGAAGCATGCATCATATTATTTCAGACGGCTGGTCAATACATGTATTTACCAAAGAGCTATTACGTTTTTATAAGGAAATACAAGAAAACGGTGTGATTGATAGGAAAGAGCTAGATTATACCTATACAAACTATCTGCTAGACCAAAAGGAATGGCTGACAAAAGAGAACCCAGAATATGCTGATCAACTATATTATTGGAAAGAGAACTTGGCAACTGAAACAGCACCATTAACCCTGCCTATTCAACTCTCACGTCCAGCTATTCAAAGCTATCAAGGGATGACCATTGAACAGCTTGTGACCCAGGAGTTAACACAAAACATCATGGAAGCAAGTAAACATATGAAATCTACACCGTATATGTTTTTACTTTCTACTTTTGCGGCGCTATTATTCCGCTATTCCGGGCAGGATACCTTCCGTCTTGGGACGGTTTTAGCGAATCGGAACATGCCGCAAACAGAAAAGATTATCGGCTATCTAGCCAATACGGTGACACTATCCTTTGATTTCAAGGAAGAGCTCACTTTTGACCAATTACTAGATAAGGTAAGAGGAATGGCGTTAGAAGCGCATGATAATCAGAATGTCCCACTAGAAACTGTTTTACGCGAGTTACAAGTAAGGCATACTGCCGATATGGCGCCTTTGTTCCAAATTGTCTTCACAATGCAAAATGCGGTACAGCATCTCTATCAAAATGAACAAATAAAAACCTACTTGGACATTGTTTCCAATAAAACCTCTAAGTACGATCTAAGCTTACATGTTTATGAAGAGGAGCACCAATTGCGACTTAAGCTGGAATTCAATACCGACTTATTTGAAGAAGAAGCAATGAAAACCTTGTTGGGACATTACCTGAATTTTATTCAAGTGATCACCAACGATAAGGTACACACAGGATAATCCAGAAAGCAAAAACGCTCAACAATATCTGCTTCTATAACGGTAAAAAGGCATTTCCTCCAGATCGGGTAGGAAATGCCTTTTTTATAGGTATGATGAGATAGCTAACGTATCGTTTATACCTTGAGCATAGTTGACAGCAAGGTTTGATTAACTAGGCTGATCACAGCCTGCTCGTGCTCCTGAATGAAGAAATGCCCGCCGTCAAAGGTGGCAAAGCTGATATCTTCACTTGTATGTCTACTCCATTCTGTCATTTTATCTACAGATACGGTGTCATCCTTTGTCCCATAGAGAACCGTAACCGGTGTGGTAATAAGCTCTCTATTCAGATTAGGTGCATACGTTTCTACTAATTTAAAATCTCTTTTAAGAATAGGCGTGAAGATGTCCATTAACTCTGTGCTTGTCATCAGTTCGGCTGGAGTTCCGCCCATTGATCTAACTTCCTCCCAAAACGCTTTGCCTTCAAGCTTGTGGCGATTCGTTGTGGGTGCGATATGGGGAGGATTCTTTCCAGAGAAAAAAGTGGTGATTGGCATAGGAGCATTTTGCTCTTTTAAAGCATGAAGCACTTCAAAAACGAGCAAGGCCCCCATGCTATGACCAAACAATGCATACGGGCTGGAATCTAATTTACTCTGTAAGAACGACAAAATATCGGACACCGCTTGCTCTATATTTTCGTACAGAGGCTGGTTAAACCGACTTCCTTTCCCGGCAAGCTCAATAGGGATTAGCTCTATATTTGGGAGAAAAGCTTTTTTCCAACTGGTGTATACGCTAGCAGATCCCCCGGCATAAGGGATACAAAATAATTTCATTTTGGTTGACACTTGTAACCTCCTTGTTTTCCTACCAGTACTAGTTGCAGGATGTATGTTTTGATAAGTCAGTATTTTTACATTATACAATAAATGAAGGGTATTTTTTACTTTTTTGCTCATTTTTGTGCCCTAAAATATGATGCAATCAGAAGCGGAGGGAACAAAAGTGAAAATGCCGGTAAGAAATGTATGCCAATTGGAAGCATCAAATACGAATACATTTTTAAAAAAAGACGGCTTAGTTCCGCAATGGAAGGGATATCAGACACATAATCCAAAAAGACTATGACTTTTTAGTTAAATGAATAGGTAATATGAGTAAAGAACTAGGTGAAATACACTTTTAGTGAAAAAAATAGCGGCTAATGTAAAAAAAGTACGGTATTCTAAAAGAATATGAAAAATCATCTAGCAATATATAGATATTTTTGCATGAATTCATGGGAATTCAGTCTCTGTTATTTTTAAAACATCTGACCGAAAATGAAAGAAGGGAAACTATTTATTTCCCTTCGCCTTTTCTTGGGCAGGCAGTACCAAAAGCTTATGATAGATCCATTTGGTATACGCAAAGCCTTCCTTCACACGATAGTAAGGGATATAGATGCTTGCTGAGTCGGTTCCAACCGGGTATGCATCCATTGCTAATACATTGGCCATTTCCATGGCACGCATTAAATGATAATTATGGCTTACGATCAATGCTGTGTGATAGCCATTTTCCTGCATGATTTTCTGGCTGAAGCTGAGGTTTTCTAGCGTATTTACAGCCTTGTTTTCTAGGTAGATGCTGGAGGCAGGGACCCCTTTCTTTATAAGATAAGTACTCATAACATCAGCTTCGCTATGCTCTTTCCCTTTTCCAAGTCCGCCAGAAACAATAATGGATTTTATGTATTTTTGCTGATAAAGCTCGAATGCTTTTTCTAAACGTTCTGCCAAGGCGGGACTGGGCTGATCACCATGGACAGCGGCGCCAAGCACAATCGCAACATCGGCAGGCAGTGGCACAGCCGAACGTTCTACCTGAGCCATTCTATAAAAGATGAAGCTAAACCATAGGATGGCCAATACAAAAATAGGGACTCCCACGCGTAGCATCCCTTTTTTTAGGAACAGTAACAATTTACTCGCCTCACTATTCAATAGAATTATAGGATGATGGAAATGACTTGGTCAAAACCTAGTAAAACTGCATATGTAACCACAAGCGTACTTCAAGATTTATCCGATCAGTCGGCACCAGATGATGTATATGCTTCTTCTGCGCCTACGAATGTCGGTTTTGATAAATTGATACGTGGAAACAAAAGAAAAGGATTTTTATCTTCAGCGGCCTATCGAAACGCTAACCATTCGTTTGATTCTTGCCATTCTGATGATCGGCTTGCTGCGTCTCACTCTTCTAAAAGAGTACAAAAGCTGCCAAACGAAATTGAGCGCCCTCTTCAAAGCTTTCTGAATGGGCTGCAAAATCTCCTTGGATCACAGCTCATCGGCTTTTATCTATATGGTTCTATTGCGTTAGATGCGTATGTTCCTGGCGAGAGTGATATTGATTTCCTCTGTGTTACAGATGGCGATTTACAAGAGGTGGATATGTGGCTGATCGAAAAGCTATTTTTCGATCAGATGGCTATATATCCAATTCTCGCTAAGCTAGAAGGAAATTTCCTCGCGGCACATCGGCTACCATTACATAATCGCTGCGAATGCGCCCAGTGTTTTGAGGGGGCTTATTTAGTCAAATCGCCCCGAGATTGGAACGCCATTACATTACTATTATTACGTAATCATGGAATTCCTTTGCTAGGACCAGCTACAACTGAAATAATACCAGAGGTTTCTGCCTCAGAGTTAGCGAATAACATGATTGGGAACCTACTGTATTTTGAAATAAATAGGGAGCATTATTTTAATCGAGGTCTACATGACCAGGTTTTTGCGGTACTAACGCTGTGCCGGATTCTATATACGATGCGCACCGGTGAAGTTGTGAGTAAGCAAGCCGCTGCTGAATCGGTATTGTCTCAGTTGCCAGCTCTCGGAAAGGTCATCATCAAGAGAGCGCTACGTGTATGGGAAAAACGACCAGATGCAGTTAGGATGGCAAAAACCGGTACAGATCTCGCTCCAAAGGATAAGCTTCTAGAGTTTGTTTCGATTGTAAAGAAGCTTGCAGTGGATTAAAGGTAATCAATCTCTCACAAATAGTAAGACGTAACATAGATGATGAACGTAACGTCTTTATGTAAAAAAACATGTAACGTGGATTTTGCATGGAGAAGCTACTATTCACATTTTTTGTGCGTCTTATTTTGTTTTACAAATATACATTTAGTGCCAAAAGAGTTATAATTATGAATGTTTCATCTAAATAATGGGAGGTGCTTGTTCATGTTTTTAAAGGAAAAGGATACAGCCGAAATGCCGGCACATGTAGCTCTTCTTGAGAAACTATTTATGCCCTTCATGTTTCAAGCGATCTATGTAGCCGCAGATTTACACCTTGCTGATCATCTCAAGGATGGGGCAAAAAGTATCGGTGAACTAGCTCAAGTAACACAGACAGATGAATCAGCTCTTTATCGTCTACTACGCTCCTTAACTAGCATGGATATTTTCAAAGAAAGCGAAAAGGGAATCTTTGAGCTGACGCCAATGGCTGAATGGTTAAGAAGTGATGTGGAGGGTTCACTACATTCCATGGCATTGATGTTAGGTGGACAACCAATGTGGAACCTATTACCGGAATTACTGACGAGTATAAAAACAGGCGAATCATCCTTCGAGAAAACCTTCAAGCAATCCTTTTATGAATATTTAAATCAATCAGAGAATAAAAAAGCTGGAGATATCTTTAATCTAGCGATGTCTCATAATACACAACGACAGATTAAACAAATCCTAACCAATTACGATTTTTCCTCTTATCATCAAATCATAGATGTGGCAGGTAATCATGGGCAGTTACTTACAGCGATTTTAAAGGAAGCATCGGATAGTAAAGGGATCATATTTGATCAGCCTTATGCCCGTGAACTCGCTTTAGCTAACCTAAATAAGGCACAAGTATCCGATCGATGCGAATTTGTAGTAGGTGATTTTTTCAAAGAGATTACAAAAGGCGGAGATTTATATATTCTCAAGCATATCCTACACAATTGGAATGATGAGAAAGTGCTTGAAATTCTTACGCAATGTAGAGAAGCAATGGGGGATAGCAGTAAACTCTTAGTGATTGATTCCGTCATTGAAGAAGGAGACTCAAAAGATTTGGCGAAATTCCTTGATTTACAAATGCTACTTCTACTGGGAGGAAAGGAACGGACGCAGGAAGAATACTCCCAATTATGCGAGGCAAGCGGATTGTTTATTCACAGGGCGATTAAACTGCCGATGAGCATGTCTTTACTGGAGATTTATCCAAAGTAGAGTATTTTATCTAGCATGGAAAAAATATCGGAATAGAACGGCCCCTATGTTTAGATGCGAGCTGATGGGCTGATAATGCTGTCTGAAGCGAAGGAATGTTCGCTCTCAGGCATTTTTTTTGTGTAGTCAATCTGGATTCATCCTATGATTGAGAGGGAGCAGGCAGGGGTAAAGTGTTTTGTAAAATATATTTGACATTTGTGATCCTTTCCTAGTAAGATGATGTCAAATGTGTTTTACATTTTTGAGAGGGGATTTCATGGAGAATAAGATAAAGGAATATCGGAAAGCGCTTGGGCTGTCCCAGGATGATTTAGCCAAAGCATGCGATGTTTCAAGGCAGACGATAAATGCAATTGAAAATAACAAATACGATCCCAGTCTGGTTCTTGCTTTCCAGCTTTCTTATGTATTGGGCGGGACTGTTGATACTATTTTTATGTTTAGAAAAAATGAAAAGCCATAAGAGTAGTCTCTAGAAGATTTCGCAGCGACCCTTTAGTGTGGATTTATCATGAAAAGATTGGCAGGTAGTAGGATACCATTGTGTGGATATCTCCAGAGTTATTTTATAGTAGAACCCAAAAATCTCTCTAATCGATCAGAGAGATTTTTTGTATGCAGTCCTGTATCTAATACTGATTAGTAGGGCACAGTTATATTTCGGATATAGTTCAACATCCCGTTTTTGTAGACATAAATGGACGCATTGCCAGGCTGAACTGCGGTAAATTTATTAAACTGAGTACTACTATCGTATTCAACCCTGATAACCTCACGACTTTGAAATACTTTTTGCGACCAGCCATCCTTCGTGCTTATTCTGATATGTGAGCCAAGATTCCATGTTTCATTAGAGGTGCGAATTGATGCTGAGACGTTACTAGAGTGTTTGGCTGGTGTAGCCATTGCACTTGATGCTGGTAAAAATGGTGTTACTGTGATCCCAAGAGCTAAAGAGAAAGCAAATAATGTTGAGACAGCTTTTTTCATCAAGGAAGCCCTCCTTACATTTTTGAATAGTACAACAACTATGTTACCTTTAAAATCAAATTATGTAAATTAAATCCATGGAAATCGGAAAGCTCTATAATCCGATTACTTTTTATTCTAGCTTTTTGTTTACGACCAAGAAGTATGAAAAGCTTCTATAAGGATTTTCTTGATGTCTATTGGAGAGTGGCAAGCTACTACGCATATGCCGTTTACTCTTTTAGCAAACTAAGGAATAGATTTTTTACCTTTTACCATAGCTTCTTCGCAAATCCTTGACCTGTAGCCTGAGAACAGATGGAGGAATTTTTGATTTGTATAAAAGCATTCGTTTGATTGCGAAGCCGTCTCTCTTAAGCATGAGGGTGTGGCCCTCGCTTCCTCTCGGGAAATGACTCCTCGTCTCGAATTGCCATGAGTGTTTCTTGTTAATGTGCTCGCGATAAAGGAAAAGTGATTCACTGGCATTCAAACAGATTAAGAATACAGAGCAGGGAGCACAACCTAATGTTTACCTCGACTTATACCCCGTAGGATAGGCAAGAAAAAGCCTATGCCATCACCTCACCAAAGCCACAGTGATGTAGAATAAAACACATTTTTATGACTCTAATCAGCATACAACGAACGGGAATAAGCTTTATTGGTTACGACAGCTATTTTTGTAGCTTCGTGATAGAAATCTCACAGCTCACAAAAGGATAACGCATGTCAGTTCTTACAAAAGGAGTGATCTTGTGATCTTCTAGACGAACTCAGAACGAATGGAATGTCGGACGAAACGGCCATGTACGTGAAAATAAAACCAAAAGGAGAGTATCTATGCCTATCCATGAAATGCTTCGGTTAAAAATATGTAAGGTATTAGGTCTGACCCTGCTTATTTTTTCACTGATTGCTACACCGATGATTTATGCAGCGGAGACGAAAGTAAACCCGACTGGGCCCACGAATGCAAAAGAAGTAGAGAAGTTTGCTGATCAATTTTTCAACCGTCCCAAAATCAAAGAAAAGCTCACCGGTGCTGCTTTTGTTGTCGTGAAGGATGACCAAGTATTGTTCAAGAAAGGCTACGGATATGCTGATCTGGAGAAGAAGCGGCCTGTTGATCCAGACTCTACTGTATTTCGTATCGCTTCGATTTCTAAAATCTTCACGTCCACAGCAGCCATGCAGCTCGTCGAACAAAATAAGCTAGACCTAAATAAGGACATTCAGGAGTACCTGAAGGATTTCACTCTCAACAATAAAACAGGCAAAAAGCTCACCTTGGATCACTTAATGTCACATATGACTGGCTTTGAGTATACCGATCTTCCTTCTATGGATACAGAATCACCCAACAAGTATTATCCATTGGATGAATTTGTTAAACAGAATGCTCCAAGCATTGTATCCAATCCTGGAGAGGTGTTTCGGTATGACAATTATGCTTTCGTCTTGCTAGGATACATTGTACAGAGCATGACCGGTGTACCATTTCATCAGTATGTGGAGAATCATATTTTTAAACCTCTAGGCATGAATAGCAGTAGTTTTATCATGAGACCCGATATACATGCTAATCTGGCTACTCCATATGATGGCGCAAAAAAACCAATTCCTGAATATGGTTCGATTCCTACAGATGCACCAGACGGGAGTATGCTATCGACTGCAGGTGACATGGCGAAGTTCATGATCGCTCATCTTAATGGTGGTAAGCTTGCAGGGAAACAGATTTTGCAGGAAAATACGGCAAAAACCATGCATCAGGTTCGCCATAATCTTCACCCAAAAATTCAAAATGGCGCATACGGATTCGAAACATTTTTCCAAAACCATTACAATCAACAAGCTGTAATAGGTAAGGGAGGGGATTTGCCTGGATACCATTCTTGGATGTGGCTTTTACCCGAAAAGAAGGTGGGGGGATTTGTTGTTTTTAATGGAGATGGGGCGAATTTTCGTGAAGAGCTGTTCAAAGCGTTTATGGATCATTACTATCCAAAACCAGTAGAAGATAAGGTAGATGTACAAACCACCAAAAAAGGGCTGCAACGGTTTGTCGGCGTTTATCAGGATTTACGCTCCCCGTATTGGGTGTTTCGAGTCAATGTATTAGACGACGGACAACTGATGGTTAAAGACCCTTTAGGTAATCATAAGTTTCGGCAAAAGGACCCGTTTTTGTTTGAAGATGAGCAAGGAATGAAAGCTGCGTTTAAAGCAAATCCGAATGGCTCAGTTGACTATTTTTATTACAATAAGGTGGATAGCTGGGCGCAAAAGAGACCAGAGCCAAAACCATATAGTGATGTCGCTAAAGACCACGAATTTGCCAAATATATTTACGATGCTAAACAGCTTGGGTATCTAGTTGAAACTCCCGACAATAAGTTTCACCCCGAAAAGCCAATTACTCGGGGAGAATTTATTGCTCAATTACTACGCGTTATAGGAGTTCCGCCTTCTAAAAAACCGCCAATGTTTAAGGATTTACCTGGTAATGAATACGCTGGGGAAATTCAAAGCGCTCTAGATTACGGGCTCGTAGAAAAACCAAATCATCAACGAATTGAGCCAAATAGACCAATTACCAGAGAAGAGGCGGCAATACTCGTTTGGCGGGTGGCCAATAAAAAACAGGTACCTCCTTCTGCAAAAGTGTCTTTGAGCGGCAAAACAGATTCCTGGGCTATGGATGGAGTTAACTATGTAGTCTCAAAGGGCTTGTACGGTCCAGAGGTTAAACCAAATAGTCGAGGAGAAATCGATTATAAATCCAAGCAGCCAATGCTTCGTCAGGAGGCGGCTGCACTGATCAGCTTATTTGCACAACGCTTTGTTTCGAGCGAATAGGAAAGGAGAAATAAAGCCCTGCTACCTTTGCAAGGTTTGACGCCTAAGAAGGACTGTATGTCTAAGGAGCAGAGGATACACATGACTCCACAGAGAACAGTAGGATTCTCTGTGGAGTTTTATTTGTAGTCAGGTTATGAGAAAGTTCAGGAAGTAAGCTGGGATTATTTAGAAAAATATCTTGTTATAAAAGAAGAAATACGTAATAATGTCTGTAGCTTTATATTTTTCTTATGAAGGGAATGAGTTATGCCAGGTAGCTGATGGTCTTTTCTTACTCAACGTATAAAACATTGGAGGTAAGACCATGAAAACAGAAGTAATCATTGTAACAGACAGATTAGTAGTAAGAGAAATGACGCTTGAAGATGCAGAGGTTCTATATCGCTATTGGTCAGATGACGAAGTAACAAAGCATATGAACATCTCTTCCTTTACACAGGTTGATCAAGCTAAAGAAATGATACAACTCCTCCTTGATTTAGGGAAGGAAGGGAAAGCATATCGTTATTCCATTGTAGTAAAGGAAACAAACCAAGTCATTGGAACTTGCGGGTTTAATTATATAGATCGTGAAGATAATCGAGCTGAGATTGGATTTGATTTGGGGAGACCATTTTGGAAGAAGGGCTATGCTAGAGAAGGCCTAGAGGCGCTGGTTCGCTATGGATTTGATGTCCATAAGCTTAATCGAATTGAGGCAAAGGTTGAACCAGAGAATGTCAATTCAAAGATGGTTCTAAATAAGCTCTCCTTTGTTCACGAAGGACTGCTACGAGAACACCAAAAATCAAAAGGAAAGTATGTTGATTTACACATGTTTTCGTTACTGAAAAAAGAGTATCTTGAAAAGGAATAAAGAATTTCTCTTGAGATAGAGCATATAGTTAGTATCCTGAATAATGAGTAAGATCCCCTTTACGTAACCAGGAAGAGAAATACCTTGCTGTTACTTAAAGGGGAATTATAATGGGAAGTAGAAATTAACATGAGAAAGGGCGATCCTAATAGGTCGCCCTTTCTCATATTAGCTTTATTAGTTTTCCGTAAGCGTAATCTTACCAGTGGATGCTTTTCCTTTGAAATCATACAAATCTTCATCTTCATCGGTATCAGTAATGGTACCTGTAATGTCTGCATCTTCAAAGGTAGAATCTTTCCATACCATTTTACAAATCTTTGTTACAAAATCCTTTAGATCATCCTCATCTAGATCATCGTACAGGTCTCCGTCCGCGTCCCTATCGAACTCAATCGTGATTTCGATATCATCTTCATCACCGTATAGGGTAATATCCCAGTCAATATCTTCCCAGTCAGCGTATTTTTTCTGGATATCATATTCAAGATCGTCTAAATCGTCGCTTTTGCTACTCTTTTTGCTTTTATCCAATTCATCTTGAGCATCCCGTAATTCTCTTTCCAAATCAGCAATTTTAGCGTCTTTGGTAGCCAATTGAGATTTCAATGAAGAGAAGGTTGGGTCTTCACGGTCTGTTACAGATACTGTGTAGGTTGCTTGATCCCAATCAACGTTTTTGTTGAACACATCTGCCATCATACGAATTGGAATGTAAGTTGTGCCATTCACAATAAATGGTTCGGTTGGAGTTGAAACCTCATAGCCGTTATGTTTTACCTTTACATTATTATACGTAGCTTGTACCGTTTTTTTCATAACAGCTGCATCAGTTGTCGCAGGTAGTGCTCCAATTAATAGAGCAGAGGATAATACGAGAATTGCCTTCTTTTTAAACATCATGATCCCTCCAAGTAATCGTTCTTTCTAGTGCTGAATTTTGTACCAAAGCAAGAAGTTTGTCTGTTGTAAGAATAGAAAAATGCTGAAATTCTTTCCGGTTCTAACAATTTAGAACCTCAACTCCTTGGCTAACCCTTGTCATTTTACAAAAGAAAGAAGTCATGCAGATGTCAAAACAAAATGTTTTTTAGGGAATTTATGACAATGATGGAGTCGGGATTGAGTAATCAGCAACAAAAGAAGCCCAAACGTGGAAATGTGCTCTTCACAAAACCGACACTAATATACTGTAGAGGGGTATAGTACAATGATTTTGAGTTGATAAATCATTATGTTGGGGGAGAGATATCATGAAAGTCGCAATTATGCTTTACAATGGGATTACTGCGCTAGATGCAATAGGGCCGTATGAAGTATTTGCTGGTGTAAAGGGCAACGAAGTGAAGTTTGTCGCCAAAGATAAGGGTTTAATCAAGCTTGATTCTAAAATGGGGTATTTGCATGCCGATTTTAGTTTTTCTGAGGTTACATCGGCTGATATTCTTGTCGTCCCTGGTTGTTGCCCTCCTAACTATAAGTCTTTGATGAATGACGAAGACACATTGAACTGGATTCGGAAAATACATAAGACGACGAAGTGGACCACATCGGTGTGTACCGGTTCTCTGATTTTGAGTGCGGCAGGCTTGCTAAAGGGATTGAAGGCAACCAGTCATTGGAGTTCCTTAGATTTACTTCAGTCCCTTGGTGCTATCCCAACTGATGAGAGAGTGGTTCGTCAGGGCAAAATCGTTACAGCGGCCGGTGTTTCCTCCGGTATCGACATGGCCCTCCAGCTAGTAGCATGGGAATCGGGAGAAGAGATGAGCAAATCAATCCAACTGCTTATGGAATACGATCCTATGCCTCCGTTTGATACTGGATCACTAAAGAAAGCCCCAGCTTCCATGGTAGAACAATTACGAGCGATGCTTCAAAAGCTTGAAAACAAAGAGCCTGAATTATAAATCACATATAAGACGTAAGTAATCTAGCTGAGCTTAATGAGTTTTCCCTTAGCCAGTTACTGTGTAAAGTATACCAATGTTAAGTGGTATCGATGTAGCTCCAGCTTATCGTCATTATCATGAAAACAGATATCTACATACAAAAAAAGCATCATTCTTTCTTTATACTCATAGAAAGGATGATGCTTTTTTGGCCTAGCTGGGGGCAATAGGAGTAAGTCCCTTACTGCCAAAACAAAAACGCTCCTTTTCGGTATATTCACGGGTGAGTGAAGAGAGTGAACTAACACCGAAAAGAAACGTTTTATAAAAGCGTGTAAGCCGTTGAATGATCCGATCGTTCTCCTCTGAACTTAGCGATTACCAAGGATAAGAATCTGGATTAATCTTGGCTATGATAAAAAATGATGGTGGACCCTATCGGGATCGAACCGACGACCTCTACACTGCCAGTGTAGCGCTCTCCCAGCTGAGCTAAGGGCCCACATTTAGTGAACTTATGGAAAAAGTATAGCATAGTGTCTTCTTCTTATGCAACAAAAAAACTTAAAATTTTGCCATTTATCATTCAAACATGTACATATTATAAATATAAGACTAAAATATTC
Source organism: Brevibacillus laterosporus LMG 15441 (assembly GCF_000219535.2). Lineage (NCBI taxonomy): Bacteria > Bacillati > Bacillota > Bacilli > Caryophanales > Paenibacillaceae > Brevibacillus > Brevibacillus laterosporus. The sequence goes on from NZ_CP007806.1 coordinate 1,004,380, forward strand.
CGATAACATTGATGACAACTGGAAAGGAACGGAAATATACCTCTTACTAACTTATTTGCTACAATCGACCAGTAATTCCGATTTCCAATCCAGAAAACACTTAAACGAGTTACCCCGTTATACGATCGAATATCGATCATGCCCAAGCCCAACAAGCCTAAGGAGGAGTTACCTTGTTTACAATTTGGAATAAAAAAAAACCATCACCAGCACATGAATCATCAGAAGTAGATAAGCAGCAGACGAAAACCCGCTTTTCTTCAGGCACTTCACCAGCTATAGCATCTACCAATATGAATTCTGTTTCCTGTACACATTCATTGATAGAAGCTGATACACATAATCACTTGCTTACAAGCATTGGTCTCTACGAACAAAATATGAAGCTAAGTCAAAGCGGCAAGCTTTTAGACGATCTACAAGAGACAACGAAGCGGGCCATTCACGTGAGTAAATCCTCCGAGGAATTAGCTTGTTCGGTAGTCGACGTAGCCGAAAGTACAAGCAAAATGGCGCAGTTTACCGAAGAGACAACAAACAAGGCATATCAAAGTGGCAAGAGTATCAGTGAATCTCTGGCTATCTTTCGTGAGGTAGAAAATTCCGTTTGTTCTATGAACAATACCTTCGACAGCTTGCAACAGGGTATTATCTCAACACATAAAATTGTCGATACCATTCAGAGTATTTCTAACCAAACCCATTTACTAGCGCTGAATGCTTCGATTGAGGCAGCAAGATCGGGTGAGCACGGGCGAGGCTTTGCTGTCGTTGCGCAGGAAGTGAGAAAGCTGGCTGAGGAGACGAAGCGTGCTCTGGCGGATATTTCTACTCATATGGAAGAGGTCATGAAAACATCTCTGACAATGCGTGAACAGGTGCAAGCAACACAACAGCAGGTGGCAGTAGGGGCTCATCAGGCTACGGAGGCGGAGGTTTCATTGCGGCATATGATTGAGGAGATGCGCAGCATTGAGACACAGACCAGTAATATCGCATCCATTACGGAGGAACAAGCCGCAGCTACTCGCGAAATTGACGAGCATATACATAATATCGTGGAACAGATTTCAGAATCTAGTGAATCCTTGCGAAATATGGGAATAGAAGTGAATGCGCTTTCGCAAAAAATAAATCAGAATAGGCTATACAACATTGAGGAGTATGGGAAGCAACATGATTGGCATGACCATCCTGATTTGTTAAAGCAGGTCGTCATTCAAGATCATCTTTGGTGGGTGTGGAAGGTATACAATGCGATTTATGGATTTGAGGTATTAAATCCTCATGAAGTGATAGATCATACGGCATGTCGATTAGGGCGTTGGTATAAGCTAGAGCAAGATCGTGTTCCAAAAGCATTAAAGCCTGGTTTTGAGAAAGCGCATCACAATGTCCATCGCTTAGCAAAAGAGATTGCTGTCGCACTTCAGAATGGCGATAAACATCGAGCTAAAGCTTATCAAGTAGAGCTAGAGCGGGCTTCTAGTGAAGTTGTACAATTTATTGAGAAAATGATGTAACAGCACAAACGCCATATTTTCCTATTATAAATCTCTATATTCAAAAAAGCTCTCTAGGCCGATTAAACGTCCAGAGAGCTTTTTATTATCACTAAACCTGATTATTTGCCTTCATTTCCTATACAGTGCCTGCACAACCTTATGTAGTTGTTACAATGTGAATCATTTTTACCTTTTGAATAATCGTTGTTTCCAACTGTTCATTAAGCTTATCAATGCGTTTTCCGATGAGAAAAACATCAATAATGGCCCAAACAGTAATTGGAATAAACATAAGAAACCAACTGATGACACAAACAACGAGCATACCAATAGCAATTCCATTGTCACCGCTATAAAATCGATGACCTCCGAAGATGCCTAAAAAAATCCACAGAAGATAGGTAATCAGTTTTGATTTTTTTCGTTTTTCAAATTCTGCGTTTACCATAAGTTGTTGATTGGTAGTTAAGCTTCGCCTTGCAGTCAAATTATCCATGACATTCCTCCCGACAGAATGAGCACATACCCAAGCTTTTATAACATCAAAAAGAATAGACAGCTCGTGGCTGTCAAATTCTTTGGGCATATGCATCTATTCTATGAGGGGGGATGAATAAATTTGCTTGTTTGTGGTGGATGTCTAAAAATATTCAAAATCGCAAAATAAACCACAAAATACATAAGGAATGGTGCTTTCATTACAAATTAAACTTTAAATCGCTTCAGTTCTTCCTGCAACTGCTTCGTCATGTTAGCCAACGTACTAGCGGTAGCATGTACTTCCTGAGCAGAAGCGGAGGCTTGCTCGGACGTAGCCGCAATTTCCTCTGAGGAGGCAGCGACTTCCTGCGAGATACTGGAGCTTGATTCCACTTTCGAGATAATATCTTCTTTTTGCTGCTGCATGTGCTGTGCAGATAAGCTAAGTTCCTCCAGCTTAGGATTAATGACGTCAATTTCTGCCATGATGTTACGGAAAGAGGCAGTGGCTGTGTCCATTTCTGATTTTTGCCCGGAGATAGCTTCTTTCATTGATGTTGCATTCATAAGCATTTGATCTGAATCGGCAGATACCGCGCTAATCATGTCTGCGATCATTTGAGAAGATTGGCGGGATTGCTCTGCTAGTTTACGTACTTCATCGGCCACAACAGCGAAGCCTCTGCCAGATTCCCCTGCTCTTGCTGCTTCAATAGCTGCGTTTAATGCTAATAGATTTGTTTGTTCAGCAATTTGATTAATGACAGTAGTGATATGATGAACATCCTTTAGGTTATCGTTGGCTGTGACAATATTATTGATGAAATCCTGGAAAACCAGATTAACCTCATCGACCGATGTGATGAGCTGATTCAGGTTTTCGTTACTTTCATTTGCTAACGTATGAATATTTTTTCCGTTAGTGTCTACTTCTTCGATCGCATGCACCATCTCATCTAATTGTGTACCATACGAGCTGAGAGTCTCACCGATCTCAATCAAATCTTCTGTTTGGGAAGTAACACCCGTTGCTACATCTTGAATGGAGATCGATACACTTTCCGTAGCGGTGCTCATTTCATTGGAAACGTTACTTAAGCTCTGAGAAGATTGATCGATTTCCGTCGATTGCTTTTGTACGACACCAATTAAATTACTAAAGGAGTTTTTCATATTTTGGAGCATATGAGACAGCTCACCAAACTCGTCTTTACGCTTGAGTAGCTTGTCATCGATTGATGTGTTTAGCTCACCTTGTGCCATTCTTCCTAGAATGTCTTTAAAGGAGTGGATGGAACGACTTAGCGTATAAGCATACCAATAGGCAACACCAATAGAAGCTAACAAGAATAAACAAGAAATTACCATTAAATAATTTCGCATGCTAGTAATGCCACTAAGTAGATCGTCGGAATTGATATAGATCACAATTCCACCGCCTGTAAGAGGGATCGGGGCGTATCCAACATATTTTTTTATTCCTTGATAATGATAAGAGCCAGAACCAGCATTTCCCGTAATCAAATCGGACAAAATGGTAGCGAGTTCCTTAAAGCTGTCATCGGTCTGAGACATCACAATCAAGTTTTCTTGTTCTTTCATTTTTGGAATATCATCAGTGACGACAATCGTTCCGGTTTTATCTACAACAAAGCCTTGTCCTGTTTCACTGAAACTAAGCGTAGACAAAAACTTTACCAATTCATCAGCAGATTGAACGACGTATACAACACCAATAATCTGATTTCCCGTACGGATAGGTGCAGCAAACACGATAATAGGTTCTTTCGTTTGGCTGGCGATAAATACGTCTGATGTATTTGAAGCTCCGGTCAATGCTTTTTGGAAATAGACCTTTTTACTAACATCTTTCCCTTCATTACTACCAATCACGGTCTTACCTGTAGCGTCTGCAATACCCCAATCTATTGCACCATGCTCTTTTACTAGGGTATCAAGATTCTTTTTAATTGATGCTGAATCTGTTTGATATTTTTTAACTGCTTCTCTAGCTGCTAAACTTTCTACAAATGTTATGTCATCTGTCAATTGAGCCTGATAATTTCCCGCTGCTTGTTGGGCAAGAGGCAAAAGCATTTCCTCTGCACTTGTGACCATTTGCTTTTGCGCTTCAAAAAAAGAAAGGCTTGTAAGTCCTAAGCAGGTGATGATCAGCAAGCCACAAATCATAAATAATAGCTGCCCTTTAATCGATTTAAACTGAAAGATTCCTTTCAATTTCAAAATAATCCCTCCATTTTTACACTTGTTAAAACAAGCATGTCTTTACATTTTCGTACTTTAACATTAAAAAATTTATGGACAATTTGTTACAGATGTGTAAAATAGCAAAAATAAAAAAATACGCAAGCTATTTAAGTGCTTTTATTTATAAATAAGTAAACCTATAGGAATTATGAAACTTTTTCGGGCTTGATTCGTATACCAAAAAAGTAATCAGCCCAAGAAAATGATCAATAGTAATGTTTCGTAATAAAAAGGGTAAACTGATTACAGATTCTACATTATTTTTTATGTAGCGAGGAGGGCATTACAGCAATGGATATTCGTGAAATTGAACTACCTGGCATCGGTCGAAAATTCGAAATGATTACAAGAAATAATGAAAAAGTGGTTATCGTTATCCACGATGATGGTCGAAGAGAGATTTATCAATTCGATGCAGATGATCACGACGAGAGTATTTCTAGTGTTATTTTTAACGATGCCGAAGCTAGAAAAGTGGCTGAGATTCTAGGAGGAGTCGTTTATAAGCCAAAAGCGCTTGAGACAGTAGAAATGGCATTTCATGATTTAGTAATTGAATGGTTTAAGGTATCACCAAATGCTTTAGCGGTTAATCGGTCGATTCTGGAGGTGGATATTCGCAATAAGTACAGTGTGACTGTGATTGCTATTCTGAAAAAGAATTTGAAAAAAGTTCTGAATCCGGGACCTGAGGCGATTATAGAAGCTGGAGATACGTTAGTCCTAAGTGGGGAAAGAACTCATTTAAAGGCGGCGATTCGTGAATTATTATCGAACGAGGGGGACTAAAATATAGATGGATCATTTGGTATTTGAGGTCGGAACGGCACTTTTGTTGGTAGCGATTGCAGCATTGCTGGCGGGAAGATTAAAATTCTCGATTATTCCATTTTTAATTGTTTTGGGAATGATAGTAGGGCCACATGCTCCTACGATTGGGATTTTTGATTTTACCTTTATTGAATCCCAGGCGATCATTGATTTTATGGGTAGGATTGGCGTTTTGTTTTTACTGTTTTATCTTGGGCTGGAATTCTCAGTCGGTAAGCTCATCAAATCAGGGAAATCTATAGCCGTTAGTGGAACCATATATGTAGCTCTTAACTTTGTATTGGGGCTTCTCTATGGTTTTATAACAGGATTCCCAATGCTAGAAACATTAATTATTGCTGGTTTTGTGTCAGTGTCTTCCAGTGCGATTGTAGCCAAAGTCTTAGTAGATTTGCGGCGAACGGGAAACTCAGAGACAGAACTTATCCTCGGAATAATTCTCTTTGACGATATTTTCCTCGCGGTATTCCTTTCTATTATGTCAGGATTGTTGCTAGGTGGGGCAACATCGATTGGAGGAAGCATTCTATCTGTCCTCATTTCAATCGGATATATGCTATTGTTTTTTGTAATTGCACGTAAGGGAACCCCTATCTTAAATAAACTACTTAATATTGCTTCAGATGAAATTTTTATCATTGTGGTGTTTGCAGCTTTATTCTTTGTTGCTGGTTTTTCTGAAACCATTCACGTAGCAGAAGCAATCGGCGCCTTATTATTCGGCTTAGCATTATCAGAGACAGAGCACAGCAAACGCATTGAAAAACTCGTTATTCCATTCCGTGATTTTTTTGGAGCCATATTTTTCTTTAGCTTTGGGCTCAGTATTGATCCATTAACACTAGGCGGTGCCATTTGGCTTGCGTTAGGTGTTGTTATTTTAACTGTAGTGAGTAATTACGTTGCCGGTATGATTGCAGGTAGACGCTCTGGACTGTCTCATAAGGCATCTAGTAATATCGGACTTACGATAATGGCTCGCGGTGAGTTTACTATTATTGTAGCGAATCTTGGTATTGCAGGCGGGTTAATGCCTATTTTAAAACCGTTTTCTGCCTTATACGTGTTGATTCTTGCTATACTGGGACCTTTACTCACCAAAGAATCTAAGTATGTGTATCAGTTTATGAACAAGATTTTTGGCTGGAGTCAAAAAACAGCAAAAAAGGCAGAGAAGAAGATTGAAAACTCATAACGAGAAGAGAATACAGGCTTCGGCTTAAAGTATAGAGAAGGCTAAATAATAGGGCTTAGTTCAGTACATATTGGACTAAGTTCTTTTTTTTATTGGTTTTCCACAGAATTTCCACGTTTATTTGATAGAATGATAATAACAAAGAGTAAAACAAATACAAAAACAGAAATCGGAGACTAATATGTATATGGATTCGAGAATCGTCAAATCGTTGTTTATACTACAGTTGCTCTCATCATTTCTAGTATTTGCTGGGCATTATACCGCATTAGTGCTCAACTATACTGATCCATTCTGGGTTATTGCTTTAAATCAAATCAGCCGTTATGGAACTGTATTTTTAGCAATTATTACTGGATTTTTTACTGCAAGATCCCTAGAACGATTAAAGGGGAGTGGCTGGAGCTTTTTTTCGGGAAAAATTACTTATATTTTTATCCCGTTCCTTTTATTTGGTGTTTTGTATCACTATTTATTAACGGAACAGCTCCCTTCACAAGGAACTGATTTTCTAAATATCATACTTGGTAAAACAGGCGGACAGCTTTATTTTATCTTCATGCTGTGCCAATATTATGTATTCGCTTACATTTTTAGGAATATTATTAACAAAAAGAATATTCTTGTGCTGATCTGGGTTTTTATGATATTTCAATATGTGTATATTAATTACCTACACCAGCCTTGGCTTGGACTGAGTACACGGCATGCTTTCCCGACCTGGATTTTCACGTTTTATTTAGGACATATCATATATTGGTACAGGGAAGAAATCATTCTCTTCATGAAGAATAATCAGCCTATTCTGGTAGGCTTTGCTGGAATCTCCTTATTTAGTGCCATATTGTTTGTTCTATCTGAAACAACCTACGTGGCTGTTCATATGCGGTTTGTATTAGCGACACTTGTTACGTTGCTTACTGGCTTACTTTTTCTATTCGATTGGGCAGAGTATATTCCTTTGACCTTTCGTAAAGGTCTGACCTTCTTCATATACCTAACACACTCGGCTGTTACGATTATAGTAAATAAGACACTGATAGGTTATCTAGGTGATATTGCTTGGATTTTTGAAAGCACGTGGTATACGCTAGTTTATTTAGTCATTATTTATTGCATCACCTTTGGAATTTCCATGCTTTTGTCTAAAATGATGAACCTGATGGAGACACATAAACGGCGGAAGATTAGACAAATAGAAGGCTCGATGTGAAAAAATGGTTGATGCATGTGTTCAGGATGCATCAACCATTTTTTATTTTCCGACGTTTGGTTCTGATATTCAACCAGTAATTCATCGTCTCTTTTTTGTTTCATTCGTAACGTTTATAATAGATAAGTGATTTTTGTTTCCCTTCTTCTTAGCAGATTTGTATCTACGTGCATTCTGCTTGTGATAGGCGGGGTATCATCTAAGACAAATACATGGAGGTTTTCATGAATAAAAAAGAAGTGGCAGCTTGTCTGTCCGCGTTCTTGCTCCTATTATTGCTGGGCTGTCAGTCTGTGGAACAGCAAGCCCAACAAGCCTACTCTGAACCCAAACAGCTAGAATCGATGAATAAAACAGACATACAAAACATTTGTACTGATGAGCAAGATTGCATAGAGCTAGGCAATAGACTGGTTAAGGAAATCAGTGTAAACATACCCGAGCTACTTTCGATGGAAGAGTATGAGAAGGATAAAAACGCTGAGTCGAAAGCCAACGAGAAAGGCTTATCCATCGACGCACAAAGACAAAATGCTATTGAAACACAAGTGCTGATGAAATACAAGATTAATGCACAAGATGAATTAGTAGAGCCGTATCAGCAAAAGCTGGATACCCAAAAATGGAGGAGCAACTCTTTTGCAACTGATCTAAAGCGTGAGGAGCTTGAAAAATGGCAAAAAGATACTCGGCTGCATCATGAGATGTGGAACTTCTATAAGGCGTTAATTCCTAAGGAGCAACGGAAACAGCTTACAGAATTCACGGTGATGACAGATGGGAAACAGCATGTCCTTGCGAATCTAATTCAATCAGAGGATGGTTCTAATAAATGGAGATTGGAGATGGATGCGCTAGATTTCCATAAAGCCGATCCACAGCTAGTTAAAGAACTGATCCATGAGACTGCCCACCTGATCTCGCTAGGAGAGGATCAGATGCAAAGTTACATAGAACATGATAAACCAAAAGCGCGGGCGAGTCAGAGTCAGCCAAAAAATAACGTAAAGTGTGACAGCCTACATGTGAAAGAAGGCTGTACGAAAAAGGATTCCTATCTAAATAAATTTTATCAGCAATTCTGGTCGATGTATGAAAAAGAATGGGAACAGACAAATGTAGAGACCGATGCAGCAGCTAAACGGGTCTTCTACGATACCTATCATCAGGAATTTGTATCCGAATATGCCATAACCAACGTGGTAGAGGACTGGGCAGAGACCTTTACCATGTTTACACTACATGATTTTAGCCAAAATGAAACGACATCAGAGAGCCAGCAGAAGTTCGCGAAAATGAAATCGTTGTATGCATATTCTGAATTAGTTAAGGTGAGAACAGAAATTTTATATCAAGTGTATAAGCTGCTACCAGAGCTAAAGCAAAAGCAGAATTAAAGGACTAGCTTATACAAAATGAACCAAAAGCCAGAGGTCCCCAGTAACGGATATCTGGCTTTTGGTCTGTCATTTTTGTCATTACGGTATGATGGGGATAGAGCCGCTATATGTATGTTCTTCTTCAAAGCGGCGAAATACATTCATTTGATAGGAGGCTTTTTCGGAACAGGGAAGCTCGCCACGAAAGCTCTCGACACTGCCATAAGCCTTGATAAATACCTCCTGGGTAATATCGTCTGCCAGTGCATGGTTTTTGACAATCATACAAACCAGATGGAAGACGCTTTCCCCATATTGGTGAATTAAATCTTGAATCGCATTTGTAAACAATTTGTTAAGACAGAATATTGCTAGTGGTTTCTAGTGAATTTATAATAAATGAAATGTTTCGTGTTTATGTACATATACGGCTAGAGAAACAAACTTTGAAAAGGGAGCGGCGTTATCAAATGAAAATTCCTCAAGCGTTTTTCAAGGATTTTCCAGCGTATGAAGACGTATTTTATGACGAGATAGAACAACACCGCAAGCATTTCCTGCCTATTTGTTCGATTCATTTACAGTGTGTGTTTCCAGAACGATCGGGATTTGGAAAAAGCGGTGATTTGTTTTGAATATACATAGAACCTATCTTTTAGCAGTCAAAGTAGAGTGAATGTACCCTACGTAATATGTACTAGCTCGTGCTGAAATGAAAGGCTGTCGGCGGGGGACTATCGGCAGCCTTTTCGTGCTTCAGGACATTCCGTTAGCGCAACATGTATTACCCCAAAATCCTGCTGAATTATAACTAGTGAATCGTGATCAATTTTTAACTTCAATTCATAGGAATGGAATCTATCAGGGATAATCCTTTAAGCATAATAAAATACCATTAATCAATCCATTATTTTTTATTGTTATTTACAGAAATATACAGAAGGGTTAAAATTAATAAAAAATGCTACGTTCTATTCATATAGGAAGGGGATTCATATGGTCGACAGTAAAACTACCCAAACAATCGGGGAGCTGATAAGAGCAAAAAGAACAGAGCTAGGCATCAGTTTATCAGAGGTATCCAGAGTGACTGGGGTTAGTAAGGGGGTTATTTCCAAAATAGAAAGTGGTGAGACGAAGCGTCCAGAGTTACGAACCTTAAAACCAATCGCAGATGTTTTAGAAATCCCTTGTGAGGAGATCATTGAATGTTGTATTGAAATGGAACAACGAGTGAGTGTGCTGGATGTATTTTTATCAGAATCCATTGAAATTTCCAACCTTTCCTTACTCACAAAAGTGGCGAATAAACTTCTTGAGTCTCCTCAGGAGGATACATATACACTATTAGAACATTTATACCAGCTTGCGAATAAGAACATGAATACAGACATTCGGTTAACCCTCTATAATATCATTATTACCTATGCCAGAGGCCATGGAGTACCCATGTATATTGCAAAAGGATTATATCAAAAATACTTAATTGAGAGAGAAGATTTGAAACGTTTGGAAGAATCGTTTAGAGTAGGAGAAGAATCATTATATTATGTGGATTTTTTATCTGATGAAGAGAAAATAACTTTTTATTTTAGAATGACATTGCATGCTCATAACACGAAGAAATTTGCCGAGTGCATCGAGTTATGTAAGTTGGGCCTGAAAGAAGGAACCCCGGGAACAGAATTAAAGGCGAGAGCCCACTTAGCTATGATTAACTCTCTGTTATTTTTAGAAAATTATGATGAAGTAGAGCATCATTTGGATGTTTTCGAGCAATACCCGTATCATTTTGTCCCGGATGCTACGAAAATTACTCGTGCTATTGTGAAAGCAAAAACGAAGCAATTTGATGTAGCGATTCCCATGTTAAAGGATTGTCTAGCTGAGGTTAGCAAGGACCTTAAAATACATGTGGCGAATGAATTATTTGATGTATATTTTCAAACGAGCGACATGAATTCTATTGCAGAATTGCTGACCAAAGAAGAGGAATGTATGCTTCATCATCCTCAAACTCCCTATCAGCATATTTCAATCGGAACATTCTACCAATTCAAAGGGAATTTTATGATGGAAAGCGGATTTCCTGAGCAAGGAAAAGAAAGCTATTTGTTGAGTTTAGGTACATTTAAAAAAGTGAATGCCTATCAGGAATTAACAGAGTGTATGAAACATATTTTTGAATATTTTGCAAAAAATTTAATGTCAGTAGATATTGAATATGTAAAAAGATTAAATGAAGTGTATAATGGGGCTGTAAGAAAAAAATGGTAACTAGAGGAGGAAAATGGAGTGAAAAAGACGGTTGTTGCAACGGTATTATCCTTAACTTTATTAGTCGCGATGAATGTGGTTCCTTTATACAAAACAACGGACTCAAACATAACTGCTTTTAAAGTTATTCCAACTGTAGTTGATCCTGGTCATTAATATTATGAATTTTCGATAAGAGCGCTATCGTAATGAGGCGCTCTTTTTTTTGGCCAAAAAATCATGTCATCACGCAGTATTTCTCGTCCTCTCGAAAGTAAGGTCTTTGCCTGCGGAGATGGTATAATGCGTAGAAGAGAAAAGAAGCGGGTGAAAATATGGAAGAGATTCGGGTTCTTATTGTCGATGATGAAAAAGAAATTAGAGATTTACTACGCAAATATTTGGAAAGAGAGTTATATCAGGTTGATGTGGCAGTAAATGGAGAAGAAGCTCTTCAGATGTTTGAAAAAAAGAAATATAACCTCCTGATCTTAGATGTAATGATGCCAAAGATTGATGGGATCGAAGTATGCAGAAGGCTTCGAAATAAAACGAACATTCCGATTCTAATGCTCACTGCTAAGGATCATGAGATTGATAAAATTTTGGGTCTGAGTATGGGGGCAGATGATTATATTACCAAGCCCTTTAGTATAAATGAAGTGGTGGCTAGAGTTAAGGCTATTATGAGAAGATTTCTAATACTAGGTAGCGATGATCGTTCTCAGGAAAACACATTACTAACGTTTAAAGGCATTACAATTGATCTTAAAAAATATACCGTACATTTAGCTGGAGAAATGATAAGCTTAACAGCCAAGGAATTTGAACTACTGAAATTTTTTGCTTCTCATCCTGAACAGGTTTTTACGAAGACACAGCTCTTTCGTCAGGTTTGGAATAGTGAATACGTAGAAGATGACAATACGGTTATGGTACATATTCGAAAGCTGAGAATGAAAATAGAAGCGAATCCATCCGAACCAAAGTATATTCAGACCGTTTGGGGAATTGGCTATAAGTTTGTAGGTGAAAAAAATGAGATATGACAAAATAACCTTCCTTCTTCTCCTTCAGCTCATCATCATGACATGCTTCCTATTTATAGATGTAAAGGGACTCACTGAAGGCTTCCTGAGAGGAGGGTTATTTACTGTTTTATTTGTAATAACAGGACTTCTTATTGTCATAAGGCTCGAATTCCTGACGAAAGTAAAGAGGATGATTGAGGAGCTAAGACGTGCGACTCATGGAAATTTCCAGACAAGATTATTGGCTAATGAGGATTACTTATTTAATGAAATGATCTTTTGCATGAACGAATTAATTGACCAGCTAGAAAAAGTTCAAGTTCAGGCGATAAAATCAAAAGCAGCCAGAAGAAGTCTTTTATCTAGTATTTCGCATGATATTCGTACTCCTCTTACTTCTATGATTGGATATGTTGATGCTCTAAAGGATAATGTGGCTACTTCAGACAAGGAGAGACGAGAATATCTGGAGATCATTTCAAAGAAATCGAGCGGTTTGAAACATGTAATTGATGAAATGTTCCATATGGCGAAATTAGATGCGGATGAAATCCCTTTACAGCTAGAATTGCTCGACTTTGCTGAAATGGTTAGGGAATCATTAATTGAATTTTTGCCTGAGCTAAAAACATATCAGATGGAGCTGAAGGTCTGCATTCCTGAAGAGAAATGCCTGATCGTGGCTGATCGTCTGAGTCTGTTCCGAATTATGAATAACATGATCAAAAATGCTGTGCAGTATGGGAAAAAGGGGAAAGTGCTAGGCATTGAATTGACTGAGAACGACAAAGAGTACCAGTTGTCTATATGGGACAAGGGTCCGGGGATTTCTAGGGAAGACGTACCTCATGTATTTGATAGGATGTATCGTACAGATCGCGCGAGAAACTCATTACATGGGGGTAGTGGACTAGGTTTGGCTATAGCTAAGAGCCTTGTAGAAAAACATTCAGGAAAGATATGGGTCGAGAGTGAGCCGGAAATAAAAACGACCTTTGGCTTTTCTATTTCCAAGCAAAAGCAGCATGGAATGGAATTTAAGAATTAATTAAGAACGAATTAAGAGGCAATTAAATTCGTCTGCTTATCATGAAACTATGAATGCTAGTGATAATCGTTTAATAGCAGGGGGACAACATGAGTGTAATCATTAAAACCACGGATGTAACAAAGGCATATGGTACGCAGATCGTTGTAAATAACCTTGAGATGAATGTAGGGCAGGGACAGATTTATGGTTTTCTCGGTCAGAATGGTGCAGGAAAGACGACTACCATTCGTATGCTGTTAGGCTTAATAAAACCCACTCGGGGGACGATTGAAATATTCGGGGAGAATTTACTGAAAAAAAAGAAAGAGATTTTAAGAAGAATAGGTTCTATTGTGGAGTCCTCAGGATTCTATGAAAACTTAACAGCTAGAGAAAATCTGTTTATTAATGCAAAGCTCATGGGTGTTCATAAGAAAAATGCAATAGAGGAAGCCTTAGAGATCGTTGGACTTCAACATGAGACGAAAAAGCTGGTCGGTAAATATTCATTGGGAATGAAGCAACGTTTAGGGATTGCTAGAGCCATTCTGCATCATCCTGAGCTGTTACTATTAGACGAACCAACCAATGGTTTAGACCCGATTGGCATTAAAGAGATACGAAGACTGATTAAATCTCTAGCCCAAGAAAGAAATATAACGATTTTGATTTCTAGTCATATTTTATCAGAAGTAGAACAACTGGCAGATCAGATCGGAATTATTCATGAGGGGAGACTGCTTGAGGAAATCTCCTTTGAAGAGCTTAGAGTTAGAAATCGGAAATACCTTGAGTTCCAGGTATCTAACGATAATAAAGCAGCTATGCTGATGGAGGACCAGCTTCAAATATCTGATTACCGGGTGCACGAAGACGGAATTATCAGGGTGTATTCACACTTTGGCCAACAGGGGAAGATGAACAGATTGTTTGTAGAGAATGGAATTGAAGTAAGTAAGATAACGATGAGCGAAGATAAGCTAGAGGATTACTTCACGAAGTTAATTGGAGGTGGGACTATTGGGTAATTTGCTTTATGTTGAACTTCTAAAGCTTAAGAGAGCGAAAATGTTTTTTGTCAGCATGATAGGAGCGGCTTCAGCTCCGATTATGGTATTTATCGGATTTTTAAATATGAAAATGAAAAATCCTCATGCATCTGTTGAATTTCAAGAAGCCTTTTACAATACGAATTTGTATACACTTTTACTCATAGGAACACTTCTGTATGGAGTGATTACTGCTTACCTTTTTAATCGGGAGTATGTGGAAGATACATTAAAAAACCTGCTAACCATCCCCGTATCGAGAACTAGCTTTATTCTAAGCAAATTAGTTTTACTGTTGATTTGGATTTTACTATTAACAATAATGACTTGGGGACTGACTTTGATTTTAGGATGTATTGGACAGTTTGAAGGTTTAAGTACCGCTTTATTAATACAATCCTTTTCCCAATATATCATGGGTGGATTTCTACTGTTTCTGTTGTCAACGCCAACTATGCTTGTAACCTTTCTGTTTAAAAATTATGTTCCTACCATTATATTTACTGCCGTTATCACGATGGCAAACGTCGCACTTGCAAATTCAGAATATCGGGTATTGTTTCCTTATTCAGCGGTACATGCAGTGGCTATTAATCGGTTTGTTGCTGAATATGCTCCCGTATACTCCTATTTATCTATTTTGCTTACATCGATTCTTGGATTCATTATAACCACGGTGTATGTTAACAAGGTGGATGTTCATTGATTATCGTCTCTCTTGTTGTGCTATTATTGCTATTTTATATAGGGGGAATGTCAAAAATGAGCGTTTCTGAGTTAAACATTGATGTTTTTCGAGCCATTAATGATGTAGGGAAACAGTATGCTGTTTTAAATCCGGGTGTGGTTTTTATTGCAGAATATATGGTGTATTTTTTAGGATTGGGTTTACTCGTCTATTGGTTTACTCGCAATCACAGAAATCGAATGATGGTCATTCAAGCGATGATTACCTTCATCATTGCCGAAATACTTGGAAAATTAGCGGGACTGTTCTATTCGCATTACCAGCCATTTGCGGTACTTCAGGATGTCAATCAGCTCGTTGAACATGCGATCGATAATTCGTTTCCAAGTGATCATTCGATTTTGTTCTTTTCCATCTGTGCTTCTTTTTGGCTTATGCGTAAAAAAGAAGGCTGGCTATGGCTTGTCCTCGCTGTATTTGTAGGACTCTCTCGTGTTTGGGTAGGTGTTCATTATCCAGTTGATGTCATAACAGGGGCATTATTAGGCATCGTCTCGGCCTTGTTTGTGTATTGGGCTGTACCAAGGCTTGCTTTTATACAACGGCTACTTGCACTTTATGAAAAGATAGAACAACAATTCTTACCGGCCAAAAACAAATCCAAGAATTTTTAAGCAAAAACCGCGGAGCTAATCCTGCGGTTTTTTTATGGGAATGGAGACAGTTTACTGAAAATTATGTCGCTTTGTCGAATAATGGCACAATTTGTCATACGTTTCAACATTTTCAATTGATATATTCTTGGCGGAACATTCTTTAGAATAAAAAGATAAAATAGAAAATATCTTATTTATCACAGGAAGTATTGTGTAGCATGTATGTAGAAATTAACGGAATGCGAAACTCACAAGACAGAATGGAGGATTTCAAGATGGCACTCGTATGGGCAGATGAACCTACAGATGGGAATAAAACTTCCCAGAAATCAAAAGAGCATGAAAAAAGAGAGGTCCCTTCCGCCGACCAAAGCCAAGGAACATCTCTTCGTTTTAAACAAAAAACGCTCTCTTATCTTAGTGTAAGGGACAGACAAGCTCCAAAGCAACAGAGTAGCACGGAATTTCCTAAAAAAGGTAAAGATGTTGTGGGAAGTATGTGGGCATATTTTTAAACAAATAAAGAGCATGAGGTAAGTCTACATCTAAATGCTACATGGTGATCCTAGTTGCTACAAGGCAAGACAAGCCTGAAAAGATAAAACACGAAAATTCATACAATGGATGTATGTGATAAAACCGGTACAGGTCAGGTTGTTGTCCGAAAGCAACGGTAACAATTTAATAGGGAGTAGTGGCCGCCTAGCATTGCCTGGACAAAACGGACATCTATTAAAAACCATTGTGCCAGTTCCCGCAAATTTGTTCATTGTTTCCTAATCAATCTTTATTTACAAAACCATCACGAATGATCCCTCTTCATTGGGGTCATTTTTTTATGGAAGGATGATTCGATTGTCTTCCAATCATCCTGTTGCTGTCATTAGAGAATATATCTTTCAGATTCAAAGGGGTTTTTTGGTGGTAAATCAAATAAATGGAATCGGAAATCCGGAAAACTAGAAAATGCTTTATTACATAATCAGGAAGGCAGTTTTTGGATGGTTACACATTACAGGCTAATAATGTTAAAATAGAAGGCATGTTTCATTCAGCAGCTTTCTTTATAGAAGTTGCAGTCCAAAGAAAGGTGATGAGGAAGATGAAAAAAATGAAGGGGACCCTGCTTGTCCTACTAGCATGTGCTATGCTTACAGCTTGCTCCAATAACTCAGGAGAAAAAGCTCAACCTACTAAAGTAAACCCAGAAGGGGCACCAGCACCGGCACCAGCGGAAACAAAAGCTAATAATGATTTTAAAGGGGAGCCAATAAAGGACAGTAAAGGCTTACCTGAACCTAGTCAAATTAACGTATATAAATACGGTAACAAAAAGACTTTAAAATCTACGGATGCGGATTTCAAAAAAATTGTTGAATTGACGAACAAACGTGTAGGTATCGTGGGAGAAATCGTTCCTACCCAGGAAACAGAGCTAAGCATTGAGAAAGCAACCAAATTAGGTCTAGCGATTGAATATGTATATGATAAGCCAGTAGAGCATGAAATTGTGGCCAAAGAAAAACAAGGCGACAAGAAAGTAAATACTACGGTTAAGGTTACTTCTAAGAGCGATATCTTTGTCTTCTCTGGAAACGATAGTGACAGAATGTACTATAGCGAAGATGGTAAAACCTATACCGACAAACCTATTCGTCTAACGGAGACAACAGAATTAACCAAACTAATTTCTAAATAATAGATACGTTTTGACGAATAAAACAACTTGCAAGAACCCGTTTACATGATAAATGGGTTCTTTTTTTGCTATGCAATTATGCTAAACACGTTTCGATGTATGAAAATATAGAAGGTAACACACACAATAGGTGATAAATGGATTCTCTACATGCTACAATGAAACTGTTGCTGTTACATACAGCACTTTTAAAAAGCTGAGGAGGGGAACAGCAGTGATAAAACATCTCGCAGATTGTACAGTACTCCAAAATGGAGTGAAAATGCCTTGGATTGGTCTTGGTGTATGGAGAGTAGATGATGGAGCTCAGGTTGTTCACGCAGTGAAAACAGCAATTCAGCACGGATATAGAAGTATTGATACTGCTATGATCTACAAGAATGAAGAAGGGGTTGGCCAAGCAATTGCTGAAGCTGGAGTTCCCCGTGAAGAATTATTTATAACTACTAAGGTATGGAATAGCGATCAGGGCTACGATACGACGCTAGCTGCTTTTGATGAAAGCTTGAAAAAGCTTGGCCTGGACTATCTTGACTTGTATTTAATCCATTGGCCGGGTACAGACAAATATGCAGATACATGGAAGGCATTGGAGAAGCTATACAAGGATGGAAAGGTACGGGCAATAGGTGTCTGCAATTTCCACAAGCATCATTTGGAAGAATTGATGAAAACGGCAGAAGTGAAGCCGATGGTCAACCAGATCGAATTGCATCCGCTCCTGAGCCAGAAGGAACTGCTTACATATTGCAAACAGAACAACATTCAGGTCGAAGCTTGGAGCCCATTGATGCAAGGAAATTTAGATCATCCTGTTTTGGCTAAATTGGCACAAAAATACGAAAAAACACCAGCTCAGATCGTGCTTCGCTGGCATTTGCAAAATGGTGTTGTTATTATTCCAAAGTCGGTTAAAGAGCATCGTATTATGGAGAATGCAGCTTTGTTTGACTTTGCATTGTCAGATGAAGATATGGGCAGAATCAATGATCTGAATCAAAATCAACGTTTTGGTCCCAACCCAGATGAATTCTTTTTAGTCTGATGGAATTAATATCAAGTAAGTAAAAAACGCCTCTTATGATGAGCATGTCTCATCAAAAAGAGGCGTTTTTTTTGTATGCGTCTAATGAAAACTAGATTGTAAAAACGCAGCGGATATTATTGTAAGTTCAAGACCGTAACTTTATCACGTGTCATGGATTGCAGGCTTTTTGGGACACCCTGTACACCTACACCAGAACCTTTTACTCCAATGAATGGGAAGTGGTCTGGACCGCGTTCTGTACGTCCATTAATTTGCACCGAGCCTGTTTCTAGCTTTTTCGCCAGATGGAATGCTTTGTTAATATCATTCGTAAAGACACTTGCTTGAAGTCCAAACTCGGATTTGTTTGCAATCTCAATCGCTTCTTCTGCGTCTTTAATTCGGA
Source organism: Brevibacillus laterosporus LMG 15441 (assembly GCF_000219535.2). Lineage (NCBI taxonomy): Bacteria > Bacillati > Bacillota > Bacilli > Caryophanales > Paenibacillaceae > Brevibacillus > Brevibacillus laterosporus. The sequence goes on from NZ_CP007806.1 coordinate 1,023,093, forward strand.
TGATTGGCAGAACAGGACCGAATGGCTCTTCCCAGGCTACACGCATATCAAGCGTTACGTCTGCTAGCAGGGTTGGATGAATCAAATTGCCCTCACGCTTGTTGCCAGTCAAAACTTTAGCACCTTTTTCGATCGCGTCGTCAATGAGACCTTGAATGTAATCAGCAGATTTCGTGTCGATTACAGGCACGACAGTTGCTTTGTCTTCCGGAGAACCGATCGATAGCTTTGCTACTTCTGATGCTAGCATATCCGTTAGCTGATCAGCTACTTCATCCTGAACTAGCACGCGTTTGATGGCGGTGCAGCGTTGACCGGAATAAGAGAAGGCACCCGAGATAATTTGACCCGTTGCTAATTTTAAATCAGCGTCTGGAAGCACGATAGCAGGATCTTTACCGCCAAGCTCCATCACAAGTGGTACCATTTTTGCTTTGCTTGCGATGTGATAACCAGTAGCTGTTCCGCCTGTAAAGGTAATCATGTTGATTCCTTTATGCTCAACCAAATAATCACCAATCACAGAGCCGCGTCCGGTTACTACGTTTACAATGTTTTTCGGAATTCCTGCTTTGTGTAGGGCTTCAATCATTTTGATACCACTCAAAGCTCCTTGTGTTGCAGGCTTGAAGATTACTGCATTACCCATCATCAATGCTGGTGCAATTTTAGCTGAAGACAGGTTAACCGGGTAGTTGAATGGCGAAATAGCCAAAACGACACCAAGTGGAACACGTTCAACAATAGCGATTTTTTGTTTTGAACCACCAGGAAAGTTTTCACCACTCATGCTTTCGTTGTACATATGAATAGCTTCTTCAATGTTGTAGCGAATGAGATCCGCAGAGCGTTCCACTTCCTTCTGGGCATCAGCAAAGGTTTTACCCACCTCTTGCATCATGATATCAGCAATTTCGTCCTTCATAGCCAAAAGCTCGTCAATCCATCTATAGAGATAGGTAGCACGTTCACGAATGCTTAATTCAGCCCAAGCTTTTTGTGCTTCAGCCGCTAACTTGATGGCTTCGTCTACTTCTTCGCGAGTGATAGCTTGTACCTCGCCAACGACTCCGTCTTTATACGGGGAATATATTTTAACAGTTTCGTTAGAGGAGCTGTTTCTCCACTCACCGTTGATATAGTAAGGTAATTGCATATGTGCAGGTGCTGCTTTTGTAGTCATAGTCTGTACCCTCCATGATGTATTGAATATTTTGGTACGTTGATACCAAAAATGTGTTAATGTACAAATTGAACCACTTTAGTAACGCGGTCAATTGTCTGTTAATGAATTGACACGTTCATTATATTTGACATAAGATTAATTTGTCAAAAACTAAATTGTGTACAATTGAATTGGAAGTGTAAAAAGAGGGGAGACAAATCATGAATAACAAGAAAATGCTAGCGCTAGATCAACAGCTATGTTTTTCGATTTATGCCTGTTCTCGTGAGATTTGTCGGTTGTATCGCCCGCATTTAGAAGAAATGGGACTTACCTATCCACAATATTTAGTGCTTTTAATTTTATGGGACGAGCATTCCTGTACGGTGAAGCAGCTAGGGCAGCTCCTTTATTTGGATTCAGGTACGTTGACACCGATGCTAAAAAGACTGGAAGCTATGGAGCTAGTGAAAAGGGAGCGCTCTACCACTGATGAGCGAACCGTCAATATTACAATTACAGAGAAGGGGAAACAGCTTCAAAGCAGAGCGAATGGGATTAAAAATGCCCTAGTGGAAAGTACGGCGATCTCTATGGAGGAATTTGGACCGTTACTAGAGCAGATGCAAGCGATGCTAGAACGTATCCATGAATTAAATAAAAACAAAACCTACTGCTGTATTGAGGCTGACAAAGAGTAAGCGGCAGGAAAACAAGATTGCCAAAAAAGCTAGATGACCTTTAAAAAGATGTAAGCGGTCTAAAAGTAACCCGTGAATAAATAAAAGAATCCCGATTTACATGTATATTTGTTTTTTTGTTACCTATGGACATACACAAAAACCGCTCAAACGACTGCTGAGCGGTTTTTCTTTGTAGCTTTTCCTATATATTCCATTGATGCAATTCCAGACGGCGTACACCTTCTACTACATAAGGATCAGATTCAGCTATTTGTGTAGCCTCCTCTAACGTATCAGCAATATAGATTACCATTCCGCCTGAACCATCGGCAAAAGGCCCTTTCGCGAAGATTTTGCCTTCTGCTTTTAGCTTTTCGAGATATTCAAGATGATGAGGGCGAAATTCTTGATTTTTCTCTGGATTTTTCATATGTAAAATTGCAGCGAAGTGAGCCATTTTGAAATCTCCTTTAGCTAACAGGTTTTCTTTTTATTGTATCAAAATTCAGCAGGGTTTGCGATGTTAATGGCTTCATTTTTATATTTACAAAGAAAGCTTTGAAACAGGTTTGATGCATCAAAAAAGGTAGCAAAACCATGTAAAATATTGTAAAATTAAGGCTAGGTTAGTAGATTTATGTTGGAGGAAAAGAGAGCTGGGGGGGATGAACAGTGTTTCGTTCCGAACTGGAATGGACGCGTGAGGAATTACGCGATACGATCCGCAAGCATATGAAACAAAAAAGATTGACGCAAGCGGAAACAGCCCAGCTGATTTCCATTGAAAGAAGCGGATTTACCAAGGCCATTAATGGTAACCATTCGTTTACGCTGGAGAGCTTAGATAAATTGACCGTAGTGTTTGAATTGGAAGAAGGGGCTTTTTATCATCTGTTTTTTGGAGAGTGCATCGAACAGCGGCTCAAAAGTGTCCATTTGGTATTTATTAAGGACAAATACGAAAAGTTTCTAAGGCGTTGCCTAGAGGTTGGGAAGTATGATATAGCGTTTCAGCTATTGGAAATGCTGTTGGAGCAGGATAATAAAAAGCTCGATGTGATTTATACGATTGCGGATTCTATTTTTGAACAAGCAGAGTTAAAATATCCTGGAGTTCCCACTTATAAGGAATCAGAGTATCAGCAAGCTCTTTTTCTCTATAATTATTATGTAAACAATGAGGCTGACTATCATTCGGAGCAATTAGCCATTTGCTATTTTCGAATCTTTTATATTATGCGCTTTGATGTAAAAGAATCTTATGAAAAATTAGTAATGCTACTATCTGTCATTAATCGATTGCCGCTACAGGAAAAAATCAAAGCCTATGATCGAGTAATGATGTATTTTTATATTGCTAGCGATTGGGAAAAGGTATTGCATTATGCCGATATCTTAGAGAAGCTGGCAAAAGGTCAGAATATTGACATTTATAATCACTGTCTGATGATTAAAAGCTTTGCCCTAAAGGAAACAGAGGACTATCAGGAGGCTATGCGTCTAACCGATCTGTATTCTAAGTATAAACCGTTTCAGAATGTCGGATACGGGAATCGTATGATGATCGAAATTACCTCAGGTGATTTGGACAACCTTCTGACCTATGTAAGCTGGCTATCTCAGCAGGATCAGCGAGAATCAGGTCTGTCGATTGTCATCAGGAAGCTATTAGATGCTAATCGAGCACTGTTAGCCCGTCATATTTTTGAGATGTTTGCCAAGCGTTTAGCCCCTGAGGAAAATATATTAATTAACAAATATCGTTTTAATCTTTTTCAGGTTGCCTCTCAAATGTATTTCGAACTAGCTTTGTATAAAGAGGGAATCGATCAATTGTTAAAAGCAATAAATAAAGCACTCTCTCTTCAGAAGCAACAAGAACTAGGGGAGTTGCTTTATATGTTTGAAACACATAGAATTCATGCAACTCAAGAACAACAGCGTCTCTATTGGAATTTGTTAAAAGAATGGAAGGAGGGTGAATTCGCATGAAAAAAGTGTTAATCGTTATTGGATTAGTAATGGCGTTTACAGCCCCAACAGCGGCACTAGCAGACAATGGCGCTAAACCGATTGATTACAGCAGCGGTACAGGACTTGGAAACAACGATAAAGAGAAAGATAACAACTGTACTGAGAATAGCACTGAAAAAGATAATCATGGCACAGATCAGGGTAGAATTTGTGATAACGGAGCTAGACCAAAATAGAAAAATGGAAAGTAGGTGTTGCTGTCGCTCATGACATTGGGTGGCAGCTCTTTTTCTTCTATTTTAAGAAAAAGTGATAAAAAAATGGAAAACACCTGTAACTTATCACGTTACTTTATCATTATATAAAATTTTAAATTGCTGGAGAAAGGTTTGTGAGATAAGGTGAGCGGAATATTGAAGCATGCCCCTCCCATCAAAGACATGGTCATCACATTGCAACAACAACTGGTTGTTCTAGTTCAAGAGAAAGGTAGTTTTTCTCATCCAACGGTTGTGGCTTTAAGCAAGGAACTGGATGAATACGTGCTCCAACTACAAAGTCAACGCTTTCAGCAGTATAAGAAGAGTAGACAAATGGAAGAGAGAGAGCACTGTTGATCCTGTCCATGAAAAAATCAAAGCTGACATATCGTATATTTTTGCTGATAATTCCACATTCCTAACTAAGAACCCAGATGATGGGATTGTTTTAAAGACCATTACTGATTCTTAGAGAGGATGTTTTTGTTTATGCTATATAAAGCTTCCTGGGGTTTGATATTTACTGCTACTGCGTTCCTTTTTAGCACAAGCTCTGCTGATGCAACACAAGAAATGCTACCATCTAGTACGATTTATTTTGTAGCTGCCCCTGTCCCCCTTCCTACTGAGATCATGCATCGAAATCACTTCATAGATAACTCTGCGCTGCAATCCCTATTACACCTATCTAGAGAGCAATTGCTTACTGAATTAAACAAAGGAAAAAGTTTGGCTGACATAGCTAATAGTCGCGGTGTCGATAAAGCAAAGGTGATCCAACTACTTAAAATGCAACACATGGCCAAGCTCGATGAAGCAGTAAAGAATGGCCGCATGACGAAGGAACGTGCTGAGAAAGTAAAAGAACATGCTACGAAAAGAGCGACTCGCCTTGTAGAAGGTACCTTTCGTGATGAAAAGAGAAAGCATATCAGGAGAGGAAAGCTAGCACCGTGGGAGAATCAGGAGCTTCTTACGTTGCTAAAAATGGATAGGGAGCAATTGAAATTAACTTGGATAAGCGGAAAATCTCTAAATGAGATTGCCCAAAGCCAAGGAGTTTCTACGCAGGCAGTGGCAGCTCTTTTACAAAAAGCATATATGGAGCGTATTGAGAAAGCTGTAGAGGATGGACATCTTTCTCAGGAAAAGGCAGATGAAATAAAGCTCAAGGTTAGCGGCAAGATCGAAAAGATATTGAATAAAAAATGGAAAGATAAGAATGGACTTCAGCATGAGGGAACAAAGTAACATCAAAAAGAGAGGACAATTGTCTCCTCTCTTTTTCTGCTTTATAGACAAGGCTAATGATAAGTAGAGTAGGATTTGGTTATAAGAGATGCACAGCGACAGTTGCGACATAGCGGGGGATAAGGATGCATTTTTCTTGCTGCTAGGGAGTCTAATAAGTGGTATCTACGACAATGAAGGCAGGGCTTTACACCTTTGGTAACCGTTTGTTCCCCCCAGGCTAACACTTGTGATGAAAAGGGGAGAAAATGTAATGATTGATAATGAAAAGCAGGCCCTGACGGATCGATCCAACGAACGATTTGTCCGTTTTCCCACAATGATAAATAGGAGTGGTCCTCGTAAGGCTCGATAGTAATTTGGTAGCGATTTCCCTGCCAGATTTGTGGATGGGTCTTCACAAGCGGATCATCCCAGACAAATTGAAAATGTGCCATGGCGGAGTGCTCCTTTTTCATCGTTTTGCTTTTCAGTATGGTCAAAATATTAGCCGATCATAACAGCTTATTGCCTTCACCTTATTTAATTTCGCTTACCTTAAAAACCTGATACACTAATTGGAGTGAGGCAGATACAGGAAGGAAGATCAGTTATGAGATCAAGGACCTTTACCTTTACGGATAAACAGGGCTTTACTCTTTTCGTTTATCATTGGTCTCCTGACAATCAGGAAGAAGTGAAGGGAGTCGTGCAAATTGCTCATGGCATGACAGAAACAGCCCAACGATATGAACGTTTTGCTAGATTTTTAACAGATGCAGGCTATATGGTGTATGCAAATGATCATCGCGGACATGGTAAAACAGCAGGTAGTATCGAGAAATTGGGCTATGTGGGACACGATGGATTTGTATGGATGGTCAATAATATGGCTCAGCTTAGTCAGATCATTCATGATGAACAACCGAATCAGCCCTTGTTTTTGTTTGCTCATAGTATGGGTTCATTCTTAGGTCAAAAATATATGTATGAATTTTCACAGTTGATAGACGGAATTATTTTATCAGGCAGTAATGGCAGTCGCGGAGTAGAATTACTTGTGGGATTAGGGGTTACCCATCTCATTACAGCTATGCGTGGGGATCAATACCGCAGTAGATGGATCGATTCCTTAGCCTTTGGTAGCTTTAATCGTCATATTCAGTCACCGCGTACACAGTTTGATTGGCTGAGCAGAGATCCGATTGAAGTGGATAAATTTATTGACGATCCTTACTGTGGCGGGGTATCGACTACCAGCTTTTATCGGGACTTTTTTAAAATGCTACGCGAGATTCAACAAAAGCCATATCTGCAACAAATACCGAAAGACCTGCCTGTCTTTATTATTGCAGGTGATCAGGACCCAGTAGGAATGCGAGGCAAAGGAGTTCGCAAGCTTGTAGAAAGGTATGAGGAGCTACAATTACAGCAAATGTCTTATAAATTATATCAAGAAGGTAGACATGAGCTGTTAAATGACATAAATCGAAAGGAAGTCATGCAGGATTGCTTAGAATGGCTCAATAAACAGGTGGAGCGTACTCGTGGTTAAACAGTTACTAGGTTATTCCTTTTTGGTTATACACAAATCCCCTCGATTGTCTTTTGCCATATTAGCAAAGCATTCGAGGGGAAATTTTTTAGATTTATTTTACTACGGATGCGCGTGTAGGCACTAGCTCTTTTGCTTGCTTACGTTGATACATGTTGTTACATACTAAGGCTATAATGATTAGCATTGTGCCACCTACATCATAAATAGTCATGTTATAGCCTTGCATAACGGAAATGATAAATGTGGTAACAGGTACAAAGTTGATAAATAAGGTTCCGTTAATTGGTGATAACAGCTTAATTCCAGCGTTCCAACTAATCAAAGCAACCACACCAGCAACAATAATCATAAAAGCAAATTCATTGCTAGCAGCTAGGATTGAGCTCATTGTAGGCACATGTATAAAATGTAATCCGGTTAGAGATAGAACCACTACTACCGAAGTGAAGGTGCCCAGAACGCAGCTTAATGTGGAATAGCGTAAAACGGACCAGGTAGTAAAGTGATTGCCTCCAATTGTGTAGATTACCCATCCTAGCACTCCGATGAAGATAAGGAGGACAGCGAAAATACTGCTTCCACCAACTAAAAAGGCTTTTACATCTCCTTTTGTAATTACCATAAATACCCCTACTAAAGCTACTGCGATGCAACCGATCGTAAACGGTTTTGGTTTATTTGATTTATAAATCCATAGAACCAACACAGACAGCATTGGCATCAATGCTTCCATGACGGAGGCCAGAATGACCCCTGAGGTCCCTAATTGATTTTGTCCCCAAAATACTAATAGATTGTAGCCGGTGAAAGCCATTGTCCCAAAAAACCACAAGGACCATCCACGACCTTCCAAACGTAAGGCTTTTAAACCCTCTTTCCAGACTAATAAACCAAGTAAAATGAGGGAAACAACAGAATAGCGAATAACAGAGAAATAAAATGGATCAATAAATTCAAATGCACTTTCTGCAACTGGAAACATAGCCCCCCAAGCTACACTTGCTACTAAGCAAAGGAAGGCTCCCCTCATGATGTTGTCTGTCTTCATTTTCTCTCTCTACCTTTCTCTCTCTAAAAAATCTTACGTTGAACATCATATGTCGAAAACACTATCATGTAAAATGATTGAAATTGATATTAGCTATCACTATAATTGATATCAAATGTAAGGTGTAGAAAGAGGAAGAGAGAATGGAAATAAGCGATCTGCGTATTTTTCAAATAGTAGCCGAGGAAGGTAGTGTGAGCCAGGCCGCCAAACGCTTAAATTATGTTCAATCAAACGTTACGGCTCGGATTCAGCAGCTAGAAAAGGAACTAGGAACATCGCTGTTTCATCGACACCGTCGAGGCGTGACGATAAATGAAGACGGGCGTAAGCTGCTAGGCTATACCCAAAAAATGCTGGCGTTAATGGAAGAAATGCAGCAGTCCTTTCAAACCAGCGAGGACCCATCTGGACCATTGCTGATTGGCTCGGTTGAAACCGTTTCGGCGCTGCCTATCATCTTGTCGTCTTATCACAAAAAGTTCCCGCGGGTCGATTTATCTTTAGTGTCAGGAGTTACACAGCATCTAGTAAGTGATGTACTACAATATCAGTTAGACGGGGCTTTTGTAAGTGGACCTATACAGCATCCAGATATTGTACAGGAGCATGTCATGGAGGAAGAGCTTGTGTTAGTGGCTGGAAAAGGCATTCTTACATTAGAGGAATGTAAAAGCAGGCCGCTCCTCGTATTCCGATCAGGCTGCGGGTATCGGGCGAGATTGACTCAGTGGTTATCAACACAAGGGATCACGCCTACCAAAATAATGGAATTTGGCACGTTGGAAACGATCTTAGCAGTAGTAGAGTCAGGGCTTGGCGTTTCACTTGTACCAAAATCAACGGTGTTGCGATTACATTCGGAAGGAAACATCCGTCATTTTACATTACCTGAGGGATATAATCAGGTAACAACAGTATTCATCCGCAGAAAAGACTCCTTTCTGACAAATACCATGCGCTGTTTTTTACAGCAAATTGATCAGTTTCATGAACAACATCGGGCATAAATCTCCCAAATCTCCCTGCATAAAAAAAAATAACGTATGGCGAACGTTATTTGTGAGAAGAAATGCAAAATTTTATTTTGACAGAATTGCAACCTATGGCAAATTATATAAGGAAATCAGATAAAAACAATAAAAAAACGTAATAATTAAGAATAGCTTTATGTTATTAAGGTTATTTTAAGGTTTAAACCACAATTTGATATTTCTAGTAGAAATTTGATTTTTTCCATATATAAACGGATGCATGTTCATTCATCTAGCTAATAAATCTATGCTTTCGACTAGGCCTATTTTCGTTGGTAAGAAGCACAGTTGAAAGATAACTGGGTAGAAATAAATTTAGGCCTTTGACTCAGCATATCTGTCTGTATCGAAGCTCATACCTTTTGCATTGTATGTTAGTGGGGATATTGTTTAAGCTTTGGAAGTGTCTAGGAGATTATTATTTTCTCGACCGTTCCCCAAAACTACAAGTAGAGGTGATCAAGTTATGTCATCATGTCACAGACGAAGAAGACGCAGACGCAGATGTGTCAGTAACAGAGATGTTCGTAGAGCGAGAAGAAATATCCGTCGCGCAAAACGTTTCCTAAGACGCGCTCTTCGCGACTTGAGAAGAAGACGTAGAAGACACAGAAGACATCATAGACACCATAGACATCACCGTAAACACCATAGACATCACCGTAGACATCATAGACACCACAGAAGAAGACGTCGTTGTAAAATTGTCTGCTAGAAGGTTGTGAGAGGCGCTCATGAATGGGCGCTTCTTTTTTCCATACATGCTGGAAAAGGAAGGACATGATAAAATAGAAATCATACATAAACCCTTATATGAGGTAGAACATAAAGGAATGTAAGAGTCAGCGGGGTGTTAACTATACATGGGGCCCATCAGCCAAATTTATCTCGGTTTATCTGTCATTAACATTTTCCTAGCGATGGCACTCATCTTTTTGGAGCGACGCAATGCTACGGCTACCTGGGCTTGGATTTTGGTTCTATTTTTTATTCCTGGTTTAGGCTTTTTCATATACGTGATTTTGGGGCGCAATTTAAGTGGGCGTAAATTGTATCGGATCAATCAGCGAGAAAATAAAACCCTTAATGATATGGTCAGATGGCAAAAACAGAAGCTTCAGCAGGATAAGCTTGTTTATCAGGATGCCTCGGTGGAGACTTATCGTGATTTCGTCTATATGAATGTGACTACCAATAAGACGTTACTTACCCAAGACAATGAAGTAGAGATATACACAAGCGGGAAGGAAAAGTTTGAAGCCTTATTTGCCAGCTTGGAGCAGGCGACAGATCACATTCATTTGCAGTACTATATCTTTCGTCAGGATGCGCTAGGAGGTCGATTAGTTGATCTCCTTGTAAAAAAAGCAAAACAAGGAGTAAAAGTCCGAGTATTATATGATGATATTGGCTCGCTTGGCATCAAAAAGAATTTTTTTGATGAATTAAAGCAGGCAGGGGGCGAAGTGGCGGTCTTTTTCTCTTCCCCTATCCCTTATCTTAATTTCCGTTTGAATTATCGTAATCACCGAAAAATCGCCGTTGTGGATGGTAAAATTGGCTTTGTTGGTGGTTTTAATGTAGGGAATGAGTATCTTGGCCTAGATCAAGTGCTAGGCGATTGGCGCGACACGCACCTTCGAATAGAGGGATTGGCAGTCTCGTCGTTACAAATCACTTTTTTGCTTGACTGGAATCTGGCATCAGGTCAAAACATTCTTTACACAGAGGAGCATTTTCCGAGATGGAGGGGGTCTGGACAGGTTGCCCTACAAGTAGTCACAAGTGGCCCTACTTCCAGATATCAGCGTATTCAATACAATTATTTAAAAATGATTCATTCTGCGAAAAAAAGTCTATACCTGCAAACACCGTATTTTGTACCAGATGAAAGCTTATTAAACGATTTGAAGATCGCTGTACTTTCGGGTATTGATGTAAGGATCATGATTCCGAAACGTTCAGATAATCGATTGGTTCAGTGGGCATCTTCTTCATACATAGGTGAGTTATTAGGGGCAGGAGCGCGTTGTTATCTTTATGAAAAGGGATTTTTGCATGCAAAAACAATGATGGTGGACGGCAGTTTAGCAACTGTCGGTACAGCTAACTTAGATATTCGCAGTCTCAAGCTAAACTTTGAAGTGAACGCAATTATTTATGACAGTCAAACCTCAAGAAAACTGGAGGAAATCTTTTTACAGGATATTTCTCATTGCACGGAGCTGACGCTAGAAGAATACAACAACCGTCCACGTCTACTCCGTTTTCAGGAGTCGATTGCACGGTTATTATCTCCTATTTTATAGGCTAATGTATGGACGTGTCACCTGATTAAAGGGGACACGACCTTTGCGTAAAATTGGAAAAAATAATCTGAAATTGATAAAATATAGGCATAGGAGGTGATGTTAATGGGGCGTTTCAGAATTACAGGTATGCTTGTAATGATGATGTTTTTGCTCGTTCAAGGCTGTTCAACCCCTAGTTCGACTTCCACAATGGAGCAGCAGGCCTTGGAAATCGCTATGAATTTTAAGAAGGCACAGTATGAGGTTGGGGATTTCAAGACTGAAAAAGATGTACAAAAGATGAATGTGACTGAGCTTGCAGCAATGAACGATGCGGTCAAACCCTATCTAACTGAAAAAGCCTTTGAATCGCATGTAAAGAACCGTGAACAATTGCTTAGCTATGAGGTGGCCAGAGGGAGGCAAGCTAACATCAAGCTCAAGAAGCTGACTATGGAGAAAGCCGCCGAGGAAATGGACAAAATAACCTACCATTATAACATGGAGCTGGAATTAGCTTATGCTGACGGTAAGCAGAATAAAGTCATAACAACGAATGGACAGATGGATTTGGTAAAAGAGGGCGAGCAATGGAAGATAGCTCGGGATTATGATGCAAATCCGCTGATTGAGGAATACAATGCAATTCATAATCCATGATGGTAAGAGGAAAATACAAAGATGCTTGAAATGACTCAAGGAAGTTATTTCAAGCATCTTTTTTTGTATCGAAAGCGATGTTTACATTTAGGTTGTTTGGTTGGGTGTATGTGTTACATTTGCCGCTATGCCTTTCGCTCGCCTTTTGGGAGGAACCCCGCCCAAAAGATGTATCCAAGAAAAGCGGGACAAGAGGTAGGTAATTAGCAAAGTAACTATGACCGTAATCAAATACTGATTTACAATCCCAAGGTTCCCTTTCCACATAAACTCAAGCTTATTTGTCACAGCTAATGAGGATAAATAGGAGAGCAACAAGGGATGCAACAGAAAGATCAAAAATGATTGCTCTGAAATCCAATTAAAGATAGAGTGAAGCGGATTTTTTTTCTGATAAAACAAACGTCCCATATGATAAAAAAGGAAAAAGCAAATGAAGCAGTACAAAATGATGCTAGGCTTAATAGATAGGGTATAGGTACGCGACCATATTGTATCCATCACAACCAGGCCAAATGTAAGGGCCCAAGCCAGAAGCAGCCATAAGGTTTTTCCTTTGAGCCAGTTTTCCCATTGTTCTCTGCATTGGGCTAAAAACATGCCGGCCGTGAAAAAGAAAATCCAGACTGGGATAGGAATGCTATAGGACCACCATAATTTTGGCAGGAGAAACCCAACCTTATCATGCTGCGAGAGGTAAATCAGCGATTGCATGCCTACTGTCAGGATAAAGCTAACGAAGAGCATACTGTTAGGTGAGCGATAATACCAAGAGCGCAGCCATGGATACAACAAATAAAATTGAAAGACAATTAACATGAAGTACAGATGGACATAGCCTTTTCCTTGCCATAATGATTTGAATAAATAATCGATCCACATGAAATAATTCTGATTATGAAGCAACCCACTTTGGGTATACAGCGCATAGATGATTGTCCATAAGAGGTAAGGAATAATCAGTCTTTTCATACGCTTTTTCATGGATGGTCGTTGGTGAAGCACAAGCTTGCGATCCTGATAAAAAAGAAAGAATCCCGATAAAAGCATGAACATGGGGACAGCAAAGCGTGATAATTGATTCCAAATAAAAGCGAAATCAGTTCGAGTAACAAAATGCGATGTCACATGGATGGCAATAACGCCCAGCACGCACAAGACTCGAATAAAATCGTATTCTCTTAAACGATTCTCCACAATAGTTTTCCTCTTTCATAAATGTCATACTTTTCTATTTTACATAACTTCCCTATTACAATTCAATATCTACCTAATGGAAATAGAAGCTGGAAAAGACGGATTAATTCCTAGATGTAAAAGGAAAGGAAGGATAACTTTTTTCTGTGTGATGTTTTTCACAATATTTCTTAGCAATACAACTTAAAATGACGAAAGATAGAAAGATAAAAAACAGTATTGACTAACACAATTTCTAAACCGGCATTAGATCAGGTAAGACAAGGTAATGATATAGGGATGTTACATAGGGATAATGGGAGGGTGTAAAAATTGAATGCACAAACAAGGCTGACAAAGATGAATGAGTTAGGCTTATACGAAATTCGTTTGGAATCAATCGGGGGACTAGGGGCAAATTTAGCTGGTAAAATGCTCGCAGAAGCTGGCGTTATTCATCTGGGGCTGAATGGCTCCAACTTTTCTTCCTACGGGTCAGAGAAAAAAGGGTCCCCCGTAAAAGCTTTCGTCCGTTTTGCCAATCCTGAAACAAAATTACGTGCCACTTCCCCTATCGATGAGCCGCATGTAGTGGGTGTATTTCATGAAGCAATGCTATCAACACAGAATTGTACGGCTGGCCTAGGATCAGACGGTATTCTGATCGTGAATACGACGAAAACGCCTGAAGAAATCAAAGAACGAACAGGGCTACTCGCGGGAACCATTCTATGTGTAGACGCTTTAGGGATTTCTCTGCGTGAAAAAACACGTATTAATACAGCGATGATGGGCGCCTTATGCCGAGTTGTAGATTTTCTACGTCCAGAGGCTGTCAGACAGATTATTCGTGAAACATTCGAAACCAAGTATCCTAAGCTAGTTGAGTCTAATCTACGCACATTTGATACAGGGTATGCGGAAGGGACCCTCACAACATTCGTGGCAACAAATATGGAAGAAGGAAAATCCTCTATTCAAAGAAGCAAGGGGACGGTGCTTGGCTATCTAACACAGCCGATCGGGGGCGTGATTACAAATCCAGGTAACTCGGTGTTAAAGGATCTGAGTACCTCTCGTCAAGGCTATCTACCGCATTTTAACGAAGAGACATGTATTCACTGTGCAGCCTGTGAAATGCACTGTCCCGATTTCTGTTTTGTATGGGAAGAGGGCGAAGATAAACGCGGTCGTGCCCAGCAGTTTTTACGTGGTATCGATTATCAATATTGTAAGGGCTGTATGAAGTGCGTGGAGGTTTGTCCAACTGGATCGCTTACTCGTGAACGAGAAGAAGAACAATATGCACGTGAGCATGCCGTTAAACATTCATTTGCAATGGTAAGAGCGTAAAGGGAGGAGCTAGGGACATGAGTGTAAATACAACAACGTCACCAGAACAAAAACCCACAGCCTGTGTAGCGGAGACTGTTGATTTCAGGTCGGGTAATGAAATGGCAGCGAAAGCAGCAGCTCAGATCAATTATCATGTAATGGGGTATTTTCCGATTACTCCGTCAACAGAAATTGCTGAATATCTAGATGAGATGAAAGCAAATGGAGAGCATGATATCGTCATGATACCAGCAGATGGTGAGCATGGATCGGCTGGGATTTGCTATGGAGCTTCTACGGCAGGCGGACGCGTATTCAATGCCACTTCAGCAAATGGATTATTGTATATGCTGGAGCAGTTGCCCGTTCAATCCGGTACCCGTTTCCCGATGGTCTTAAATCTAGTAACACGAGCAGTGTCAGGGCCATTGGATATACGGGGAGATCACTCTGATTTATACTATGCACTTAATACAGGCTGGCCGATTCTCTTAGCCAAGGACCCGCAAGCCGTTTATGATATGAATCTATTTGCTCTACGTGTAGCCGAGCATCAAGATGTTCGTTTACCCGTAATTGTAGCCTCGGACGGCTTTTTTACCTCACACCAGAAGCGGCGCGTGCAGTATTTTACAAATCGAGACGATGTTTCCCAGTTTGTCGGGGAAAATACGGTCTATGTTGACTCCACTGATGTGAAAAACCCGACTACCATCGGTCCATATATGAACGATCCTGATTATATCAATAACAAATACCAGCAGTCACAAGCCATGTACGAGGCGGAGCAGGTGTTCCTTGATGTGGCTAAGGAGTTTGAGGAGCTAACGGGCAGACGCTATGACTTGCTGGATGAATATAGAATGGAAGATGCAGAGGTAGCTTTGTTTTTGCTAAACTCCGCGTCTGATACCGCCCGCGATGTAGTAGATAGCTTACGGGAAAAAGGAATCAAAGCAGGTGTGGTATCTCCAAATATCATCCGTCCTTTTCCGAAAAAAGCTGTGCAGGAAGCATTGCGTCATGTAAAAGTGGTGCTAGTAGGGGAGCGGGCGGATTCCTATGGAGCACATGGCGGGAATATAAGTCATGAAATTAAAGCCGCTATGCTGGATGCTAAGGCTGATACGACTATCCTAACGCGGATTTATGGCTTGGGAGGTAAAGACTTTTATGCTTCAGATGCAGAAGCGTTCTTTACACTATGCTTACAAAAATTACAGGGAGAAAAAGTAGCTTCTTTTGACTACCATGGCATTACTCCTGGAGATGAACAAGCTCGTCCAACACGCGTGCTTGAACCATTGACGAAAGAGCAAACCAGTGGCTTTATTACAGTTACTCAAGATGAAGAGAGCGGTGACTTGAAAGTAAAAGTACCACCAATGCGCATGCTGACCAAAAAAGCGAAGCGTATCGCCCCAGGACACGGTGCCTGCCCAGGCTGTGGAATTTTTTCTGGATTAGAAATGTTCTTTAAAGGAATTGAGGGTGACATTGTCGTTCTCTTCCATACAGGCTGTGCGATGGTTGTAACGACAGGTTATCCATATTCTGCTCATAAGGTTAATTATATTCATAACCTATTCCAAAATGGTTCTGCCACACTCTCAGGTGTCGTGGAGATGTTCTGGGAACGCATACGCCGAGGGGAAATTGAGGTAGATCAGAGCAACGTAACCTTCATCATGATTTCTGGTGACGGTGGTATGGACATTGGAATGGGACCTGCAATTGGTACAGCATTACGCAATCATAAGCTAATCATCTTAGAATATGATAACGAAGGCTACATGAATACAGGATCGCAAATGTCGTACTCCACGCCAATGGGACATATGACATCTACCTCCAATCTTGGAGAAGGGCGACAAGGGAAAGCGTTCCACCATAAAGATACGGTACAAATCATGGCGGCAACCAACATTCCTTATGTTTTTACAGGAACAGAGGCTTTTCCACAGGATTTAATTAAAAAGGCGGCAAAAGCACAATGGTATGCACAGCATGTCGGTACGGTTTACGGCAAAATCTTAATTAGCTGTCCTCTCAACTGGAAAGCTCCAGAGGATAAGGGGAAATCTATCGTGGAAACGGCCGTTACTACCTGCTTCTTCCCGCTATATGAAGTAGAGAAGGGTATAACTACGATCACGTTTAATCCCGAAGAGAAAAACAAACGTGTACCAGTGACAGAATGGCTTCAATTGTTAGGGAAAACGAGACACCTGCTGCGCCCTGAGAATGAATCCTTACTCAAGGAATTTGAAACGGAGATCGAACGTCGCTGGAATATGCTGAAAGCGAAGCACGAGAGTCCTTTTTTATAAAAACCAAATTGAATTGTTTTGGAAAAAACCCATCTCTGGTTGTAGTTGAGATGGGTTTTTATACGTTTTTTTGAGAATAGAAAGATAATATAGTAGCTATTTCTTGTTCTAAATTTACATGTGTTCATTCATTTCTAATATGTACTTCGTAAGGTTTTTACAGATATTTTTTATAACCAGCAACCACTACTTCTGTAAGGTATATCCCTTTGATGTTCTCATTAATAAAATCATCATAGTCAGTTAGATCTGTAATGGGTTTCACAATATCCCTTTGGCTTTATCAGAGTTGATTAGAAGAGACACAGAAATAATCCAAAAGCACGAGGAGAATTATTTGTTTGAAAAAAATATCCAAATCATTAAAGAAAAAACAAGGCAAACTCTAAAAATATCAGGTAGCCTTGTTCTTATTCTTGCCGTTTGCTATTGCTGCTGTAATCTTTTTTCAGTAACTAATTGCTAGACACATGATCTATGGAATGATTTCCTTTTAACATCCCAATCGAAATTAAACGTTTCCGCAGAATAATACCTACGTAAGCAGCCAGCACTGCTTTAATAATCCCGCCAGCGATGAAGGGAGTAACCCCTGCGGCCATTGCACCAGCCCAGCTTAGATTCAGGACTAGCTTCAGTTGGACTACACCGAAGAGGAAGGTGACTACCATCCCAAGTAGGTTCGCAATCAATGCCATAGGGAAGGTATATTTTGTTTTTTCCAAAAGGTAGCCCATTATAAAGGCAGTAGCAATAAAGCCAAAGATAAAGCCTCCGGTAGGGCCGATCAATACTTGTGGACCACCAGAGAAGCCTGCAAACACTGGTACGCCAATTGCTCCTAGCAAGGCATAGAGTACCATAGATACAGTACCATAGCGACTTCCAAGTACTGTTGCCACTAAGCCTACAGCTAGAGTTTGGCCAGTAATGGGTACGGTTGGCAAAGGAATTGTAATCTGTGCAAATACTGCAGTAATCGCAGTAAAAATAGCAATGACCATATAAGTTCGTAAGTTTTCGTTGCGATGTTGCATGAAGCACCTCGATTCTTAATGTAAACAAATAGTATATCTGAGTTTACTAAAATTGTATCAAAAGAATATTTCGCTGTAAATAATGGGATGCGATAAAAGGAAGAGTTTGAAAATTTGAGGAAGCCAGAATGTAAGATGTCTAGCTTGGCATGGTAGGGTAGAAAATATGGTACACTTGAAAGATAATGAGGGTTTATGATCATGAAAAACTAGCTTTTTTCTAACGACAGGAGTGGGACGATGGCAGACCAAAAACGGTTGTTACTAGATGTAGATACCGGCATTGATGACGCACTTGCTATTTTATATGCGTTGCAATCGAAAGAGGCTCGTGTGGAAGGAATTATTACTGGGGCAGGACAGGTTAGCTTGGACCAAGCCACTTATAATACCTTACAGGTAATCGAAGCCGGACAAGCAGGATACGAGGTGCCTGTGATAAAAGGAGCCGGTAAGCCATTAATTCGTAAAGAGATTGTCTATGAGCAAAATGACGGTACGAATGGGCTGGGGCATGCTAATTTACCTGAGCCCAAGCAAACGGCCTTGGAAATGTCAGCTAGTGATTTTATTCTTTCGAAAGCGAAAGAATGCGAAAATGAGCTAATTATTGTCACGATGGGGCGCCTCACAAATCTAGCAAATGCGGTTGCCAAGGACCCTTCTCTTGGAAAAAGAATAAAGCAGGTGATCATTGCAGGTGGTGCAATTCGTGTAGCTGGGAATGTAACAGCGGCCGCAGAATTCAATTTCTGGGGAGATCCCGAAGCTGCCTTATTTGTGTTAGAAGCCGATTTGCCTATTACGATCATTGGCTTAGATATAACTCAGCCAACACTGATTACAGCTAGGCACCTAGATCAATTACTCCACAAAAAAACAGAACACACAGAACGCGTACTTTCCTTGATAGAAGAGATGGTACGTTTTCCATTTGAGAAATGTGAGGCTGCCGAGCAGTGCCAGCCCTCAATTGCGATGCAAGGCCCGTTAGCGGTTGGTGTGGCACTAGATAGTACCTTAATTCGTACCGAAGAGACTTTTGTTCAAGTGGAATGTAAGGGGGAGGTTTCACGCGGAGCCCTTATCGCCGATTTACGACAAACAGCGAGCGTTGGACGAAAAGTGCTTACGGGTGTAGAGGCAGACAGTGAGCGTTTCATACAGCATTGGATTACTACCTTAACGATGGATGCGAGCGGGAGGAATTAATCGATGAAATACGTTATTTTAGACGTTGATACAGGAATTGATGACGCGCTTGCGCTTGCGTATGCGATACAATCGCCTGCTTTACACGTTCTAGGCCTAACCACTAGCTTTGGAAATCACGTTGTGGATATCACGACAGAAAATACGCTAAAAGTGCTTGAGATTCTAGGAGCGACAGATATCCCTGTGGCAAAAGGAGCAGGGAAACCATTGCTACGTTCTCCTTTAAAGGCGAATGCTACGCATATACATGGAGAGGACGGTATAGGGAATACCTATTTACCCCAGCCAAAAGTTACGGCAATCGACCAGCATGCTTCTGACTTTATCATTGAGCAAGTTCGTAAATACCCGAAGCAAGTAACGCTTATTACTGTTGCTAGCCAAACCAATTTGGCCTTGGCAATTATGAAGGACCCTGAGATTGTTTCACTCGTAAAGAGAGTTGTCATTATGGGGGGAGCAGTTACAGTTCCCGGAAATGTAACCCCGGTAGCGGAAGCAAATATTTATACGGACCCAGAGGCGGCAGAGCTTGTGTTTCAATCAGGTATACCGATTACCTTAGTCGGGCTGGATGTTACTATGCAAACCCTGCTGACGAAGGAACATACACAAATGTGGAGAGAGTCGGGCACGCCAGTAGGCAAATTCTTAGCATCTTGTAGCGAATTCTATATGGATGCCTATGCTAAAATTAACCCCTACCTCGGAGGATGCGCTTTACACGATCCACTAGCAGTAGGGGTGGTTATTGATCCGTCCTTTGTTCAAGCATCGCCAATGTACGTACAGGTGGACACGGAAGGCTCGGCCTCTATCGGCAGAACCATCGGTGACAGACGAAATCCTCCAAAGCAATCGCCAAATATGGATGTATGCTTACAAGTAGATGTTAATCGCTTTGTTTCCCATTTCCTCCAGCAGGTGATAACGAAAAACAACATCTAGGAAGATAGGTCTGGAGGAAGGGTGCAAATCAAATCTTATTTAATCAGCAGTAGGAGCAGGCAGTAGGATCTGCTCCTACTGCTGTTACTCTGCTGGCGGTTGCGGTGTAAATGGAATGAGCCAGTACGAGCTGCCATCTGCCTTGCGATCCATATAGCCATATTCAATTAGATAGCGGCGTAAGATGGCGTAATCTTCGTAGACGGTTGTAAGTATGGCGTTTACCTCTTTTTCAGTATAGAGTGTATTGCGCTTAAAACGACCTACGATATGATGCAAAATTGCTGCTTTGCGCTTTTCTTTAAGTGGAAATTCCTTTATCCTTCCATCCAATCCATTAGGAAAGTACGTCCGTAAGATTTCTTGATATTCTTCTTCCGTCATAGCAAAACGCTCGTCTTGAAATCGAACAGTAGGTGGAACAGCTAGAAAAGGGCTTTTCGGTTCACGGATTTTTTTCTTGGGTGATGCGGTTTCGACTGAAGAAGCAGAGTCGGTGTTTGATTTTGGGAGAGACTGGTTCGCTTCTCCTAGCAATTCCATGATGGCGAGAAAAATCTTGGCCTGCTTTTCCTTCTCTCTTAACATAAAACGATGGTTACGGATAGTGGAATTGCTTCGGCCTGTGCTATTTTGGACAATTTGGGCATCGGTTTGTCCTTCATAAAACTGGGCAAGGAGCTGACGCTGTACGTCGGTTAAACCAGTCACCTTTTTATCCAGTGATAGAAGAAAGTGAAACATCGAGGTATGAGCGTCATGAATATGGTGCTTCATGGCTTTTTTTGCTTCATACCAATTGTCATCAATTGGATAAATAATGCCTTCTTCATAGGTCTGACCACAAACTAGACATGTAAAGCTCTCTTGTTTTTCATTGTAAACATAGCCATTTTTTATTTCTTCCATAGATGATTTCCAAAACAAGTCAGCTAAAATATCCATAGATGAAAACCCCAATCGTTTATTTATTTATAGACATATTAATATCTTGTTTGATTTTAGTCAAGATTAACGTATAAAAACCCACAAAGGCCGTTTGAAGTGCACCCCTTAAAGTAGACATTGGAAAAAGCCCTGAGGTTATCCGATGAACTTTAGGGGGTGTATTTTTCATGGCGGTTAAAGGACAAAAATTTAAAAGTTATCCAGAATCATTGAAAATGGAAGCCATCCGTTTACACATTGAGGAAAGATGGACGTACAAACAAATTGTAGAGCATTTGGAAATTCAGGACAAAGATCGCTTAAAAAAGTGGATGAGAAAGTACAGACAACAGGGTGAGTTTGGACTTCTAGATCGACGCGGACGTCGTGAGGCCTATATTGATCAGGATAGATATGTCCAGAAACTGAAGCACGAGAATGAAATCCTAAAAAAGTGTTTGGAAATCTGGATGCGGGAGGTGTAAGGAAGAAGTATCGAATTGTGGAGAGTTTGTCTACAATATATCCAATTACTGAGGTTTGTAAGGTGTTAGGAGTTTCGAGAAGTGGCTATTACAAGTACCTCTCTACTAGAAACTTGTATAGGGATAAATCGATGAAAAAACGGATCAGAACGATCTATGAACAAAGAAAAGGAATATATGGATATCGTCGAATTCAGGCCGAACTGTTACGCCAATTTGGTTGTAGGGTTAATCATAAGAAAGTATTACGCATCATGCAAAATCTGGGACTTAAATCCATCATTCGCCGTAAACGTTCCTATATGACTGCCCATCAAGCAAAGGTATCGGATGGACGTGTTGCAGATAATTTACTCAAGCGTGATTTTACCGCTCAAGAGCCTAATCAAAAATGGGTAACTGACGTTACCCAATATCGAATTGGTGAGGAACGTATCTACCTTTCTGCAATCAAAGATTTATGTACGCATGAGATTATCGCTTATCATATCAGTACTCGAAATGACAATGCGCTTGTTCTAGAGACTTTTAGGAAAGCATTTGAAATGCAAAAAGACGTGACTGGTTTGATCGTTCACAGCGACCAAGGCTCCCAGTACACGTCCCATGCATACCACGACATGCTGCCTACGGTTGGCGCCCAAATCAGCATGTCCCGACGGGGCAATTGCCTAGACAATGCCTCGATAGAAAGCTTCTTTTCTCATTTGAAAACCGAAGCCCTATATCCCTATGATATACGAGATCTTCAAGATGCTCAAAGGAGAATTGAAAATTACATTTATTTTTACAACGAAGAACGTCTTCAACTGAAGTTAAATAAACTGACGCCTAGTGAATTTAGGCGTCAGTTAGCGGCCTAACGGCCGGGGCTTTTCTTACTGTCTACAAAACGGGGGCTTGACCAAACATGATAGCGGGGCTCTTTTTCGTCAAGGCTTCCAATTACTCGTCAAAGGATTCGACAAGGATACATGACGAATTATTCTTGGAGGGGATAGCACTGAATTAAGGTGCAAATGTTAATAGAGGGATAGCAAAATTGAAAATATGTCAGATTTTTATCGTGTGAAAAAGGGGGTTGCATGGCAGCAAGTTTTCTCGTATGATCTTGATGATAATAATTATCAATATCATAATGCAACCGAAGCGGTTTTGCAAGCTTCCGAGGAGAGGACATGATAACATGCGGCAAACACAAAAACGATGGAGCGCCATGCTCCTGATTATGCTAGTGGTCGTCGTTTTGAGCGCCTGCGGCAAGCCCGCAGCAGAGGGCGGAACACAACAAGAAGGAGCAGACAAGCAGGCAACGGAACAAGCCCGCACGATCACGCATATGAAGGGGGAGCGTGTATTTGAGAAAGCGCCGGAGCGCATCGTTGTACTGGATACCCAATATCTCGACCAGTTGACAGCACTTGGTCAACGTGTGGCAGGCAGCGCGGTTGCGACGAATGAAGCAACGCCGTTCCCCGCTTATTTGGTAGACAAAATTGGCGATGTCACGCAGATCGGCTCGAGTAGCGGGGTCAACCTGGAGGCGGTATTGGCGCTCAATCCGGACGTTATCATTTGCACCGAGTTCCAGAACGAGATTTACGACGCTTTGGACAAAATCGCGCCAACGTTGATGTTTGAGCGCAACGAGGACTGGCAAAAAACAATCGTGACATTGGGTCAATTGCTTCACAAGGAAAAAAAAGCCGAACAGGTGATCAACGACTACAACAAGAAGGTCGCTTCCTTGAAGGCCGATCTGGCCAAAAAAATGGGAGACGAGACGGTAGCAATGATTCGTCCGCGTGACAAACAGATCCGGATTCATACGACAGCGCACCGGACGTCGCAGATTTTGTATCAGGATTTGGGGCTGAAGGCGCCGGCGATGGTTCTCGATGATAAAAATACGAGTGCGATGATCAATCTGGAAGTGATGCCGGAATTGAACGCAGACCATCTGTTTGTGTTGACGGACAACCAGTATCAGCAGTTGACCGAGGAATTTGCGCAGACAGCGGTTTGGAAAAGCTTGAAGCCTGTGCAGAACAAACAAGTGTATACGGTCAATACGACGACGTGGATCGTCTATTACGGTCCGCTGGCGATCAACCGGATTGTCGACGAGATTGCAGCATCGCTACTGCCATAAGAGAATCAAGACGCCGCTCAAACCACGGGAGTGTGGATTGAAACACCATAATTGGGACTGGTGGCCCAAATAACTGTTTATCGCTCCTTACACAAGAGCGCGAATTTTTTGTAAGTCATCACAAATAAGCCTTCCTGTAAAAATAGGGAAAGGCTTATTTGGTTTGCCGAACTGGTTCTTTATATGTGACTAATATGGGAAGACTTCCATCAAACAGTGAGTATGCAAGAAAGATCAAAAAACAAAAGTAATGGTGTCAATGGTTTTCACGTCATCTAGAACTGAAATCCAGAGCCAGTAGCGATAATAAGGTCAATTCTTATTGAATCACTCCTTAGGATACCTATTTTTTATTTCTGTTTTTTAAGATCAGTCTTGTTATTAGAAACACTAATACTAGAACTACAAGGCCTAAAAGGAAATAAGTTGGACCAATTCCTCCCATATATACTAACCTCCAATAATTGTGTGATTTTCCTTAATTATGTAACAAAATCAATAATTAAACAATTTACAAAAAAGGAGAAGTTAATATTTATAAGAAAACTTTGGGTTCCCGTATTGTCTGTGGCACTTTTACATCCGTAATAGATTTACTTCTAATTATAGGTTAGGTAAGGAGGTTACTAGCGTAAATTCATCTGCTTATTTTTTTGAAAAAATTATTTTTTTGAATATAGGTTCTAAAATAAATCCAGCAACTAATAAACCGAGTCCATTTGCTATCATATTACTTGGAATGAACATATTAAATAAATAAATAAATAAATAAATCATACTTCCGTAAAGTATAATTCTTAATGTTATCATTGCAATATTAGACATATAATTATCTCTCCTTTTAGCTTGAATATTAAAAATAATACCAGATATCCCCAATTTTGTTTGATAATGTTTTTAAGTCTAAAGAACTTGTAAAAGTTGAGTCCGGATCTCGCTCTGCTCTGTTTTTCTACTATGTTCGGTTTTAAGATGTTAGGCAATTAACCAGGTCAAAAAATTATTCGGTTTTTTAAAGAAAAAAATCCAGGAATCCGTCAACTGCACGTATTGTTTTCTTACAAAAAAACGAACAAAAAAATGTGACATAGTATATAAAGCGTGAGCCTTCTTACTTCTGCCATTAGGCACTTACCAGTAGGTTTAATTAATCTGCTGGTAAGATTATAAAAAGGATTTATTCATTCTCGCTAGAAGCTAGTACAGCGAGGTGAGAACGATATGGATAATGGCTTTGAACGGACTTATTGGGCAAATGATGTAGCTGAATTATTAGATATATCAGTAAGTGCTTTACGAAAATGGTCATTACGTTTAGAGGCGGAGGGTTACTGCATCCTTCGCGATGAACATGACAGGCGTGCCTACCGTGAGCGTGATCTGATAGCGTTACGAACGATGCAGGATTTTTTGAGAAATAAAATGAGTATGGAGAACGCATCAAAAGCCGTATATACCATGTATTCTGACCAACAAAGAACGGATGAAGTGCAGACAAGCGTTCTTCACACAAATAGGAGTTCCAATGAACGTCTTTTGGAAATAGAAAATAGGAATGTGATGCCATCAATTCATAAATCCTTTAAGAGGAATTAATTCATTAGATTTATAGATTACTATGCTTTTCTATCCATCTTCTGTCTGTTCCGCATACTATATTTTGTAAGATCATTATCGCATTGTAACCATGTTTCAAGTAATATTTCATCTAATAATTATTTCTTTACGACCCACTCTAAAAAGAGAATACAAAATCCTTGCTACTTAAAATATCCATGAGAAAATCGATCAAATGGCTCCTGAAGGACTCAGTACAATGTCGCTCAAAGAAAGCATCAAATCTCTTACAGTTCCAATTCCTAAATTATTTTCGAAACTTAACCTGTTACTTGTGATTTTCTGAACAATAAATTTTAAAAATTAGAACGATTCTAAATTTTGTATTATGGTAGCATTCGTTTTCTAAAAAAATTCAGAAAAAAGTGTCGAATGAATGGTAACCATTTCATCTAGAGTTCGTCATTATGATAGAGTTAAACACCTGTAACTACTAAAAAAGAGGTGTAAGAATGAAGAAACAAACATGGAACAGAACCATTTTTATGGTAACCGTGTCGCTCTTGACAACAAGTATGATCACGATAGGACCAGAGGTAACTTATGCATCAAAAGGACAAGCTAGTTCTATTGGAGCTGTACTCCTGCGGTGGCTGAGCCTGACTGGGAGCATTTAGGAATGTGACTTTACCTGATAGTTATAAGTGGCTATTAAAGGAGTATAGCTAAGTTAGTTTTGAAGGTTTAGATATTGATGGAATTGGTTTAAACGATGTTCATAAGTTTAGACAACACAATGGATTAGAAAGAGTACGATATACCAGACGGCTATGTTGTATTTTTTGAGCCTGGAGCTGATTGGATTTATTGTTTGGATACAACCCAACTGGACAATGGCGAATGCCCAGTTGTTGCATGGTATCAAGGTCAAGAAAAAGGCGAAAAAGAAGCTGACAATTTATTTGAATTTATTAAACAACAATTAGAGTTAACCGATTAAGTTATATTATTCAATTAATACGAGCGCGATAACGGAGTTGATGAGAGCTATCCTCTTTCTTTATACGTTTCTCAATTTAAGGGCAGTAAAGTTGAGGAGGAAAATGCTGGAAATATAAGTCGAGGAGCGATAATTTTGTATTTATACCATACAGTAATAGAACAAGATAGCGATATACATATAAATCCACAAAACGCTTTAAATGAAGGGCTAAATATTAGAACAGTAACGAGGCTGTACACAAATGGTGGTGATTTATATCCTGAAATTACAGACCGTTTCAAATCGATAAATTCACCAAAATGGATTGATTTTAAAATTGCATTTGGTGCAGAGTTGGTTCCACCAACCAAGCCCTATCTTAGATTTCCTACTTTTAGCGACAAGATATTAGTTTTCAATCAAGATATATCAAGTGATTTGTTCGCCTATATAGAAGATGAATATATGGAAGAGGAGACTGGCGGAGGATACTTTACGGAGGGACTACCTTCAAAAGAAGATTTAGTAAGTCAATATTGGGAAAGTATGTTGACCATCGAAGAATACTTAAATTACAAGCCATATAAGGAACCAGAAATTTTAATTTTTGAAACAGTCCCTGCAAAGTTAATTGAGTATATAAAATAAATTGTTGTTGTTCAACTATCAGGGGCAATTGTGGGTATGGGGAGAAGCTACCACTGCGTGTGCTCGATTCATTGTACCAAAAATTAAACAACTTTATTTTTACACCTGAAAAAGTTGATTTATATAACCGAAAATATGTTGTCACTAGGGTCCAAATTTAAGCGTAATTCGTCCAATAAATCAGCTAAATAATCAATAACTTCTTCATGACGATGCGAAAATAAAATGGCAAGAAGGGTATAGCGAATGAGTGCAGGGTGTGCACACAATTCTGTCACTGTCTAGTAGCTGCACGAAGTCGATATTTCTTTACTAATTTCGGAGTCAAATGATGAAATAATCTTGAAGGAATGTGTAGATGCCGAATCGCTAACAATTTTTTAACTTCCATTTCCATGGTGTTTACACTTGGTTTGCTGGGAGAAGATAAAAGTTGACGAAAAGTTAAAATATCTGATTCCTTTTCCTTATGAAACTCTTCTTCAAAACCTTCTTGTGATACCTCATCAGCATAAGATTCCAGAACGCTTTAAACTTCCATTTGAAAGAGGCTCGACTTTCCACTTACGAAACAGACTGTATGCCTGACCTTTTAAATAGTCTGTTTCGTGTGTAAAGTGAACTTGTTCGGTTAACCAATCTGTCAAAAGATCATTGTCCTTTGCCGTAAGTTCTCTAAAGCCGAAAGATTCCCTAATTTGCTTTCGATGATAAGTAAAATTTCTTTCCTCTGCTCCCAAACAATATTCTTCAAAAATATCTGCGGATATTTCCAATTGATGCGCTATATATTCAGCCATGACTTTGGGAATATCTTGTTTCTTGGACGGAAATCTTGTCTCTTGTTGAAAGTACTTTAATAATACTGCAAATCCTAAACGACTTGCCCCTGTTTTATTACTAATCAGTTTTCTTTCAATTGGTAAAATTCCAAAGTGTTCCAGTAGTTCATCCCAATTTTGTTTCATAAATCCTCTTCCCCTAAGTAATTACTAATTTGAGTGTAATCTATTGATTAGAGGGTGAAAACAATACTTTGCGGTCTAGAGCAGCTACCCTGTCATTAAGCCTATTTGAAGGAGGGAGACAATTGAGGGAATATCTAGACGATTTTGTTGATGGATAATATGTATCCCCACTTGTAATTACTGAAAATTATAAGAGATCTCCGTTACAAGACGATAAAAATCATAAATGTTATCGATGGGTGTGGGCGAGTTACGCGGGGTATAAGATTTTATGTAGTAAACAGATGTGTGTTCGGGAGCAAACAAAAAATCACGCGACTCCATCTATTGCCGAAGGAAGTAATTGACAATTAGATATCTCTAAAGTATATCTATATAGATATGAAGAAGTAGGAAATCTTTGTATTTTCCATTTGTTTTAAAAGGAGGAAAACAAAATGTTTAAAAGAAGTAATGCTGCAAAACTAACTGTGTGTTTGGCTCTCATGTGGATGATTGCTATTCCGAAAACAGTAATGGCATTTAAATCGATGCAATATGTGGAGGTAAAGAAGCCAATAACAGTAACGGAGCTTCAACCACAGCACCATGTGGAGGTAAAGATAAATGGTTCGGTAATTAATTTTCCAGATGCTCAACCATACATCGATTCAAGGAGTAAACATACCATGGTACCAATTCGATTTGTAAGTGAAGCATTGGATTTGGGTGTGGGATGGGAGTCGGAACCTAATCAAGCTGTTTTGCTATATTATGAAGAAGAAAATATCGTTGCACTAAATGTTGGCGCAAACCGTGCAAACGTAGACGGTGGTTTTTTTACGTTTGATGCAGCTGCAGTAATTAAGGACGATCGTGTTTTTGTACCTCTAGAATTCTTTAGTAAGATTTTGGGGGCAAAAGTGGAATGGGTTCAGAAAGATAAGATGGTACAAATTACTAAAGGTAAGATTGTTGGTGGTATCCCCGTACATTTAATAAATAACTAATTTTAGGTTGAATACATATAAAAATAAACAAAAAACAATAGCACTTATAATTTCCTTACTCATTTTCCTTTAATTGGTTTGTACAATTTAACAAGAACAAACCTTTTCTATGTAAACTTAGTAGGTTTATTAATCAACAGTTTCATGTTATTTGTAACAACTAAAACATTGTACAAAAAAGTGGTTTAAGTCGAATGTCAACGTTAGTAGTAGAGTGTGAAACCTCCAGATTAATATAACGTATTACTAGAAAAGGTTATTTTTAGGAGGTGTACGATGCCCGAGTTCAATTTAATTCCCAAAGATGGTATGGTACAAATATTATCTTATGCTATGGAATTTGGATGGCCACTATTTCTAATTTCTGGTGCAATAATAGGGGCCCGCCAACGATGACAGCTTAGCGTTTTTTCTTACTCAAGCCCAATGTCCGGGAGGTATAACCCGGACCACCGAAATACGCAACGCGATAAACAACAAGCACTGGAGGGTAAAGTATGGCCCGAGAAGTACTATTTGATGATGAAGGTGTAATTTTAAAATTAACAGGAGCGACTGGATTTTTCGCAGTAAAGTTCAATCTTAAAATGCCCTATAGTACAATTAAAAGTGTATATGTTGACTACTTCAATGCTCCACAATGGATGCTTCGGATGCCTGGAACCTCCCTTTCAGCACTTAATATTTTTGAGGGGAGTTTTAAATACGCAGATGAGTGGTACTTTCTCTCCTATGAGAGAAGAGAACCTCTGTTAATAATTGAGTTGGAAGGGCATGAGAAGTATAATTATGTGATTTTTGAGATAGATGACCCTTCAAGTGTTGCATCAGATATTCGGAAACGTATAAGAGCAAATATCTAATTCAGTCAGTAGCTCAAGGATATAAAAAATTTCAAGGCGCTTAACTAAGCGTCTTTTTATTTTGCCCATCGTTGGGCTTCTGAAGTTCGGTAGGAAACTACCACAGCGCGACGGACTTCGAATGATGGTCAAAACCAACTATACGTTAAAGGAATAGCGTCAGGAAATGCGGATTTACAACGATAAGCCTATCCCTCGATATAAATATACTGTTTTAACATCGTTAAGATATTTGAGACAAGTTATATGATACAAGAGTGAAATCTTTGTTCTCAAGATTTCACTCTTGTATCAATAGGGTTTACTCTATGGGGACAAACTGGGGAAACGTGATACACAAGACTTCTTATTCTTAACGATGTAAAAGAGCAAAATACTGATGTTAGCCCTACTTGATTATATATTTTAAAGGTGTAACATATAATTAATGGATTATTTACCTATAAATGGAAGGTGGTATACGATGTTAACCGAATTACAAAAAAATTTTTTCTCCCGGTTACAGATATCTCCAAAAGAAGATGTAACCTTTGAAGATTTACATGGAATTCTTTTGCAAATGGGATATGTACTACCCTATGAAAATTTAGACGTTATGGACAAGAATATCCGAAAAATTTCTAGAGAAAATGTCCAAGAAAAATTACTATTAACCCATTGCGGAGGACTATGTTACGAGCTTAATTCCTTATTATATTATTTTTTAATTGATTGTGGATTTGATGTCTATCGAGTATCTGGTACGGTTTACGATTTAGGGAGTGGTAAGTGGAAACCTGATGATGGGCATGTGATTATTATTTTAAACTATAATAATCAGAAATACATTATAGACGGGGGGTTTGCCTCACATCTTCCTTTATATCCAGTCCCATTTAACGGGGAAGTCATCTCATCTCAAACAGGAAAATACCGTATTCGTAAACAAAATACTGAAAAAGGAACCTACCTACTAGAAATGAAAAAAGGAGAAAATGGGGAGAGCGCCCAATTCCTTGATTCTGAACCTACAAATACATGGCGCACTGGATATGCATTTACATTAGATGAAATAGATACAAATAAAGTAAATGTCATACAAAATATTATTGTAGAGCACCCAGAATCTCCATTTAACAAAGGGTGTATTATCAGTAAATTAATTGAAGGTGGGCATATTTCACTTACTAAACGAAGTTTTACAGAAACCAAAAAAGGCCAAAAAAGAAAACGAACCATAAATGAAGAAGAGTATCATCAGATTCTTACAGAAGTATTCCGAATAAATACTTCGATAAAACTTTAGAAAGTGGCTAGCTTAATCTTAAACCAACTCATATAAAAGTTCTCTACCATGGAGTTAGTATAGTTTCATGGACACCTCTTAGTTAAGTCCTTACAATGAAAAGAGGAGATGAGTCCGGATGGAACATAAAAAAACGAACAAGAGATACAATCAAGATTTTAAAAGAACAGTGGTAGATCTTTATCACTCTGGTTACTCTGTAAAGGAATTATCTAGCGAATATGGTATTTCAGAAGTCACTATTTACAAATGGATCAAAGAATTTACTCCTCTCGGAGAAGCAGGACAATCTATTGCCTACGGTTGGCGACCAAATCAGCATGTCCCGATGGGGTAATTGTCTAGACAATGCCTCGATTGAAAGCTTCTTTTCTCATTTGAAAACCGAAGCCCTATATCCCTATGATATACGAGATCTTCAAGATGCTCAAAGGAGAATTGAAAATTACATTTATTTTTACAACGAAGAACGTCTTCAACTGAAGTTAAATAAACTGACGCCTAGTGAATTTAGGCGTCAGTTAGCGGCATAACGGCCGGGGCTTTTCTTACTGTCTACAAAACGGGGGCTTGACCACGTGACCCTGTGGGTTTTGTTTTTTATCATGTAGTCTAGGCTATTAATGTTTTGAGCCTTTTAAACCGAATTCTCTAACATGCACTTTTACTTGAACATCAATAGGAATTTTGCTGAATTCATCATCCCAATTCTGTTTCATTTTTTCCCACACATCTGGATAGTGAACAGATAGGGCCTTGTGAAATCCCAAAACATCTATTTTCCATTTTTTTTGGAGCTTGTTAAGCGTGTTTCTCGTTAATTCCTTGATTTTTTTCTCAAAAGCTTCTCCAGCCTTTTGAAGATAGCTGTCTTTAAAGCTATTTTCCGTTTGAGACCAATCCTCGCCAATCCGTCCATTCAGATTTATCTGTACAGAAAATGAGACTTTTCCATTTTGGACTTTGGGCGTTATCTTACTTGACACGGTACGAATTTCATAGATAATCATGTTGTTATTTGGAGGCATACTCGTTTTAATCAGACCTGCGTGCTTTTCCCATTTCGATTTTCCACTTCCAATGAGCAGATTGGCACCGCGTACCTCTTTATCGCCTAACCATCCGATCATTTTTCCTGTGTCACCTTTAATAAGAGCAGCCCCTGATATCTTTATGGTCTTGTTTAATGGCTCTATGCGAGGAATCATAAAGCTATTTTTCATTGTCATATTCTCTGAAATATGCCCAAGTGAAGCAGGGGTGGCGATATCTAAGCTCTTTCTAACATTATCTATAATACTAAGGATTTCGATTGCAGGAAGCGCTTCATTAAGTGGTTTTTTATTCAGTATGTCAATAGCTCGACCTTTGGCTACCACAACTAGTACAGTTCTGCGTAATTCTGTGTCGCGCAAAAAGTACTCTAGCATTTTGTTCAGGCTTAATTTTTTAGCGATAGCTTCCCCAATCACCATCGTTTTGACATGCAGAAAAAACGGGGGGCGGGAGCTTTTGGTAGCAAAATTACGGATTATTTCAAAGAACGAGTTCCCTTCACCTGAAATATTATAATAGGCTTGCTTCTGGGTACCAGTTACTTTAGCAGTGCCAACCAGAACCTTAGGCAACACATTTTGATGAGTTAAGAGAACGGAGACTTTTTGTTTGACTTTTGTTTCTGGGCTAGAATCATCTTTCTGCTGTGAGGATTCAGAGCCAGCGTCAGATGAACCAGCTTCGTCCTCCTCTTGATTTTGCTGTGATTCAGAATGGTTTTCCTTCTGGGGAGAATCAATTCCAATTCCAATGACCATACCCAAATCTTCAATTTCCTGGCGATCCCAACACCCCGATATCAATAGGGTTAGAGAGAGTGTGAGCACACATGCCACCCAATTATGTTTGTTTTTCTTGTTGGGCATTGGCAGGTTTCCTCCATTTTGACAGGGTTAACAATAAAATCGGAATGACACCGGATGTTATTACTGAAGCGTAGCCAAGCTGGGTGCCTATAGAAAATGCTTGGTCTAAATTTTGCGGTACCATGGCGAATGCATACATAAGCGGGGTCAACAATACTTGTAGCAAAGGTAGCCGTATCGGTACAAGCAGACTTAAACCTAGACTTACCAAATAAAAGCAAAAGACAAAAGTAGTAAAAATACTAAATACCCAGATGACCATAAAAAACAATTCATAGTGTTCAAAGAAGGCCCCGGGAAATTCGATCTGCTTGACGAACTCCATCGTGGGCCAAGTCAGCGTTTTCACCTCATGTGCAGTCAGGGTTCCTACTACCATCAGGGTAATTGTAGTATAGATCAGGGTGGCAAAGCCAAGACCAATCACTACACTTTTCGAGGAATCCCCTGGAGATTTCATCATATAGGTCAAAAACATAATGGCCTCGAAACCCATGTAGGAGGGGGAAGTGGCTGGCAAGCCTTGGAGCAAAGGCATCCAGCCGTGATGCAGAACTGGCAATAAATTATCAATATGGAAGCTTTGATAATTAAGGAAGGTTATAGAAAATAAAATAAGGATCGTGACAGGAAAAAAGAGAAGGAACAGACGCACAATAGGGTGTGCACCTCCGAGTACTAAATATAACCCTGCCAGTAAAAAACAGATGATCGTCACATGAATAGGCGTTTGATCTAATAAAAAATGACGAATAACCTCAGCTTGTACCCGCGCTTCATAGACGCATAAGAAAAAATAAAAGACGGAGTAGATTAGGATTATCAGTGAGCTTACCCATTTTCCTGCGATAATTTGCGTTATTCTATAAAAGTGATACGAGGGGTACTGTTGGCTTAATTTGGCGCAAAAATAGCCAGCTATCATTGCTAAAATTCCCCCAGCCAGTGCATCAATCCAGACATCCGCTGTTCCTACCGCTTCAACAGCAACACGTGGTAGAGTCAGAATAGATACTCCAATGACCATAGATGCAATAAAAGAGGACACATCAAGACCAGAGAATTTAGGCTGGAAATTAAGTGACATTCTTTCTCGTACCTCCTTTGTTTAGTTCCTTGTAGAATTGTCCCGAGGTTTTTTCTTTATTCTTTTCGTATCAAGCGGTTGAAAAATTTGAGGGCGCCTCACTAACAATTTTTGAGGCAGGCGCAAAATAAAATCTTTCCAATCCTTGGTCATGATCGGTGTTAAAGGTGCTAGATAATCGACACCGAAGCACTTGAGCTTTACCAAATGAGAGGTAATAATAATAAAGAACAAAATGACCCCATACAAACCTAGAAAGGCAGCAGATAGCATCATTCCAAAACGTAAAAAACGAATGACAACCCCTGCTTCATATTGAGGAATAGTAAATGATGAGATAGCAGTAAGAGCCACCACCACGACCATAATCGGACTTACAATCCCTGCTTCTACAGCCGATTGTCCGATAACTAAACCACCAACAATTCCAATCGTTTGCCCTAAAGGTTTAGGGAGGCGTAAGCCCGCTTCACGCAGAATTTCGATAGTAATTTCCATGATTAATGCTTCAATGATAGTTGGAAAAGGTACACCTTCTCGTGTTCCAGCAATCGTAAAAGCGAGCCGCATAGGAATCAGCCCTTGATGATAAGAGACCAGTGATACATAGAGAGAGGGAAGAAACAACGAGATTAGCACACAAATAAATCGTAAAAATCGCAGGATCGACCCGATATACCAAAGCTGATAGTAGTCATCAGGAGATTGCAGCAGCATGGGATAGGTAACGGGAACAATTAAGGTAAAAGGTGTTCCATCGATTAAAATGGATACTCTTCCTTCTAATAAAGCAGCCTCCACACGATCGGGTCGTTCCGTGCTTTGAATCAATGGAAACGGCGACCAAGGATCATCCTCAATCAAATGCTCGATATAGCTGGATTCTTGTAGATCATCAATCATAGTGTTGCTCACGCGACGTATTACCTCATCTACTAAAGCAGGGTTTGCAATTCCTTCTATATAAGAGATTACTACCTTTTTAGGAGCAACCTCCCCAATTTCTTGGGAAAGGAAGGTTAATTTAGGATTTCGTATACGATGGCGCAATAGGGCAACGTTATCAGCGATGGTTTCTACAAAGCCAATCCTAGGTCCCCGAATAACTGATTCTGTGACCGGTTCTTCCATGGAACGTGAGGGAAAATAGGCTGTATCCAGTAGAAAAGCACAATCATATGAGTCGATTAATAGTGCCGTATATCCACGAAGAATATCCTCTATACAATCAGAGGGCCGTGCATACGTTTTTACTTTCCGACAAACGGCAAGTGTAGTAACGAGTTGCTCGATGGAAGGAGCTGTCGTCGCTTCTGCATTTGTCTGAGCAGATTGGTCCTTTACCTTTTTTAGATTAGAGGTAAAAGGGGATAAAAACTCCTTCCATTGTTGTTTATCAATAATTCCCTCTACATAGAGAATCGCCGCTTTTTTTTGTATTTGATTCAGGTAGATTTCGCGTGTGGAGACATCGAAGCTTTTTCCAAAAACATCTTGTAATTGACAAAGAGATAGCGATAAATCCGATGAAAAGGGAGCACTTTCTTTTGAATTGTTTTTGGCAGACAAATGCTTCTGTCGTATCTGTTTTGCGCGCTGAAAAAAAGTGGACATAATTAACCCCTTGTATCGCAGTAATAAACCAAAGAGTAGTCAGATACCTAGCTTTCTGGCAGTCAATAGGAAGTATTTGTATTTTATAGGTAAAACATGCAGGCTCGCGTGGAAGTCCCTTTTTTAATGTGAATCGACAAGGTGCCCAGACTGCTTATATACTCCTAGATAGGCTCCACTTATCAGAAAACCGGGATGCAGTAAAACCCCATGTAAGGTTGTCATATATACGGTTATACGGTTTGATGACGGATAGCTTCATAAATAAAAAAGGTGTCTCCACTGTCCTCCTAGTTAGGAGCTACAGGGATTCACCCAGTTTTAATATGTTCCTTGCTTTTTAAATGCTTACTTATGCATGGAACCTACAATTTTTCAACGAAGCCTAAAAACTCATCTAGCATTTTATTAGCAGCTTTGATACCACCAGACGTGTTCCAAATAATTTCGTTTACTTGGAAAGCTGTATTTTTCTTCGCTACATTAAGGCTTTGGAAGAGTGGATCGTTCATCCATTCTTGTTGGTTCTTGGTTCCGCCTTTTTTCTCATCATAATCTGCGTTAAAGAAGAACATGACATCGCCGTCTAAATCATTAATACGTTCTTTCGTAACGACTTCCATAAAGTTATCTTTATCTTGCGATGCCGGACGGGCAACACCTAAATCCTTGAGCATTACGCCAGCGAACGTGTCTTTTTGATAAATACGTACTGCATTTGGCAAGAAACGTACAATGGATACTTTTATATTAGCTTTGTCGCCCAGTTTTGCTTTAATCTCTTCCACGTGCTTATCATAAGCAGCCATGGATCTTTTACCCTCTTCTTCTTTATGTAAAGCTTTTGCGTATAACTTGAAGTTTTCTTTCCATTGACCTGCTAAATCGTCAGAGAATACAGTAGGTGCAATGCTTTTCAATTGATCGTAGATTTTCTCCTGACGGCCCTTGTTTCCAATGATTAAATCAGGCTTTAAGGATGCAATTAGCTCAATGTTTGGCTGAGATTCATAGCCTAGCTCGGTTACTCCATCCATTTCGCTTTTAATATGTGGATACCAGCCATCGCCAACACCTGAATTAACAGCACCTACTGGTTTTACTCCAAGTTCTAAAAGTGCTTCTGTGCCTTCATTGGTTAAAATAACGACTCGTTGCGGGGTCCCTTTTATCTCTGTTTTGCCCATCGCGTGTTCTATGGTGTAAGAATCACCTGATGCTGTTGCTGATTCTGCTTTTGCAGGAGCTGATGTTGCAGTGTTGGTTGTGCCGCCGCAACCGGCTACAAGAAGAGAAAACACCATGCAAAGTAGCATCAATGCGGGAATCTGAAACCATTTTTTTTGGACCATGAATTGATTCTCCCCTTCATTGTTTTAAATTTGGAAATGATTAAATGATAACAATAATCATTATCAAATATATTTTATATACAATAAATGGTACATGTCAACATAATTTCCAGAATAAATTGTATATACTTACTTTTTTCCATGTCCGCGATAGAGTAGATAGAGAAAGAATGGTGCCCCAATGATTGCGGTAAAGACTCCAGCAGGTATATCGGCAGGAGAGAATAGCATTCTGCCTGCAAGATCAGCTAGCACCAAAATAATGGCACCTAATAGAGCAGAGGCTGGTATTAACACTCCATAAAGCGAACTGACTAAGCGCCGAGCAATATGAGGTGCAGTAAGTCCAATAAATGATATATTTCCGGCTAGACCTACAGCGGCCCCAGCGAGTGCTACACTGATAAGAATGAGCAAAAAACGGGTTATCTGCACAGGATTACCCAATCCGGTTGCGATTCCATCACCTAGCGTTAGCACGTTCAATCTACGAGCTAGTAGCCAAGCGAGTGGTACAAAAAAGATGATCCAGGGCAAAATAGCTATGACATGTTTCATGGATGTGCCGTAAATGGTACCAGTCAACCAGCCAAGAATCTGAGAAGCTAAATGTGCTGGGCCACTTATTAATAAAAAAGTGGTTAAAGCGGACATGGCCGTAGAAATTCCAATACCGATCAATACAAGTCGATAAGGCGAAACGCCACCTCTCCAAGCAAACGAATAGTTGATGAAGGCTGTTGCAAAGGCGCCGCCAATAGCAAGAAGCGGTAGCCAATGGATGCTAGCTTGTCCATTGCTAAATGTCATAAAGGCTACGGCTGCCACTGAGCCTCCTCCTGTCACACCTAATAAATCGGGTGAGGCGAGAGGGTTGCGGAAGACTCCTTGCGTAATAGCACCGGCCACGCCTAGAGCGGCACCAATCAAAATAGCCATTAATGTTCTTGGCATTCGCAATTCCAAAATGACGATTCGATTGGTTACATCTCCACCTACAAATGTGGCTAGGATATCTGGTATAGGAATTCGAGTCGTGCCAAAGGCAATGCTTAGTAGTGTGCAGACAATCAGTACCAAAAATAGGATAACTAATACAAGTAAATCACGAATAGAAAGCTGAGCGGAGAGGGCTGGTTTGTTACTCCGAATGGTTATAAATTTAGGCACAAGAGATGGTTTACTCATAGCTACTCCTTCTAGCGATATAAATAAGGAATGGGACGCCTAATAATGCTGTGGCTACGCCAACGGGAACCTCTTTTGGCATCAATAAGAATCGAGAGGCAGTATCGGCTGAAACCAATAAAATAGCCCCGATTAGTCCGCTAAATGGAATCAGCCATTTATGATCAACTCCAACAATATAGCGGCAGATATGAGGGACAATCAGTCCCACAAAAGCAATTGGACCAGCTAAGGAAACAGAGCCACCTGCTAATAAAATGACAACCAGAATGATGAGAAGCTTAGCAAAAGCAGTATGTAAGCCCAAGCCTTTTGCCATATCATCACCCATTGCCATTAAATTGAGCGCGTGAGACAGACACAGAGCAATAATCCAACCGATCACCATATAAGGTAAGACCGTGGTAAGATGCTCCATTTTTCGTCCAGTGACAGAGCCTACTAGCCAAAATAAGGCTTGATTTAACGATTCATTATTTATGAGCATAATTCCTGAGGTAAATGAGGAAGCAAATACTGAAACAGCCGCTCCTGCTAATGTTACTTTGATAGGTAAAAAACCATCCTTGCCCATCGTACCTAGAATCAGTACCAGAACGGCAGTCACACCAGCTCCAACAAAAGCGATCCAGACCATCTGTGTAAGGGTTAAATCCGAGTCAAAGAAAAATAGAGTGAGCACGATAAACAGTACTGCACCAGCATTAATACCGAATAAAGAAGGTGAGGCTAACGGATTTTTGGTTAGATTTTGCATTAAAACGCCAGCAATGGCTAGACTAGCCCCTACACTGGCTGCAATAAAAGCTGCGGGTAATCGAACATCTCTAAGAAGGAGATGTTCCTTTGAACCATCAAATTGGTATAGCATATCGAGCAACATGTGGAAGGTAAACATATGATAGCCGAACAAGATACTCATCAGCATAGAGACTAACAGCAACAAGATACCGGTCAATAATGCCCAGACTTTGGCTCGGCGGCTCTGTAATAAACAAGACATGACAGAGACCCCTCTCTAGAAAAATATTACATATTGGCATTTTGATTGTAAAAAAATCAGAATATAATGTCAATGAAAATCGTTATCAATTATATGCGGATAAACTTTTTTCTATGAGATAGCCGTCGAAGAATTGCTCATGAAGGCATTATTGTGTACGGGAGGTGGATATCATGATTTTTACTCGCAATGTAACAAGTGAGGCAGATGATGGATTTTTATTTCAGATATATGCTAGTACACGTGAGCAAGAGTAGCTGAATGGGGCTGGACAAAGCAACAGCAGGAAGAGTTTTTACAGATGCAATACACCTGTCAAAAGCGTTCTTATGAAAGTAATTATCCACACATGGGATGGAAAACCTCACAGAAATCAAGCATACAAGCATAAAGCTAATTCTGTAGAAAAGTTTCTACTAGAGGCTCATAAGGTATAAAAAAGCTACCGAAAATTCTCCGGTAGCTGTAGTTTCTCATGTTATTCGCGAATCAATCTGCATTATTTTTGTGCAGCCGCGTTCTGTCCGGCAATGCGACCAAACACGAAAATGTCTGCGATTGCGTTACCACCTAGACGGTTTTTCCCGTGAATCACGCCGGTTACTTCTCCTGCTGCGTAAAGACCAGCAATTGCTTTTCCATTGGTATCCAGTACGTGAGTCTCAGGGTCAATGACTAATCCCCCCATGGTATGGTGCACGGAAGGAACCGCTTTTTCAATATACCAAGGGCCTTGTGTCATTTCGATTAATTTTCCACGATGATGAAAATCTAGATCTTTACCATTCTTAGCAAATCCATTGACACGGTCAATTGTTTTTTGAAGCTCTGTTATTGGGATGTTAAAATGCTTTGCTGCCTCTTCCAACGTATCAGCTTTCACTAATAAGCCTTCTTTTACAAGCATGTCATATTCATCTTTATGCACGTCTACTGTTTTACCAATATCACCTACAGCTTGATTCCAGACCTGATAGGCATATTTACCCTCCTGAGCAAGAATCGCTTTCGAAATCACATCGCGGCGCTCTAATTCCTCTACAAAGCGTTTACCACTTTGGTTCACTAAAAGAGCTCCATCAAAACGCGTATCCGCTACCAGAGAAATAACACCTGTCTTAGGATTACAGATTGGGTATGTTTGAATACTCTCCATATTTGTGATAGCTGCCCCGATTTTTTCGCTCATCACGATACCGTCACCAGTTGTACCAGGAGTATCGGTAGACATGTAGCTTTCATCTAAAACTGGGTTGTATTTCTTACGCATTTCTACGTTGGAACCGAATCCACCAGTTGCAACAATAACACCCTTATTTGCGTTAAAGGTAATTTCTTGACCAGCAGCCGTTTTTGCTTTAACGCCAACGACACGGCCTTCGCTATTTTTCAATAACTCTTCCGCTTTTGTTTCCGTTTTTACAGGAATTTGCAGCTGATCCGCTTTTGCTTTTAGTTTTGTGACTACTTCTGCACCAGTGTGACCTTTAGGGATGAGGGCACGAGGCACAGAGTGACCGCCGAATTGGAATAGGTGATCTGGTAAAAACTCCACCTTTATTTCATCTCTCAGCCATTCTGCTGCGCTTGTTGCATTATCTGTCAACACACGCACCATAGCAGGATCCCCCACGTTATCTCCGCCTTTTAAGGTGTCTTGGTAGTGGGATTCCTTGCTATCTTTTATGCCTTTTTTTGCTTGTACCCAGTTGTTAGCAGCATTCATTTCTGCGCCGGAAATCAATGTGTTACCACCGATGGATGGCATTTTTTCCAGCAGGACTACAGAGGCCCCTGCTTTTTTCGCCTCCATAGCAGCCGCGAAGCCTGCACCACCTGCGCCAATGACGACTACATCGTAATTTTGAACAGCCTCCTCTTTGACTGTTGCCAATGTATCTGAACCTTTAGCAGTTAAGGTTAGTCCAGCTTTACCCACGGCGTCCTTTACAGCATTGATATAGCCTTGACTTGTAAGAGTAGAACCACTTATTGCATCTACCTCTGTGCTATTTTTTGCAATGATTTGGTCTCGCAATTTCTTGTATACGGGCTCGGATAATACTTCATTTTCTTTTTGTTCGAGGACTTTAATGTCTGAAAGCTCGTTGTTTGTTACTGTTACCTCAACCTTGATTGGGCCATGTTTACCATCAGCTTGACCGGTAGCTTTCACAGAATCACCTTTTGCAGGGGTGGTGCCTTGACCGCTACATCCAGCCATAGCTACTATGATTGCCATACTTAAGAAAAGCAGAAAAATCCTTGATAAACCCTTCAAGACGAAAACCTCCTTGGATATATGTATAGTAATGAGAAGGGAGAGTAGGAAAAAATCTAAAGCAGAAATGCATGATTGCAAGCATACTCGTGGTCGTTCACCATGATTGTAATAACCATTCATAAAAGCTTAAGTGAAAAAAATCACAAATTACGTATAGTGCCATCCCGTACATGTACGATGTACTTCTAAAGCGCTTTCATACCAAGTGTTTTAAGCATTGTGTTTAATCTGTGAAGTTATGTTGACGAAATTTTATGATGAAGAATTGTACCATAAGTCTTAAAATTCCAACTAAACTTCCATCTGTTACAATGAGAAGAGACGATGATGCTACAGATGATAAAGGAGACGTATTCATGAAACGGAAATATGCAGATGTGACAGGGTGGACAACAGTGATAGACAAGCACTTTATACCATTGGCCCAACGTGGAGAGTACTTTGACGGCAGCATTACTGGTCTCGTCCTCACAAAAATGGAGGAACCATACTGGGTAACGTGTAACGGACAAGACATTTGTATCGCGGATGATGGATACGTCTGGATACAATGCTTTCCTGCGGGGCGGCATTATGTTATGACTGCGATGATAGATCAGACTGGTAAGGTAGTCTACTTCTATTTTGATATCGTTCTTAGGCATGCTATAGGGGAAAATGGTGTTCCTTGGTATGATGATCTGTATCTAGATTTAGCGATGATGCCTTCTGGGAGTACTGAAGTTTTGGATGAGGATGAACTGGAGGAAGCGTTCCAAAACAACACGATTAGTGAGTGGGAGCGTGATTTGGCCGTAGTGGAAATGGAACGGTTGGTCACAGAGGTAGCAAATGATACATGTATCCTACCAAAGCTGGTGCTAACGCATGCTACAAAATGGCGAGATATCGTCCTGAAAGTAAAAGAATCCTCCCAATAAAGGAGGATTCCTTCTGTATTATTTAGCTGGTGGCTCGACCTGCATTCTAGGAACCTCTGGCTTGCCTAGCGGATTGTTGTACAGATAGTCTGGTACTTCTCCCACGACAAGAGAGTTGGTAATGGGAATGGAGGTTGTGACAATGGTTTGATCAGTTGCAAAAGGTATGATCACTTGTAAGCGAACTTCTACTTGCAGATAGATCGTTACCATAACCATGTTAATCCCAGCTTCGGATAGCTTAGGGTCAAGCCATGTTTTTGCAGAACCAACAGGGCTGAAGGTGATCGGTAATTTAGGCCCCGTATCGGACAAAAAGGAGCTTCCTGAGGCTAATCCAAGAGGTACGCGAGCTTCAATTTTTTCACTTTCAAACTCTTTTAATCTGTTTTTAATGCGTTGATTGGCTTCCCCCATGATTTTTGAATATCCTTGAAAATTAAAATTAATAGCCCGTATTTTATTATCGCTATCCTTCTCAATGTCTAGAACTTCGGCTGTATTCATATCAATTTGAGCGATCTTTTTGGTCACCGCGTCTGCGATGGCCTCTTTGGCAATTTGTTCAGATTTCTGCTTGGCGATCACTAATAAAGTAGGTTTAATTTTTTGCTCTAGAAAGACGATACTCTGGATGATGATTGCAAGAAAGACAATGAAGGCAATAAAAAAAATTTTCTTTTTTGACGTCCGAATGCGCCGGCGTCTCATGCGAATAGCCATCTAGATCACCCCATCTGTAGACTATATGTTACAAATAGGGAGAAACATGACAGCTTGCCAAGGGTTCATGCAAAGAACCTCACTTATGTAGTAGGAATATTTCGTTTATAATGAACAGTAAGTCAGAAAAAAGGAGAGAAGCGCATGCCCTATAAGGTTATCTTTTTTGATATGGATGGCACGTTGTTAAATGAGCAGAAGCAGATTCCAGAGGATACTCGAAAAGCACTCCGTCAGCTTCGGGATAGCGGGATTCATACGGTTATTGCTACAGGGCGTTCACCGTTTCATGTTCGAAAGCTCGCAGAGGATTTAGAAATTGAGACACTGGTGTGCTTTAATGGCGCTTATGTAGAGCACAAAGGGGAAGTGGTCTATTCTACTCCTATTGATGTTCATAGTATTGAGAAACTGTACCAGCTTGTGATGGCACGTAATCATGCACTTGTGTATTTGAGTGACGACTCCTTTTATGCGACACATGAGGGAAATGAGATGGTGAATCGTGCTGTTTCTTCTATTCTATTTGACCCACCCGGCATGGATGCAGAGGTATTCCGCAACAAGCCGATTTACCAATGCTGGCTTCATTGTGCTGAAGGGGAAGAAGGGGTCTACGAGCAAGACGATACGCTTCAAAACGTGCGCTTTTTCCGTTGGCATGATGTGTCCTTGGATGTGATGC
Source organism: Brevibacillus laterosporus LMG 15441 (assembly GCF_000219535.2). Lineage (NCBI taxonomy): Bacteria > Bacillati > Bacillota > Bacilli > Caryophanales > Paenibacillaceae > Brevibacillus > Brevibacillus laterosporus. Next base: position 1,066,671 of record NZ_CP007806.1, read on the forward strand.
CAAAGGATGGCTCTAAGGCAAAAGGCATTGAAGCCTTGCTACAGCACCTTACAGTAGATCGATCAGAAGCGATAGCCTTTGGTGATGGCAAGAATGACATTGAGATGATTCAATTTGTAGGAATGGGAGTAGCGATGGGGAATGCGCATCCTGACGTATTTCCACATGCAAACTACGTGACGAAGCACGTAGATGAGGGCGGTATTAGCCATGCTTTAAAGGAATTGAACATCTTGTTATAGAGGAAAGCCGACCGTCTTTATCTGGGACGATCGGCTTTATATAATTAGCTAGACAAATTGTCATTTTACCTGTGATTTTCCACACATCTGCTGGTCTTTTTCTATACTATACTCGGTCTGTACACAGATAAAAGAAGCAGTAAAATCCTTGGTATATCAGTGCTTTACATGAAGTAAAAATAGATTATGCAACGAATGTAGAATCACGTAGAGTTCTTTTTGTGCATTATTTCACAAACAATTATAGAAGATTTTGGGAGGATTGTCTATGAAGCAGCAACGTCTCGTATTAATTGGAAATGGTATGGCTGGCGTCAATGTTATTGAACAAATCTTAAAGCACAACAAAGAGATGTATCATATCACAATCATAGGAAACGAACCGCATCCCAACTACAATCGCATTATGCTTTCGTATGTGCTGGAAGGTAGTAAAACGATTGATGACATCGTGTTAAATGACCATAGCTGGTATAAAGATAATCAGATTGATCTACAAACAGGTACAGCAGTGACTCACATTGATACCGAAGCGAAAAAGGTGTACACGGATAATGGATCGGTATTTTCTTACGATAAAGCCATTATCGCTACTGGCTCTCAACCATTTGTTTTACCTATACCTGGTGTGGATAAACAAGGAGTAATTGGCTTTAGAGACATTCAGGATTGCAATCAGATGATGGAAGCTGCTAAGACCTGTAAAAAAGCTGCCGTGATTGGTGGCGGTCTGTTGGGCTTGGAAGCAGCTAAGGGCTTGGTTCATTTGGGAATGGAAGCAACGGTCGTGCATTTAGGCAATGTTTTGATGGAACGGCAACTGGATGACATAGCAGCAAACATGCTAAAAGAAGAACTAGAGCGTCAGGGAATCCGATTTGCAATGGAAAAACAAACGGTAGAGCTACTTGGGGATGAGCGTGTCACGGGACTGCGTTTTGCAGATGGAAGCGTATTGGAGGTCGATTTTGTTGTAATGGCAGTGGGAATCGTACCGAATACCAGCGTGGCCAAAGCAAGTAATATGGAGGTAGCACGAGGGATCGTTGTAAATGACCTGCTACAAACATCTGCACCAGATGTGTATGCGGTTGGGGAATGTACCCAGCATCGCGGACTTTGCTACGGTTTGGTAGCTCCTTTATTTGAACAGGGTGCTATATTAGCCAAGCATTTATGTGAAATAGAGACGAAGGGCTATGAAGGCTCCGTTGTATCTACTAAATTAAAAATTTCTGGAGTTGACGTATTTTCAGCGGGCGAATTTCAGGATCAAGCGGATATGACCATCGTACGTATGCAGGATGATTGGAAGAAAATCTATAAGAAGATTCTGATTCGAGACAACAAAATTGTCGGAGGAATCCTATTCGGCGATGTTAGTGAGTCTGCTCGCTTACAAAAGCTGGTCAACACCCAGACAGAAATGACGGACGAGGTGTACGCTTCCATAATGGGCGGCGGAGCTTGTTGTGGTGGAGGAAATCAAGCAGCTTTAGTAGCCGAGATGTCTGATGAAGAGATCATCTGCGGCTGTAACGGTGTCACAAAAGGCAGTATCGTGACAGCGATAAAGGAACAAGGCTGCTCAACGGTAGATGAAATAAAATCCTGCACAGGTGCAGCACGGTCCTGCGGGGGATGTAAGCCAATGGTGGAACAAGTGTTGCAGTATGTGCTGGGAGATCATTTTGATATCAATGCGAATAAACAGGGGATTTGTGGATGTACTACGTTAAGCCGTGATGAAATCGTAGCTCAGATACAAGAGATGGGTCTTACTACGATTAAAGAAGTAATGTATGTATTAGCATGGAAAAACCCAGAAGGCTGCTCAAAATGCCGTCCTGCATTGAACTATTACTTAGGGATGATTCATCCGACAACGTATCAGGACGAAAAAGCTTCTCGCTTTGTGAATGAACGTTTGAACGCTAACATTAATAAAGACGGTACCTATACGGTAGTACCACGTATGTACGGCGGAGTAACGACAGCGGAGGATTTGAAAAAGATTGCTGATGTTGCTGTGAAATATGATGTGAAAATGGTCAAAATGACAGGTGGACAGCGAATCGACCTAGTGGGTGTACAGAAGGAGGACTTACCAAAAGTCTGGGCAGAGCTTGATATGCCGTCTGGTTATGCTTATGCCAAAGCCTTGCGTACAGTGAAAACCTGCGTTGGTTCTCGTTTCTGTCGATTTGGGACTGTTGATTCGATTGGGATGGGTATTGCTTTGGAGAAAAAATTCGAGCGTCTCGATATGCCGGCTAAATTTAAAATGGCGGTAAACGGTTGTCCGCGTAACTGTGCCGAGTCCTGCACAAAGGATATCGGGATTGTCGGTAACGATGGCGGATGGGAAATCTATGTTGGCGGTAATGGCGGTATTAAAGCACGTGTCGCTGATTTATTGTGCAAAGTAAAAAACGATGAAGAATTAATTGAGATTTGCGGAGCAGTCATCCAATACTATCGTGAAACAGGCAAGTATTTAGAACGTACTTCTGAATGGGTCGAGCGAATGGGATTAGAAATGATCCATCAAAATGTGGTCGAGGATGTAGAGAACCGTCAGCAGCTATTTGCTCGTATCGAATTAGCTCTTGCCCAAGTCCAAGACCCGTGGCAAAAAGTATTACAGGATCAAGAAACCAGAACAAAGTTGTTTGAACCAATTAAGGTGGAAAGCCTGTCATAGTACAGAAATGATAATGGACCAATGTCATGAAAAAAGGGGGAAAACAGCATGGGAGATTTCACTAAAACAATAACGATTGGACGAGTGGAAGAGTTCCCTGTTCAACTCGGGAGAGTGGTACAGATCGGAGAGGAGCAAGTCTGCGTCTTTCGATTATCGGATGGGAGTATGTATGCGCTTGAGGATAAAAGTCCGTATCGAGGAGGACCTTTATCAGAAGGGATCGTTTCTGGCAAATATGTCTACGATCCTCTCTATGATTGGAAGATTTGCTTAGAAAGCGGTCAGGTTCAAGCGCCTGACACAGGCCAGGTCAAAACCTATCCATTACAGGTGATAGATAATATTGTTTCGATTAATATGGAGTGCAGGTGAAAATGAATGATACAGGTATAAAATCTGTATCATTTTTCTTTTTTTACGATCCGAAATGTGTTATATATCAACGGTTTTTGGTGTTAAAACAGTTTTATGAATGAAATGAAACAAATTTGTGAACCATATCACAAAATAGGTGCATATGTGATCTTTTTCACACACCGAGGCGCAATCTCTCTTGTATGATGAAACTGTAAAGAGCAATTGTTCAGAATCGAAACAAGCTCTTTTACGCATTAAATCCTTCAATAGCTTTTTTAATCATATAGATGGCCTTCGTTACAGGCAGAGACACCTCATGTAAAGAGTTGTGCTGCCGAGTACAGAACAACGAGCCAATACTTGAGGAGGTATGTAAGATGGCGATTCAAGAGAAAGACCTGCAAACATTTGAACACGCATGGAGAGGCTTTAAGCCAGGGAAATGGATGAAAACGATTGATACTCGTGACTTCATTGAAGAAAACATCACTCCTTACCATGGCGATGATAAATTTTTGGCTGGTGCTACCGCTGATACAAAAGCACTATGGGACATCATCTCTGACTTAACAAAAAAAGAACGTGAAAATGGTGGGGTTCTTGACGTAGATGTTAACACTCCTTCTACTATTACCTCCCATAAACCAGGTTATTTGGATAAGGATAAAGAAAAGGTTGTAGGCTTACAAACAGACGAACCATTCAAGCGCTCTCTTCAGCCTTTCGGTGGAATCCGCATGATGATTGATGCTTGCAAAGCGTACGGCTTTGAAGTGCCAGAATCAATCATTAAGTTGTTTACCGATATTCGCAAAACCCATAACCAAGGTGTATTCGATGCCTATACAGAAGAAATGAAAAAGGCTCGTCGTGCAGGTATTATCACAGGTCTTCCAGATGCTTACGGTCGCGGCCGCATCATTGGTGACTACCGTCGCGTAGCTTTATATGGTGTTGATCGCCTAATCGCTGAGAAAAAAGGCGACCTCCAACAATTAGAAGTAGATGCTTTAACAGAAGATGTTATTCGTTTACGGGAAGAAATCGCCGAACAAATTCGCTCCCTTCAAGAACTAAAATTGATGGCAAAAGAACATGGATTTGATATCTCTGTGCCTGCTAAGAACGCACATGAAGCATTCCAATGGCTATACTTTTCCTACCTAGCTGCAATTAAAGAACAAAATGGAGCCGCAATGAGCTTAGGACGTGTTTCCTCATTCTTAGATGCTTACATTGAGCGTGATCTTGCTGAGGGTACATTGTCAGAAGAAGCGGCACAGGAATTAGTTGATCATTTCGTCATGAAGCTGCGCATTGTTAAATTCTTGCGTACTCCTGATTACAATGAGTTATTCTCCGGCGACCCAACTTGGGTAACTGAATCCATCGCTGGGATGTCGTTAAGTGGTAAAACTCGCACAACGAAAAACTCTTTCCGTTTCTTGCATACACTCTATAATCTTGGTCCGGCTCCAGAGCCAAACTTGACTGTTCTTTGGTCTAAAGATCTTCCTGAGAACTTCAAAAAGTTCTGCTCAAAAGTATCCATTGAAACAAGCTCTATCCAATACGAAAACGACGATTTGATGCGTCCATACTTTGGTGACGATTATGGTATCGCCTGCTGCGTATCCGCTATGAGAATTGGTAAGCAAATGCAATTCTTTGGCGCACGTGCTAACCTTGCGAAAGCACTGCTTTATACAATTAATGGTGGTGTGGATGAGAAATCAGGCACACAGGTAGGACCTCAATTCGCTCCTATTACTTCCGAAGTGCTTGACTTTGATGAAGTCATGGCGAAGTTCGACAATGTTATGGAATGGCTCGCTAAGCTATACATGAATACACTAAACGTAATTCATTATATGCATGATAAATACTCTTATGAGCGTATTGAAATGGCATTGCACGATCGTGAAATCCTTCGCACGATGGCTTGCGGTATCGCTGGTTTATCCGTAGTAGCAGACTCCTTATCTGCTATCAAGTATGCGAAAGTAAAACCGATTCGTAATGAACAAGGTATTGCGGTCGATTTCGAAACAGAAGGCGAATATCCTCAATATGGTAATAACGATGATCGTGTTGACTCCATCGCAATTGATATCATGGAGCGCTTCATGAACAAAATTCGTAAGCATAAAGCCTACCGTAATGCGTTGCCAACAATGTCAGTACTCACAATCACCTCCAACGTAGTTTATGGTAAAAAGACAGGTACGACTCCAGATGGACGTCAAGCTGGCGAACCATTTGCACCGGGTGCGAACCCAATGCATGGACGCGATAAAAAAGGTGCTTTAGCATCCTTGTCTTCCGTAGCTAAACTTCCGTATGAGCATAGCTTGGATGGTATTTCTAATACATTCTCAATCGTGCCAAAAGCGTTGGGTAAAGACCTAGAATCTCGCGTTACTAATATGGTTGCGATGATGGACGGTTACATGACACCAGATGGTGGACATCACCTAAATGTAAACGTATTTGACCGTGAACAATTGCTGGATGCGATGGAACGCCCAGAAGAATATCCACAATTAACAATTCGTGTATCCGGTTATGCGGTTAACTTCATCAAATTGACTCGTGAACAGCAATTAGATGTTATCAACCGTACTTTCCATGGCAAAATCTAGGCTTACATGTATCCCGACTGTTTCCGAGGCAGCTAGCTGGCTGCTTCGGACAACAGCAAGGGAAGGAAAGTGACGGAGCATAACACACTAACTTAGAACAGCTTTCCTTCTCTTGCTGTTGTGTAGAAAGGATTGATCAACATGAAAGGTCGAATTCACTCCCTTGAAACATTTGGTACTGTAGACGGTCCAGGTATTCGATTTGTCTTATTTTTGCAAGGCTGTGCTTTAAAATGCAAATTTTGCCATAATGCAGATACATGGGATACAAGCGGTGGAACAGAGATGACGGTAGACGAGGTCTTGGCTGAAATTGAACCCTACCTGAATTACTATCGTAACTCTGGTGGTGGTCTGACAGTCACAGGTGGAGAGCCGACCTTACAAGCTCCTTTTGTAACGGAGGTTTTTACTGCTGTTAAAGAAAAATGGGGTCTTCACACTACGCTAGATTCTTCAGGCTTCTGTGACACAGCTAAGGCGGATAAATTACTGGAAGTGACCGATTTGGTCCTTCTTGATCTAAAACAGATGAATCGTGAAAAGCATATCTGGCTTACCAGCCAACCAAATGATCGGACATTAGCATTTGCCAAGTTTTTATCTGATCGCGGCAAAAAAATGTGGATTCGTCACGTGTTGATCCCAGGTATTACGGATTCGGCTAGTCATTTGCTTGAAATGGGGGAATTTATCGGCTCCCTCCAAGGTGTGGAAAAGGTAGAAATTCTACCTTACCATGAAATGGGTATATATAAATGGGAGGAGCTAGGCAAAGCGTATCCATTAAAAGGACAGCGCTCTCCCTCAGAGGAAGAAGTTAAACGTGCCTATGAATTAATTGAGAAAGGCAGAACCAATCAGCTTCAGGTCATTAAATAATAGATAATAGATAGTTGATAAAGCCAAACTCTCCACTTTGGATTCAGGAGGGTTTGGCTATTTTATTGTGACAAATAATCGGCATGCAATCTTTTTATTTCTCATTCCTTTTTACGATAGAAAGGAATGGAATTTGGATATAGATAAGAAATGGTTTGGCCTTTTTTATGGTCAAGCTTTTTTACTGTTGCTTGATTAGTCCAAATCACTTGAGTAGCTGCTTACATTGCTCCTAATCCTCTTCAGTCACATATTCGAAAAAGAGATTCATGCTTTCCTATCTACATAAAGTGCCAAATAAGGAGATTGGAAATGCCTTATAACAAAGCCTTTTTCCGCTATTAATTTAACTTTTGTCAACATTCTTCATGACGGAACTAGATTTTCATTTTATTGAATAAGAAACGAGACCATTCTAGTATTAAGTCATGAACAAGACATTATTGTTACTCATATGGAGCTTGTGTTTGAAAGGAGTATGATTATGAATCAGACATCTGTAGCAGCACAGCAGTCTCAAGATACAGGTCTACGAGTAAAGGTTCAAAAATTTGGACGTTTTCTAAGTGGGATGGTCATGCCAAATATCGGTGCCTTCATTGCTTGGGGACTGATCACTGCTCTGTTTATACCGACCGGCTGGATTCCTAATGAAGAATTGGGTAAAATGGTAGGCCCTATGATCACTTATCTTCTGCCGTTACTGATTGGCTACACGGGCGGTAAAATGATCTATGATGTACGCGGTGGCGTACTCGGTGCGATAGCTACAATGGGCATTATCGTTGGTGCAGAAATTCCGATGTTCCTTGGCGCGATGGTCATGGGTCCACTTGGCGGATACGCTATGAAAAAGGTGGACGGGTTATTTGAAGGGAAGATCAGGGCAGGTTTCGAGATGCTGGTGAACAACTTCTCAGCGGGGATTCTTGGAGCGATTTTGGCCATTATTGCCTACACAGGTGTAGGTCCTGTTGTTTCTGCTCTTACAAATGCTTTAGCGGCAGGCGTTCAAGCTATTGTTGATCTGGGGCTTTTACCGCTAGTTAGTATCTTCATTGAACCGGCAAAGGTTTTATTTTTAAATAATGCAATCAATCATGGAATCTTAGGCCCTATTGGATTAAAAGAAGCGGCAGAAACCGGTAAATCGATATTCTTCCTGCTTGAAGCAAACCCGGGTCCTGGATTTGGAATCCTGCTAGCTTATTGGCTGGTAGGGCGTGGTGCAGCAAAGCAATCCGCTCCGGGTGCAGCAATTATTCACTTCCTAGGCGGGATTCACGAAATTTATTTCCCTTATATTTTGATGAAGCCAAAGCTAATTCTAGCAGCAATTGGCGGTGGCATCAGTGGGGTATTTGTTTTCAAATTGTTAGGTGCCGGTTTAGTAGCGACTGCATCTCCGGGTAGTATCTTTGCGATAGCTGCTATGGCGCCAAAAGGTGGATTATTCCCGGTATTAGCCGGGGTAGTCATTAGTACGATCGTTTCTTTCCTACTTGCATCTGTATTCTTAAAAGCTTCGGCTGCATCAGATGAAGAGGATGGACTAGACAAAGCAACTGCACAAATGAAAGCAATGAAAAACAACAAAGAAGAAAGCGCTGTTGTAAGCGCTAACGTAAAAAATCAGGCAGACCAAGTTGCCACTAGCAATGCTTTACCTGCAAAGGAACAGGTGAAAAAAGTAATTTTTGCTTGTGATGCTGGAATGGGTTCAAGTGCTATGGGTGCTTCTATTTTACGCAAGAAGTTCCAAAAGGCAGGCATTGATGTAGAAGTAACAAATAAAGCAATAAATGATTTACCAAAGAATGTAGACATTGTTGTTACACATAAATCTTTGACCGAACGTGCTAAACAAACGGTACCCCAAGCGCATCATATCTCGGTAGATAATTTCCTAAGCAGTCCTAAATATGATGAGTTAACCACCTATCTAAGTAAGTAATCGATAGGAAATCCATGAGAAAGGCGGTGTACATGTGCAAATTTCAGCGAGACAACAACAGATGATCATGATACTACTACGGGAGAACAACGGGATTACGATTGCTAAAATTGCTGATGAAATCCATACGAGCACACGCACTGTACACCGTGAATTACCTGAGATAGAACCACTGATGGAGCAGTACGGACTTCACCTAATGAAACGGTCGGGGGTTGGCTTGATTCTCCAAGGAGCGGAACAAGATAAAGAGCGATTAGAACGAGCACTGGAGAGGGCTATACAGCATTCCTCCAAGCATGTATCTAATCCAGAGCAACATCAAGAGGCATTTCAAGTGACCCAAAGGGAGTTTAGCCCTGAGGAGCGACGCAGTATTATTTTGTGTACCCTGCTAGCGGCCAACGAACCCATCAAGCTATTTTTGCTGGCACATAATCTGAAGGTGGCGGTTCCTACTATTAGTCACGATTTAGATCAATTGGAAGAGTGGGTTAGAGGTTTGCAGTTACATTTGGTACGTCGCAGAGGATACGGCATTGAGTTGAAGGGGACGGAGGCAGCAAAGAGAAAAGCCATGATGTCCCTACTCTCCGAAAACTTAGATGAAACACAACTCATTGGATTATTAAAAGAGAATATCCAGCAAAAAACGGCTCAAAGGGTAAACAGTGCTTCCGAGCAGTTATTAGGTCTGATTCAACGAGACAGATTGATTGCTGTGGAAAATACACTACAGCGTGTACGGAAGGATTTGCCTTATCCATTAGCTGATAGCTCCTATATTGCTTTAGTAGTTCATTTGTCCCTCATGATTGAACGACTCATGAAAGGCGAGCATATCGAGATTGATCAGCATTACTTTGAAGATTTGAAAAGGCAAGCCGAATATAAAGTTGCTAAGCAAATCATTAATGAATTAGCAGGTACCTTTACCATTCCATTTCCTGAAGCAGAAATTGCTTACATCACCATGCATCTCCAAGGATCTAAGCTACGAATGAGTCAGCATGATCTATTAGAGATCAATAATGTAGAAGTAACCGCCGTAGCACAGAAGCTAATGGAGGGTGCCGGAAGAAGATTAGGGGTCAATTTTTATGAAGATCGCTCATTGTTATCAGGACTCTTAACTCATTTGGAGCCGGCAATGAATCGAATGAGGCGAGGCATGCACATTCGCAATCCGTTGCTCCATAAAATCAAACAAGATTATGAGCAAGTATTCAAAGTGATAGCGGAAACAGTCAAGGAAGCATTTCCCCCTGTACAGGTTCCAGAGGAGGAGATTGCTTATCTGGTTCTCCATTTTGGTTCCTCAATGGAGCGGTTAAAGAGAACACGTACCAAATACAGGGCACTAATCGTTTGTTCAAGCGGGATCGGATCTTCTCGTATGCTGGCAGACCGGATTGAAGCAGAAATTCCAGAAATAGAAGTTTTTAAACATGCTTCTATCTTTGAGGTACATCAAATTGATTTTACAAAGTATGACCTAATTATCTCAACGATTCCTGTCCCATTTGAGCAGAAGCCGTACATTACAGTAAGCCCGTTATTATCACGTGAAGAAATTGCTAGTATTCGGAATTTCCTCAGTCAGGTACCAATAGAACCTTTGAATGATGCTAAGCCTAGTCAACCGCAAACGATAGAAAAAATTCTGGATCATATGGAGGCAGGCGAATCCTACTTTAGGTATACGCTAACTATTTGCAAGGGCTGGTATGATGTCCAACTAAATAACCAGAGCCAGGATATTATCGAAACGCTGGAAACGATATGTGAACAATTAAAGAATCTTGGGATCATGCGTGACTATCGAAAGGTTGTTCGTAAATTACTAGAACGCGAGGAGAAAAGCGGTCTTGGTATACCAGGTACCACGCAGGTTCTCTATCATGTAAAAAGTGCGGAAATCGTACAACCCTCCTTTTCCATTGGATATTTACAAGAACCGATCATTCGCCGGTCGATGGATGGGGAAGAGATGAGTGTTACTAAATTACTAATTTTGGTGAGTCCACAAGAAATGCGGAGTGAAGGAACAGAAATTCTGAGTGAAATCAGCTCTTTATTAATTGAAGAAGAGACAATGAATGTAATAGAAAACAAGCAGCCTATCGAGATTAAAACCTACTTTATAGAAAAATTGAAACAGTTTTGTTTCAGAAAAGTTAAAGAGAGAGGAAATCACCTATGACAAACATCGTAATTGCTAGAAATCAAAAAGCGAACAACAAACAAGAAGCAATTGAGCTAGCAGGTAAACTATTAGTGCAAGCAGGTCATGTTGAAGCGGACTATATTACTAAAATGCAAGAGCGTGAAGAGCTGTTAACCACTTATCTTGGCAATGGTGTGGCAATTCCTCATGGTACGAATGAGGCAAAGACATTGATTAAAAGTACAGGAATTTCAATTGTACAGCTTCCAGATGGAGTAGATTTTGGGGAAGGGAATAAAGCGCGTTTATTGATCGGTATTGCAGGTGTAGGTGATGAGCATCTGGATATCTTGTCTGATTTAGCGATTGTGGTATCCGAGGAAGAAAATGTAGAGAAATTGGTTCATGCTACTACCGATGAAGAGATCATGGATATCATCAAGGGAGGTATGTAGGATGCGTGCCATTCACTTTGGAGCAGGTAACATTGGACGAGGCTTCATTGGACTGTTACTAGAACAGGCAGGGTTTGAGGTATGCTTTGTAGATGTTAATGAGGAGCTTGTTAAGGAAATAAACCAACGTAAATCTTATACCGTACAGATCGCTGAAGAAGAAACACAAGAATTCACGGTTCAACATGTAAGTGCCCTACATGGAGCAGACGAACAGGCAGTAGTTCAAGCCATTGCTACTGCCGATCTCGTCACGACAGCGGTTGGGCCTCATATTCTCCCATACATTTCTCAATCAATTGCCTGGGGCATGAAGGAACGCATGAATCAAATCAGCGAGCCACTTAACATCATTGCCTGTGAAAATGCGATCGGTGGAAGCACTTTACTTAAGCAATACGTGTATAGTCACTTACATGAATCAGAGCAGGCAAGAGCGGATCAACAATTTGGGTTTCCAGATTCTGCTGTAGACCGAATTGTTCCGATGCAAAAGAATGATGACCAGCTAATGGTGATGGTGGAAGCTTATTTCGAATGGGTCATCGATCAATCACAGGCAAAAGGTAAATTACCTGAATCTTCTGATATTATGTATGTAGATAATCTAGAACCCTATATTGAGCGGAAACTATACACGGTTAACACAGGACATGCTACAGCGGCTTATCTTGGCTATTTAAAAGGTTATTCCTATATAGAAGAAGCGATGAAAGATCCACAGATTCGCCAATTAACAGAAGAAACATTGCAAGAAACGGGTAACGTGTTGCAGAAAAAATATGGTTTTCAGGCAACAGAGCATGCTGCCTATATTAGTAAAATCCTTCGTCGCTTCGAAAATAAACACCTACAAGATGAAGTGACACGTATTGCGCGTTCGCCAATTCGTAAGTTGGGCTGTAACGATCGTTTTATTAATCCAGCTCGTCAAGCATTGTTTTATCAAATGGAGCCCAAGGCACTTTGCTTGGGAATAGCAGCGGCTCTTTCGTTTGACTACAAACAAGATTCAGAAGCAGTCGAGCTGCAAAATAGTATTAGACAGCAAGGCTTGAAGGAAACGATCATGAAATATTGTGAGTTGCCAGAAGAGAGTCCGTTGATAGAATGGATTTTGGAAAAACATGAGATACTTCAAAAATCATAATAAATTTTTCTAGAAGGATCGGGAATTCCCCGATCTTTTTTCTTATGAACGAGCAAGAAACCTATTATTGACAAAAATGTAAATTAAATATAAGGTTTAAATGGAAAAATCAAATTATATTAAGGGAGGTAACAAAATGTCAAGAATGACGGAAACAATCGTTTCTGAAAGAGCAAGAGAGATGCAGAAGCAGGTAATGCAAAAATTCCGTTCCAAAATTAGTCCTTCTCTAGCAAAGATTGTGAAGCAATCTCAGGGTGTAGCCAAGCAATTTGTACCAAGTCCCTATGAAGCATTAGAATATGGCACAGAAAAGCCTTTTGAAGAGGGTAAAAATAATAAAGGAATATACGGACTTGAAAGAATATACGAGGATCGAGCAGTATTAACTCCCTATTTTGAATGTTCTGCCTATTGTAGATACTGTTTTAAGAAAACCCGTACGTTAGCGGGAGAAGCCAAGCGGATGTCAGATGAAAATATTGCAGATGCGATCAACTATATAAGCAATGATGATCGGATTAAAACGGTATTAATTACCGGCGGAGACCCGTTTCTCGATGTAACATTACTGCATAAGGTTCTACAGCAAATCAAGGAAATTGATCATGTACGAAACATTCGGGTAGGCACCAGAAATATTCTATTTGCTCCCGAAAACATCACGGATGAAACAGCAGAGATGTTATCAGAATTTAATGAAATTAACTATGAAAATCCACGTTTATCCAGGAACCTTTCCATTGGCTTATCTCTAAATCACCCAGATGAACTTACCCCAGAAGTTATTCGCGCTGCGCAAAAGATCATTTCCCGAGGTATTACGATAAGAGGACAAATCGTTTTGATGAAAGATATTAATGATAATACCAAAACGATGCGAGAATTAATAGAGCTGTTTCTCTGTAATGGGATTGTGCCTTATTATCTGTTCCACTGTATGGCTGTAGTCGGCGCTAAGCATTTCCGTACATCAGTCCAAAAGGGAATTGATATTATACGTGAACTATCCGCTTTCTCTGGAAGCATTGCTCCGCATTATGTTTATGTAACCCCTATTGGAAAGCATAGAGTCGGTACGAATTCTCAGCTCGATTATGTAGAGATTGATGGTCAACGGTATATTCGTTCCACTACACCATATAAAGCGGCTGATTTCTTACATTTCTCTGATAACACGATGCTACCACCTCTTCATGAAATAAATGAAAACGGATACATTGTGTCTCATTATCTTGACGGGGATGATAATCCAATGGAGGCATTGATATGAAAGAATTAATCGTATTTATTGAAAATCTCTCGGTAGTTCCTACCATTAATCGCGCTGTTCATGTTACGAAAATGGGATACCAGTGTGCAATCATTACTCGCCCTCTCACAGAGCATGAAAGAACGAAAATCGCTCAATTAGAAGCAGAAAACGACATTCCTGCTTTATTTGCCGAAATAATGGAGACTACTGATTTTGGCTATGAGGAATTAGAAAAAAAGATGTGCATGCTTGAGGAAACATATAAAATTTCTGCTGTACTTAGTATTCTTGGGTTATTTTCAAGCGCTGGTTTATTAGGGGCTGATGTCGCTAAGATAGCAGAAAAAAGAGGATTACCATCTCAGGACTCAGATGCGTTGTATCGTACAAATAACAAATACCTTATGCGTGACGCACTAAGACATGCGGGAGTGCTAACGGTTGATTATGGACTAGCTGTCGATGTAGATTCAGCAGTCGCCCATGCGGAACGGATTGGCTATCCGGTGATTTTAAAGCCGATTAACGGAGTTGCTTCGCATTTAATTCTCAAATCCCACAATCAACAAGAGGTAAGGGATAATTTTACATACGCCCTGCAAAAGCTACCTGACTGTAATTATTCCAATCTTTATGCATCCTGTCACACCTATGCGACGAAGGATGGGAAGCTTATTGATTTTAATCCGATGGGTTGCATGCTAGTGGAAAAATATATGAATGGTCGGGAAGCTAGTGTAGAGATGGTGATCACAGAGAAGGAAATCATTCCTCTACTTGTGCATGATAAGCTAAAAGTCACAGAAGAAAAGCAGGTGTTCTATGAGCATCTTCTGGTCGTTCCCCCTCTTCGCTTTACGGAGAAGGAAATTGAGGAGCTCAAGAATTATGCAGTGGAAGCCGTTCGCGCTGTTGGCTTAAAGAATTCGTTGTCCCATGTTGAATTACGCTATGACGAAAAATTAGGCCCACAGGTATTAGAAATCAATCCACGTATAGGTGGTATGTGTGTTAAGGATAGCTTAGAAACAATGCTTGGATTTGATTCTGTAAAAGCCCAATTGGGAATTGTTTTAGGAACCTTTGAATTACCGACTCTACCAAACCAAGAACAAACTCCTCATGCCATGTTTACTTTATATCCAAAGGAGAGCGGGATTCTTCGAGCGGTAAACGGACTAGAGGAGCTTGAAAAAATTCCTGGGGTATTAAGAGTAACACAAGTCTATCCAATAGGAGCAGAGATAAGAGGGGACGAGGAAGAAGTATTTCTCGTTATGTGCTGGATGCGTGGAGAAAGCTATGAACATATTGAACAAGTCTATGAAAAGGCGTGCGAGCTAGTCACATTTGAAATCGAGAAATTGGTTAAGGTGTAGGAGGAAAGAACATGACAACAACAATTCCAGCAGGACAGAATAATAAAATGCGGTACATTTACCAGTTGATTGCTGGAAGAACCATTTCAGATATAGGCAGTTATTTAGATATGATTGCGCTAAATCTGTATGTGTACCTATTAACGGGCAGTGCTGTTTACATGGGATTATTTATGGCTGTTCGTTTATTGGGAAGCTTTTTAGCAGGTTTTTATTCTGGTATGCTAGCAGATAAATTTAACCGTAAAAAGCTAATGATTATTAGTGACGTTGCAAGGTTTTGTCTTCTCTTTTCTCTATTTATTACACCACAGGAATATCATTTTTATATGCTGTATTTTGTGATCTTTGGTATGGGAATGTTTAGCTCGATGTTTAACGTATCCATGCAATCCAGTATTCCTATGCTTGTGTCACCAGAAAATAGAGTAAGAGCCAATGCTTTATTACAGTCGTGGCAAGCCATTGCCATGGTTGTCGGGATGCTATCAAGTGGGATTCTCATTAATCTGTTAAGCTATCAAAATATTTTCTTGCTTGACTCCCTGACTTATTTGCTTTCGGCTGTGAACCTAATTAGCCTCCCCATTAAAACGAATGAAACACGAACTCAATCAGATCAAAAGGCTTCGTTTTTTTCAGAGTTTTCGTTTATTTATCGGTATTTACGTGTAATTCCTGTTTTATTATCTTTAATGACGATTCGATTATTTGATACGTTTGGTTCCGCAGCGCATAATGTAGGGATACCGATTTATTCGTCTATGATTAAGCCGGACAATCCCTCTATGATTATGGGCTTTATATGGGGAATCTGGGCAATTGGGAATCTTGTCGGTTCTCGTTTTATGAGTAAGCATTCTAAAAATGCTAAGGAAGTATTTACCGAAAAAGCATTTGGCATCTCGACGATTTTAATGTCGTTCTTCTTTATTTTACTGTTTGCGTTCTCTACAACGTATCTTCTGCTTATCTGTGCTTTCCTAGCGGGAGTATCTGATGGTATATCGGCCATTTGCTATAACTCACGCCTACAGCAGGTATCAGATGATAAGCGCGGTCGTGTTTTTGGAGTATCCTCCACCTTGCAAACAATTGGATTTGCGTTTGGAATGCTAATTTGTTCCCCTTTATTTGAAATCATGCTGCCGATATGGGTAGTAGGTATCCTACATGGTGTACCTATGGTCATGGCGCTGATATTCACGATCTATTTCTATCGGAAATGGAAAGCACCAACTGAACTCACTTCATAAGAAAAGAAGAGATCAGCTTGGCACCGCCAAATGTAGCGGTGCCTTTTGCATCGAGGTGTCAGGTTATACACTCCGGCACCTTGCTTTTCACCTTTACCTAGTTTTGCGTTATCGTTTACAATCAAAAAATTTTTTTCGGTAAAAAAAGCATACCATTCTAGCAGGAAACAGGTACAATGAGAGCTAAGACTTATACATAACAGGCGAGTTTTGCCAAGACAAAGGAGGATATTACATGCTACAAAATCTTAAACCCGTATGGGACTTAGATAGCATCTTTCCTGGAGGAAGCGAATCAAAGGAATTTGCTGCATTCTTGGATAAATTAAAGGAACAAACGTCTTCTTTAACGGCTGATTTAAAAGCGTTAGAAGCTCCTACATCGCTAGAGCAGCTAAAAAAATTAGAAGCGATTGTAGCACGTTTTGAACAAGTACGCTCTGATTGGATGCAGGCAAGTTCATTCGTCTCCTGCCTTGAGGCACAGAATGTACATGATGGAAAAGCTCATTTCCTACGTGACCGTGTAACACAATTAGGAGCGGCAAATCAAGAAACAGGAACATTGTTTGATCAGTACATTTTAGAAGTGCCTGAGGAGCTTTGGAAGCAATTCCTAGCGTTAGATAGTATGAAACCAATTGCTTTTATTCTAGATGAGCGCCGTCAATTAGGGGCAGCTAAGCTTCCTACTGAGCAAGAGATTTTGGCAGGAAACTTAGCAGTAGATGGGTATCATGCATGGTCGCAGTTATATGACGTGATCGTTGGACGCATGCATATCCCAAGTGAGAAAGATGGGAAAATTGAGAATTTATCAGTTGGGCAAGCCTTTAACCTGCTATCTGATACTGATCCTACAGTTCGCAAGCAGATGTTTGCCAATTGGAAGCAAGCTTGGTCTGAAAATGAAGACCTATGCGCAAAAGCATTGAATCATTTAAGTGGTTTCCGTTTAGCCTTATATAAAGAGCGTAAATGGGATGACTTTTTGAAAGAGCCGGTCGAGATTTGTCGTATGAGTGAGAAGACGCTGAATGTCATGTGGGAGGTTGTAGAGAAGAATCGTGAGCGCCTCGTTCCTTATTTAAAACGGAAAAAGGAATTACTTGGCATCGATTCTCTGTCTTTCTACGATTGGACGGCACCATTGCCTGGCAGTACCAGCAAAATGAGCTATGATGAAGCAGCCCAATTCATTACAGAGCAGTTTGAGAAATTTAGTCCAAAAATGGCTGAATTCGCAACAATGGCTTTTGAAAAACATTGGATTGAAGCTGAGGATCGTCCTGGTAAGCGACCAGGTGGCTTCTGCACCGATTTACAGTCCAGCAAAGAAACGCGTATTTTCATGACGTTTGACGGTAGTATGTCTAGCACCTCTACACTAGCTCATGAATTGGGACATTCCTATCACACGTATGTAATGAAGGATTTGCCTGAGCTGGCGAAGGATTATGCCATGAACGTTGCCGAAACAGCTTCCACCTTTGCAGAATTAATCGTGAAGGATGCTGCCTTAAAAAATGCCAAATCTGATGCAGAACGTATTTCCATGATCGATGATAAGCTTGGTGATGCCGTTTCCTTCTTTATGGATATCTTTACTCGCTTTACATTTGAGAAGAAATTCTACGAACAACGCAAGAATGGAATGCTAAGTGCGGAAGAAATGAATCAACTAATGGAAGAAGCGCAGAAGTTCGCATTTGCGGGAGCTTTAGACGAATACTTCCCTAACTTCTGGTCCGCTAAGCTTCACTTCTATATTAGTGATGTTCCGTTCTATAACTTCCCATACACATTCGGATACATGTTAAGTGCTGGTTTGTTTGCGCAGGCACAAAAAGAAGGGGCTTCCTTTGAGGAAAAATATATTGACTTCTTAAAAGACACAGGTCGCATGACAGTAGAAGATCTGGCGAAGGCTCATCTACATGTAGATTTGACACAACCAGATTTCTGGCAAAGTGCTGTAGATGCTGCTTTGGCAAACATTGATGAATTTATGACGCTTACAGAGAAAAAAGCGTAAAAATTCTATCTAACGTAACAAGCAGGAAGAAAAGGGAAAAGCTCTCATATAAGAGGGCTTTTTCCTGCATCTAAAGCAATCATCTAATCTACTAATTTAGAAGCGAGGGACTACATATGGCTAAAACACTCCAGGAAGTTTTACAGCATCCCGTATTTCATTATTTTGCAGAAATATCAAAAATTCCAAGGGGATCAGGCAATGAACAAGCAATCAGTACCTATCTATTAGATTTTGCGGCACAGCATGGATTAGATGCTACACGGGATGAGGCATTAAATGTAGTGATTCGCAAGCCAGCTTCCGCAGGTTATGAGGCATTGCCCACCATTATTTTACAAGGGCATATGGATATGGTTTGTGAAAAAAATCAAGGAACCGTACATAATTTTCTAACAGATCCCATTCAGCTACGGGTAGTGGACAATATGCTATATGCTACGGAGACCACATTAGGTGCAGATAACGGTATAGCCGTAGCTTACATGCTTGCTCTGCTAGCTGATACGACTCTCATGCATCCTGCCCTAGAAGCACTTATAACCACCGAGGAGGAGTCATCAATGGGTGGGGCTATGCATTTTGATTTTAATCAATTAAAGGGCTCCATTCTGCTTAATATTGATTCGGAAGAAGAAGGACGTTTGCTGGTAAGCTGTGCAGGTGGTGTCACGGCGAGACAACGACTTGAAATAGAATGGGCTGACGCCGATGACCAAAGTACCGCATTTCGATTGTCTGTACATGGATTACAAGGAGGGCATTCAGGGGCTGAGATTCATAAGGGTCGCGGCAATGCTAATAAACTGCTAGGTCGTGTGCTGCATGGTCTTCAGCAAGTGATTCCTTATCAGCTCCAACATGTGCAAGGTGGAATGAAAACCAATGCGATTCCCCGAGAGGCAGAGGCCATTTTGTATATAAAAAAGGAAGAAATAGAAAAAGCAAAGCAGCTAGTGGGCGATCTTCAAGAACGATTTGTTACAGAATTACGGGCAAGTGATCCAGAGGTTTGTGTCAAACTCACAGAAGCACAAGGGAAAGAAAAGCGTGTATTTTCTACCCAGACATGTGAACATGTACTTGCCTCTCTGATGCTCACACCAAATGGAGCTCAAAGCATTAGCCAAGAAATCGAAGGACTCGTAGAAAGCTCCACGAATTTAGGTGTTATACGAACAGATGACACTTACATTTATTTGGAAAATGAGGTAAGAAGCTCTGTGGCTAGCTTAAAGGGAGCTATTGTGAAACAGCTGGAAATGCTCGCCTCCTTAACAGGCTCTGAGCTTATCACCGATTCCGATTACCCAGAGTGGGCATACCGCCCGGATTCTGTGATTCGGGAGATTTGTGAGCAGGTATATGGAAAGATGAATGGTCAAAAACCAGAAATTACGGCGGTTCATGCTGGCTTAGAATGCGGTGTATTTGCAGAGAAAAATCCCAACCTAGATATGATCTCTTTTGGGCCAAATATTTATGGGGCACATACCCCACAAGAGCATGTTGAAATTGATTCAGTGACTCGCATTTGGGAATATCTAGTAGAAATTCTGGCTGCAATGAAAGAGGCCGAGCGTTTCGCTTCATAGCAGGCGTGTTATGATGGAGGAAAAGATTTACGGAGGATAAAGATGGACAAGGCAGACACGGACAAATGGATGGGTCGTATTTTAGAACAGATCGTCCACTATTCGCATGAGCACCTGCTTATTACCGATGGAGATGGTGTAGTTCGGCTAGTTGGGCCTACGTGCGAAGCTATTTATGGTAAAAAGCAACAGGAATTACTTGGACGAAATGTAAGGGAATTGGAGGAAGCTAAAATTTTTTCTCCGTCCGCTACTCGTTTGGTTCTGGAATCAGGGGAAGCCCAGACAATGATGCAGGAGACGATTTATAAGCAAAAGCTGATGGTGTCTGCCTTTCCCATTTGGAATACGCCTGATGAATTGGAAGGTGTAGTTAGTTTTTCACATGATTTGACTGAGATTCTTGAATTAAAACGCCGCTATGAAAATCTAACACAGCAATTGAAGCAATTCGAAAATGAGATTGAGGAACTGCGTGAGAAAAATAGTGGTTCCGATCAAGTTGTAGCAGTTAGCCCAGCTATGAAAGAAATTTATCGTTTAGTAGAAAAAGTAGCGGGGGTAGATTCAACGGTTCTTATTTTAGGGGAATCAGGCGTGGGGAAAAACGTTATCGCCCGGGAAATACATCAGAGAAGCCGTCGTTCACACGGAGAATTGGTGGAAATTAATTGCGGGTCAATACCCGATGGACTACTAGAGTCTGAGCTATTTGGTTATGAGGCAGGTTCTTTTACGGGAGCTGCTAAAGCCGGGAAGATGGGGATAATCGAACGGGCTAATCAGGGAACCCTATTCCTAGATGAATTGGGAGAGCTACCCTTGTCCTTACAAGCCAAGCTGTTAAAAGTCATTCAGGAAAAGCGGCTACAGCGTATCGGAAGCACTACGTATCGAGAGGTGGATTTTCGCCTAATTGCGGCTACGAATCGAGATTTGGAGGAAATGGTCAGGAATGGGACGTTCCGCCAAGACCTGTACTTTCGCTTACATGTGATTCCGTTACGAATACCACCTTTACGTGAGCGAAAGGAAGATATCGCTGCCCATTTGAAATGGACCTTACGTTCTTTAAATGATCGGTACGGGCTACAAAAGCGACTTTCCTCTCAAGCGACCCAAGTACTCCTGCAATATGAATGGCCGGGTAATGTTCGAGAGCTTGAGAACGTTTTAGAAAGAATAGTTGTCATTGCTGACGAGGATACGCTAACAGCCGAACATCTACCAGCTGAAATCAGTTCGTTACGTCTTCCTGCAATTCTCTCAGGTGAACATTCCTTACCTCCAACTGTTCCCCTGAAAGAAGCTGTGGAGAGATTAGAGAAAAGTATGCTAGAACAGGCAGCTAACATTTGCCAGACAACGGTAGAAATGGCACAGATGTTAGGAATCAGTCAGCCTTCTGTAGTGAGGAAGGTAAAAAAGTATCAGATAAAACGATTCAAAAATGAATAATTATTTATAAATGAATAAAAATCTGATTTCTAGATAGAGTGTTTTGTATGGTCATGTTATTTTCTCCGCTTCAATACTTTGGCACGATAATTGCTAATAATAAAATAGTAGAAAATTGGCTGAGTAGCAAATATATAAAAGCGTAGCCAAAATATGAAGGGGGAGTATAACATGGCAACTACTAGATGCGTATCCATAAACACCAGCATTCCTGGACCAAAATCAATGGAGCTGATTGAGAAGCGAAAGACCTATGTACCTAAAGGTGTAGGTAATAATTCTCCTATTTTTGTAGAAAAGGCAGATGGGGCATTGGTTCATGATGTAGATGGTAACGTGTTGCTTGATTTTGCAGGCGCAATTGGAACATTGAATGTAGGGCACCGCCCGGAGGAAGTCGTTGAAGCCATCAAAGCCCAGTTAGATAAATACATTCATACATGCTTTCATGTAGCGATGTATGAGCCCTATCTTGCTCTTGCTGAAAAATTGGCAGAAATCACTCCAGGCTCTTTTGAGAAAAAAACAATTTTATTGAACAGTGGGGCAGAGGCAGTTGAGAATGCCGTAAAAATTGCTCGTAAATATACAGGCAGATCAGGTATCGTTTCATTTACACGCGGATTTCATGGGCGAACATTGCTCGGCATGTCTCTTACCAGTAAAGTGAAGCCATACAAATTCCAAATGGGTCCGTTCGCACCAGCTATCTATAAAGCGATGTTTCCCTATCCCCTACATCGTCCAGTTGGTATGACAGAAGAGGAGTATGCTGAGTTCTGTGTTGGAAAATTTGAGGATTTCCTGTACACAGAAGTAGCCCCAGAAGAATTGGCTGCAGTAATTATGGAGCCGGTACAAGGCGAAGGTGGCTTTATAGTTCCACATCAAAGATTCGTGCAAGGCATATATAACATCTGCCGCAAGCATAACATTTTATTTATTGCCGATGAGGTACAAACAGGCTTTGGGCGCACCGGTGAGATGTTTGCCTCCACGCATTTTGGTATTGAGCCAGATTTGATTACTATGTCTAAGTCTCTTGCGGCTGGTTTACCTATCAGTGCAGTTCTCGGACGTGCGGAAATTATGGACGCACCTGCGCCTGGAGAAATTGGCGGAACCTATGGAGGAAGTCCGCTTGGATGCGTGGCCGCCCTAGCTGTTATTGAGAAGATAGAAAAAGAACATCTAGTAGAACGATCTCGCCAGATTGGTGAACAAATCATGGAGAATTTTACTGCCTTACAACAAGAGGTGCCGATTATCGCAGAAGTTCGCGGGTTAGGGGCAATGTGTGCCATTGAACTTATTCATCCTTCGACCAAGCAGCCGATGAAAGAATTTACGGCTATTTATACAAAAGCCTTATGTGAACAAGGTGTCATTGTGCTATCAGCAGGTGTACATGGGAATGTGTTACGCTTTTTGACACCACTTGTTATTACTGATGAGCAATTGCAAGAAGGTCTAAGCATAATGAACCGTCTTTTAGTCAGCATGTATCAATCAACAGTAGCGACGGAGGTAAAATAACATGAAGAAGCATTTATATATCAACGGTACTTGGAAGGAAGCAAAGGAATACCAAGCACTTACATCACCATTTTCGAAAGAAGTCATTGCACAGATTGGTCAGGCTGATCGAGATGATGTAGAGGAAGCGATTGAGGCGGCAAAGCAGGCAACTGCGATTATGGCGAAAATGCCTGCCCACCAAAGAGCTACCATTCTGGAAAAAGCAGCGGCGATTATGGAAAATCGCAAGGAAGAATTAGCTCGACTCCTAGCATTAGAAGCGGCTAAACCATTGAAGACTGGTCGAGCAGAACTAGCCCGTACCATTCAAACCTATAAATTTGCTGCGTCAGAAGCCCGGAGTATTCACGGTGAAACCGTTCCGTTAGATGCCGCTCCTGGCGGAGAAGGCCGACTTGCTTTTACTGTACGCAAGCCAATCGGGGTTGTAGGGGCAATTACTCCATTTAATTTCCCATATAATCTCGTAGCACATAAAGTAGGCCCAGCTATTGCTGCCGGTAATACAGTCGTTTTAAAACCTGCTGGGCAAACTCCACTCGCCTCCTTGGTATTGGCTGAGATTTTTGAAGAAGCAGGTTTACCAGCAGGGGCACTTAATGTGTTGCCAGGGAAAGGAAGCGTAGTTGGAGAGGCACTTGTTACAGACCCACGTATTGCGGCTATTACCTTTACTGGCAGCCCAGAGGTTGGAATCTCTCTAAAGGGAAAAGCAGGATTAAAACGCGTTACTTTAGAATTAGGCTCCAATGCGGCACTGATTATCAATGATGATGTAGAGTTGACCCAAGAGCTGATTGATCGTTGTACATTTGGTGCATTCACATTTGCAGGACAGGTTTGTATTTCTGTACAACGGATATTTGTACACGAGAGCAAATTTGCAGACTTTGTGGAAAAGATGAAGCTAGCCGCAGAGAAGATGGTAGTGGGAGATCCGCTTGATGAGGCAACGGATCTGTCCTCCTTAATAGCTCCAAAAGAAATTGATCGAATGGAGGAATGGGTTAGTCAGGCTCAGAGCTTAGGTGCTAACGTGGTGACAGGTGGGAAAAGACTGGCTGAGCGTTTGTATGCACCAACGATTCTAACCGATGTGCCTACTCATGCAAAGGTATCTTGCCAAGAAGTGTTTGGACCACTAGTAATGATAACCCCATTTTCAACATTAGATGAAGCAATTGCAATGGTTAATGATTCTCGTTATGGCCTACAGGCAGGTATTTATACAAATAATATTCATGCAGCGATGAAAGCGGCCGAAGAGCTTGAGGTCGGTGGCGTCATGATTAATGATTTTCCAACATTCCGCGTAGATAACATGCCGTATGGTGGTGTTAAGGAAAGCGGTTTTGGTCGTGAGGGCATTAAATATGCTGTTGAAGAAATGACTGAATTAAAGCTAATCAGTATCAAGTTATAATTAGGATAAAATTGGAAGAGGTCAGAAAGCAGGGAATAAATATCCCTATGAAGAAATAATTACATTTGTTCAAAAATAAGAAAAGATGGTATTATGAATGCAAGGATCTTTGTCCATATTGTTTTTTTCATAGACAAAGTTCACTTACTACCCAATCCAAATCTTTACCCTGTTCGAGCAGTTTGCTTGGATGGGGTATTTTTTTATTCGTTTTTAGGTGGGGCTTTGGGGGATTACATGCTATAGTCGAAATGACACGGGAGCTGGTTGGGTGGTAACAGATAGAGATGCCAAAAATAGTATTACATTACGCGGACATCATTTATTGTGTGTACATGGGTTTAGGGGAATGGGTTATAGCCCGGCCTTTGCGGTCAAAATGAAGGAGATTGTTGAAAGAATTAGGGATCATCAAGACGATTTCCCTATTCGAGTGGTTCATGCTTTAGATGATACCTGTCAATATTGTCCGAATAAAGGAGAAGGGATTTGTGTAGCTGACCCAACCTCAGAAGAGCATGTGCAGGCAATGGATTTGGCTGCTCTTGAGCAACTGGGTCTGATACCTGGACATATATACCGCAAGTCTGAATTGATTGAGCGGACAAAAAACAGGGTGGAGCCTGCCGACTTAGATCGGATTTGTGCAGGCTGCTCTTGGTTATCTTACGGTGTTTGCAAAAAAGGAGTTGCGTTGCTAAAGGAAAACAAGTACATGGAGATAGATGCCATTTGATGGTGTAGAGCAGGGAGCAGATCACTTTATCGCAGCAGTAGCAAGATCTGTACAAATCTTTTAGGCTTAGTCCATCGAGCATTTTTTAGTCAGGCTCTGTATGGAAAGGTATGGAAAAGGAGAGAGCAGGGCATAAAGAAAGAAAAAAGCAGGTAAAGAAAGGAGATGTCTTACTTGTCAACAACACCAGCTCCTGATAAAAAACCATATTATTTATCCATTCACCCTCATTCTGTAAAGGGAGATATTATCGACAATCCTACAGATACGTCTTTTGATTATGAAGTATTAGCTACACCAGGCGAGATTAGACAGCTTCAGGAGTTATTTGAAATGGCCTACGACGAAGACCTAGGCGGCGAACCTGAGGAATATGATGAGGCTCTTGATCAGATCTATCAGCTTATTTACCACTTAGGCAGCTCAGACACTCGCAGGAGATTAGAGAGTATTGGCATACATGGTGAAGATCACAGAGGAAGTGCAAATATGTAAAAAAGTAGAGTTTTCCCTTCTGTAGGCATTGCTAATTATCCTCGGACGATGTATATATATGATACATTGACAGACGAGAGGGGAAACAGTATGACAGACTACTCAGGGCTACGCTCATTGGCTAAATTAGTGGAGCGTTTTGAGTCCAACATGGAACAAGTAACACTTACCATCATGACCGCAGATGACCGAGAGCAAATTGTTACTTTGTTACTTGCCGGATTGCACGAATTAAATCCAGATATGCAAATAAAAATAGAAAATAGTACAGGGGAATACGCCAGTCATGTTGCCCAGCTTATCGTGGGAGACAACAAGTATGTGTTCTCCAAGGATTATAGAGAAACCTTTATAAGTGAGATGAATGTATACGCGTGCCGTATAACAGCAGAGACTCATGGGTTATTGGTGTACCATCATGATTACCCTGGCGTTATTCACGATGTTTCACGTATTTTGGCGCAGCATGAAATTAACATTTCAAAATTGAACGTCTCTCGTGAACAAAAGGGAAAGCTGGCGTTGCTGGTTTCACTAACGGATGAGGAGATACCAGCCGAAGCAATTGAACAGATTGAAACGTTGCCTAATGTTACGAAAGCGATTTCATTGCAGTAACTTCAAGGCAAAACAAAAAAGCATCAAAAATGGAGAAAAAGGAAACTAGAGCGGAAAACATGGGTTTTCCGCTCTTTGATAGCGTTTGCAAAACATGATATGATTATTTTGTGATCAATGAAAAAAATCACAAAGGAAAGAGTCACCAGAGTCAAAAGAGTTACATTTGTATGAACAATTTGTGAATTCTTATCGCTCTTTTCCTAAAACAGCCGGAAATTGTTTACAATAGATGTATCTGTTTTTAAAATTAGCTTTTGTCAGTCTAGCCTCAATTTATTGTTTATTTACAATTGCGGCAAAACGACGCTACATATGAATGAGAAGGGGGCTATAATGGAACAGATAACTCAGTTTGTAAAAATTTTCATTTAGTAAGAAGAAAGATTTGTTATCATGATTTGTTCTTTTTACCAAATTTACATAATAACTATTGCCTCTAGTGGTAAATATACGGAGCACATTATAGATAACAAACATGATTGCATTAGTAGACTTAGTGTGATTACTATTAGTAAGTCTATTAAAGGTAAAAAGGAGAGAAAGTGAGGCTAGATCGCAATGATGAGACGATTGCAGCAAGTCGGGCGCCTGCTTCCTATGTTAGTAATGGTAGCGCTTTTACTAACTGGATGTGGCGACCCTTATCTGTCTGCACTGCAGCCTAAAGGGACTGTAGCAGGCATGCAATATGACTTGATTAAGCTTAGTGTTACCATCATGTTAGGCGTCTTCACTGTGGTTGTCGTTATCTTTACCTATGTATTGATCCGATACCGTAAACGTAAGGGCGATAACAGTATTCCAGAACAAATCGAAGGAAACCACAAGTTAGAAATTATTTGGACGGTTATCCCTTTCATTCTTTTGATTGTTCTTGCGATTCCGATGGTTTCGACAACATTTACATTGGCAAAGGATTATTCAAACGACAAGGATGCTCTTCAAGTCAAGGTAACAGGACACCAATTCTGGTGGGAGTTTGAATATCCAGATTTAAAAATTAACACTGCTCAGGAATTATACATCCCTGTCAACAAAAAAGCGTACCTTTCTTTAGAGGCTTCTGATGTTATTCACTCTTTCTGGGTACCAGCACTGGGCGGTAAAAAAGATACAAACCCAGGTATGACCAACCATATGTGGCTAGAAAGTCCAGTTGAAGGAACCTTCCAAGGACGATGTGCCGAGCTCTGTGGTCCGTCTCATGCTTTGATGGATTTCAAAGTAAAGGTTGTATCACAAGAAGAGTTTGATAAATGGGTAGTACAAATGACAAAAGGTGAAAATGCACCTGCTGAAAATAAAGCTGTTGCAACGCAAGGGGAAGAAGTCTTTAAACAAAGCTGTATTTCCTGCCATGCTGTTGATGGCAATGGTGGTAAAATTGGTCCAGACTTAACTAATTTTGGTAATCGCCAAACTGTAGCAGGTGTGTTGCCTAACGACAAGCAACACGTTGCTGAATGGTTGAAGGACCCAGAATCAGTGAAGCCTGGTAACTTGATGCCTAACCTGAAGTTAAATGATGATCAGGTGGATGCTCTTGTTGAATACCTGTCCAGCTTGAAACGTCAATAATAGCTGAATTTTGAATCTAAAAGAGGGGGCAAAACCGTGGCTCAACATGTTCGTCCAAGAAATACGGGCTTGTGGGATTGGATCACAACCGTGGACCATAAAAAAATCGGCGTTCTGTACCTATTAGCCGGTGGATTCTTTTTCTTGCTTGGTGGACTTGAAGCATTGCTGATGCGTATTCAGCTCATGTATCCAAATAGTAAAATGTTCATTGGCTCCACGTTTAATGAATTGCTAACGATGCATGGTACCACTATGATCTTCCTAGCTGCCATGCCATTGATTTTTGCTGTCATGAACGCAATCGTACCGCTACAAATCGGTGCGCGTGACGTAGCATTTCCATTTGTAAACTCACTAGGCTTCTGGCTGTTCTTCTTTGGTGGGTTGTTGCTTAACGTAAGTTGGTTCATGGGCGGTGCACCTGATGTAGGTTGGACAGCGTATGTGCCATTATCTTCAAACACATACAGTCAGACCGCTGGGGTAAGCTTCTATGTACTAGGTTTGCAGATAGCTGGTTTGGGAACATTAATCGGGGGGATTAACTTCCTGGTTACAATCATTAACATGCGCGCACCAGGGATGACCTTTATGCGTATGCCGATGTTTACTTGGACAGCATTTATTACTTCTGCATTAATCTTGTTCGCGTTCCCAGCGATCACTGTAGGTTTAGTTCTATTGATGTTTGACCGAATTTTCGGAGCACAGTTCTTTGAAGTAGCTGGCGGCGGTAACGTACTATTATGGCAGCACTTGTTCTGGATCTTTGGTCACCCAGAGGTTTACATCCTGATACTCCCAGCATTTGGTATGATCTCTGATGTTATCAGTACCTTTGCGAAAAAACGTCTGTTTGGATACTCCGCTATGGTTTTTGCGACCATGGTTATCGGTTTCTTAGGCTTCATGGTATGGGTTCACCATATGTTTACAGTAGGTTTGGGTCCGGTAGCTAACTCGCTCTTCTCGATTGCGACGATGCTGATTGCCGTTCCTACCGGTATTAAAATCTTTAACTGGCTATTCACTCTGTGGGGCGGTCAAATTCGCTTTACCACAGCCAATCTGTTCGCTACAGGCTTTATTCCGACATTTACCATCGGCGGTATGACCGGGGTTATGCTTTCTGTAGCACCAGCAGACTATCAATATCAGGACTCTTACTTTGTAGTAGCTCACTTCCACTATGTTCTTGTTGGTGGTATGGTGCTGGGGCTGTTTGCAGCCTTCTACTACTGGTGGCCAAAAATGTTTGGTAAATTACTAAATGAAGCAATTGGTAAATGGAACTTCTGGCTATTCTTTATCGGTTTCCATTTAACATTCTTCCCTCAGCATTTCCTTGGCTTGATGGGTATGCCGCGTCGTGTATACACCTTCTTACCAGGTCAACAGCTGGAATTAGGAAACTTGATTTCCACTGTAGGTGCCATCATTATGACTGTCGGTACCGTGTTGTTTATTGTTAACGTGATTTACACGAATGCAAAAGGTAAAAAGGCTGTGGCAGATCCATGGGATGGTCGTACGCTTGAGTGGTCAATTCCTTCTCCAGCGCCTGAGTATAACTTTGCTCAAACACCTCGCGTGCGTGGTCTTGATGCTTTCTGGGTTGAGAAAATGGCAGGCAACAAAGCAATGACTCCGGCTGAACCGCTTGGCCCGATTCATATGCCGTCTCCATCTGTTTTGCCATTCCTGATGTCTGTAGGGATGTTTATTGCAGGATTTGGTTTTATCTATCACAAATATGTGCTGGTCTTCGTAGGATTGGGGCTGTTTTTCCTTTGCATGTTTGCCCGTTCCATTAAGGATGACCATGGTTTCCATATCGAAGTAGACGAGATTAAGGAAACAGAAAAAGGGGGTAGGCTGTAATGCAACACACGGATCATGGTGTTCTACCTGCTGAGCCTGAAAAGGCAACCCTTGAAGGCAGAAATAAAATACTAGGCTTCTGGCTTTTCCTAGGTGGAGAAATGGTATTGTTCGGTTCTCTATTTGCCACGTATTTGGCTCTTAGAGATCAATATGTATCAGGACCAGCTCCGCATGAAATCTTTAAAGTTGAACTGGTTGCTATGGCGACAATTTTACTATTGACCAGTTCTTTAACGAGTGTATTTGCCATCATCGGAATGCACCGTCATAACTTCAAAATGATGATGTTCTGGTTTGCTGTAACCGTTGTACTAGGATTTGCGTTCTTAGGGCTAGAAATTTATGAGTTCTATCACTATTACCATGAAGGTCATACAATGACTAGTAGTGCATATGGTTCCGCTTTCTACACGTTAGTCGGATTCCATGGAGCGCACGTATTGTTCGGGGTTACATGGATAGCAACCCTGATGGTTTCTGCTATGAAAAAGGGTCTGACAGTGGTTACTGCACCGAAGTTCTATATTGCAAGCTTGTACTGGCACTTCGTTGACGTAGTGTGGGTATTCATTTTCACAGTCGTGTACCTAATGGGTATCATGTCTGGACAAGGAGGAGCATAAGATGAATCAACACAATCATTCATCTCAACCTTCAAAACATTCCCATGCCCATAACACTAGCATGAAGCCACATATCGTTTCATTTATTTTGTCCATTGTATTAACAGCATTAGCGTTTGCGGCGGTTATCTACATGCCAGATAAAAAAGGTTTCGTTTATCCTTATATTATCCTGTTAGGTACCGTGCAGGCATTAGTGCAATTATACGTGTGGATGCACTTAAAGGATAAAGGTCATCTATTTCCAGTGGTGGCGATTTTTACTGGGGCGTTTATCATGGTAACATGCGTTGTCATGGCGCTGTATTGGGTATAAGGGTAAGGGAGAAGGTCCAACTTTGATTCTACAAAGGTGAAGACTTAGCCCCGATCCTGTTAAAAGCGGGCTACTTGAGTAGCTCGCTTTTTTCGTAAAGACTAGCTTGTTCTGCTAGTAACCAGACTGAGTAATTGGGTTGTTTTAGTGCTTTTGTAGAAATTATGGCAAACAAGTGAACAGGGAGAATGCATTTCCATTCTAACCTACTAAAAAGCAAGTTGGTTGCTAGCTTGTCCGAAATCGGTTCAGTATAATATACATGTATGTTTCCACTTATCAGAAAATAGAAACCTTCCGCATGAGAGGGGGATATGGATGGGTACCCATGAACAGCATTTACTTTTGCATGGTTATCAACCGAAGTTTGCGGAGTTATGGAATCCTGAATTTTTAGCTTTTGTTGTCTTGCTTGGTGTGGCATATTTTATGTTAATTGGCCCATGGCGTAAACGGTTTAGTAATGCAGAGCCTGTTTCAGTAGGAAAGCAGATTACGTTTATGATCGCTCTTCTTACCTTATATGTAGCGATGGGAAGTCCACTCTATTTTTACGGGCATGTGTCGTTTACCTTGCATATGACCCAGCAATCATTGTTAGTAATGATTTTCCCACCACTTTTTGTGCTGGGTCTGCCAGTGTGGTTTATAAGAGCAGTTCTACAACCGGTTTTTGTAAGAAGCTGGTTTGATCGTCTTACAAAACCGTTGATATCTTTATTTATGTTTAATTTATTTTTCTCTGTTTATCATATTCCGCTTGTACTTGATTTCGTGATGCAGTACCATGGAGTTCATATTGCTTATAAGCTCCTGTTATTAATTACAGCCTTCATGATATGGTGGCATATTATCTGTCCAGTTCCAGAGTTACAACGGATTAAAAACGTCAAGCTAATGGGGTATATCTTTGCAGCGGGTGTGCTTATGACACCGGCCTGTGCGTTAATCATATTTGCTTCCCAATTGGTCTATGAATCTTATAGCTATGGACCGCAATTGTTTGCCATCCTACCGATACTCGATGATCAGCAATTGGGTGGTGTTGTGATGAAAATGGTACAGGAAACAGCATATGGAGTTGGGCTATGGCATGTGTTTTCTAAATGGTACCGTGAGGAAAATCCGACAACGGGTATTGATGAAATCGATCCGCTTGAATCCTTTGAACCCATGGAACAGCGAAAAGAACTCACTATCGTTCCCACTAGTGGGCGAGTATAAATTTTAAAAAAGAATAAGAGGAAGTGATCGAGTGCTAACGTTGTTGCCTGCACTTAGTACAAGTTTTATTGCCATCAGTGCAATCCTTGTAGCAATCGGTTGGGTTCAAGTAGCCAAACGAAAATTTGAGGCCCATAAAAAAACAATGATTGTTGCATCCGTGTTTGCCCTAGCATTTTTCATTATTTATATGTCTCGAACGATTTTCGTGGGAAATATGAATTTCGGCGGACCGGATGAATTGCGCTTATACTACCAAATCTTTTTGATATTCCATATCACCTTGGCTACAACAGCAGCCGTTTTTGGATTGGTAACGTTATATTTGGGTTTTACCAAGCAATTTGCTAAGCATCGCAAGTGGGGGCCAGTTACTTCTATTATCTGGTTCGGTACAGCGATTACCGGTATAGCTGTCTACTTTTTGTTGTTTATCATTTATCCAGGTGGAGAGACATCAAGCTTATTCCGAACCATTTTGGGCTTCTAAGCAAAGAATAACATACCCATTCAAAAAGCAAGCAACAAGCCTCCAGATTTACTTTCAAGTGTACGCGGAGGCTTGTTGCTTATATTGTTCCACTACTCATAATAGGGAACCAGATTATTTGTACATGGACGAGTTATCTCTCTTGGTAATGACTAAGGACTAACGTGTACGAGCAAATGGATTTACTGGTGGAATGTAGTTAATTTCTTCATCAAAGGTAACATAATTTAGGTTTAGCATCAGAAGCAAATAACGCATACCGGTTTGCGGATCACTAAGGATGATATGATCTCGACCAGCAGTTTCGATGACTCCGCGGAAAATTTTTGCATTCCATTCGCTGTTATTTTCATAGGTCATATAGAAGGTACCGACTTTTCCTCGATTGAGACGTAAAATATTTTCTACGTATGATTCTTCGACTACTGGAAGGGGACCACCGGGTATAAAGCTCCCATTTGCATTCGGAGGCACGAGTTGCTGGGGCTGTTGCTGGATTTGTAGGTTAGGGCTTACCTGTGTAGGACCCATTTGTGCGGATGGTGTCTGCTGTTGTGGAGTAGGGTAACATGGATACATATAGCATTGTGGATAATAAGAAGTGGGCTCGAATTCTTGCTGAGCATAAGTATTATAATACATCTGGTTTTTCTCTCCTCTTTAATAAACTCTAGGGCAATCCTGAACGGTTGGTGCAAAGAAACAATGTGCCTTAAATCGTCCTGTGTTTCTCTGGTTGAACCAAGTGGGAGGGCAGCTACCTACCGGGCGAAAGAACCAAAGTCCGTTGCTTGCAGGATGTGTCCTTTCTCCATTAATTACGCGTTTGGCCAAACGTTTCTCTGATTCTCTAGCCATTTGATAGAAATACGGTTTTTGAACAGATTCATATCCGCCGGGACTTTGATATACCATTTGAGGGATGGTTCGTATGTTTTTAAAATCTAAGCAGTTGGCAAGGACACGGTTAACAGAAACATTTCCAACCATTAACATTCCAAGAGGTCCTTCTCCTTCAGCTTCTGCTCGAAGTAGCCTAGCTAGCATGTTAAGATCACTGGTGTTGTACTTAATAACAGCCATTCATTCACCTCCCCTTTATCTCTCCTCTTTCAATATATAAGTGTTTTCTTCGATAGGTGATTGTACAGTATAAAAAAACGAGTTTTTTTGAATTTTTAAGAAAAATCTATAAATAGAACAAAATGAATATTGTGTGGTAGGATACTTATGTGAAGGAAACAGTTATCAATCAAGGGGGGGCAATATGAGCAATCTTTTGAGAAAAAAATCAGTTACTGACTTATTGCAACAAGGTCAAAACAAATCATTAAACAAAACACTAACATCCTTTGATCTTTCTTTACTAGGCATTGGGGCAGTGCTAGGAACTGGTGTTATGGTACTTACAGGTATTGTAGCAGCTAGAGATGCTGGTCCTGCTGTTATTCTTTCGTTTATGATTGCTGCACTTGTTTGTGGTTTTGCTGCCTTTTGCTACTCAGAATTTGCTTCGACCATCCCGGTTTCTGGAAGCGCTTACACCTATACGTATGCAACACTAGGTGAATTTGTAGCGCATCTGATGGGATGGACATTATTATCTGTTTATTTTCTTACCACTTCAGCAGTTGCTGTTGGATGGTCTGCTTATTTTAATAATCTGCTGACTGGTTTTGGCTGGGGTTTGCCTGAACAGTTGGTCAGTACGCCGATGAGTGGCGGAATTATTAATCTACCGGCTGTTATCATTGTCTTACTAATCACTTTTGTATTATCTCGTGGAACAAAAGAAAGTAAGAAGTTTAACAACTTCATGGTATTAGTAAAGCTACTGGTGATCTTACTGTTTATCGCTGTAGGTGTATTTTATGTTAAGCCTGAAAATTGGAACCCATTCTTGCCGTATGGCGTTGAAGGAGTTTTTGCTGGAGCAGCAGCGGTATTCTTTGCGTTCCTAGGCTTTGATGCAGTATCAACCTCTGCAGAGGAGTGTAAAAACCCGCAAAAGGCTTTGCCAGTAGGGATTATCTCATCACTTGTTGTTTGTACGATCCTTTATGTTATTGTGTGTCTTATCATGACAGGCATCACTTCTTATAAGAACTTAGATGTACCTGAAGCAATGGCGTATGTCCTGGAGATTGTAGGTCAGGATACGGTAGCGGGAATCGTTGCTGTAGGAGCCGTTATTGGTATTATGGCAGTTATTTTTGCTTATGTATTTGCTGGCACTCGTGTAATCTTTGCGATGAGTCGCGATGGGCTACTTCCAAAACGCTTCTCTAGTGTTAATAAAACAGATACACCTGTATTTTCTACATGGCTAACAGGATTACTCAGTGGTGGAATTGCAGGATTTGTAGAAATTAAGGAACTATCTAATTTAGCAAATATCGGTGCGTTACTCACGTTTGCTATGGTTGCATTATCAGTTATCGTACTTCGTAAAACGCATCCAAATTTGGAGCGTGGCTTTAAGGTTCCATTAGTTCCGTTCATTCCTATCTTAACAATGGTATTCTGTGCGTTCCTCATGATTAATCTTCCAGGAGCAACCTGGATGTATTTTGCAATCTGGGTGGCCATCGGAACGGTTGTCTATTTTGTCTACTCTAAGAAACATAGTTTGCTAGAGAACGTGGGCTCTTCGGACGGATCTAAGAAAAAAAGGTAATTTGATAGGTAAAAATCATATTTTCATGTAAAGATAAGAACAAGTCACCAGTAGGGGATAGCTGGTGACTTGTTCTTTTTATATACTTCAAAACTATCAAACAACTTAGGAGAATGTGAATTTATAGATTTTTTGTAAGCGCTTTCATTTTCGGTTCTTACATGATACAATCAATGCGTGGATAAAGCTTCTACTTTTGAATTAATCATCAGAACTGTTTGAAACTATTTATGTTTAACTTACTGAGGAGGTCGAAACATGCGCATCGGTATTCCAAAGGAAATTAAAAACAATGAAAATCGAGTAGCTATGACACCAGCAGGAGCAATGAATTTGGTGAAGAATGGACATGAAATCTTCATCGAAACATCCGCAGGGTTTGGCTCTGGATTTACTGATGAACAATTTGTAGCAGCTGGGGCTAAAATCGTCCAGACTGCACAAGAAGCTTGGGGAATGGACATGGTTATGAAAGTTAAGGAACCATTGCCTTCCGAATATCAATATTTCCGTGAAGGACTTATTCTGTTCACATACTTACATTTAGCTCCAGAACCAGAATTAACGAAAGCGTTAGTTGATAATAAAGTTATAGGGATCGCTTATGAAACCGTTCAACTGAGCAATGGCTCACTTCCGTTGTTAACTCCTATGTCAGAGGTTGCAGGGCGCATGTCTACCCAAATCGGCGCTCAGTTCCTGGAAAAACAGGAAGGCGGTAAAGGTATTCTCCTCGGCGGTGTGCCAGGGGTCCAACGTGGCAAAGTAACCATTGTTGGCGGAGGAGTAGCCGGTACTAATGCGGCGAAAATGGCAGTAGGTTTAGGTGCTGATGTTACCATTATCGACCTAAATCCTGATCGCTTGCGTCAAATAGAAGATATTTTTGGACATAGCGTAAAAACCCTGATGTCCAATCCCTTTAATATTGCACATGCCGTACAGGAATCTGATCTAGTGATTGGGGCTGTTCTTATTCCAGGAGCAAAAGCACCAAAATTGGTTTCAGAGGAAATGGTTAAATCCATGCAACCAGGCTCGGTTCTAGTAGATATTGCGATTGACCAAGGCGGTATTTTTGAAACAACCGATCGTATCACTACTCATGATAACCCAACGTATGAAAAACATGGTGTAGTGCATTATGCGGTGGCTAATATGCCTGGCGCTGTTCCACGCACATCTACGTTTGCTTTGACAAACGTGACGGTTCCATATGCGGTGCAAATCGCCAATAAAGGCTATCAAAAGGCATGCTTAGAAAACCCTGCATTACTAAAAGGTATAAATACATTGAATGGACATGTAACATATCAGGCTGTTGCACAAGCATTGGGCTATGAGTCTGTAGATGCGAAGGAATTGCTAGAGCAGCAAAGCTAAAAAGCATAGAGTTGATATAAAAAGGGCTATCGTACATCGTAGAAGATGGATAGCCCTTTTTGGTGTGGTTCTTATTGTTTGTCTTATTGTTTGAGAGTTTCGTATTTTACAATCATCGCTGAACAAAAAGTCATCTCGACCAAAGGACTCTACTTTGAATGTAGGAGCCTCAAGGGCCAGGATAGCGATTAAAACCTTTACTTTTTAGCAGCACGTCGCTTTCTTATTTGCATAAAGATCAGCCAGCCTACGGCAAGTAGAACAGCTACAATTAAAAGAGAAACATCCATATACTCATCAATTAACAATTTTGCTTGCTTTCCATATAAATGGAAGATTAAACCGATGAGAAAAAATTTAAAACCTCGACCAATAACAGCATAAACCATTAGTTTTTTGAAGGAGAAGCCGAGTACACCAGATAGGATGGTAAATACCTTAAAAGGAATAGGTGTAAATGAGCCAATGATAATGGCAGCATCACCGTTTTTAGTCATTTGTTCTGTAGCGAGACTGATCCATTTTTCCGGAACGATTTTGTCCATCAGCGGTTTACCAAACAGTTTACCGAGAATAAAGCCGCATGGTGCCCCCAGTAGAGAGCCGATGAAAGCAAAGAGAGCATATTCAATAGCAAGTGAAGGCTCCAATAGACTCATTGCAATTTGTAAAAAGAATGGGGGAAACGGCAAGATGATTGAATCTAGAAAGGAGAGTGTAAATAATCCCCACGCTCCGTATTGCTGAAAGATTTCATTGATTTGGTCAAGCATCGTAGTCTCCTTTATGTATAAAGTCGATTTTTCTTGTAGTCAAGGATCGAACAAAATTCGTACTTATTTAGATGTATGGTCGTCCAGTCTGGGATATGACAAGTTCGACCAATATTATAGCATGCTACAAGGTTATACGCACACTTGGGCAAAAAGGATTCAGTTTTTTCTCAATCTACACAGATAGTTGACGTTCTCAAACTTCTCTACTACTATTAAGATAAAAATTTTGAGAATTCCGAGGGATTGCATATGAAAGATATTGGTTCTGGAGTCATAATTTTCTATTCGCCAGATGGAAAGCGTCAAGAGCTTAA
Source organism: Brevibacillus laterosporus LMG 15441 (assembly GCF_000219535.2). Lineage (NCBI taxonomy): Bacteria > Bacillati > Bacillota > Bacilli > Caryophanales > Paenibacillaceae > Brevibacillus > Brevibacillus laterosporus. Next base: position 1,104,287 of record NZ_CP007806.1, read on the forward strand.
AGGAGAAATTGTAGTACGAGGGGATCGTGTCTCCGTAACGGAAATCATTCGCTTCAATGGTCAGCCGAATGGTGCACGTGAAATTAATTTACCTCTAGCAAACTGTGTCATTTATTGGGAACCGGAAGTTTACGAAGAGATTGGCTACGAATAGCACTATACTTCTAGCGTAGGCAGGAATTTAATTTTATGATAGGATGAAAGGTGGAATATGCACAGGATAGGAGGAATTCCTCTTGATTGATCATATATTGGACAAAGCTCTTCGTGGCGAGCGACTTCAATTAGAGGATGGTTTAGCCCTTTTTGCTTCTGATGAAATTGAGAAAATAGGTCATGCAGCGAATCAGATCATGCAAAAGTGGCATCCTGAACCGATCACGACCTTTGTCATCGGACGGAATATCAACTATTCCAATGTCTGTGATACCTATTGCCGTTTTTGCGCCTTTTATCGCCCGCCTGGCTCGAAGGAAGGCTATGTTCTTCCAAAAGAAACAATTTTCGAAAAGATTCAAGAAACAGTTGATGTTGGCGGAACAGAAATTTTAATGCAGGGTGGTACGAATCCTGATTTAAAACTATCCTATTTTACGGAATTGCTACGCGAGATTAAACAGCGCTTCCCGACCATTACGATGCACTCTTTATCTACAGCCGAGGTAGCTAAAATGGCTGAGGTCTCCAATGTATCAGTTGAAGAGGCCCTAAGACAGCTAAAAGAAGCTGGTCTAGATTCTTTGCCAGGAGCAGGCGGAGAAATTCTGGATAATCGGACACGTAAAAAGATTTCGCGTTTAAAAGGAACCTGGGAGCAGTGGGTGGATATCCAAAAAGCAGCCCACCGAGCAGGTCTGCCTGGAACGGCTACGATGGTTATCGGTTTTGGTGAAGAAATGGAAGAACGAGTGTTATCTTTGCTGCGCATTCGTGATGCTCAGGATGAGACAAATGGATTTAAGGCATTTATTGTCTGGACCTTCCAGCCTGATAATACCAACATGAAAGCTACGAAAAACACTCCAGAAGAGTATCTAAAAACATTGGCGATCAGCCGTTTGATGCTGGATAACATACCTAACTTTCAATCCTCCTGGGTAACAATGGGACCTGAGATCGGTAAACTGTCCTTGTCTTATGGAGCTAATGATTTTGGCTCGACTATGATGGAAGAGAATGTTGTATCAGCAGCGAAATGTGCTTACAAGGTAAATACAAACAAAATCCTAGAGTTAATCCGTGAAGCGGGAAAAATTCCTGCTCAACGCAATACCGCCTATGAAACTCTACGCGTGTTTCAAGAGAGCGAATGGGCAGAGACGGATTTTGTTATGCAAAATTAATGAGTATAGAGAATCGAATGAAAGCTGGCTTATTGATAGGTAATCGTCAGCTGAATTGATACAAAATGATAGAGAAAACTCGTCTTTTTATAGGACGGGTTTTTTGTATATGAAGATTGTATGACGTTTTAAAGCGTTTTCATGCTGGGAATATTCATATTTTTCATTCATTTATCTCGTAGATTAGAATAAACAAAATCGTTCTCCAGATTGTCAAAAAAAGGCCTGTTTTTTAGCCTAATTTAACATAAAAATGGAAATAAAAGGTCTTGATTATTTAGTTAGGAATGTTAGAATGATGGCGTAATGATATTTGTGTAATTTTTCACATGCGTGTGGAGAAAAAGGGAGGAGAAAGAAAATGAAAAAACTTTCACTGATGATGGCAAGTGTATTAGCAGTTTCTATGCTAGCAGGATGCGGTGCTGCTACACAACCTGCTCCTGACAAGAAAACAGAAACAGCCGCCCCGGCTAATGCAACGGATAAAAAAATGGCGGATGGCGTGTATTACGCTCAACAAAAAAATGCTGATGCGGATTGGAACTATGCAGTTGTACTGGATGTAAAGGATGGAAAAATTACCAATGTGAACTGGACTGGGATCAGTAAAGATGCGGGACCAGATAAAAAAACAGTATCTAAAGATGGCAAATATGGCATGAAGGAAAAAGCAAAAGCTCAAGCTGAGTGGCATGAACAAGCCGAAAAAGTAGAAAAATTCTTGATAGAAAAACAAGATCCAGCAGCAATTACAGTGGATAACGAGGGAAAAACTGATGCCGTTTCAGGTGTATCTATTAAGATAAATGACTTTACTGCTTTGGTAACGGAAGCATTAGCGGCAGGTCCACAACAACCAGGTCCTTATAAAGACGGTGCATACCATGCGGAACAGCCAGAATTTGAAAAAGATTGGAAATATACAGCGGACTTTACTGTGCTAAATGGTAAAATTGTTGCCGCGAACTGGAATGCAATCAACGAAAAAGGTGAAGCAGACAAGAAAACCCAGTCTAAAGAAGGCAAGTATGGCATGAAGGAAAAAGCAAAAGCACAGGCTGAGTGGCATGAGCAAGCAGCAAAAGTAGAACAGGCTCTAATTGAAAAACAAGACCCAGCGGCAATTACAGTAAATAATGAAGGCAAAACAGATGCGGTTTCAGGTGTATCTATTAAAGTAAACGATTTCGTGAAATTAGCCGAAGAGGCTCTAAAAGACGCGAAAAAATAAGGCAATTATGCATAGGGGGATTACCATTGCTGGTGAAAATCGTCAACGGGTAATTATCTATGGAAATGAGAGGACATGCTATGAAAAAAATAATTGTACTAGGCGGAGGTTACGGTGGTGTCCTGACAGCGAAAAAGCTGGCAAGCAAATTTAAAAAAGATACCGACGTCCAGATTACATTAATAGACCGTAAGCCATTCCACACTCTTCTAACGGAATTACATGAAGTAGCGGCTAATCGTGTTGAAGAGGACTCCATAAAAGTTGACCTGAAAAAGATTTTTGCAAAACGGAAGGTTGATGTGGTGCTTGATGAAATTTCCACGATCGACTTTGCTAGCAAAAAATTAGTGTCCGAGAATAGCACCTACGAATATGATTACCTAGTAATGGGGACAGGCTGTAAGCCATCCTTCTTTGGAATCCCTGGTGCAGAGCAGAATGCGTTTTCCCTTTGGTCCTTCGAGGATGCTGTTCACCTACGCGAGCAAATTCGCAGTATGTTTATTAACGCTTCAAAAGAAACGAATAAGCAAAAGCGTCAGGATATGTTGAGCTTTGTGGTAGTCGGTGCTGGTTTTACTGGCATTGAGATGGTGGGGGAATTGGCGGAATTCCGAGATGAATTATGCAAAACCTACGCAATAGAGCCATCTGAAGTACAACTACACGTTGCTGATATGGCACCAAAAATCTTACCCATTTTGCCTGACAAGCTCATTCAGAAGGCAGAGCGACATTTACATAAGCTAAACGTTAACATTATTACAAAAAGTAAAATTACGGGTGTTTCTCCAGATGGAGTTGAGTTGGGCGAGAGAGGATTGCTTCGCTCTAAAACAGTTGTCTGGACAGCAGGTGTCGAAGGCTCTGACCTATTGGAAAAGGTCGAATTAGAACAAAAGGGTCGCAAGCGTATCGTGGTTAATGATAAGCTACAGAGCCCTGAGCATAACAATGTGTATGTCGTAGGGGACAACATTTTCTTTATTCCAGAAGGTGAAGAGCGCCCTGTACCCCAAATGGTAGAGAATGCTGAGCATTCAGCTCCAATCGTTGCCCATAACATCTATGTAGATGTGAAAGGTGGTACACACAAGTCCTACAAGCCTACATTCCATGGCTGTATGGTATGTATCGGTAGCCGCTATGGTGTAGCTAGTGTAGGAGTGCCAGGAAAAATGTTCTTGATGAGCGGCTTCATGGCAATGTTTGTTAAGCACTTTATCAACATGGTATATCTGGTTCAAATTTGTGGTTTTAATAAAGTTTGGTCTTATCTCATGCATGAAATTTTCCATGTTAATAATAGACGCAGTTTCTTAGGCGGGCATTTTAGTAAACGATCCCCTAACTTCTGGTTAGTACCTTTACGTGTTTTGGTCGGCTCCATGTGGTTGTCAGAGGGCTTAGCGAAAATGAACAAAGTGCTAAAGGACCCTACTAACATCTTCTTAATACCGCCATCTCCAAAAGCGGTTGACGGAATTACGTCAGCCTCACAAGCCGTACAGGATGTGGCCCAAACGGTAGATACTTCTTCGGCTGCTTCAGCAGTCGCTACAGCGAAAGAAGCGGTACAGGCACTCCCCGTACCTGGGTTTATTGACAGTATGGTAAAAGGCTCAATGGATATGTTCTTCTACAATGCAGATGGAAGCTATACAGCATTAGCCTCTGTGTTCCAAACGATGATGGTCTTCGCTGAAGTAATATTTGGCGTATTGTTAATCATCGGTTTATTCACAGCTATATCTTCCATAGCTACAGTCTGTATGGGTTTAATGATTTGGTCTTCGGGAATGGCTCCATATGAGATGCTTTGGTACCTTGGAGGAGGTATTGCCCTCATTGGTGGTTCTGGAAGCACATTAGGCCTGGACTACTATGTATTACCGCAACTAAAAAAAGTGTGGAAAAAAATCCCGTTCGTCAAACGTTGGTATTTATACGTAGACTAATTGTATAACAAGATAGCTATATCATGGAATGGGGGAATGTGCTGTGAATTGTACATTCCCCTTCTTTCCACATATAGACCCATTAGATAGAGGGATACGAAAAAGAAAAGCGTGAGTAGGGGATGAGAGAGATGAATGGAATTCGGGAATCATTGCAGAAGCTAGAGAAGCAAATGTCACCACAAGCTGGCATCACGCTTGAAGTAGATAGGCGGCTGTTGGAGGAGATGGGACATCTGCTTGATTCATTTGAGCTTTCATCTGCACGCAAAGAGCATATATTTGGGTGCTATGTCCTGTTGCAGGCTGCTTTTCGCAAGCATAAAAAGCTGACATTCGACAATCCTTGTTTGACAAAGGATATTTTAGATGGTGATTATCTGCAAAGCTTTTATTATGAATATGCATGTAAGCATGGAGAAAAGGATTTCGTGAATTTTTTGGCTCCTATTCTAAAGCAAATTCAAATCCGTTTGATCCAAGGTAAATCAATAGAACGTATTCTCTTTCAACGCATAGAAAAATTCCTGACAAAAACAGAGCAGCAGGTGACTTATGAAGTTAGCTGACCAATTGCACATTAATCTAGACATGATTGATAAAGAGATGCTGCGCATAGTTCGGACGGATATGAGTTTGCCCATGCTTTCATCCATCGCTGGCAATATAAGTCGTATGATTTTAGCAGGGGGGAAACGATTACGCCCCATGATGGTAATGGTCGGCAGCCGTTTTGGTAGAATGGCAGACCCACAAAAAGTATTGCAGATGGCAGCTGTGACAGAATTTATCCATGTAGCTTCACTAATCCACGATGATGTGATTGATCAAGCAGATACGAGACGTGGAAAACCAACATTGCATGTGCTTACTGACATCCCCACAGCAATTCATACGGCTAATTATATGATGACGCGAGTAGCTGAGCTATTGAGCAAAATGGAGGATGATAGACACCCGTATCGGGAAGAGATTACTGGTCTATTAACCTCGCGACTTTGTTTAGGCGAATATCAACAGATGGCAAACCGATTTAATTTTGATTTATCCATGGATGCCTATTTAAGCAAAACGCGCAATAAAACAGCCGTGTTGATGGCAACCTGTCTAGAGATTGGAGCAAAGCTGGGACATGCAACCCCAGAAGTAACAGCTAAATTGGCGCAATTCGGTGATGATTTAGGTATGGCCTTTCAGATTCGCGATGATGTGTTAGATTTTACAGAGACATCAGAAGCGCTAGGAAAGCCAGCAGGCAGCGATTTAGCTAATGGCAATATTACGTTACCAGTTATGTATGCGTTGCAGGACGAGTGCTTGAGCAAGTGTGTACGCCAGCTCCATGAGCGATCCACACCGAGAGAAATACAAAATGTGGTCAAGCTGATTCGTGATAGCGACATTTTAGAAAGAGCAGACCAACTAGCAGATCAGTATTTGCAAAATGCGATGAAAATTGTCGGGGAGTTAACTGAGTTTGTGGCACATAAGGATTTGAGTGTGCTGATTGCGTATTTTGGGAAACGGAAGATGTGATAGCTACAAGACTAGTATTTTCTTCGTGTTGTATACCATTTTACTTCTTTTGTTTATTAAAGAAAAATAACAGATCAATGATGATTCCAAGTAGGATGTATGATACAAAATGTATAACATACCCTCCCAATAAAATTTTTCCTTCAATTTGATTATCATTTATTATCCAATCACGAAATGATTCCTTATAGATCATATAATCTAGAAGAGGGTTCAATCCAATTAATAATATATGTTTTTGGTCATTTCCATAAAAATCGTTTAAACAGACTATAATACTTAAAATTCCCAGCCAAAACCAAACTTTTTTAAAAATAACCATCTTTGGTATTCCTTCTTTCCTTTTTAATTAGCACTAATTTCATATGAGGAAAAAGAGACCGCATATAACCTATTACGGTCTCTTTTTTTTCTACCAGGAACCTTGTTTTAAGATACGACTTAACTCATCTGTATCATAAATATCATAAGGAGCGTATCCGCCTATAGCAGCAGTTGGATTTTGATCCCTAAAATTGATATCAGCACCATTGTAATATGCTTGTAATGAGGGATTGGCTGACGCATAGAGCTTATTCAAATAAATATTGAATAAATACGTCTTTATTAGCACAACAGGGGCGACACTCGGTCTCCCATTATCTTTCGAGTATTTGTCTTTTCAAGTTCATATATAAAACAATTTTACGAACTAAATGATCAGAAGGGACAAGGCTCCTTTAATGGAACAACGGACAGTTGGTAATGGGATTCTGCATCTAATATCATGGGGAGCTGGCAGATGGGGTAAGGGTTGCAAGTGGGTAGGAACCGCAGAATAAGTAATGTAGTTTGTGAATAAAAGTGTAACTTAAATCCAAATAACAAGACAAACGTCAGAATACAAGAGACTCTGACGTTTGTCTATTTAAAAGTTACTATCGGGACACGATCTGTAAATCGTATTTTAATTTCCTACGATTTTTTCTTTATTTCTTTAAACCCACGATACACATTTACTAAAGCTGATATTCCTAATAAGATTAGTAACATTGGATTTATTGGGGTTACTTCAGAATTGAAATATAAGTAACCTAATAAAATAAACAAGACGACAGCTGTAAAAAAAGATGCCATAGTATATTCTCTCCCTCCAGCTATCTCTTTAAGTAATTACTATCTACCATAGATCGATATAACTACTGGTAGCCAAGCTATATCGACGTTTACACCTCTACCTTCATTTTTACTATTAAGTTTCTTTGCGAACTTTGCATTTCCCCATGACATAATAGCTCCAGCAATAGCGGCGCTTTGTCCACCCGGGACGAGTCCAGCGATTGCTGACGCTAATGCCCAATCGGTGGAATATTCTTCACACAAAGATGCGAGTTCTTTTGTTTCTCTATTGTTGTATTGCAGTGATATTCCCCACCAAAATTCTTCGTGACTAAATTGAGGATGTACTAAGTCGGTTTTTACTAATTGGTTATTTTGTATCTGATAGTCTCCGCTAGTTAAAGCGTTATTGATGTTTTCAACACCACGTTCGAAAATACTATACGCTTCCTCACCAATTAGTTCTTTAGCTTTAGGATCGAGATGTAGTAAATTGTCTTTACCTAAGGAGACATATTGCCCCATGTCAACTTTTATACCTGCTAACAATGAGAGACCTTCTTTGTCCATCTTCACTTGAACATATTGTTTTTCTTGCTCGATCGACAGGTTAGAGTCAGTGTTATTTGAAGCTACTGCTGGAACGATACCCATTGATAGCATGGCTACAGATAATACTCCAGTTAATATTTCCTTTTTCATACATAACACTCCTTCTACAATATACCAAACTAATTGAAAAATTACAAATATTCAATTTATCATCTTGTGAAATTCAGCGTGCGTATTGGAAATTCTAGTTGTCCTCAATGAATAGCTGAAAAACGGCTTTATAATTATTACCCCTACTGGGCTTTGTAAAGTTTCCCGTACAGCCTTATTCAGATCGACCAACTAGCGTCTTCTAGGTTCTGAAAGAACGATATATTCATCTAGTTGTTGGTTCAGTTAGTACGGATGGGTCTACTAACGAGCCTTTTTTGAAATACAATATTGCTAATTCTTGGCGTAGGACTTCAATGAGCTTCTGTAAATCATTTTCCATTGGGAATTTTCTGATTTCATATTCTGTAAGTGAGTGTTAAAATGTTCTTGAGTAACATTTTTTGTTGCTCAAGGTGGGGGTGTTCCCGTAAGTTTAGCGACAGTGGGAACGCCCTTTTGTATCATCATAAAGCAAAAGGTAATAACAATCACACCTCCTTTTATCTTGTGTATTAATTTACCATAAGTTGCAGAAACTACCTCAAAATGACGAAAGTGAAACGTTCGATATATTTCGACAAAATAGCCCAAAAAAAGAACACTGCTGACAGTGTTCTTTAAGCCTTAAAAGTTAATGACCAGGATTATCAGTATATACCTTGATACTACTGTAGACTACATGATCTTCTGAGTTACTGAAAATTGCGACAGCGAAAAGAGAGCTACATAATACCAGTGAAGCAGTCATCAGTACAGTTAAACGTTTCTTCATTTTTACCTCCCCTTTCATCACCATTATTTACTATATTATACACTTCCTGCATTTCTTTAAGAAGTCCTAAATTCATTTCTTTGCCTTGTTCACAATGATGGGTATGAATATCTTCGGCACATTCAACGATATCATTTAGAGCATTTATTTTACTGAAATAATTCATACCTTGAAGATAGGATTCCATACCCTCATCAAACAAGCCACGACCTACAAGAAGCGAACCTTTATTCTTGAAATATTTCCCCAGTTCGGATAAGTGATAAACATTATTAAAGTCAAGTGAAAAATTTTTCTCCTCTCGTTCTACAATCTCCTGAACTGAATTTACATCATTGATACTGAGTAGCACCTCCACTAGTTGATTAACTCTGTGCAAACGATTGTTGTCTTTTGCTTCTTCTACACATTCTCTCAATAATGGAACTGCTTCCTGATATTGTCCGGTTTTTGCGAGAATAATTGCACGCAAATACTTTATTCGCTTCAAGATAAATTGATAGCCTAATTGTTCATAAATTTGGAGATGTTTTTTCATTTCTTCAAATTTATTTGTATAGAAATATGAATTACAAATCGCTAGAGCAACTCTTTCTTTTAGCTCATTGTTTGTTGAGTCTTTGGCATGACCTATTTTACCTAACTCTACACATTTGTCGTACTTTTTAATATTATGTGCGTGAAGTGCCATTCTATAGTAGAGAGTAATTTTTTCTTCATGGGAAAGAAAATCCGCATAATGCAAAACCTCTTCCCCAACTTTGAACGATTCCTCTAAATGTTTAAGCTCTTCTCTCTCGATCATATACTTTTGATATAATCCTTTGGCTATGTATTGCGACTCCCCATGCGCTCTAGCATATCTGATTATGATATTATAAAGGGTTATCATGATATCCTTTTTCCGGAAAGTTTCGGTTATTCTAAATAAAACTTCTAATGATTCAACAGAATCCTTTTTTGAATTCTCAAGGAACTTTACTGCAACTTTCTCCATTAAATCAGGTTTAGAAATTTCAGCGACTTCCATTAAAAAGTCATGTAATATTCCGAATCGGTGTTCAACTTTTATATACCCTTCAATTATTTCCTCATAAGGAATGTTTAAAACATCTGCGATTGGTTTTAAAGTTCGTAACTCTGGGCGCTTAGTCTCACCATTTTCAATTTTTGAAATAACTCCCTTACTGATACCAGTTATTCTGGAAACTTCCGACAAACTTACACCTAACTCTTTTCTTTTTTCCTTTACCAGTTCCCCCAGCGTTGTGAAAGTTAAACTTTCAGCCATGTTAAGTAATTCTCCTTCCCGAAATTAATAAAACATGATATTTCTTAACATTCTAACTTAAATGTATAATTATGTAAATGCGAATAAAATTATGTAATTGTTCTCTAAAAATATCTTTTAAAAAATTCGGAAAGATCAATAGAGGAGGTAGAGGAGAAGATTAAAAACTCTCTGGAGGCCGTTTAGTGGTTCCCTTTCCTACCTTGACATCTAAAAAGAGCACCGCAATCCCCCTGAGAGTTTTCAATAAATTAGCTCATCATGTAAAAATCAACTAAGGTGCAGATCAAAATAACCATACTAATTACTTGATTCAGTTTATAGGAGGCCACTTTCATGAGGCTTCGATTAGCAGGTTTGATTATTTTATGCTCGGTTAAAAGCAGTACGGTCGAGATTGTTAAGCCCACTAGGTAAACAAAGCCCAAATTTTGATAGAAAAATAGGAATAACAGCAGTAGAATCATGATGAAATGTAGGCCTCGTGCGATCCACAGTGCTGTTTGCAGTCCAAAATAGCTTGGAATAGACCATAGCCCTTCCTTGCGGTCAAATTCAATATCCTGCGTAGCGTAAATGATGTCAAAGCCAGCAATCCATAGCATCACGATGGTCCCCAGTACAAATGGTACAAATGCAATCTCACCGGTTACTGCAAACCAAGCCCCAATGGGAGCAGATGCGATGGTAAAGCCTAAATATAAGTGGCTCAGCCACGTAAAGCGTTTCGTGTAAGAATAAGAAGAGATCAATAAAATGGCTACGGGCGACAATAGCAGACACAACGGATTTAACATAGAAGAAGCAAAAATAAAGACTGCATAGTTTATGAGAATAAAAGTGATCACTTCTTTTTCGTGTAACAAGCGTTGTGGCAGATGGCGATGGCTTGTGCGTGGGTTTTTGCCATCAAATTCTTGATCCACGAGACGGTTAAAGGCATTAGCTCCATTTCGCGCCGCTACCAATGCCACCAACGACCAAATCAATACCTGAGCGGGGGCCAGTCCCTCGGCTGCCCATACCATTGCAATGATGGCAAAGGGGAGCGAGAACAATGTGTGGGAGAACATAACAAGCTCTCCGAACATGCGGGTTTTATGAAGGATCGTTTTCAAAACCATACTCCCTCCATTTCGCATCGACCATGCTCTTCACTTCGTCAGACATCTCTATATCATCGGGCCATTCGCGTGTATGACCTTCACTTGGCCATTTCTTAGTAGCGTCGATACCAAGACGGTGACCATAGTAAGCGGTTGGAGAAGAGTGATCGAGAGCATCCAGAGGGCCCTCTGTTATGACAAGGTCTCTTTTAGGATCGATATTGTTAAACACTTTCCACATTACTTTGGAAACATCGTGAGGGTCTATATTTTCATCTACTATGATAATCATTTTGGTGTACATCATCTGCCCCATGCCCCACAAGCCATACATGACTTTTTGAGCGTGTTTCGGGAATGCTTTTTTGATTGAAACAATAGCGCAGTTATGAAACACTCCCTCAAATGGTAAATGCATATCCACGATTTCTGGTAGCATCAATTTCATTAATGGCAAAAATACACGCTCTGTAGCTTTTCCTATATAGCAATCCTCCATAGGTGGTTGACCCACAATTGTCGTGGGGTAGATCGGCGAGGTACGGCGTGTCACCTTCTCCACGTGAAAGACTGGATACATGTCCGCTAGTGAATAGTAGCCCGTGTGATCACCAAAAGGGCCTTCCAAGCGCCTTTCATCTAATTCCACATAGCCTTCCAAAATAAATTCGGCTTCTGCAGGAACATATAGCTCATTTGTTATGCATTTCACAACCTCGATCGGTTTCTTGCGCAGATAACCAGCAAATAGCATTTCATCAATCATCTTTGGCAAAGGAGCGGTAGCCGAGTAGATTAATGCCGGGTCCCCACCGAGTGCGACTGATACAGGCATGCGTTTATACCCTAATCTGCGATATTTTTCATAGATTTCTTTGCCGTCCTTGTGTAAATGCCAATGCATACCTGTCGTGTTTTTATCATAAACCTGAAGACGGTACATCCCCATGTTTTGTTGTCCTGTTTCAGGGTCCTTCGTAATTACCAATGGTAGTGTAACGAATCGACCTGCGTCCTTTGGCCAACAATGAAGAACGGGAAGCTGTGTCAGGTCAGGTTCCTCTATTACCTCCTGGCAAGGAGCAGATGCTACTTTTTTAGGAAAAATTTTGGATAGCTTGTATAGGTCAGGGGCCATTTTGAGCTGATTCCATAACCCCTTGTAATTAGCCAAATCCATGAAATTTTGCATTTCTTCTGCAACCTGATCATAATCCTGCACGCCTAAAGCCATGTTCATACGTTTATCCGTCCCCATGCTGTTAATTAACACTGGGTACGGAGAATTTTTTACGTTGGTGAACAATAAAGCCTTGCCATACTGTTTGGAAATACGGTCAGTAATCTCCGTAATTTCTAAATAACTATCCACTTGAGTGTCAATCGTGTGAAGCTCCCCCTGATCCTGTAGGTCTTTTATAAACGCGCGTAAATTATCGTATGCCACAGTATGCTCCTCCAGTAAGTTTAGGTATTAGAGTAATCGTTTGAGGGTGTCTGCTAATGCCTCCAGCATGTTTGTAATATCTTGTTCGGTGATGACTAGGGGAGGCTGGAAGGCGATTACGTTACGATTTACACCATTCTTTCCAATGATAAAGCCACGATCTTTCATTTCCTCTAAAATGGAATCAACAAGAGGAGCTGCTTTCTCAGGTTCATTGGCATAAAGCTCCATACCGATCATCAGGCCAAGACCGCGGACATCCGTAATAGCTGCTCGATAAGCTGTCTGAATGAAAAGCAACCCTTCTTTTAACTGCTTACCAAGCTGTTCTGCACGAGCTATTAGTTGTTCGTTCTCAATATAGGAGAGGACAGCGAGAGCCGTCATAGACGAAACGGGATTGCCTCCAAGCGTTGAAGCAGAAGGGCGGTTATAATGAGCCGCAATTTCGTCAGTTGTGGCAAAAGCGGCAATTGGCACGCCATTCCCTAACGCTTTTGCCATAGTTAAGATATCTGGAACAATGCCGTAATGATCAATGGCGAACATTTTGCCTGTACGGCCAAACCCAGTTTGTATTTCATCTGCGATCAACAGGACATGGTGCTTCTCCAATAGCTTCTTTACCTCCGTGAAGTAAGAGAGCGGGGCAGGAACAATACCGCCATTGCCTTGCATAGGTTCTACAATCATGGCAGCGATGCGATCTCCTTTTTCCTCCAGCACCTTCCGCAGAGCTGATAGAGAACGTTCTACTGCTTCTTGTTCATTCAGATTAGGATCATAAGGGCGAGGAATAAAACTGACTCCTTCCTCTAAATAGTTGTCAGAACGCCACATGGGTATGCCGGTTACGCTCATGGTTAAGAATGTCCGGCCATGTAAGCCATATTCCAATGCGATAAATTCCTTTTTGCCAGTAGCGAGACGAGCGAGTGTTAAAGCAGCCTCATTTGCTTCCGAACCACTGTTTACAAAGAAGGTTCGCTTCATATTTCCAGGCAGGACGCTTGCCATTTTTTCAGCCAGCGCTACATTTGGTTCCGTTAAATAGATGGTGCATGTATGCTGTAATGTTTCCAGTTGCTTGATCGTTGCCGCCGTAATTGCCGGATTGCAATGGCCGCATGCGACTACGGACACCCCAGAGAAAAAGTCTGTATACGCTTTGCCGGTGCTGTCGTATAAATATTGCATGTCACCTCGTACTAGCTGAGGGGGTCTTTCATAGAAATGAGCGGTGCACGGATAGAAATATTCTTTGCGCTTATCTAAAATGCCAGATGGGCCTAAGTACGTAGTCATATCTTTTTGCTCCTTTTTATAAATGGTTTAGTCAAAGGATAGGGTGCCAAGCGTATATCCTGCATGGACAGGAATTGCTCTTTCGTAGATATGCATAGATCGTTGTGGCTGCTGTAAAGCCTCCCGATACATACGGATAATGCTTTGTAATTGCTCAGTCGTATAGCTAGCGCCCTCAATACGGAAATGACTAACACCAACAGCCAGTAAGTCTTTTACTAGGGGCAGGAGACAAAGCTCCTTTGCTGTGGTCAAATGATTTCGTCCAAACTGATCGCAATACACAGGATTTTCGCCTTTATCTGTTAATAAAACGAGATATTTGTTATCCACATGTTTGTTATCCTCTTGGGCAATTGGCTCCAGCACACGGGTATTTGCATATAGATCGTGCTCTAGGTACATCACAACAGGGGTGCCATGCACTAATACTTCAACAGGCAATGGTGAATGCAAAATGAGCTCGGCTAGGTTTTTCTGCTTCAGCTCAATGGAAGCGAATGCACGTGTCAATCCGAATTGTTGATAAAGTTCAATTGCTTTATGGTTATACAGGTTAAGTGATAAGTCTCCAATCATTGGCAGATGATATGGTTTATATGTATACATAGCTCCAATATTCGTAGCTACAAGCCCGTCTATTTCTACATCTAATGTAGATAAGAAATGATTGTATTGATCAAATTGCAGACCAAACATCATGCGTGGCATACCCAAGTAAATCTTGCTGTCGCCTTTTATAGCTACAAGGTGTTTTATCTGTTCTTTCGTAAATGGCAGATCAGGCAAGAAAACATCTCCAGCTAAATAGATGTGCTCCACTCCCTCAGCGATCGCCATTTCCGCCTGCTCCTGATTGTTTACACGAACACATAATTCTCCCTTTGCTTTTGCAGAGGATGATGGGTACTGATATTCTTGGAAAGCGTTTTGTAGTGCTTCTATGCGTTGATCACGAATTTCGCGTTCTTCTGTTGGTGTACTAAAGACTTTTCCCGTGCTATAAAATTTACCCGTACCCTCGTAGCGTTGATTAATGTAAGCAAGTCCAGGCGTACCAAAGGCATATCCTGTACTAAAGTCCCGTTTACGATTTTCAAATAAGCTTTGTTTATCTTTGCAACGATCAAACCCGATTGGATCTTGGATGTAACGATCAATAGCATCGCCGTAGCTGTTGATTAGCGTAACTAGAAATTCCGCGTCTCGCATGCGACCTTCCATTTTAAATGAAGTAATTCCAGCTTCAATTAACTCTGGTATATGCTCGTACATGTACATATCCTTAGCTGCTAGGGGATATTCTGTTGGGTAGACATAGCCATCCTTCTTCACGCGGTAGTCCCACCGGCAAGGCTTCATACACCGTCCACGGTTACTGCTGTTACCAAATAGCATTGAGCTGAATAAGCAGTTCGCACCATGAACCGTACACATATCTCCATGCACAAAGTATTCAAATTCCATTTTGGTCAAGGCTTGTAGCTGTTTAGCTGTTTGCAAATCCATTTCACGGGATGCAACGATACGTGTTACACCCAATGTTTGTAAGGCTTTGATCATTTCTAAATTGTGTACATTCATCATGACAGAGGAGTGGAGAGGTACTGTTAGCTCTTGTTCCTGAATTAATGGGAAAATGGCCATATCCTGAACAATGAGAGCATCTGGGCGAATGCTGTCGAGAAAGCGTAGATATGTTTTCGCTTCTTCCAGATCAGCCTCGTCAAATAAATTATTTACCGTAATATAAACACGCTTCCCCTTTTCATGGGCGATTTGGATAGCTCGCTCCAATTCCTCATGAGTCAGGTTATAGCCTTTACGCATCATTCGCATATTAAGGACGGGTCCGCCGCAATAGATCGCATCGCAATTGGTTTCTACAATTGTTGTAAAAATCTCAAATGTTCCAGCAGGTGCTAATAATTCAATTTCTTTGCCATTAAAATAACGAGCCATAGGTAAGACCTCCACAATCATTTAAAATGAATCCTACAAGGATATTTATTGCCAGCAACAAACCTAAAAAGATCGAATCTTGGCGCTTCCACTTCAACATTTCATACGGGATTCGAGGAGCGCCTAGCACATACCCGCGAGCTTCCATCGAATAGACCAGGTCTTCTGCTCGGCGAAATGAGCTTACGGTAACAGGCACCAACAGCGATAAGAGCATTTTGCCTTTTTCACGCCAAGGCAAATCGGCTACATCGGCACCACGGGAAGCCTGAGCTTTCATGATTTTCTGTGTTTCTTCAAAAATGGTTGGGATAAAGCGCAGAGAAATGCTGATCATTAACCCTAGTTTTTCAGGCGAGATGCCAGTAAAACGAAAGGGCTGTAAAATTCCTTCCACCCCTTTTGCTAACGATAAAGGTTTGGTTGTAAAGGTTAATAAAGAGGTGAATGCGAGTAATAAGATCATGCGCCAAGCTGTCATACAGGCAAGGCGTACTCCTTCCGCATAAAAAGAAAATGGGCCGATGGATAGCAAAAAGTGCCCTTCCTTTATAAAGAAAAGCTGGAACAAAAATAAGAATAAAATGAGAAACCGTAACGGTTTGACAGCTTTTACGAAAAAGCCAAAAGGTATTCGACTACTTGCCATAATGCCTATAGCGAATAGAAAAACAGCTATGCTTGCAAGTAAGGAATTAGTCATCATAATTAAAAGAACAAACAGAAACATCCCGAGTAGCTTGGAACGCGGGTCTAAGCGATGAAGCCAGCTATTTGTGTCAATGTAGCGTCCAAACATCACTTTGTTTAACATGATGGATCACCCGCTTGTTGTTTCTTATCTTCCCGAAGATACATCTTACGTTCCCCAAGATACCTAGCCCAGCCCTGTACGGATTGATCTGTAGGTAACGGGAGTTCGGGAAATCTTTGGCGAAAAGCGTGCTGAAAACGAAGCTGAGCAGGAATCGTAATCCCGAGTGTGGCCAAAATATCTGTTTGCTCACGTAACTCATGTGTCTCACCTTGAAAGGCAACTTTGCCCTCCTGCATAATGACCACCCGGTCGCAGTAAGATAGAACTTCCTCCAATCGATGAGTTACCATGATAACGGTCTTGTGCTCCTGTTTACATAGATGATGCAAAAGCTGTAGAAGCTCATGCCGACTTTTACAATCCAAGGTAGCGGTTGGCTCATCTAATACAAGGATGTCCGGGTTCATAGCGAGTATAGAGGCAATAGCGACTTTACGCATTTGACCACCGCTTAATTGAAACGGATTCTTATCTAAAAGCTCTGTATCTAAATTCACTTGATGTAGAGCCTGAACTGCTAATGCTCTTGCTTGTGAGGGGGAAGCCCCGTAGTTTTTGGGGCCAAACACAATTTCCTTCTCTACTGAATCAGCAAACATTTGATGCTCTGGAAATTGAAAAATAAGTCCAACGCGTTGCCGAAGCTGGCGAATCCCTTTTTTCGAACGGTGCGGGGTAATTACATGATCAAGAATGTGAACGTGCCCCTTCGTGGGTAATAAAATGCCATTCATATGCTGTAATAAGGTTGATTTTCCACAGCCGCTAGGCCCGATAATGGCTGTAAACGAGCCGCTAGGAAATCCTACATCGATATTGTCCAAAGCAGTTTCCTGAAACAAATTTCCAAGTTGATACGAGTAGGTTACTTCATGAAAGTGAATCGCCATAAGTCCTCCATCAAAGCTTGTTCGTCTGAATGAACAGGTATTTCTGGATGTAAATCATGAATCAACTGACTTACTGCCAAAGTAAAAGGCAAATCGAGATGGCAAGCAGCAATCCAATCTGGTTGGGAAAATAATTCAAGGGGTGTAGTGTCAGCCAGTAATCTCCCACCAGATAGAGCTATTACTCGATCAGCCGCTAAGATTTCTTCTGCATCATGGGTGATGGACAAGCTTGTGTAAGCGCCTTCTAAATGTAATTCATCGATTAATTTTCCGATCTGGTTTTTCGCTGTTTCATCAAGCATTGAGGTAGCCTCGTCAAAAATGATGATCCCGGGCTGCATGGCAAGTATGGAGGCGATCGCCACTCGTTGTTTTTGTCCACCAGATAGCTCATCTGGATGTTTATGTAAAAAAGGCGTAATATGTAATTTTTCAGCGTAGTGGGTTAATCTATCGTGCATAACAGAGCGTTCCAAGCACATATTTTCTAAACCAAACAGAATATCATCAGCAACGGTTGTTCCAACAAATTGATTTTCAGGATTTTGAAAGACCATGCCAATCTGCCGGCGAATACTCGGCAAGCTGTCATCCGATAAAGCTTGCCCTCCCACACTAATTTCTCCTTGCGTATGTCGAAGCAGACCATTCAGCAATTTAACTAAAGTGGACTTTCCACACCCGTTATGCCCTACGATGGCGACGCGTTCCCCTTGCTTGATTTGCAAAGAAATATCTGTGAGAAGCGGAGGCTGATTTGGAAATTGAAACGAAACCGATTCAAGCTGAATCAATGGTTGCTGGGACAACGCCTTCACCTGCTTTCGGATGTACTGATTCTTAGTCGACTGGAACGTAAGGCTGAAATAAAGCCATCTTGGATAAAGAACGAATTAAATAACGGACAGCAATACCAATAAATACTCCGGTAAGAATTCCTGTTATGAGTAAGGCTGGCAGATAATAAAATATTTTGCTTGTCTGAAAAATAAGTACAGCCGCAGTTAACTGCCCAATATTATGTGCCACCCCACCTAGAATACTAATCCCGATCAGGCTAAAGGATTTTCCGGTTAGCTTCATTAATCCGAACATAACGATGAAGCTAAATACAGCACCAAAAAAACTAAATAAAAAACTGGAGAACGTACCTAAAATCATGGCTGTTAACAGTGTTTTTAAGATGATCAGGGTAAAGGCGTCCTTACCAGATAAAAAATACAGGCAGGCAAGTACCATAATGTTAGCTAGTCCAAGCTTGGCCCCGGGCAACTGTAAGTTAATGGGGAGGGTTGATTCGATCAATCCAAGCACCACAGATACTGCAGCGAAGATGGCGATAATCACTGCTTTTTTTAATGCCTGTGATTGGGTATTTACCTGTGAAGAATTATTTGGCAAGGCCATCTACGTCAGCTCCTTCATCTGAAACGATTTCCACCAATACGCGATGAGGCAAGCAAACGATGGTTTGACTAGGATCAGTAATAAACCCAAAGGATAGGCAAACCTTATCATCACAATCAGCATCAACCATTTCTATGCCATAATCATGTATCTTCAGGATATTTTGGCCGTGCTCGGTATCAACCTTAATGGTTTGTTCTTCTTTGGTAAGTTCAATGGTTTTGTATAATTGGTTATTTACGGTAATCTTTGCTACTTTATGAACATTGTGCATTTTTTCACTTGAATCTGTACCAAACGAACGAGGCACAAGAAAAGCCAGAGCCACGACGAGCACAATGCCAATTAAAATAAAATCCGCTCGTTTCATGTTTTTGTCTCCTGTTATCATTTTTTCTCATTTTCTAAACATGCAGTGTCAATACGTATTATACACGATCTAAAATATGGAGGTGTGATACTCTTCCTTTCCAAAATATTATCCTAGTGGTATAATGCGCCACGTTCACTTTTGTCCGAAAGTCTACGTTTACAAGAGTGATTCTTTGGATAAGAGCGGGTAAAACTCCCGTAATGACCTTACTTTTGGCTCGAAACGGGAAAAGACAGCGGAGGACTGGCAACATGAAACCCAAATTTGCGCTTCTGTTTTTTTTACTATTCAGTCTCATCGTAAATGGCTGTGTCTCTAAACCTGATGAAGAAATTGTGAAAAATGCAATCCAACCACATTCTGAAAGCTTTTTTATTTATGACACGATTGTGACTGTACGTGTATATGATGACCAAGTGACAGACAAGCATTTTAAAGATCTGGAAGCCCGTATGAAAGAAATCGAATTCCATTTAAGCCGCACCTTGCAAGGCAGTGAGGTTTATCGAATCAATGAACAAGCGGGAAAACAAGCAGTTCCTGTATCTGAGGAGACGTATGGAGTCATCAAGAAAGCCGTGAAATTTGCAGAACTATCAGAAGGAAAGTTTGATCCAGCAATCGGTCCATTAGTGAGTTTATGGAATATTGGGCAGGATAATGCTAAGGTACCTTCCGAGGAGAAGCTTAAAGAGGCGTTACAGGTGATTGATTATCATCAAATCGTCTTAGATGATGCGAAAAGAACGGTGTTTTTAAAACAGCCGGGCATGGCGATTGATCTAGGTGGAATAGGCAAAGGATATGCTGCTGACCAAATTGCTGCCTATTTAACAGAAAAAGGCTTTAACAGTGCCATTATTGATTTAGGTGGAAATATATTAGCATTGGGAAAGAAACCGGATGGAAAGGATTGGGTGATTGGGATTCAAGATCCTGATCGCAACCGTGGAAATCAATTAGGAAAATTGAAGGTTATCAATAAGACAGTGGTTACCTCAGGAATTTATGAACGTTATTTTGAAGAAAATGGTAAGCATTATCATCATATATTAAATCCAGCTACAGGATTTCCTGTGGACAATCATTTGTTTAGCGTTAGCGTTATCACGAATGAATCTGCCGATGCAGACGCATTGTCAACGACCGGTTTTGCATTAGGGCTTGAAAAAGGCATGTCATTTATGGAAAGTCTGCCCCATGTCGAGGCGATTTTTATTACAAAAGACAAAAATGTCTACATTACCAGCGGATTAAAAGGCAATTGGGAATTGACAAATGAACAGTATAAAATGGCTAATTAAATAAAGCCTGAGATTTTCATGAGTCACAAAAATAAAATATTTGCAGTTTGCTAGCACCCTTTTTACTCGATAAAACCGTCAGATGAACGTAGCGTTCGTTTGATGGTTTTTCCAATGGTTTAAAAGTATATCGCCAAGGCTTGGGCATATACTGATTGTATAAACGGGTGGGGGGTGAACCACGTGCAAACAGTATCCGTATTCCTACAAACAACAAATCAACATTACATTGAGAGGTTCTGCCATATTCTCCAAAGCATGCAGGAGAAAATAGATACATCCCCTGTTCGCATTGAATGTCGAGTAGAGGAGCATGGATGTCATACGCAGTTTCGTTTTGTGAGTTGGTCACGGGAAGAGTATACCTGTGAGACCCTGGAATATATGGCTTCCTTTGTTGCTTTACTGGTTACTGAATGGACTGTGCAGGTTATAGAAGTAGAATTGTTGCGCACCTTTTTAAAACGAAAAGCAAAAGGAGCGTTTATTCATAAGTTTGACGAAATTTATCCTTATATTCAATTTGTATTCCATGAGTTAGACGAAGTACGGGAAAATATGAACCGATCTACGCGCAAAGCGGCCATTTACGAACAGGTATTCCGCTATCTGGATGAAGAACAGTACCTATATTTGGAAGGTTTTGTGAAATTCCGCTTGAAAAATTATCGTATCCTGTTGGACAAGGCCTTTGAAATGGGATTGCAGCAATATCAGCAGGATAAGGAATATCAGGAGTTTGTCGAATTACTGCGCTTCTTTGTATCGAAACAGGAGCATCGTTATCCGCTCGTTCATGTTGTGCTACGGGAAACGCAAGAATTCATTATGTACGATCAAGACGATACTAAAATAGACCTAAGCCAAGTAGATACCATTTTAGGGTTCAGACCGGATCGACAAGAGGATCATATCATGAGTGCATTAATTGCGCTTGCACCGGAGAAGATCGTTATACACGGGGTGGAAGATAGCAACGTTTTGATGCAAACGATGCGGGCTGTATTTGGAGATCGTGTATTAGGGTGTGTGAGTTGTGCTCATTGTTTAACGACTCCTGGAAATCTTGACTTCCAATTCTCCAGTCACTATAATACATAAGTAATAAGAGTCAAATACAGTGAGAAGGACAAGAATCTTGTTTTAGCGTTATAGAGAGGAGAGCCCCGGCTGAAAGCTCACCACGCAGCGAACAATGATTTACCACCTTCGAGTAGCAACTGGGAACGGCATTTAGCCTAGTATCGGTTAGCCGGTGTAAAAGCCGTTATCGTTTACGTAGAGGGATTTATCCATACTTTAGAGGATAAATCTGAACTAGGGTGGTACCACGAGAAATAGCGCTCGTCCCTTTTGGGATTGAGCGTTTTTTTATTTTTTCAAGCCTGAGATGACTCGGGTAAAAGATACACATACGGAAGGGAAGTTATGAAAATGGCGCAAGTAAAAGTAACTCTGCCAGACGGCTCTATTCGTGAATACGAAGCGGGCGTAACAATTGAAGATATTGCAGGGTCCATTAGCACCAGCTTGAAGAAAAAAGCGATAGCAGGAAAAGTAAATGGAAAAGTTGTAGATGTAACTACACCTATTCATGAAGATACAAACGTGGAAATCGTGACGCTAGATACGAAGGATGGCCTAGAGGTATACCGCCACAGTACAGCCCATTTGCTAGCTCAGGCAGTAAAGCGTGTATTTGGAAACGATGTGAAATTGGGGATTGGTCCTGTTATTGAAGATGGTTTTTACTACGACATGGATATCCCTGTTAGCTTAGCTCCTGAGGATTTAATCAAATTGGAAGCTGAAATGAACAAGATCATCAAGGAAAACTTGAAGATCGAGCGTAAAGAAGTAAGTCGTGAAGAAGCATTACGCATCTTTGGTGAATTAAATGATCATTTGAAGCTAGAATTGATTCGTGATTTACCAGAGGGTTCCGTCATTACAATGTATCATCAGGGTGAATTTTTTGACCTATGCCGTGGACCGCATTTGCCTTCCACTGGGGTAATCAAAGCGTTCAAATTGATGAGTGTAGCAGGAGCTTACTGGCGTGGCAACTCGGATAACCAAGTATTACAACGCGTATACGGTACAGCGTTCCCGAAAAAGGCAGAACTAGATGAACACTTGCACTTCTTAGAAGAAGCGAAGAAACGTGATCATCGTAAATTGGGAAAAGAACTAAGCTTGTACATGTTCTCTGAAGAAGCACCAGGTATGCCTTTCTATCTGCCAAATGGTATGACGATCCGCAACGAGCTAGAGCAATTCTCACGTCGTTTGCAGGACCTAGCTTTATACGAGGAAGTTCGTACACCATTCATGATGAACCAACGCTTATGGGAGCAATCTGGTCACTGGGATCACTACCATGAGAATATGTATTTCTCTGAAGTAGACAATACAACGTTTGCCCTTAAACCGATGAACTGTCCAGGGCACATGCTGATTTATAAAAACGAGATGCATTCTTATCGCGATCTACCGATTCGTTATTCCGAATTTGGGCAGGTGCACCGTCATGAGTTCTCTGGGGCACTAAATGGTATGCTACGTGTTCGTACGTTCTGTCAGGATGATGCACACGTATTCGTGCGTCCTGATCAAATCGAAGCAGAAATCAAAGGCATGATCCAACTTATTGATAGAATCTACAGCGTATTTGGCTTTAAATACAGTGTAGAGCTATCTACTCGTCCAGAGGATTCCATGGGTTCTGATGAGCTATGGGAAATTGCAGAGAACTCTCTGAAAAACGTATTGGATGAGCTAGGAATGGAATACGAAATCAATGAAGGCGATGGAGCATTCTATGGTCCTAAAATTGACTTCCAAATTACAGATGCTCTGAAACGCAGTCACCAATGCGGAACAATTCAGCTAGACTTCCAATTACCTGAGAAATTTGACCTAAGCTACATTGGTCAAGATAACGAAAAGCATCGTCCAGTTGTCCTGCACCGTGCTATGTATGGTTCACTAGACCGCTTTATCGGTATTCTAGTGGAGCACTATGGCGGAGCGTTCCCTACTTGGCTTGCACCAATCCAAGCGCGTTTGATGACAATTAACGAAGTGCATGTTCCATATGCAGAGGAAGTGCGCAAGCAATTGCTCCAAGCAGGCATTCGTGTTGAACTGGATTCTCGCAATGAAAAAATTGGTTACAAAATCCGCGAAGCTCAAATGCAAAAAATCCCGTACATGCTGGTTATCGGGGAAAAAGAGATGGAAGAGGGAGCTTTATCCGTACGCAAACGTGGAGAAGGCGATCTAGGCAGCAAGCCAGTTGCTGAGGTGTTGGCTCATCTTCAAAACGAGATTTTAGAGAGAAAATAAGGTGCAAAGCTTGACAAACACCTAATTGTTATGTAAAATTACTGGGTGTGATAACTTCACATTTCGAGATTGAAGCAGAAGCGCCCAGCTTCTCACCTGAATCGACGTCTAGCTGGACAGTTGACGGGTCTAACGTATGCAAAGCCTCCGATTGATTCGTTGTTTTGCTAAAGGTGAGATTAAATGCGGGCGCTATAGCGTCCGCATTTTTATGTATGTGGCGGTTGATGATGATTGATCGCCACATGCTTATGAAAAGCTTTCAACTATGCAAGAACAGCTTTTCTATTATCCGTTTTTGCTCTCGAAAGACTATGGAGGTGGCAAATCATTAGCAAGGATCAAATGTTGGTAAATGAGGCGATTCGTGCTCGAGAAGTACGCTTAATTGGTGCTAACGGTGACCAACTAGGTGTAGTACCACTGAGAGAAGCATTACGTATTGCACAAGAATCTGATTTAGATCTTGTAAACGTAGCTCCTACAGCAAAACCTCCCGTTTGCCGTATCATGGACTTTGGTAAGTTCAAGTATGAGCAATCGAAAAAGGAGAAAGAAGCTCGCAAGAATCAAAAAATTGTTGAGCTGAAGGAAGTTCGTTTTTCCTCTAACATTGAGGAGCACGATTTCCAAACGAAACTTCGCAATGTGCTAAAGTTTCTGGGTGAAGAACACAAAGTGAAATGTACGATTCGTTTCCGCGGTCGTGAAATTACCCACTCTGAAATCGGACAACAGGTGCTGGAACGTGTAGCAGCCGCTTGTGAACAAGTAGCAACGGTTGAACGCAAACCAAAAATTGAAGGTCGTAGCATGATTATGATCTTAGCTCCAACTCCGAAATCGGAAAAATAGGATACGAGACAGGAGGATTTCCCAATGCCTAAAATGAAAACTCACAGTGGAGCAGCAAAACGCTTCAAAAAGACTGGTAGCGGTCGTTTGAAACGTGATTCTGCTTACACGAGCCATTTGTTTGCTAACAAGAGCACTAAAGCGAAGCGTCATCTTCGCAAAGGTGGAATGGTTTCTAAAGGAGACCAAAAACGCATTGAGCAAATGATCACTTACTTGTAAGATTCATTTCCGCTCATTTTCCGCAACGAAAAATTTTCTAGCATGAGCCCCATAAGCGTCTATAGAGAGACCGCCATGCTACAGATCAGGAGGAATTGATTATGCCAAGAGTAAAAGGTGGCATTGTGACACGTCGTCGTCATAAGAAAATCTTGAAATTAGCCAAAGGTTACTTTGGTTCTAAACACCGTCTGTTTAAATCCGCTAATGCACAAGTAATGAAGTCCCTGATGTACGCTTATCGTGACCGTCGTCAGAAAAAACGCGACTTCCGCAAATTGTGGATCACTCGTATCAATGCACAAGCTCGCATGAATGGTCTTTCTTACAGCCGTTTAATGCACGGTTTGAAACTAGCTGGTGTTGAAGTAAACCGCAAAATGTTGGCTGATCTAGCTGTTAACGATAAAGCAGCTTTCAACGACATTGCAGCAGTTGCTAAAAGCAAATTGAACGCGTAATACCGTTCTTTTAGAAAAAGGCTGTCGAATTTATTCGGCAGCCTTTTTTGATTGATGCGAAAGAAAACCACTTGACATCGTTTAAAGTGTCTGATAATTTTAGAATCAACACAAATTGAATAGCATGACTTCTTATCCAGAGAGGCGGAGGGACTGGCCCGTTGATGCCCGGCAACCACTTGTTTATTGCAAGATGGTGCTAATTCCTGCAGGACAATTTTGTTCTGAAAGATGAGAAGGTTTGCTTACGGATTTCTTTGCGTAGCCAAAGCCTTCTTTCATCGAAAGAGGGCTTTTTTGTTTGGAAATAAGGCGAGATAGAGGAGTGGAACAGGATGCATATTGACACACGTTTGGCACAAATCGGGGTAGGGAAAGACAAAACAACAGGATCGCTCAGCTTTCCGATCTATCATGCAACAGCTTACCGACATCCAGCATTGGGGGAAAGCACAGGTTTTGATTATACGCGGACGGCTAATCCGACGCGAGCGGTACTTGAGGAAGCAATCGCTAATCTAGAGGGAGGAGACGGTGGTTTTGCCTGCTCTTCCGGAATGGCAGCGATACAAACAATAGTAGGCTTATTCTCCTACGGCGACCATTTGGTTGTTTCGCTTGATCTATATGGCGGGACATATCGATTATTCGAGCAAATCATGAAACGATACGGTATAACCTGCACGTATGTTGATATGTGTCAGCCAGAGCTAGTGGAGGCTGCTATTACTAGCCAAACGCGCGCTTTGTTCATCGAAACCCCTACCAATCCCCTTATGCAAATTACAGATTTGAAATGCATGATTGATATTGCCAAACGCTATCAATTGCTATCCATTGTTGACAATACATTTATGACCCCCTATTATCAGCGACCGTTGGAGTTAGGAGCAGATATCGTCTTTCATAGTGCTACGAAGTATTTAGCTGGACATAATGATGTGCTATCTGGCTTGATCGTGACCAAGGGTGCTGATCTGACCGAAAAGATCGGTTTCTTGCATAATTCTATAGGAGCAGTGCTTGGTCCGCAGGATTGCTGGTTGGTGATACGTGGATTAAAAACATTGGCATTACGCATGGAGCGTCATCAATCAAATGCTTTTGCTGTGGCTGCATTTTTGCAAACTCACCCAGCGGTGGCAGAAGTCTTTTACCCCGGATTACCTACTCATCCGGGATATGATAGTCAGACGAAACAAGCAAGTGGCTACAGTGGAATGGTTTCCTTTCGCATTAAGGAACAATCGATGGTCGCTATCTTTTTAGAGCAATTACGAGTGATTTCATTTGCAGAAAGTCTAGGCGGTGTAGAATCCTTATGCACCTATCCTGCAACACAGACACATGCCGATATACCAGTAGAAGTACGGGAGCATGTAGGAGTCTGCAACCGATTGTTGCGTCTATCAGTAGGAGTTGAACATCCAAAAGATTTGATCGCTGACCTAACCTTTGCCTTGGATAAATGTTTACAAATAGAGGAGTGTATCCGATGAACTTTGCAACCAAAATCCTTCATGGTGCGTGTGGAATGGATCGTATAACGGGAGCTTCAAGCATCCCAATCTACCAAGCCTCTACTTTTCATCAACAAGATATTGATAAGCCTGGTACCTACGATTATGCAAGATCAGGGAACCCTACGCGGCAGGCGTTAGAAGAGACGATTGCCGCGTTAGAGGGAGGAGAACGGGGTTTTGCTTTTTCATCTGGAATGGCTGCCATTTCCAGCGTATTTCTTTTATTTTCAAGTGGCGATCACTTGGTAGTGGCCGAGGATGTCTATGGCGGGACGTTTCGCTTTTTAACAACCGTGCTTGAACGGATGCAAATTGAAGTGACCTTCGTGGATACAACTCAACTGTCTTTAGTGAAGGCAGCGATTCAACCAAATACGAGGGCCATATTTTTAGAAACACCCTCCAATCCGACATTAAAGGTGACTGATTTGCGTGGGGTGATTGCAATTGCTAAACGACACGGGCTTTTGACGATCGTGGACAATACTTTCTTGACTCCCTACTACCAGCGACCGCTGGAGTTAGGAGCTGATATTGTGTTGCATAGTGCGACCAAGTTTATCGGTGGTCACAGTGATGTGGTTGCAGGTCTGGCAGTGACAAAAACAAAGGAGCTAGGACAAAAATTATATGCGATTCAAAATGGATTTGGCGCCATTCTTGGCGTGCAGGATAGCTGGCTAGTGATGCGGGGCTTAAAAACCTTAAAGGCACGTTTGGATATTTCAACCCGAAATGCTGCCATTGTAGCAGACCATTTAGCAGAGCATCCTTTGGTCAAGCATGTCTATTATACGGGTTTGCCGACTCATGCTGGCCACAAAATTCAGGAGAACCAAGCAAATGGACATGGGGCTGTGCTTTCGTTTGACCTGGGAAGTCGAGCGCGGGTGAAGGCTTTATTTGAAAATGTACAATATGCTCTCGTAGGAGTTAGCCTTGGCGGGGTGGAGAGTATTTTATCCTATCCAGCGCAGATGTCACATGCGGCGATGCCGAAAGTGGAGCGAGAAAAGCGTGGCATTACAGATGGATTAGTAAGGCTATCGCTTGGTGTAGAGGATGTAACGGACGTATTGGCAGACCTAGAGCGTGGCTTGAAGGCAGGGGAGAGCATAGAGGAGCAGGTGAATGTGTAGGGATGAGTAAACGTAGTAAAAAGTTCGGATTTATCGGAGTAAATAACCATTCTGTTTACTAAAAATAGGGTAAATCATGTATGAAAAAAGCAATGAAAGCAAAAAGAAATCCAGCCTCTCTCTGACCTCCTATCAGATGTAGCTGGATTTCTTTTTGTGTTAGGAAATAGCAAACACGTATCCTTTCCCTTTTTCTATATACTTTTTTTCAAGTAAGGTACTAGTTTTGATAGTGGGAGTTGGGTGGAATTGGCGCTTGGTAAGAGCATGAGCGGTGTGAAAGGCTGCTTCCTCCGTTTCCGCAATAACGGCAGCTACTAGATTTTTTTCCTCAGTTGTTACAATCTCGACATGATATAGATACATGATATTCCCCTCTTTTCATACTTGCTGAGCTCAAATGAGGGTTCTAACAATACCCGCATTAGATGACTCTAGCTAATCAACCAGTATTCTCTACACATTCACACTAGCAATAATTTGTGTAAAATGCTCCTGAATGTTAGCGACTCCGAACCTACGAGCGAACTGGTGAAACTTTTCTCCCGATTCACGGTTGGTTTTAAACAATTCCACTAGCTGAGCGATAACAGGAGCTACTCGATCAGCGACAACGCGTCCTTTTAAACGGCTGTTAAATTGGGCATCTGGACCAAGACTGCCTCCGACGAAAAAATCATAGGCGTCCACTGTGCCTTCTGCCGTTTTAACCAAAGAGCCCTGTAGTCCAATATCGGCTATCTGTTGCTGACCACACGAATTGGGGCATCCGATCATGTGAATTCTTATGGGGGTATCGATTTCCACATGTTCATCTAGCCAGTGAGCGATAGAAGCCATTCGCGCTTTTGTCTCAACGATTGCCAGATTGCAAAATTCATTGCCCGTACAGGAAACAGCGTGCCCAATAAATGTTCGTGGCGTCGGGGAATAACGAGTGAGTAAGGCTTCTGCAAGCAAGGAATCCAGATGTTCATCGGGAATGTTTGACAGGATGATATTTTGGGAATTGGTAGTCCGTATCGAGCCGTTTCCATAACGATCGGCTAAATCGGCCAGCTCAGCTAAATCCTCAGCAGTGAGTCGTCCTACAGGCAATAATAGTCCCACATAATGTAAACCGGGCTGTTTTTGTTTATGGACACCAGTAAAGTAGCCTGCATTCCAGCCAACTGTCCGATCGTCTCCACGCTCTTCTAATGGCCCAGTCAATTCGAGTAATTTCTCAGTAAATTTTTCAGGACCCCAATCTGCCATTAAAAATTTAAGACGAGCCTGATGTCTCTTTTCGCGATAACCATAATCTCGAAAAATACGGGTCACAGCATCTGCCACCTTTACAACCTCTGTGGGCAAAACAAAGATAGGGAGCTGCTTTGCTAGATAAGGCTTAGCTGACAAACCGCCGCCTACCCAGACATGAAAGCCAATCTGTTCCTGACCCTGTATGATTTTAGAGGCTGGCGTAAAGGCGAGATCATTTATCTCTGCATGGCCGGTATTATAGATATTTGCTGAAATGGATAATTTATATTTGCGTGGGAGGTTTGAGAATTCAGGATTTAATAAAAAATGCTCTTCCAGTTGTTGTACTAGGGGTTCGGTATCCATGAGTTCGTGAGGGTCAATACCTGAGAGTGGATTTCCGACAATTGTACGCGGAACATCTCCACAAGCCTCATAAGAGAATAATCCTACATGCTCTAGGCGATCAAATATATCAGGGAGATCAGGTGTTGTCAGCCAATGAAACTGCACCGCCTGTCGGGTTGTGATATCTACTAGATTTCGCCCGTATTCCCGACTGATATCTGCGAGGGCTCTTGCTTGATCTGCTCGTAAAATCCCTCCTGGAATTCGGACTCTCATCATAAAAAAACCATTGCCTTTAGGTTTTTGCTCATAGATTCCTGCCCATTTAAAAAAGGCGAGATCGTCAGCGGAGAACGCATGGTAGCCCTTTGAACCTAGTTGTCGAATCTTCTCGATAATATCCAAGCCGTCTCGTTCTAATTTGGTTAGTTCAAACGCATTTAATTTGCTCTTATCTGCTTCCCAAGGGCGAGATTGTTGATTGCTCATTTTCAATGATCCTCCCTTAATTCATATTGATTTTGTCGGAATACTTTGAACTGAGTATAACCGCTGGAAACAACGAGGTCAACGATAAAAAACGAAATAGTTTGAATTGACACAACAAAAATAAATGACTATCATGTAGGGCAAAAGCTTCTAAATCCTACTTTTCAACTTGGTTTTAAGACTCAGGAGCTTATCGATTCTCTGGTAAGTGTCTGAGCAATCTGAGTAGGCAAGCATCCCCAGGGGAACGTGCTACATAAGATGAGTAGGTGATAGCTGAGGAGGAGAGATAGAGCAATGAACAAATTGACCTTACCCGAGATTGGATCGTTGGCCAATCGGTTCGAGGATGCAAAAGCAGAGGAATTATTGACTTGGGCAACGCAAAACTATGGTGCTGGCATTGTACTTGCATCTAGCTTCGGGGCCGAGGATGTGGTGCTAATTGATATGCTGCAAAAAATTGCGCCAAAAACGCCTGTGTTTTATCTGGATACAAATAAACATTTTAGAGAGACATATGAAACGCGTGATCGACTTGAGAAGCATTATGCCACCTCTTTTATTAGGGTGTCACCGTTACTGACCCTAGAAGAACAGCGTATCCAGTATGGAGATGAGCTGTGGAAAAGCAATCCTACAGCCTGTTGTAACATTCGCAAGGTAGAGCCGCTAACACGTATTTTGAGCAACTATGAGGCTTGGATTACAGGGATTCGCCGCGATCAGGCTCCAACGCGTGCCAACAGCAAAAAGATAGAGTGGGACGAAAAATTTGGTCTGCTAAAATGCAATCCGCTAGCAGCATGGACGAGTGAGGATGTATGGACGTATATCCGCAAGTATGATGTTATTTACAATCCGCTACACGATCAAAATTATCCGAGCATCGGTTGTTCAGTCTGTACCCGCGTGGTGCTCCCCGGGGAAGATCCCCGTGCCGGACGTTGGTCAGGTTTTGAAAAAACAGAGTGTGGTTTACACAAATAAATTCCCTGCATAAAGACGACAGTGAGGAATGTTTAGAAAGGAATGAGAATAATCGTGGCAGAACACTATCTAGCTCATGGTGGGACTCTGGTAAATCGTTTGTTATCTCCTATATTCGTAGAAGAGAATAACCAACGCTTACTTCCCTATCGTTTCGTTACTGTGGATGAATGGACTTTGTCTGATATTGAT
Source organism: Brevibacillus laterosporus LMG 15441 (assembly GCF_000219535.2). Classification (NCBI taxonomy): domain Bacteria; kingdom Bacillati; phylum Bacillota; class Bacilli; order Caryophanales; family Paenibacillaceae; genus Brevibacillus; species Brevibacillus laterosporus. The sequence continues at coordinate 1,135,653 of NZ_CP007806.1, forward strand.
TGTATAGGGATTGGGGCCTTTTCTCCGCTAAAGGGTTTTCTAACAGAAGAAGAGTATGATTCAGTGGTAGAGCACATGCGCTTACCTGATGGAACGGTTTGGTCGGTACCGATCACATTGGCAGTACCTGAAGAGTTTAGCGATTTAGCTGTTGGTGAGAAGCTGGTGTTACGCGGACAGGATGGTAAGAATTATGCTGTCCTGACGGTTCGGGATGTCTACCTGCCGGACAAAAAGAGAGAAGCTCTTCAAGTATATAAAACGACTGATCTAGCTCACCCTGGAGTAGCTAAGCTATATCAACGCCCTGCTTTTTACGTAGGTGGGAGTATACAGGTAATTCAACGTCCACAACCAGAGCTGTTTGCCAATTATTATTATACCCCAAGTGAAACGAGAGATTTTTTTAGAAGGCTTGGTTGGAAAAGTATCGTAGGCTTTCAAACAAGAAATCCAGTACATCGTGCACATGAATATATTCAGAAGGCGGCTTTAGAAATTGTGGATGGGTTATTTTTAAATCCGCTGGTAGGTCAAACAAAATCGGATGATATACCTGCCTCTGTAAGAATGAAGAGCTATTTTGTTTTACTCGAAACCTACTATCCGAAAAATCGTGTTTTTTTGGGAGCCTTTCCAGCGGCAATGCGTTATGCCGGGCCAAGGGAAGCTGTCTTTCATGCCCTAGTTAGAAAGAATTATGGATGCACGCATTTTATCGTGGGACGAGATCATGCAGGTGTTGGCGACTATTATGGCACATATGATGCACAACATATTTTTTCAGAATTTACCCCAGAGGAGCTGGGAATAACGCTCTTGTTTTTTGAGCATAGCTTTTTCTGCCAAGCATGCCAAGGAATGGCTACGACGAAAACATGCCCGCATGACAAAGCCCATCACGTTGCATTATCAGGGACTAAAGTACGGGAATTACTCCGAAATGGCATTACTCCTCCACCAGAATTTTCACGTCCAGAAGTAGCGCAGGTGTTAATACAAGGTCTTCGCAAACGAGAAAAAATGCAAGGATAAACTGTGAACACACAGAAGTAGAGGAATACGAATTGAGAGGGAAAAGTGGATAAATACAGTGAAAAATAGACATACGCAGAGAAATGATAGCTTCTCTGCGTTTTTTTTATGCATTTGGATACATAGGGCGTATGGGGAATAAAACAGCAGATAACTAGGTCGACTATGAATGAGTAGGTATTGAGAAAATAACGAACGTTATGTATTTGTATCGTTTTGAATGTTAGTGATTTGTTTAGTTCTGCTTTTAAGGAATATTCGTGTGGGACAAATGCTCCAAAGAAAATTCTTTAAAAAAAAACAGGTATGTAAACAAAAAATCTTGTATGCGCTTTCAGTTATGATCCATAAGAGCCTGACCAATTCTAGTGAGCAATCGTTCGGGAAAAAGTTTAATAAAAAGAATTTGATTTCATTGACACATATTTTGGGGCTGGCTATAATCAGTCATAACAATTATTTTCAGACAATTCACATGACACTTTAAACTGAATTATTTCGATTTGAGAGAATATTTCGATGGCTTTGATGAGGACATGATTGGTTACTCATTCTTTCACAGAGAGTCCGGGATGCTGAGAACCGGATAGGAACGTAATGAATTGCTCGCCTCTGAGCTGTTAGCTGAACGATTTAGGTCTAGTAGGTGTAACCGCTTAGCGCCCGTTATCGCGCTGACAGTCAGAGTTATCACTGACCTGTCCAAGGCTGATCTTCCGCGAGGAATCAGCAAATTTGGGTGGTACCGCGAATCCCTTCGCCCCAATCAGACATCTTTCGTATGTCGGGGTGATGGGATTTTTTTATGCAAAAAAAGACTTTTACTTGCTAAAAGGGATAGGGAGGAGAGAAGATGATCGAGACCGCAGAACAGACGCGGATGTTACCTGAAATGAGATTTGGAGAAGAACTGACAGGGGCAGAAACCCTGTTGCGTTGCCTATTGCTAGAAGGTGTTGAGCATATTTTTGGTTATCCTGGAGGAGCCGTTCTGCCAATTTACGACTCACTCTATGGCAGCCGTTTAAAGCATATTTTGGCAAGGCACGAGCAAGGGGCTATTCACGCAGCCGATGGATACGCAAGAGCAAGTGGAAAAGCGGGGGTAGTAATGGCTACATCAGGGCCAGGGGCTACCAATTTAGTCACAGGCATTGCCACAGCACAAATGGACTCCGTACCGCTCGTCTGCATTACCGGAAACGTTGCCCAAAACATGATTGGAACAGACGCTTTTCAGGAAGCAAACATTACAGGGATTACCATGCCGATTACCAAGCATAACTATTTTATTCGTGATATCCGCGATATTCCACGCATCATAAAAGAGGCTTTTTATATCGCAACGACAGGTCGTCCAGGTCCGGTGCTGATTGATATTCCCAAGGATGTTTGCAATAGCGTAGCACCGTTTCACCCGCTTGAAAGTGTTAGCGTTCGCGGCTATTCACCTACTTTGATACCCTCAGACGATGAAATGGAGCAATTTAATACAGCGATCAATAAGTCTACACGCCCAGTCATTTTAGCTGGAGGGGGTATTTTAGCTGCTAATGCTCATCAGGAATTACTAGCTTTTGCAGAACTGACCCGCATCCCTGTTATCAGTACATTTATGGGACTAGGAAATTTTCCTGGAACACATGAATTATCACTTGGTATGCCGGGCATGCACGGGAATTATACGGCTAATCAAGCTTTAATTAATGCAGACTGTGTGATTGGTTTAGGAGCACGTTTTGATGATCGCATTACGATGGGGCGCACGAAGGAATTCGCACCAAACGCCACAATTGTCCATGTGGATATCGATCCGGCAGAATTAGGCAAAAATGTTAAAACAGCAGTCTGTGTAGCAGGAGACATCAAAAGTACGTTAGAAAAAGCATTATTACTAGCTAAACCGCTCCAAACCAGTGCATGGCTGAAACAATTGCATGGATGGCAGAAGGCGCACCCGTACAGCTATAAAAAAGATGGTCAGCTTAAACCGCAGGAAGTAATCGAAATGCTTTATGAAACAACAAACGGTGAAGCTATTGTGACAACGGATGTTGGGCAGCATCAGATGTGGAGTGCCCAATATTACAAGGTCAAAAATCCGCGCTCATTTATTTCATCTGGTGGTCTTGGCACGATGGGCTTTGGTTTTCCAGCAGCGATTGGAGCGCAGATTGCTTATCCTGGTCGTACTGTAATCAGCATCGTAGGAGATGGGGGATTCCAGATGACCAATCAGGAGCTAGCGATTTTAGCCCAACACAAGCTTCCTGTCAAAGTGGTTATCATAAATAATCAATGTCTAGGCATGGTTCGGCAATGGCAAGAGATATTCTACGATCAGCGCTATAGTTCGATTGATTTAACATGTAGCCCTGATTTTGTGAAATTAGCAGAAGCCTATGGTATCAGAGGAATGCGAGCTACTACCTCAGCAGAAGCTCGGTCTGTCTGGAAGGAAGCATTGGAATTCAATGGGCCTGTGGTAATTGATTTTAGAGTAGCAGCTGGAGAAAACGTGTACCCAATGGTGGCAGCGGGATGCACGCTAGATCAAATGATGCTGGGGGATGAGTAACATGCAGCGACATACATTAGCTCTTTTGGTAAACGACCATCCCGGTGTTCTGACTCGAGTAGCCATACTGTTTGGCCAACGCAATTTTAATATCGACAGTATTACTGTAGGCTCAACAGAAGAAGCAGGTTTGTCCCGAATGATTATTACAACAAACGGAGATGAGCACCAGCTTGATCAATTGATGAAACAATTGTGTAAGCTTATTGATGTTATCTCGGTAACCCATCTGAGTAAGGACCCGATGGTAGCAAGAGAAATTGCGTTAATTCGAGTTCATGCCGAAGCTGGTCAGCGGACGGAGCTCACTGGGATTGTAGAACCGTTTCGAGCCTCCATTGTCGATATCGGACCTACATCCATTATTATTCAGGCAACTGGTGATAGTGAGAAAATCGATGCTCTGCTAGCTTTGCTATCTCCTTATGGAATCGAAGAATTAACACGCACAGGAAGCGTAGCAATGGCTCGCGGTCTAAGTCTGGAATTAATGCAAGTTTAATCAGTTAATTTAATAGAAATTGAATTTTTAAAATTTACAAATAAAAACAACCCAAAAACTAGGAGGAATTTACTTATGATGAAAATCTATTATGAACAAGATGCTAATCAAGCTGCTCTATACGGAAAAACTATCGCGATCGTTGGGTACGGTAGTCAGGGTCATGCACAAGCCCAAAACCTACGTGATAGCGGATATCGAGTAATCATTGGTCTACGCCCGGGGAAATCCTGGAAACAGGCTGAAAACGATGGTTTTGAAGTGTACACAGTAGCAGAGGCTACCAGTCAGGCAGATGTTATTCAAATTCTGCTTCCGGATGAGCATCAGGGCCGTGTCTACAAAGAAGAGATTCAACCGAATTTAAAAGCAGGAGCGACCCTTTCTTTCTCACACGGATTCAATATTCATTTCGGTCAAATTGTAGCGCCTGACAATGTAGATGTCATTATGGTCGCACCTAAGAGTCCTGGTCACTTGGTTCGCCGTGTATATGTAGAAGGCTTTGGTGTACCTAGCTTGGTAGCTATTCATCAGGATCATAGCGGAAAAGCATTAGAAACAGCTCTTGCTTATGCAAGCGGAATTGGCAGCACCAAGGCAGGGGTTATTGAAACCACGTTCCGTGAAGAGACAGAAACAGATCTGTTTGGTGAGCAGGCTGTATTGTGCGGTGGCGTATCTGAGCTAGTAAAAGCAGGATTTGATACGCTAGTAGATGCAGGCTATCAGCCGGAAATCGCCTACTTCGAGTGTTTGCATGAGTTGAAGCTGATCGTTGATTTGATGTATGAAGGTGGCTTAGCTCGTATGCGCTACTCCATCAGTGATACAGCAGAGTATGGTGACTATAGCACAGGGCGTCGCATTGTAACAGATGAAACACGTCAAGAGATGAAAAAAGTTCTTGCAGAAATCCAAGATGGAACATTCGCGCGTAATTGGATTCTCGAAAATCAAGCGAACCGCCCAGGCTTCAATGCTCGTCGCCGCCTAGAAAGTGAGCATGGCATTGAGCAAGTGGGTGAAAAATTACGCAATATGATGGCTTGGATTCAAAAAGAAAAGAAAGAGGAGCAAGCTCCAGTAAAAGCCTAAGATATCTGATTACGTCAAAAAGCACTCAATATATTTATTGAGTTATAAACAAAATGGAGAGCTGGGAGGAGGAAGTGTAATGCGTACTATCGAGATTTTTGATACCACATTGCGTGATGGAGAACAATCTCCAGGAGTGAATTTGAGCATGAATGAAAAGGTGGAGATTGCTCTCCAACTCGAACGTTTGGGTGTTTCTCGAATGGAGGCTGGCTTTGCCGCTGCCTCCCCCGGTGATCTTCGGTCGGTTGCTGAAGTCGCTAAACGAGTAAAAAATGCAACAGTTGTCAGCCTAGCCAGATCTGTATCAGGTGATATTGATAAGGCCTACGAGGCGCTACGTGATGCTCAAAATCCGTGCATTCATGTTTTTCTGGCTACGTCTCCAATTCATCGTGAGCATAAATTAAACATGTCAAAGGAACAAGTGATTGAACGAGCGGTAGCAGCGATCAAGCATGCGAAAAAGTACGTATCTAACGTACAGTTTTCCGCTGAAGATGCTGGTCGTACGGAGCTTCCTTATTTGGCAGAGGTAGTGAGGGCTGCTATTGCGGCTGGAGCCAATGTTATTAATCTGCCTGACACAGTGGGCTATTTAACACCGCAGGAATACGGAAACATTTTTCGCGAAATGATTATTCGTGTCCCTGAAACGGCGAGTATTAAGCTAAGCTGTCATTGTCATGATGATTTAGGAATGGCTGTTGCGAATAGCTTGGCCGCGATTGAAGCAGGAGTAACGCAAGTGGAAGGTACAATCAATGGAATCGGTGAGCGAGCAGGTAATACGTCGCTAGAAGAAGTTGTGATGGCCCTGGAAACAAGAAAGAGCTTCTATCAGGTAGAAACAAAATGGCAGTTGAAAGAAATTGCCCGTACCAGCCAATTGGTCAGCCGTCTAACGGGGATGATTGTGCCTGGTAACAAGGCCATTGTAGGTGCAAACGCGTACGCACACGAATCGGGTATCCATCAAGATGGCGTATTAAAAAATTCGGAAACCTACGAGATTATCCGTCCAGAAACAGTAGGGTACAAGTCTAATCTATTGGTATTAGGCAAGCATTCAGGGCGACATGCCTTTAAGGATAAGCTTGCAGAGCTTGGCTATCATTTGGAGACGGAGCAGATTGATACGGCTTTCCAGGCATTTAAAGTGCTATGTGATAAAAAGAAAGAAGTTAGTGACGACGATATTTTGGCATTAATTGATGCGAAAATGGCTGATAGTGAAGAAATGTATCAGCTTGATTCCATTCAGCTTTCCTATGGCAATCAAAGCACCCCCACAGCCAGCGTACGCATCATTCGCGCAGATGGTGAGACTTATGAAGAAGCTGCTTGTGGCAATGGTTCGGTCGATTCCATTTACAAAGCTATCGATAGAGCGATCGGTGAAGATGTCACATTAATTGATTATAAGATTATCTCGGTTACACACGGGAAAGATGCTCTAGGAGAAGTGTATGTTCGTCTGCAGCAAGGAGATGAAATTTCTCAAGGAAGAGGGCTAAGTACCGATGTTATGGAAGCGAGTGCGATTGCCTATGTGCGAGCAATTAACAAGCTGATTCGGGCACGCGGAGAGGTCCTTGACGCACAACCAGTCTAATGACCAGTTTACAGCCAAAAGTCCAATGATTCGGATTGAGGAAATAGAGAGAGAATTGCGAATGACCGGGAGTACCAGTTAGTTAAGAAGCGAAAGAGAGAGATCGAGATATGACAAAAACCTTTAATGTGGCCGTTCTTCCAGGGGATGGAATTGGGGCTGAAATTGTTGCCGAAGCGGTTAAAGTATTAGAAGTAGTTGCTGAGCAAACAGGTCACTGCTTTCAGTTTACTTATGGAAAAATCGGCGGTTGTGCGATTGATGAAGAAGGAACACCGTTGCCTGAGGAGACAATCCGCATATGTAAAGAGGCGGATGCTGTATTGCTTGGTGCAGTTGGTGGCCCAAAATGGGACCAGAATCCGGGCCACTTACGCCCGGAAACAGGTCTTCTGGGGATTCGCAAAGCATTAGGTCTGTTTGCTAATTTGCGGCCTGCAACCATGCATGAAAGTCTCCTAGAAGCATCCTCTTTAAAACCAGAAGTAGTGGCAGGCGTTGATTTAATCGTTGTACGTGAATTAACAGGTGGCATCTACTTTGGTGACAAGAAGCGCTATATCGGAGAGGATGGACAGGATACAGCAGAGGACTTGTTACTATACCGTGAGGAAGAAGTGGAGCGCATCATACGAACCGCTTTTGACATCGCTCGAAAACGGCAAAAGAAGCTTGTCTCCGTGGATAAAGCAAATGTATTGGAAAGCTCACGTCTATGGCGAAAGGTGGCTGATCAGGTTGCTACCGATTACCCTGATGTAGAACTTTCACATATGCTGGTTGACTCTTGCGCCATGCAGCTAGTGCGTGCACCAAAGCAATTTGATGTGATTGTAACGGAGAATATGTTTGGGGATATTTTAAGTGATGAGGCTGCCATGCTGACTGGCTCTATCGGCATGCTGGCTTCTGCGAGCCTTGCTTCAGGCAGCTTTGGCTTGTATGAGCCAGTACATGGGTCAGCACCCGATATAGCCGGGAAGGGCATTGCTAATCCGCTAGCTACGATCTTGTCTGTAGCGATGCTACTGCGTTACTCATTGCATTTAGATGAAGCCGCAGACCGAGTCGAGCAAGCGGTATGGTCTGTATTGGAAGCAGGTCATCGTACAGGTGATCTGGCAGCCAATAAAGCAGAAGCGCTTAGTACGATAGAAATGGGGCAGTTGGTTGTTGCTGAACTAAGGAAGGCAGTCATTGCTAAATAAAATGGAAAAAAGACCACTACAGAAAACAAGTTTTTCTGAGTGGTCTTTTTGTGTTTTTCGCATTACCCGATCATAATTTTTCCTTTTGGATAGCGGAAGTATTCCTTTCGATTTCGCTGAGCTAATGCAAAGGCGATAGTTAACGGTCCTACACGTCCAGCAAACATGGTCAAGGAGATGACAATTTTTCCGATATCAGATAAATCAGGGGTAAGTCCCATTGATAAACCAACCGTTGCAAAGGCAGAGACACTCTCAAAGAGAATCATTAAAAAATCCTTGCCTGGCTCAGTAATCGTCAAAATCATACTTACTATAATTACGATAAATAAGGCCGTCATCGTTACGGTTAGGGATTTATAAATCATATGCGGCAGAATACGTTGACGGTAGAAAATAACATCTTCTCTCCCTTTTATTTGCGCCCATACTGCTCCTAATAGGGTGGCAAAGGTGGTAGTTTTAATACCGCCACCTGTAGATCCAGGTGAAGCCCCGATAAACATTAACACAATCATAAAGAACAAACTCGACTGATGCATATCGCCAATGCTTATCGTATTAGAGCCAGCCGTTCTAGCCGTAACAGATTGATAGAGCGCTCCAAAAAACTTACCAACAGGAGACAATGGCTGTAGCGTTTTGGAATTAGTAAACTCTAGGATAAAAATGGCTAGCGTACCTAGAACAATCAAAATGGCTGTGGTAGTTAGAACAACCTTTGTATGTAATGATAATCGTTTCGTATCTCGATACCCATATACTTCTGCCATCACAATAAATCCAATCCCGCCTAAAATAATCAGCAAACAAACTGTTATATTAACGATGGGATCACTCACATACTTGGTTAAGCTACTGAATTCGCCCATGAGATCGAATCCGGCATTGTTAAAGTTAGATATGGAATGAAACATACCGTAATACAAAGCTTTCGCAAACGGCATATCAAAGGCAAAGCGTAGTGTAAGCAAAATTCCCCCTGTCAATTCGATCAAGCCTGTAAAGATCAGAAGCATCTTGGCAAGCCTGACTACCCCCTCGATAGAAATCTGGTTAAGAGACTCCTGCAACAAGAGACGCTGTTGTAAGGATATTTTTTTCCCCATAAGAAGAGCAAAAAAAGTAGCAAGAGTCATGAATCCTAAACCGCCTACTTGAATGAGTGCTAAAATCACTAGTTGCCCAAACAGTGTAAAAGTTGTTCCAGTATCTGTTACTACTAGTCCTGTTACGCAGGTAGCAGACGTAGAGGTAAACACGGCGTTGATTAAAGAAAGCCCCTGGCCGTCGTTCGTTGCAATAGGAAGAGTTAATAAGATGGCACCAATTGCAATGATAAGCGCAAAGCCTAAGACGAGCACCTTGGGTGGGCTTAAATGGAATTTTTTAATTAATTTTACTAACATCGCAACCTCTTCCTTTGCCTGACATTACCTTTTAAGGAAATACGTCGTTATTGATAGTATAACCATTAAAAGTAAGGTCTTACTTTGTTTTGTAGTGGAAACTGCTCACAAGCGTAGCAGAAAATCAATTGTTCATCAATAAGAAAAAGTACCGAAATTCCAATAAATGTAACGTTAAAAAAAGAGTCCGGCATAAGTAGTAAAAGATCAATAAACATGAAGAAGGAGAGCGGTAATTGTGCTCTACAAACAGCTCAAAATAAAAAAAGGCCCCAATCAAGGCCTAAAGAGAGTTCCTTTTCGTACAAGGTGGCCATTGTATTTGGGCTTGAGGATAATGCTCATGTAAACGGCTTTCCATTAGCTCATAGTCTAAAGACAATAGTTCTTCCGTAGTAGGCTTGGTTAAGGTTAACACGATCCAGTTTACATGGGAGGGTTTACCTGGTTCTGAGTATTTTTCCCCTTCATATACCGCCTTTTTATACGTTAAAAGCAGATTTTGTCTGATATTACTTGGCGTATCTAATAAATGAAACGTACCTTTTCGTCTAGCTTGCCTAAATGCACGTAAGGGATGAAATAAACGACTCATAAAATACCAACAAAGAAAGAAGCAACCAATAGGTAAAAGTATTTTTAGTAATAAAGCCATAAGGATGGGATGCCTCCTTTTCTCGATATTTTCCTTGATCTATATGAATAGGAAGTAGTGTTTTTGCATGAAAAAATAATCGACATAAAACTTCGATTTATTCTGTATACGGAGGTAGAAGATATAAGTTTCAAAAAAGGACTCGATTCATTTTGTTTTCAATAAATAATTAGTTACTTTACAAAAGTTAGTTACTTTGATACGATGGAAACAAGAATATATCGTTACAATACCCACAAACTAAAGCTATGAGGTGAGCTACTATGATAAAAATTTTTCCATCAGATTCTCGTTTCCAAGCGAATCATGGCTGGTTGAAAACACAATTTAGTTTTTCCTTTGCAGAATATTATGATCCAGACAATATGAACTTTGGTCCCATGAGAGTGCTAAATGACGATACCATCCAAGCTGGATATGGTTTTGGAACACATCCGCACAAGGAGATGGAGATTGTTACGATCATGCTAGAAGGTGTTCTGCGCCATAAAGACAATACAGGAAATGAAGAGGAGCTTAAGCCGGGCGAAATTCAACGTATGTCTGCTGGTACAGGTATTTTGCACTCTGAGTATAATGGCTCCACTACGGAGGAAGCGAAGCTGCTTCAATTATGGTTTGAACCGAAGGAGTATGGCTTAACGCCGTCATACGAACAGTTTGCTTATGATCAAAAGGCGATGCTAAATGCCTTATTGCCTGTTGTATCGGCTAATCAACAAGAGCATCGTGTTGCACATATCCATCAAGATATGACTATTTATTTGTCTCGTTTAGAAGCAGGTAAGAACATCTTGTTCCCACAGCAGACGAATAGACGAACGTTCCTATTTATCATGGAGGGACAAGTAGAGGTCAACGGACAAGTATTAGAACGACGTGATTCAGCGCGAATTACCGATTTGGATAAGCTGGAGCTAGTAGCAGGACAAGACTCCTATTTTATGCTGATTGATTTGCCATAAGTGCTTTTCATTTATGTATGAATACAAAGCAAGAGATATGTAAGTAAGTTATCATCCATTAGCCCGAACTTTGTGGTCTAGAGTGCCACAGAAGTGTCGGGCTTTTGCGCTTGGAAAAAGAAGGGTATGATAGGAATTACAATCTAGTTTTTTCGTTGCTTGTCTCTATAATCTGGCTTATGATCGAGTACAATGGAACTGTAGCGTTTTGAAAAAGAGGTATCCGAGGAGGAATAATGAAATGAGCACAACCGAACATAAAGCAACTGCACCTAAAAGTGTGGGGGTAATGGTTGTCACCGTATCTGATACAAGGGACGAAGAAACAGATAAAAGTGGAAAGCTAATGAAAAATCTTTTGAAAGAAGCGGGTCATACCACTCTTCTTTATTATATTGTAAAAGATGAACCAGCGCAGATACAGGCTGTAATTGAGCAAGGTATAGAGCACCCAGAGGTAGATGTAATTTTGCTTAACGGAGGAACTGGTATTGCTCCTCGTGATCATACATATGAGTCGGTAAAAGGATTGCTTGATAAAGAGATGCCCGGGTTTGGCGAGATTTTCCGCATGCTAAGTTATACCGAGGATATTGGTTCCGCATCCATACTATCTAGAGCGATAGCGGGCACCTATAAGGGAAAAGCGATTTTTTCCACACCAGGTTCCACAGGAGCGGTTAAACTAGCAATGGTCAAATTAATCCTGCCCGAACTAGGACATGTTGTCAGAGAATTGCGCAGAACAGTATAATGAAGGGCGTAGAAAAAGGAGTGACCATATCTAATGAAAATTTTACTTGCAACCCTTAACGCCAAATATATTCATTCTTCTTTGGCTTTACGGTATTTGCGTAGCTATGCAAAGCCTCATTATCCAAATATCGAACTGGTCGAATATACCATTAATGATGTTTTGATTAATATTGTTGGGGATATTCATAAGCGTCAGCCTGATATCATTGCATTTTCCTGTTATATCTGGAATATTCGTGAGACGCTGGACGTAATTAATAATGTAAAAAAGATTTGTCCAAATGTGCCGATTATATTAGGAGGTCCAGAAGTCTCGTACGATACAGACGAATGGATGAAAAATTATCCTGCCATTGATGTAATTGTAATGGGTGAGGGTGAAGAGACATTTCTGGAATTATGTCAGGCTTATGACCGGGCAAAACAAACCGGTGACGCTCCGCTATTAAAAGAAGTACCAGGTATTGCTTATCGGGATGGGGAACGTGTCCGTTTTTCGATGCAACGTATACAAACGAAGGATTTAAACCATTTACCATCTCCTTATGAAGAGGATTTAGATGAATTAAATAACCGTGTCGTTTATTTTGAAGCATCTCGCGGTTGCCCTTTTCGCTGTCAGTACTGTTTGTCCTCCATTGAAAATGGAGTTCGCTATTTTGATCTAGATCGGGTGAAGCGCGATTTGAAGCGTTTAATAGATCATGGAGTGAAAACCGTTAAATTTGTGGATCGGACATTTAATATTAATAAGCAGTATGCTATGGAGATCTTTCAATTTTTAATTGATAACCATAATGGAACCATTTTTCAATTTGAGATAACAGCTGACATTCTGAAGCCAGATGTAGTGGACTTTTTAGCTGAGAATGCGCCGCCAGGTATTTTCCGCTTTGAAATTGGGGTTCAATCAACCAATGACGAAACAAATCGTCTTGTACAGCGCCGACAAAATTTTGAAAAATTAAGTTATACCGTGCTGAAAATCAAAGAATCTGGTAAAATTGATCAGCACTTAGACTTAATCGCAGGATTACCAGAGGAAGATTATGCATCCTTCCGCAAGACGTTTAACGAAGTATTTGCTTTGCGTCCGGAAGAGTTGCAATTAGGCTTTTTAAAAATGCTACGAGGTACAGGTGTGAGGGCTCGTGCTGCAGAACATGGGTATATATTTATGGATCAGTCACCCTATGAAATCCTTGGGAATAACGTACTTTCCTTTAATGACATGCAGCGCATTAAGCGTACGGAAGATATTTTAGAGAAATATTGGAATGCTCATAGAATGGACAAGGCGTTTGAATGGATTATGGCTCATCATTTTGCGACGCCATTTGATTTCTTTCAAGAGTTTGGCGATTATTGGGAAGAGCAAGGCTGGGGACGCTTTGGGCACCAGCTAGAAGATTTGTTTATTCGTCTCCAACGTTTTCTTGAAAGGAAAGCTCCTAATCAAACAAGTCATTCATTAAGTATGTTAAAGTTTGATTACTTATTAAGTCAGAAATATCGGCCGCGTAAAATCTGGTGGGAAGATACGATCAACAAATCAGAATTACAAGCGATTTATCAAAATGTAGCAAGTAAACGTAAAGATTTACGTGCAGATTTTGCCCTACACGCTGAAACAGAAAAGGAATATGCGAAACATACTACAGTAGCGCATGTCTCATTTAATGTAGAACACTATATAAAAACGGGTGAAATGGTTGAAGGTAATTTTGTTTTGGTGATGTATTATCCATTTGTGGAGGGGGCTTCCAATACATTCGTCTGTGTACCGGTACCACAAACAGTTGCCTAGACAGTACCCAGAAGGAAACAGACAGTAGTATAAAGTGACCTAGGTACGCGATCCACACTGCTATTTTTGCACCATGCCCAAAGTAGTTCTTACACATGACGAAAACCTTTATTGCCTAAACTTTTCCTGCGAATTCGATGAGGAATGTAACGAAAATGATAAGTAAATCGTAATACCAACGATAAAGACGTTTGGATCTCAGATAAGACAAAAGGGGAGCTTCTTTGGACATGAGTGTGGATGTGTTACTTCATTTTATTGAACAATATGGATATCTGGCCATCTTTTTCCTCCTGTGGCTGGGCATTGTGGGTTTGCCTGTTCCTGATGAACTGGTAGTAGCAACAGGTGGACTAGTGGCTGCTCTGGGTTACTTGAATCCGTACTATGCCTTTTTTGCTGGCTATTTGGGAGTGGTTTCGGGTCTGTCTATCGGCTTTTTTTTAGGACGTTGGGTAGGTCCACCTATACTTACTCGGTTAGCTAAGAAAAAGAAATTTGGACCTTATATAGATCGATCGACCGCACTCATTCAAAAATATGGTACGTTTTCACTGTTTATCAGCTATTTGCTGCCAGTTGTACGTCATTTAGTGCCATATGTTGTTGCAGTCGGAGGTATGACTTTTCGTAAATATGCGCTATATTCCTACTCCACTGGTCTGATTTGGGCGTTGGCGTTCTATTTTTTAGGTTATTTTTTTGGTAACCATGTCGATCATATTATCGCTGTGAGCCGTCATTATGGGTTTATCACATTGTGGGTGATACTAGCCCTAATTATAGGCTTGATTCTTTATCGCTTTTGCTGCTTTAAAAAACGTTCGAATAAAACACCAGAGGGGGATCAAAAGTGATCCCGAAAAAATTACAGGCTCATAAGCGCCAGAGAAATAGTATTTTTCTAATAACATTGGTTATGCTGTTAATTGGAGTTGTATTACATCAGCTTCTGCTTATTTCAATAGCGATTGGATTCATCAATCTTTATGCGCTGTGTGCAATGGGATGGGACAAACGTCTTGCTCGCAAGCATAACTCTTGGAGAATACCCGAGGCTACGTTTTTTTTGCTAGCTGCGCTTGGAGGTGCTGTGGGCGTAGGTTTAGGGATGCTCTTATGGCGTCATAAAACCAAGCATCCGTCTTTTTGTGTTCTGATACCACTTTGTTTATTATGGAATGGTGGGGCTTTGTATGTGATGTGGTATTATGTGATACCATATTTCGTATGATACAACACGTAACGCAGAAAGGAATGAAAGATATGGATCAAAAGACTGAACAAATGCTACGTGATCTAACAGAGGCTCATGGTGTACCCGGTTTTGAACAAGAAGCTCGTCAGGTTATGAAATCATACATAGAACCGTACGCAGATGAAATTACTTATGATAATTTAGGGAGCCTAATCGCTAAAAAAACAGGCGATGCTAACGGGCCTAAAGTGCTAATCGCGGGACATTTGGACGAAGTTGGCTTTATGGTAACGCGGATTACAGATGAAGGTTTTCTGAAATTTCAACCGCTGGGTGGATGGTGGCCGCAAGTTATGCTGGCACAGCGCGTACATATTCAAACCAAAGATGGCTTCCTAGATGGAGTAATTGGCTCTATTCCGCCTCATGTTATGCCAATGGAAAAGCGCCGTAAAATGGTTGAAATCAAAGATATGTTTGTGGATATTGGAGCTTCCAGTATAAAAGAAGCAGAGGAATTCGGGGTTCGTTTGGGTGATCCGATTATTCCGGTGTGTCCATTTACCATATTAAAAAATCCAAAAATGCTAATGGCGAAAGCATGGGATAATCGCATGGGTTGTGCTGCTGCTATTGACTTAATGAAGGGGCTTCAAGGTGTGGAACACCCTAATACCTTGTATGCAGCAGGAACTGTAATGGAGGAAGTTGGTACTCGCGGAGCTTTCACCGTAGCTAATATGGTAAAACCGGATATTGGTATTGCAGTAGATGTGGGGATCGCTGGTGATACGCCAGGCGTCAGCAAAAATGATGCACCATCCAAAGCAGGTGCCGGGGTTGAAATTGGGCTATATGACGCTCGCATGATTGCACCGCAAAAATTACGTGATTTTGTTATTGAGACGGCTGAAATGGAAAATATACCGTATCAATTAACTTCTATTCCAGGTGGGGCTACAGACGCGGCGGCGTTTACTCTTACGGGTAGTGGGGTACCATCCATTGCGCTTTCTGTAGCAACGCGTTACATCCATAGTCATGCTTCTGTGCTTCATTATGATGATTATGAGAATCTGGTAAAATTATTGGTTGCTTTGGTGAAGCGCTTAGATAAAGAAAAAGTAGCCGAATTGACTTCTTTTGAATAAGGAAAAACAAGGTGGGCTTTGGTTGTAAACCAAGGCTCGCTTTTTTCTATGCAAAAAAGACAACGGTAACTTAACTTGCAAGTTTCCATTGTCTTTTGGTAAAAAAGAAGTAGCAAAGTAGCGTTAAGTTCTTACTTTATACAGGAGAGTCTGTATTCGCTGGAATATGCTCGGAAATGGTAGTGACCATTTGTTGTTGCAGATCGGAACCGCTGTTTTGCCATAGCACCTCAAATAATACACCAAGTCCTGGTAAGGTTTTTTCCATACGACTTTGAATCGCATCATTGATTGTTTCTTCTACGGATGCAGGACTGGAACCTTGCATTTTATACATGATAGCTTGACGAAGATTTAACGCATTAATATTCACCTGTATAACACTCCTTTTTACATCAAAAATATAGATGATCTCTTTTATTAGTATTCGTTGAACGCTACATTTACATTCCTTTTGTACTGTTTCAGCGCTATGTTATAATCTAGTAGGACAAATGGGAGGTTGAATCATGTCAAAACAATTTGCCGTTATCGGAATGGGACGCTTTGGTTCCAGTGTGGCTCATGCTTTATACGAAATGGGTTATGAAGTGATGGGAATCGATGAAGACGAAGAGCGTATTAATGAAAATATCCAAAATGTAACACATTCGGTTGCTGCCGATTCTACTGATGAAATGGCATTGCGAGAAATTGGGATTCGTAACTTTGACGTTGTCGTTGTATCCATTGGCGCTGATATTCAAGCCAGTATCTTGACTGTACTGATTCTAAAAGAAATGGGCGTTAAAAAAATTGTAGCAAAAGCCCAAAACGAGCGTCATGGGCAGGTTCTATATAAGGTCGGAGCTGATCGAGTGGTTTTCCCTGAGCGTGATATGGGAATACGTGTGGCTCATAATTTAATATCAGCTAATGTACTGGATTTTATCGAGCTTGCTGAAGATTATAGCGTGGCTGAGGTCGTCGTATCTCATTCGATGGTTGGACAGTCTCTACGCGACATTGACGTTCGTGCCAAGTATGGGGTAAACGTTATTGCTATTAAGAGTAACCAATCGTTTAACATTTCCCCGGGTCCAGACATTGTTTTGCAGCATGACGATGTATTGGTGGTTATTGGTCATAATATGGATTTGAAAGAATTCGAGGAGAAGGCATAAATACATGAAAGTAGAACATATACAATCCTTGCAAAATCCTTTCGTAAAGCGATTGAAGGAATTGCAAACTAAAAAAGGTCGAGAAGCGGCAGGGCGTTTCCTCATAGAGGGAGAGCATTTGGTGGAGGAAGCTCTATTGTCAAATATGGAAGTGGTGACGCTCTTATTTGACGAGGGCAAAGGTTTGCCTGCTACAGTGATGAGAGCGCTTGAAGCATTCTCTGACCCTGTCAAATGCATATCTACAACGGATGTCGTGTTAAGTAAATTATCTGAAACGAAGACACCGCAAGGAATCGTAGCAGAAGTGAAAATGCGGTCTAATGATTGGGATACGGAATGGAAAAAAGTGGTAAAGTATGATTTTCTCATACTTATTCTTGATGAATTACAAGACCCTGGTAACGTTGGCACGATTATGCGGACAGCAGAGGCGGCTGGTGTAGATGCTGTTTTAATGGGACGAGGCAGTGTCGACCTTTATAATGGTAAGGTATTGCGTTCAACGATGGGCTCATTCTTCCGTATGCCTGTATTCACTTGTGATGTAAAAGCTGTATCGGAGGAAATAAAAATGGCAGGCGGACGTATACTAGTGACAGCTCTTGGACAACAAAGCCGAGAGTATGACGAACCGGTATATAGCGGAAAAGTTGCCATAGTGATTGGGAATGAAGCACGAGGCGTGTCTGATTCTGTGCTTTCCCAAGCAGACGAGCTGATTCACATTCCAATCTATGGACGTACAGAATCGTTAAATGCCGCTGTTGCCACCGGTGTAATGTTATATGAGGCGGTACGTCAGCGCAAAGCAGATTGTGGTTGCGACTAATTTTTGGGTATTATCTGGTTTTCTTTTGCAAGTGACCCCCATTGTGAGGTATAATTAATCGCAAATTCTAAAATAATTGTCATAAATGCTAGGATTGAGACTAGTACATAGAACAGATGACGTGTTCAGGGAAAAGGTGCCGCATAAAAGCGACTGGAAGCACTTTTACGTGATCTCTATGGAATTCCCTCATGAGCAGACCTCTGAACTCAAGATTGAAAAACTGTGATCAAATGCTTGTGGTTTAACTGGCTACGATCAAAGTAACAATCGAATTTTCAAGTAGGAGGAACCGGTTTATCCACGTTACGGATGCGAAGGTGAGACATAATGAGATGTCTAACTAGGGTGGTACCGCGGAAATTAAACTTCGTCCCTTTTTTAGGGAGGAAGTTTTTTTGTTGTATTTTTATTTGTAAACAAAGGAGAGATTGTTGTGCAAACGCGTTTACAACAGTTAAAAGAAAATGCACTTGCTTTATTGAAGCAAGTGGGCGAGGGACAGGAGCTTCAGGATCTTCGTGTTAAATACTTAGGTAAAAAAGGCGAATTAACAGAAATCTTACGTGGTATGGGTGGATTGTCTGCTGAAGAGCGACCAAAAATTGGCCAGCTAGTGAATGAAGTTCGTCAAGTGATTGAAGAAGCGATTCTTTCCAAACAGCAGGAATTTGAAGCACGTGTACTAGAAGCGAAGCTAAATAAGCAAACCATTGATGTGACACTGCCAGGTCGTCCTGTACCGACAGGAACCATGCATCCTTTGTCCCGTATTATTGAAGAATTGGAAGACATCTTTATTGGACTAGGCTATGAAGTAGCAGAGGGACCTGAAGTGGAACTGGATCATTTCAACTTTGAAATGCTCAATTTGCCAAAAGGACATCCAGCACGCGATATGCAGGATTCCTTCTACATCACAGAAGAGCTGTTATTGCGTACGCATACTTCGCCTGTACAGGCTCGTACCATGCTAAAAAAAGAAGGAAAAACGCCACTTAAAATCATTTGCCCTGGAAAAGTGTATCGCCGCGATGATGATGACGCGACACATTCCCACCAATTTACTCAAATTGAGGGACTTGTGGTTGGAAAAGACATCAGCATGAGTGATTTGAAAGGAACCTTGCTCACATTTGCTAAACAAATGTTTGGAGAAGACCAGCAAATTCGTCTTCGTCCTAGCTTTTTCCCATTCACAGAGCCAAGCGTTGAGGTAGATATTCAGTGCGTAATCTGTCATGGAGAGGGTTGCCGTATTTGTAAACAAACGGGATGGATTGAGATTTTGGGTGCTGGAATGGTTCATCCTCGCGTTCTTGAAATGGCAGGCTATAATCCGCAGGAAGTTAGCGGTTTTGCATTTGGTATGGGAGTAGAGCGCATTGCAATGCTGAAGTATGGTATTGAGGATATTCGTAATTTCTATACAAATGATGTGCGTTTCCTACGTCAATTTAACCGTTCCTAGTCGGTACGCCAAAGAAAGGGGATTATGTAAGCAATGAAAGTATCATATCAATGGTTAAAAGAATATGTCGATCTAACAGATATAACACCGCAGGAATTAGCGGAAAAAATGACTCGCAGTGGAATTGAGGTTGAGGGTGTTGAATCCCTTAATAAAGGTGTAACAGGTGTTGTTATCGGTTATGTTCAGGAACGTGAAAAGCATCCTGATGCAGACCGTCTAAGCGTTCTAAAGGTAGATGTAGGTCAAGAGGAGCTATTACAAATTGTCTGTGGGGCACAAAATGTGGCACAAGGACAAAAAGTTCCGGTAGCGATGATCGGTGCAATGTTACCTGAGAACTTTAAAATTAAAAAATCTAAGCTTCGTGGTGTGGAATCCCAAGGGATGATTTGCTCAGCAAAAGAACTAGGATTAAACGATAAATTGCTTCCGAAGGACCAACAGGAAGGGATTCTCGTTTTACCAGAAGATGCTGAGCTAGGTGCAGATGCGATTGAGTATTTAGGATTGAATGATTACGTGTTGGAATTGGGCTTGACCCCGAATCGCTCTGACTGTTTAAGCATGCTAGGAGTTGCTTACGAGGTAGCAGCGCTTTATGGACGTGAGGTTATATTGCCAGATGCATCAGTAACAGAGGATGGAGAAGCAAATCCTGTTACGGTTGCAATTGAAGCTAGCGAGCAATGCTATGAATTTGTAGGTAGACACTTCACTGACGCAGTGATTACAAGCGCACCACAATGGATGAAGAATCGTCTGATGGCAGCAGGGACTCGTCCAATCAATAATGTAGTGGATATTACCAACTACGTATTATTAGAATACGGACAGCCATTGCATGCGTTCGATGCCAAAGAAGTATCCGATCAACAAATTATTGTTCGCATGGCACAAGAAAATGAAAAGCTAACCACGCTAGATGATCAAAAACGTACTCTTGATCCAGAAGCATTAGTTATTGCTGACAAAGAAAAAGGCTTGAGTATCGCCGGCGTAATGGGAGGAGCGAACTCCGAGATCGTCGACAATACGAAGGAGATTATTTTGGAATCAGCTTACTACACGCCAGCTTCTATCCGCCGTACATCTAAAATGCTGAATCTGCGTACAGAAGGCTGTGTTCGTTGGGAGAAGGGCGTGGATCAATCACGTGTTTCTGTTGCATCCGATCGCGCTGCACACTTAATTCAAAAGCTAGCCCATGCTAAGGTATCGAAAGGGGCAGCTAAACAAACCATCACGGTAAACCAACCTGCTGTGGTTTCTGTCTCCCTTGCAAAAATTAATCAACATCTAGGTACAAGTATTGCAAAGGAACAAGTGGCAGAAATCTTTACTCGTTTACAGTTTACATTTGACCAGACAGAGCAAGCAGAGGAAACATTATTCACTGTAACGGTTCCTACTCGCCGTGGCGACATTACGCTACCTGAGGACTTAATTGAAGAAGTTGCACGCCTTTATGGATATGATCAAATTCCGGTAACATTGCCAACTGGAGAATCAATCCAAGGCAGGTTAACCAAAGAACAGCAATTACGTCGCATTACACGTCATCACTTAATTGGTGCTGGACTGTCTGAGACAATTTCTTATGCATTATTGCATCCTGATAAACTGGCACAATTTAGCGGATTGCAAGACGAACGTAATCTACACCCTGTGCCACTAGCTATGCCAATTAGTGAAGAGCATAGCGTATTACGTACCAATTTGCTAGCAAGCCTTGTAGAAACGGCTACGTATAACAAGAATAGACAAAACCAAGATTTAGCTTTCTTTGAATTAGGCCATGTCTTCTTATCCGAACAAGAACAATTAACAGAACAACCTGAGCAACGTTTGTATCTGGGTGGCCTTGTAACAGGTCAGTGGATGCCAGTAAATTGGATGGGTGTAAAAGCTCCTGTTGATTTTTACACGGTGAAAGGGCTGGTTGAATCCTTGTTTAGCCGTTTAGGAGTAAAACCTCTTGCTGTAACATATTCCGCGAATAAAAATCGCAAAGGAATGCATCCTGGACGTACAGCCGATGTCATCGTTGAAGGTGAAGTGATCGGTTATATGGGACAGCTTCATCCTAAGACAGAGAAGGATCATGATTTGGATGAAACTTATGTATTCCAATTTGATTTACAAAAACTGTTCAGCTTCGCGGCAGATCTTACTGATTACAAACCACTTCCGAAATTCCCTGCTATTACTCGTGATTTAGCGTTAGTGGTAGAACGTAGCTTGCCGGTAGCACAATTAGAAGCAATCATTCGTGAAGAGTCAGGGGAATTGCTTGAGTCAGTTACCTTGTTTGATATTTATACAGGAGAGCGTATTGCTTCTGACAAAAAGAGTGTAGCTTACTCTATTGTGTATCGCCATTCAGAGAGAACCTTGCTGGATGAAGAAGTGCAAGAGATCACCGGAAAAGTGATTGAAGCATTGACCAAGGTAGGAGCAGAATTACGTTCCTAGTAAATACCTCCATCAAATTCCTTGACGAATACAGTCATTTTCAGTAACCTAGTAGTAATGAGCGTATAGTCGGGCTATTCAAGGAGGAAGACTCCGTGCAGGAAGATGGGAAAAATCGTTTATCAGTCGAAATCTATGGTCAGCAGTATCGCCTGAGCGGGAAGGCTAGTAGTAGCCACATGCGGATGGTAGCCAGATATGTTGACGATAAAATGAAAGAAATCGCACAGGGGAACTTTCGGCTAGATACGGCTAAAATTGCTGTATTAAGCTCAGTAAACATTGCTGACGAATATTTCCGGTTGCGACAGGAGTATGAGGAGTTGCTCAGACTGCTCCAGGAAGATGCCAGTAAAATGCCTTCAAATGATAAACATACAACATAGACCGTATGAAGTTACAGGGCTGTTGAGATAATTTCTCAACAGCCCTTTCATATACCGCAGGCGAGATGAGCATCAGCATGCAAAAAGACCGCCATGGGCAGTCTCTTTTGCTAAACATGCGAGTATGTGTTGTTTTCCAAGCAGGTATTGCTTTACAGTAGGCTTCATTAGTCACCGTTGCGCATATCCATCTTATTTTTAATTGGGATAAACAAGTCAATAATACCGATGACCAAAGCAGCAAGCAAGGCGCCAAGCACAGTAACGCGGAAACCCGGTACCAAAAATTGTGTTAGGTAAATGACGATAGCACTTACGATGAAACCGACAATCCCACGATTATAGGGAGAGATTTTATCACCAAAAATGCTTTCGACACCCCAACCAATAAGGGCAATAACAACTGCTGCAAGCAAGGCAGTCCAGAAACCATTTACGGCAAAGCCCGGTACCAGGAAGCCAACGAACATCAGAACAATTGCAGCAACGATAAAGCGAATAACGTGACGCATAAAACTCATTAACGAGTCCTCCTTGTAGTAGGATAGGTGTACGTTTTCATTTTGGCTTACTAGGAAATAAAGTATGTACAACAAATAGCATGTAATTATTTCAATGGGCAACCTATCCAAATAGAATTGGATTTTTCATGAAATGGTTTTTTGTAAATTTAATAGCACGACATGGTATAATAAAATGATTAGATAAGAAGGGGGCAGCATACGTGGAGCGAAGGATTTTACGAACGCTGGAATTTAACAAAATCATCGCCATGCTGATGGAGAAAACCACATCAGAGCTCGGACGAGAACTGGCTGAGTCACTTGAGCCTTTTAATCATATAGATGCTGTTCGTCATGCACAAAGACAAACAGAGGAAGCAAGCACGGTATTACGTGTTAAAGGAAGCGTGCCTTTGGGCGGTATTCGCAATATCCGTGGGCCAATCCAGCGTGCTCGGTTGAACTCGATCTTAGCACCTCTGGAACTTCTTGATATTGCTACTACTTTGCATGCGGGACGTCGTCTTAAACAGTTTATTACTGATATTTCCGAGGAGCATGAGCTATCCATTTTGCAAAGCCTGGTAGATAGAATTGAAGGTCTTCGCGACCTAGAAACGGAAATAAAACGCTGTATTGATGATAACGGTGAAGTAGTCGATAGCGCCAGTCTTGAATTGCGTCAGATTCGTCAGGAGATTAGAAGCTCTGAAGCACGGATTCGCGAAAAACTTGACCAAATGACTCGTTCCTCATCTACACAAAAAATGCTGATGGAAAACATTGTCACCATACGTGGAGATCGTTTTGTTATTCCAGTTAAACAGGAGTATCGTTCGCATTTTGGCGGTATTGTACACGATCAATCTGCATCAGGGGCTACATTATTCATTGAACCTGAAGTGATTGTGTCGATGAACAACAAGCTGCGCGAGGCTAGATTAAAAGAAGAACATGAAGTGGAACGCATTCTTTATACGTTAACCGTACTAGTAGCAGATCATGTGGAGATGTTATTGGAGAATCTTTCCGTGTTAGCTGAGCTTGATTTTATTTTTGCAAAGGCGCAGTTAGCATACAGCATGAAAGCCATTAGTCCAAAATTAAATGAAGAAGGCTATATTTTGCTTAAAAAGGGACGTCATCCGCTGATTGATCCAAAGGTAGTCGTTCCTCTAGATGTAGAATTGGGTAAAGGGTATACAGGTATTGTAGTCACAGGTCCCAATACTGGGGGTAAGACTGTATCCATCAAAACATTGGGCTTATTGTCCTTAATGACAATGGCAGGTCTTCATATACCAGCACAAGAAGAAACCGAGATGGCAGTCTTCTCATCTATTTTTGCAGACATAGGCGATGAGCAGTCCATTGAGCAGAGTTTATCTACATTTTCTAGTCATTTAACTAACATCATCCGCATATTAGATCAAATGGATGAAAAAAGCCTTGTGCTGTTTGACGAATTAGGAGCAGGAACAGACCCTACGGAGGGCGCAGCGCTTGCAATGTCCATTTTGGATCATGTGTTAGCCAAAGGGGCTAGGCTAGTAGCTACAACGCATTATAGTGAGTTAAAAGCCTATGCATATGATACTCCAGAGGTAGTGAATGCCAGTGTAGAGTTCGATGTACAGACGCTACGTCCAACCTACCGATTACTGGTTGGGGTTCCAGGGCGTTCGAATGCATTTGCGATTGCATCACGTCTTGGTCTAAATGAGCAAATCATCGATAAAGCTCGCCGCTCTGTGTCTAAAGAGGAAAATCAGGTTGAGAAAATGATTGCCTCTCTGGAATCTAATAAGAAAACGGCAGAAAAAGAACGTGAAGACGCTGAAAATATTCGCAAGCAAGCAGAAGAGTTACGTCAGCAATTAGAAGAGGAGCGTCGTCATTTCGCTGAGGCAAAAAATCGCTTGCTAGAAAAAGCGGAGGAAGAAGCGCGTGTCGCCGTGCAACTAGCCAGTGAGGAAGCGGAAGTAATTATTCGTGAGTTGCGTCAGATGCGCAAAGAAGGCGTTGATTTTAAAGAACACCGTCTCATTGATGCTAAAAAGCGGTTAGGAAATGCAGTGCTGGAGCTGGAAAAAGAAAAGGTGAAAAAACCAGCCAAAGCAGTTCGCGCCACTCAAATCAAGATTGGTGACGAGGTGATGGTAGATAGCTTTGGACAAAAGGGAACCGTTTTGGATAAGGTATCTAGCACTGAATATTTAGTTCAGCTTGGCATCATTAAAATGAAAGTCAAAAAAGATGATATGCATGTGGTGAAGGAATCAGTACAGCCGAAGAAACCGGTACAGTACACGACCATTAAGAGAGAAGCTAATAGCGTTAAATTAGATCTGGATCTACGCGGTTACAATGTAGAGGATAGTATTCAAGAAATAGATCGTTATCTGGATGATGCGGTATTGTCAGGTTTCCACAAGGTATCCATTATTCATGGGAATGGTACAGGAGTTTTGCGCAAAGGTGTTCATGAATTTTTGCGCCGTCATCGCAGTGTGAAATCGTTCCGCTTAGGTGGCCAAGGTGAAGGCGGCGTGGGCGCTACCATTGTAGAATTGAAATAGCGGGGAGGAGAGCCTTTTATGGCGATCTTATTTCAAAATACGTATCTGGCCACAGCTACCTATTTTGCTGTGACAGGTCTTGCAATGATCCTGTTTATCTCTATTTTTGAATTGGTTACAAAGTATCGGGTCTGGATCGAATTAAAAAAGGGAAATCTTGCTGTAGCCATGGCAACAGGTGGGAAGATATTTGGGATTGCCAATATTTTCAGGTTTTCCATTCAGCAGCATGAGAAGCTAGGGGCATCCCTTTTACATGCTAGCTACGGATTTTTATTGATGTTACTTGCCTACTTTATCTTTGAATTCATGACGCCAAGTCTAAAAATCGATCATGAAATCGAGCGAGATAACCGCGCAATCGGGCTGATTTCCATGTTTCTATCCATCGGTTTTTCATACATCATCGGAGCTAGCTTGGTGGTGTAGGTGTAATTCTTGCTGGTAAGACTTTACATGTAAGAATTCATGAAATTAATTCAAAGCGTGATCAGGACGGCAATTTTTGTGAATGGCTGTCCTTTTTACGTTAGGCAGGGTATAATATGGCTTTGAGAAGGGTAGAAAGAATCTCTCATAGTGAGGGGGCAGCAATTTGGATAAACTGTACAAAGCGTTGTTTATTTGCGGCCTTGTTTTTCTGGGGTTAGGAATTTACTATCTATCGTAGTTACTACATACGTAGCATATATACGTGGAGAAACAAAGGAAAGAGGAGATTATTATGACACATCCTATTCGTGTCGCGGTTGTAGGCCTTGGTTTTGTAGGTTTGCCACTTGCGCTAACCTACGCGATGAAAGGTGCAAAGGTAGTCGGAATCGATGTTTCCAAACAGCTTGTAAAGGAAACAAACGAAGGAAAATCTCACCATCTGGAAGCATATAAAGGCAAGACATTGCCAGAAATTTTACAAGAACAGGTGGAGGCAGGTCGTTTTCATGCCACCACTTCCTATGAGGAAGCACAACAACAG
Source organism: Brevibacillus laterosporus LMG 15441 (assembly GCF_000219535.2). Taxonomy (NCBI): domain Bacteria; kingdom Bacillati; phylum Bacillota; class Bacilli; order Caryophanales; family Paenibacillaceae; genus Brevibacillus; species Brevibacillus laterosporus. The sequence goes on from NZ_CP007806.1 coordinate 1,162,015, forward strand.
GTTGACCACTATATCGTAACAGTAGGTATCCCGGTTAAAAATGGCGACCCTGAGTTGCAATATTTAAAAAGTGCTGCTCTAACATTAGGAAGCCAACTCAAAAAGGGCGATCATGTCATGATTCGCAGTACTGTGATTCCTGGAACAACGGAAGAGGTTGTGAAGCCAATACTTGAAGAAGCAAGCGGCATGAAGGCAGGCGAGGAGTTCTATCTTAGCTATTGCTCTGAACGTATTGCAGAAGGACGGGCTTTTGAGGAGTTTATTCATATGCCTCTAGCATTAGGCGGTATTAATGAAGCGAGTGCTGCCAAAGGTAAAGAATTGCTTTCCTTTATTAGTGAGACAGAGATTACTATTACAGATATTCGTGTAGTAGAAGCTTCCAAGGTTATTGAGAACATTCAGCGTGACGTTAATATTGCGATGGTTCAAGAATTTGCAAGATTTGCGGAAGCAGCAGATATTGATGTTTTTGAATTAATTAAGGTTGCCAATACCCATACTCGCGTCAATTTATTAACGCCAGGTCCTGGTGTAGGTGGTTACTGTTTGCCGAATGCCCTTTATTATTTGGCTCCAAAAGCAAAGGAGCTGCATGTTGACCTACCGCTTTTGACTACTGCACGTAAAATTAACGATGGCATTCCTTCTGTGCTGGTTGACATGCTGGAGCAATCACTACAATCTGTTGGTAAACGTTTGGCTGACAGCAAGGTAGCTGTGTTTGGCTTAGCTATGAAGGATTTTTCCAATGATGATCGCATTAGTCCTGTGCACGATTTTATTGAGCTATTGCTAGCGAAAGGGGTAGAGGTTACCTCTTACGATCCTGCTGTCCATACGCCATATGCTCATAAAAAAGACAGCCTAGAAGGTGCTGTATCTGGAGCTGATGCTTTGGTGCTAGCCGCGATGCAGCAAGAGTTCACTGGGCTTGATTGGGCTGCGGTAACTGGAAAAATGGCGTCATCCCCTGTGGTCTTAGATTTAAAAAACCGAATTCCGCGTACGCTTGATGAGCAAGTGAAAGTGAAGCGAATTTAGAATGTAGATAAAGTTTTGCCAAGGAAAAGCATATAAAAAACGTCCTGTCCCAGTCATAGCTGATGAAGGGGGCAGGACGTTTTTGTATCTTTAGGAGCTAGGAGCAAAGAGCGATGTTAACAGAAAGGAACTGAACTAGCTAAGTTCATCATCGCACGCATGGTTTTATACATATCAGACTGATTTTTTGCGTAGTAGGTAACTTCCGTGGTGTTCGGAATGATTACTGTTTCTGGAACAATTGCGGCCATTTCAGCTTGGCCGTAATGAGAGAATTCTATTTTTAATTCAAGTGGCAGCTCTGTAGTAAGCGGGACTATTTCCTTACAACGCTGTAAAGCTAGGCTTGCTTGCTCTTGCAGAATTTCACGGCTTTCTTGTAGCGAAAGGCAGATTGCGGAAGTGCGAGATGTTGCATATTTAACGATAGCGGTCTGGATGTCAGGAATGAGCCCTAGAGCTTCCTCCGCGATGAGGTTGTCTCCAGATACCAGGCAGACTGGTACGCCGTATAAACCGGCATAGATGGCATTAAAGCCAAATTCGCCTACAACTTGACCGTTTATATACATGTTTTTAATTACGCGTGACATCGTATGGCTAAGAACCCCTGGAACGCCGTGACGGGTGTGGTAGCCAATTAAAAAAACGGCATCATAGGTTTCATCTAGGCCATGCATCATAGAGTGATCGCGTGGGGTTCCGCGTAGCAGGCGAGCTTGTGGATGCAAATCCTCCAAATGAATGTTATTAAGATTTTCATGGCTATCTGCTACCAAAATTTCAGTAGCGCCAGCGGCTATGGCACCTTCAATGACAGCATTCACATCGTGAGTCATATAAGCACGGCCTCTTTGATAATTACTGCCTGTTTCGGGGTTAATATAAGTAGGATCGGTAATGCCCGAGATTCCTTCCATATCGCAGGATATAAATACTTTCACGATTACGCACAACCTTTCTATGTAGTTCCATTTCTATTGTACAAGGATTCAGATAATGAAACAAAGAAAAAACGACTTTATTCCCTTAGCTGGACGGGAAGAAGTCGTTTTTGCAAATGAATGATGGGGATAAGCATGGATGCTTACGTTATTTCATGTCATGATCGATTTTTTGTCGATTATGGCTTTCGTTTTTGCTTGTAAAGGTGAATCGTTTGTTCCGCCATTTGCTCGATTGTAAATTCACGGTCGATCATTTCAGTGCTGTTGTTAACCAAGCGTAGCTGAAGCTCATGATCCTGCCAAAGTCTGAGCATGGCCTGTGCTAAAACGCCCGCTTGAGCTGGTGGAACTAACAGCCCCGTTTCTTCTGAAATGACAAATTCACCTACACCTCCAACATCTGTAGCTATTACAGGTAGAGATGCAGCCATTCCTTCAGCGATCGTATAACCTAGTCCTTCGTACAACGCTGCGTGCACATACATATCTAATGCTTGAAGACAACGAGGGACATCGGTACGGAATCCAACGAAGCGAACTCGCTCAGCAATTCCAAGCTGACGTGCTTGATCTTCAAGAGCTGGGCGGTCTACACCATCCCCGATTATGGCTAGATAAAGGTTAGAATGGTTTTGCGTGCTAGCTAACACCTGAGCGAAAGCTTCAAGTAAATAAGGAAGTCCCTTGATTTGAACGATACGCCCGACGTTTCCAAATACAAAAGCATCAGCGGGGATTTCCCACTCTTCGCGTAGTGTGGCACGCACTTCTGCTTTATTTTCGATACGGAACGGGGTAATATCCATTCCATTAAAAATGACACTTGTTTTTTCTTGTGGGATGCCATCTTCTATTAAAACGGTTTGGAGTGCCTTACTTACCGTTATAAAGTGATCCGTCCAGCGACGTGTTTGTTTTTCCATAAGAGTTGCGCCAAAAGAAGCTAGTGGACTCACATAATCATATTTTAAATTACTATGGACTGTGGTAAATGTTGTGCAGTCCAATGAACGAGTCGCCAATCTTCCCAAAAAGTTAGCTTTAACTCCGTGCGTATGCACAATGTCTGGATTCATAGCGATAATTTCCTGCTTTAATCCCTGCAAAATACGGAAATCGAAGCGTCCATATGTATGTAATGTTGTCACTTTGATACCAGCTTCACGCAATTTTCTCGCAAATAACGCATCGTAAAAGCATACGACGGCTGCCTCTACTTGCTTCTTAGAAAAAGAAGTAAGCAGATTGAGAATATGCTGTTCAGCTCCACCAAATTCTCCACCGCCGATTACGTGGAGGACACGTAGTTTGCTTGTCATGTAATCCACCCGAACCTTTCCAACAGACCATTTCAAATATACCAGATGAAGCGGTGATTCGCAATATGACCGTACTTATGGTATGGTAAACGTGACATTTTTTTATAGACTTGTTTTCGCTTTAGCAAGTGAATATTGGGTTAGAAACGTGAATAAGGATGAGGAAAATAGATATGGACAAGCGACATAATGTATTAATACTCTCGTATATATTTCCACCAATTGGAGGCGGTGGTGTTCCACGTCCGCTTAAAATGGCTAAATATCTAGGGGAATTCGGCTGGGGTGTACATGTGCTTACTGCGGACCCGAGCTATCATGCTACCCTTGATCCTACTTTACTGGCAGATGTTCCTACAGATGTGCACATCCATCGAGCAAAGGAGCTGACTGCGAAATTCCGTAAACCAGCAAACAATACGCAAGCATCGTCTGGTAAGCAAGCTGCTGGTAAGCAGGCCTCCAGTAATCCTGCGGCAAGAAATAATGTATCCGATTCGAATTCTGATCGTGCAAAAGAACAAGGGGAAGACGACAGCAAGATGGCTGTCTCAAAAGCAGAAAATGTCGCATTAGCTTCAAGACAACAGACTGAGGGAAGCGTTCAGCCTTCCTTGGTGGCACGGCTTACGAGCACATTATTTCAAACAGCCAAAAAAATAAAGCCGTACCTGCTTATCCCGGATGATCAAATATTGTGGTATCCTGAGGCATTGAAGGTGGGGCGTGAGATCATGCGCAAGCACCGCATTGATGTGATCTTCTCTACATCTGGTCCCGTAACAAACCATCTTGTCGCTCGTAAGCTAGCAGCAGAGTTCGGCTGTAAATGGATTGCAGACTTCCGAGATCCTTGGACTCAAAATATGCATCGATCAGGCATTGCTTGGCGTGAGCGTCTGGAAGAGCGAATGGAAGCAAAGGTCATGAAGCAAGCTGATGTTATTACAACAGTGACGGCTACATTTGCTGAAAATTTCCAAACGAAATATCCAGCTACCGCAAACCGATTGGAGCTCATTTATAATGGCTTTGACAAAGCCGATTTTGCAAAGCTGACTCCTGCACATATGGCACCCGATCGGTTTCATGCCGCTTATGCAGGTATTTTATATCAGAAACGCAATCCACGATTATTGCTGGGTGCGATCAAGGAACTGATTGATGAAGGTCTAGTTGATCAACAGGAGATATGCCTTTCATTTGCAGGGGTCTTTGACTATCCGGGCTATACAGAAAATCGAGATTGCGTAGAGCAGCTTGGTTTGCAGAAAGTAGTCAGAGTGCTAGGCAATCTACCTCATAAAGAAGCACTAGGCCTGATGAGCGGTGCAGATGCTCTATTGATGATCGGAGACGTGACTCCTGATGCAGGAGCCTATATCCCTGGTAAGCTTTATGAATACATGGGGGTTGGTAAGCCTATTTTAGCGTTAAATATGCCAGGTGAGGCGACGGAGATCATCCAACGCTTTGGTTTAGGGGAGGTAGCCAATCCCACTGATAAGGAAGCGATGAAGCGAGCGTATCTACATCTGTATCAGAATTGGAAACAGCAAAAGGAGAACGGGGCTAGTCCGCAACGCGATGAGAGCTTCTATGATCGTGTTAAGCTGTACGAACGCCGTGAACAAGCAGGCCAGCTAGCACAGGTTATGAATGAGCTAGTAGACGGTACTAGGGAAGCTAAGAAAGCAGGTCCTGTGCAACAATAAACGAACAGCAAAAGCGTGTTGGAGTGTCACACACTCGCACGCTTTTTGTAATGGATCAGTACAAATACAAAAAACTCTCTATCGGTCAGTAACTGACAAGCAATAGAGAGTTTTTTATTTGTAATGCTGATCTTATAAATTAATCAAGTAAATATTTCTTCACTTCTTCTGGATCTTTCATTTTAATGTTTTCCCCATATTTAAAGAAAGTGAACTTAACCTCCTGATCCATGTAGCCACCACCTGGGATCGGCAGGATGATCCAGGTTTGATAGCTATGAATCAATCCATCGTCCTTTCCAATACCCACAGTCATCTTAATGGTGGTGTTAGCCAGAATCTCATTGATATCAGGACGATCCTGTAATTGCTCCTTAAAGGCCGCAAAAAGATCGCTATCAGCCTTCTCTACCCATTCCTTACCCGTAATTTTGATCTGATACGGAATAGTCTCTGTGCTAATCACCTTTTCATCAGGCATCTGCACTGCTTTGTCTAAGAAAGGTAACCAGGCTTCATAACCACGAAATACATCAACAGGAAGTGGTTCCTCTCGTGCAGTTATCCAATTGCCGCCTTTGAAAATATAGCGTTCGTCACCCTTACGGTAGTAAACAAATTCCTGACGAGCGATGCGACCAGTCACCTGATAAGCATCTGGGCCTTCCACGATACCATCAAACATACTTGTGGTCTCACGTGACATCATCCGATTTTTCACGTAGCCGCTAAACCAGTATTTACTAGGATCGACCTCTGTTTTGACACCATTTTTCATCATCTCAAAGGAAGATTTCCCCTTTTCCAAAGCAGCACGCAAAACGGCAGCAGGATTTTCAGCAGGGGTAATGCCGGCAGGAGCAGTATCTTCAAGCTTTACGAACTCCTTTGGAGCAGATTCATACGTACAACCGGAGAGGAGAGTGAGCGCAGTTATGCTCGCCAGCAACCATTTTCCCTTATTTTGAAGCATAACGAACCCTCCTCACGATACCAAAAGCAAACAGTGCTATGGTGATGCCAACAGCAATTGGGAAGACAGGGATCTGATGGCGTTTGAATACTAGAATACGATGATTATCGTACATCGTAGCAACCAGCTCGTTCTCCTGATCTCCGTCAATGTCTCCAACTTGCATTTTAATTAATGGTAAATAAATCTTCCAATTCTGCTTCAGACCATCCTGTGTATAGTCAAAGCCGGAGAGATAACGACGATCAAAGCTACTCACCCAGCTTTTTGCTTGGGCAATCAGCTCTGCATGTTCGTTTTTACCAATGCTTGCATAATTGGTTAAGCGGAAGCTTGTATCTTTTTCGCTGCTTGCAAATAGCATCTCCCATTTACCGTCCGCGGTTGGGCGTAGGATATACGAAGGAACGCCGCCAATCAACAGCTCGTCCTTATTATCATGGTCGATGTCCGCTACCATAATATCGCTCATTGCAAGTCCACCCTTGAGGGATTTGCGATTTAAGCGGTAGCTTTCTTCCACAGTCGCATCAGGTTTAACGGTAATAACAGCTAGGTCTTCGTCCAATACCAGAAGTCCTTCTTGTCCATCAGGAAGGCGCATCGTGTCTAAAATCTTGGTACCACGAGTCTTGTACTGGAAGGAGATTTGACCATAGGAGCCAGTTAAAAATCCATTTTTAATTTCCACGTCATGGAATTTGGTTAGCTTATTAAATTGATTGGTTTTATACGTATAACCATCTTGGTCAGTCAGCTTTTTATCCACCTGTGCCAGATCGAGCAATAAGGCACGGAATGGCGCTGTACCGGACTGCATCATTGCTTCTGTGTAGCTTTGACGCTGTACGGTAGGAACTAATTGCTTCTCCGTTTGTGCGTAGTATGGGAAACCAGGGTAGTCCGTCGGCATTTGTGCCAAAGCATTTTTCCACTGCTGTGGCGTAAACTGATCTTGCTTTAACCGTACAAGCTTGCCGTCTTTCCATTTTAAAACATAAAGCGAAAGAGGCTCATCTTTTAAATAGAGAAGCTTTTCGGCAGTTGCCTTTTTTTCTTCCGGTGTTTCTGGAATTTTATCTTCTTCTACATCTGCAACTTCATCTGCGTTACCAAATGTTAGAATTTCCTTTGTTCCATCACCGTCAATGTCATACAGGGTGATTGGGAAGTAGTCGACCCATTCCCCTTTATACAGACGGTCTGTCTCTGCTTTTAATACAAAATGATTAATCGCTGCCAGATTATCACGCGCATAGGTGAAATTAGTCAAGCAAGCTACTGCAACAAGTGCAAAAACAGCGTTCCATTTCACTTTCCCGTAAAACTTAACCAGTAAAGCAATGGCAATAATCGCTCCAATCGCGCCTATTACATATTTGACCATGATACGATCATCTAATGTGGTCAATGCTTTGTCTAACAGCAAAAAACCAATGGTAAAAATAATCACCTGACGCCGTTCCTTCTTATGAATAAGGAAGTACGTCCCAATAAGCAGTGGCACAAAGATCACGAGTGCAATCCATGACAGATCAATAAAAGCGACCTTGACCACCAAGTTATAAGCGATAAACAGGGCAAAGGCATAAACTGCCCAGTATAAGGTTTGCAGCCTAAACAGCTGTCGCATACAATTCACCTTTTTCTCGTTTAAGATCTGGAGCCAATTTTGCGGTTGGCGTACCGGAAGTCAAGAGTGGCTAACGCCGCTACCATTCCGCCTAAGAGCCAGAAGAAGGTAGACATAAACGGCACTTCAAAGATGTTTTCCACAAAATTATGGAAGAACACTGCCAGAAAACCGCAGAATAACCCTAAGCCAGTATAGAAATACGGCGTGTTTTTCCAGCGCAGGGTCGCCTGAGCCGCATATTTAACAATGGCAAGCATCATGGAAACCAATAGAGTCAAGCCAATGATCCCTGTTTCAGCCAACGTTTTAAACATATAGCTGTCAGTATAGATGGTTCCAAAATAACGGGAACCCACGGCTCCGCCCCAATGACCAGGGCCAGCGCCAAATAATGGTTCTAGTCGCATCCGGTGGTAAGCATTCGTCCAACGCGCGACGCGACCGCTTTGGCTACTCTTTTCCCAATAGTCCTCTGTAAACAGAGTAGTAATGCGGTTTTGTACCTTACCGATGACAGGAGTTGTCTCTGGTACAGCCAATAAAACAACACCGCCAATTATGGCTACAGCTACAATGGATAAGAAAACTTTCCGGTTCACAAAAACAGAGCCAATAACTAATACAGCTAAGAGAGCGAACCAAGCTCCGCGCGAGCCTGTTGCAATAAGACAAACCAGCATGATCAGGGATGTCAGCCCCCAAAGAAGCTTTTGCTTTTTCGTTATCCCTTGCAAAAATAGGCCGACTGCAATTGGGATGGTAAGGATCATGTAGCTACCCAATACGTTCGGGCTTGTAACAATGGAGAATGCACGTCTCTTCATTGATTCGTTTTCTCCTGTCCAGGAGCTGTTTACTTCCACCCCAAGCACAACCTGCATTACGCCAATCAAGGCTACGAATAGACCAACTAAGGTGAAGGCTTTCAAGAAACTCTGCATTTGTTCTTTCGACTCAATGAGATAGAAGCCGATTAATAATGCAACCATATATTGGAATATAGCTCGAAAACCTTCTACGCTAGCATTAAAATTAGTCATATCCATAAACATAAGTCCCAGGCCAAATATCAAAAAGGCAAGGAACGCATGCTTAATGCCAGGCATGGTACGGTGGCCTTTTGCATACGCAATAAAGGTAAACAGAAGGAGGACAGTAAGTACGCCTTCATCCCACAAAGAAACAATAAATCCAATCGGGATAAATTTACGCATTGCGTAATCAATGATAGGATAGGTGAGTAATAAGTAAATCCAGTTGGTAGGATTCATAACCAACTTTTTTAGATTCGTTTTCAAGCGAAGTCCCCCTACACATATGTTCGACCCTACCATTATAATGAATCATAAGATAGGGTAGCAAGGAAAAGAAATCTAGCGTTGTTAACTAACAGATAAGTAGCGCGCAAGAATTAGGAGATTACAAGCTGTGAATTTACTAAAAACTGCATCCATGATAGTAGTAATAACATTGATAGGACGCTTGCTAGGCTTTGTTCGCACACTCTATGTTTCACATTTGTATGGAACAGGAATGGAGGCGGATGCCTACTTTCTTGCCCTAACGATTCCCATGACCTTGTTCATGATCATTCCAGGAGCGATCAATGCAGTGATGATCCCCACTATGCGAGGAATACTAGAAGAGAATCAGACACAGAAGGCTTCTGTTCTCTACCATAAAATGCTTGCGCTCATAACCTTTAGCTTTTTTGCTCTGACTGTGGCCGGTTATTTCCTTTCTCCTCAGATTGCTCTGATGTATGGAGTAAGCGGTGAGAAAGCGGCACTTACCATCCGGCAATTACAGTTGATGTGGCCGTCTGTTTTCTTTATTGGTCTAGCTGGATTATGGGCAAGCGTCTTAAATGCACATCATCATTTTTTTACATCTACATTAGGTACGGTAGCGAACAGTGTTATTGTTATCCTTGCCATGGTTGCTTTAGTACCAATTGTTGGAGTAGATGGTTTATCAATAGCTACCACTCTTGGTTATGTAGCTGCTTTAGTCGTGATGTGGCCAGCCATGCGTAAATATGGCTATAGTCAACGGTTTAACTTGCAATATCGTCAGGATGCTGAATTGCGAAGCATGGGTGAACGGGTTGTGCCAATCCTCATTGGTTCCGTTATCTCGCAAACCACCACCTTTCTGGAACGTGGATTAACTACGGGGCTTGGAGATGGAAAGGTTGCGGCACTTTCTTATGCTAATCAGATTGCTCAGCTACCAATGGCTATCTTTGTTGGGGCTTTTACATTACCATTGTTTCCACTGCTAGCCAATTACGTAAAGCGTAAAGAAATGCATTTAATGAAAGCTACACTGGAAAAAGGGTTGTCTTATTTATTGATTTTGTTGTTTCCAGTGACAATTGGCTTCATTTTATATGGCGAAAATTTGATTAGTCTTCTATTTGTTCGCCAATCGGGTGCTTTTAATGAAGAAGCATTATCTTGGACTGCCTTTGGTCTTATTTTCTATGGCATGGGTCTTTATTTCCTAGCGGCCCGCGATTTGATTACACGTGCGTTTTATGCCTTAGAAAACACCCGTACACCCGTGATTGTGGGTGTGATAGGCATCGGAGTTTACGTGTTGACTGCCAAATTGTTCACCCCGCTTTTAGAGCACGGCGGTGTAGCATTAAGTGCTTCTGTATCCGCAATGGTGCAGTCCATCCTATTGTTTTTGTTACTCTGGCGCTCCATTGGTCAGCTTCTTACCTGGGACTTCCTTTTGACAGTAGCAAAGGTTTTGATTGCCTGCGCAGTCATGTCTGTTGTTGCATTCATTCTCCGAGTTCTGCTGCTGGAATCGGGTAGGCTTCTCGATTTACTGGTAGGCGGTACCGTGTCTACAGTCATTTACTTTACAGTGTTGTTTATTTTGCGCGAACCGCTTGTAAAAGATATTGTCGGCAAGATAGCGGGACGCTTTATGAAGAAGTAGGAGACATTCTCTATCAAATGACGATTAGCAAGAGAAAAGGTTTCTTTCTATATAGAAAAAGGCATTCACTGTATTGTTTACGGTGAGTGCCTTTTCTCATTTCTATCACGTTTTGCCTACTTTAATTTCTTCACCTGATTAGGATTAAGACCAAAGCGGGACACTGATGCAGCACGAGTAGAGGCTAGCTGCCACTTATCTTTTATTTTGTGTAGCTCATATTCCCAGCATTGCTCATCCTGCCCGTGATCATCTATTTGATTCGTGCTAAGATTTTTCCATTTATCTTGATAAACTTCTCTAACCATTACTTTTAAATGGGTGTTATCTACTATTTCTAAAGAGCCAAAGTCAATTTCTAAATGAAGCAATTCACCTACAAAGACTTGTTTTAGAATGTCTGGTGTAGTTTCAAATTGCTCAACCTCACGCTCATAACTCTGTTTCTCATCGCCGTTTGGGGAGAGATAAGGTAAGAGAGGGTCAACGGTCGTTTTCGTCTTGGCATATTGCAGCCATGCTTTATTATAATTTGTAAAGAAAGCGGAGACATCGCCTTCAATATTACCTGCTTGAGAAATTTGGAGCGGTAAATCAATAAATGTATCTTGTTCGCCCAAGGTACCCGTCTTTGTTACCTCGCCGAGTGGTGTAGATGCTTTGACCGTAAATTCGAGAGCTTTTTTGGGAGCGTTTTTGATTAAAGCATCGTAGCCGGTAAAGCTCTTTTCAAAGGTAACGGGAATAGCTTGACCGTTATGGAATAGGGCAGCGTTTTTAACATTGGTGTACACCTTAATGTCACGAACAGGGAAATTCACTTTGAATCGTTTAGAACGACCATAATTAACATCAAATTTGATTTCGGTAGTCACTGTGCCGAGCAGGGTAGGTAAACTACCATTCATAAAATGCTCTCCCGGGAAGAAGGGGCCTACCTTGAAAGTAACTTGGTCTTCTTCGTCATCCTGTTCAGATGTCTGTTTTTTCGCTTGTTTTTGATCAGACGGTTCTGATTGAGTCTCAGGAACAATCTCTACACCTTGCTCTCCTGTTGCTAGTTTGGTTCCTTTTGGTCCCATTAATTTCATGTAGATGGGACGTACCTGTACCTTGTATAAGCTACCTTCCTTTTTTAATACTAGTAAAGAATTTGCTTCTTCAGCATCGTCTAGGGCCTCTGGCTTATATGAGGGATTCGTTTGATAGCTCACAGCTTGATCAGCAAGGGAGCCTATGTATGTTTTCCAGGTTTCAGTATGCTGTGATAAATTCTCAATAATGCCAACTGCATTTTTATCAGTCAATACAGCTTTGACACCAGTTGGAACAGTAGTCACTTGTAAGAAGACATCTGCTTGCTTCTGCTCTACCGCCTGTTTAAACAGCTTCACGACTGTTTCTGGATTTTTGTACACAGCACTACGTTGTTGATTAAAAACAAGAAAGCCTACAGCAACTATAAGTAAAATGGCAATAGGAATTATGATTTTCCATTTCATAGGAATCCTCCTTCTAAAAGAACCTTCTTCTTTTATTCTAGGTGATTATTTTCACACGTCAATGCAGGAAGTGGTTCATTGTAAAGAATGTTACAATATAAGTAAGATGAAACGCCGATAAAGAGGAAGAGAGGATTATGAATAAAAATGCTTAGGAGGAAAACTGACGATGAAAGAATACGTGACCCTAGAAGAATTGGAACAGGCGCTACAAGCATTTCCGCTCTGTCTAATTCTCCTTACCTCTAAGAATTGCGGTGTTTGCGAGGCTGTGGAACAAAAGCTACATACCTGGCTGTCAAAGGATCAGCCCTTACATCCTGAAGAACAGCAACCTCATATACTTGAAGGCTTTCATGTAAGCAAAGCTTCTATTGATAAGCTTCCTGAGCTGTCTGGAAGGTTTTTGGCATTTTCTGGACCCACCATACTTATATTTGCCTATGGGAAAGAAATATATCGACAAGCGAGATTTATTCACATGCAAGAGCTAACCGAGGCGCTCAAGCAAGCTAAAGTTATGATAGAATAAGAGAAGGTTAAACATGAAGAGAGAGGTAAGAAAAAGTGAAATCAGGTACCGAAGAGAAGGGATTGCCGAAAAGAATACGCCTTTGCGGACGTTACCAGATTAAAAAAATGATTTCGCAAAGCGAGCTGTCGATTGTGTATACTGCACGTCAGCTTGGCAGTAAGCATACGCGTGTTGTGAAAGAGTTTTTTCCGAGAGCACTTGCCTTACGTGATCTTGATCATAAGACAGTTTTCTGTCGGATACCTTCTTTGCAGGAGAAATATAACGATCTATTACAGGCATTTATACGAGAAGCAGAAATCATAAAAGGACTGAATCATCCTAATTTTGTGTCATATGTAGATTCCTTTGAAGAGAATGGTACGGCTTACTTAGTAATGAATGATTGCCAAGGCGTGACACTGGATCATTATATACAGCAGACCGAGCAGCTATATACGGCGGAAGTGATAGAAAAAACATGGCTGCCGTTGGTGGATGCCCTCGAATACTTACATAAGCAAGGCATTATTCATCGTGATATTAAACCTAGTAATATTATCATTAGTCCATCAGGGGCTCCGATTCTGATTGATTTTGGCTCAGCTATTCAAATAAACCAACAGGGAAATGGAAATAAACAAACAATTGTAACCACAACCGGCTACTCTCCTTTGGAATTTTATTCAGAGAAGTCAAAACAAGATGATCGCTCTGATCTATATAGCTTTGCTGCGACGTTTTTCTTCTATATTAATAGAAGCGCTCCTACGGATGTTACCCAGCGATTGTTTGAGCATCGCTTTGAGGGAATGAAGCTGTCTGCTTCTATCGTGACTCCTATATTGGCACGTATCATTCGCTGGGGGTTAGCGGTTCATGCTGAAAAGAGATGCCCCACGTTAAAATGGTTCAAGCACGCTCTATATGCAGAAGCGTTGATTTGGAAAAGTAGAGAGAGGCTGTTTCCTGCATCTAAGCAAAAAACAACCGCTTCTCCTTCATCTTCTCATAAACGGCATTAATGGTGGGCAGGTACGTCCGAATAAAGATGGGAGTTTACTTTAACGGCTTTGTACCTGATCTCGATTTCTGTGATTCCATCCTCAAATGTAATGTACAATTTGTCATTATAGGTGAGGATTTCCTTTTTGTTGGCACGAAGCAATGTAGTGCCACGAACTAAGGTGCAATTGGAACTGTTTTTAACCAATAGCGTTTCGTTTTTACCTGCTTCAAACACAATGAAAGCTGCTTCCGGTAATGGCTCATTTACATTGAGGCTTCTAAACAGCTCCTGAAGCGTTATCCTGCGTTGAGGAAAAGAGCTGAGAGGCCAGTAGGTAACAGGAATATCATTTCCACTAGCAGTTTGTAAAAAATAGCCCTCCAATTTTCCAGATAGCATAGGTTTTGGACGAACGATCAGATAAATAAGGCCACCAAGAAGAGCAACAGCCAACAAAATGCCACCGATTAAAAGATATTTGTCCCAGACAGACGTAATGATCAAGGATAATTCCGAGGTAGCCTGTTCGCCATCGGGATCAGTAGCCGTGATTGTCAATGTGGTTGTTCCCGTTGTAGATGGAGTAATATGTAACGTTTGGCCTTGAATACGTATGTTTGACAGGGCTTCATCAGGTGCATTTATGATGTTATACGTGAGTGTATCCTGATTGGCATCCGTAAAATATTTGCCTAGATCAATGCCTGATTCCCCTGATTCTTTTGAAATCGAAATCGATCGCTCTGCTGTAGCTTGAGGAGCAAGATTTCCTACATGCAGCTTTTCTGCTGAGGTTTCTCGATAAAAGTCTGGCCCTTCGATTCTCATTTTCCACGTATAGTCCCCAGATTTCTTGAAGACATGCTCCAATTTCCACTCATCCCCAGCTACATTCATCGGAGTCCGTTGTTCTTGCTTCGTTGCTGTATGGACAGTAATGAACTCAGCCTGTAAGGTTTGATTGACATCCTGGTCAGTAAATTTTTTACCTTGAGAATCAATAAGGTGGGCAACCATGCTGATAGCCTGCCCTTTTTGCGTTTGATTTGGTAACGTAGAAGCCTGTATATCGAGATTATAGGTGCCTAATAGATTAATTTTTACTAGGGTACCGGGTGTACCGCGGAATTTTACATGTACGTTCCCTTTTGGCGGCTGTGCAACTTTTAAGAGGGAGTACTTATTTGATTCTGTAAATTGGATATTTTTTGCTTGAGAGAATAATTGCGCTTCTTTGACGGGGTGTTCAGATAACAGAATAATGTTGGCCTCGTTTATGCTCCCGTTCGGAATGGACAGGTTTACATCCTGAAGGGCCCCAGTCGCAGTAACGGCAGCAACAGAGATCAATGTGGATTGAATTTGTTTTGCAAAAATTTTATTAAAAATTTCAGGTAAATCCTCGGCGCTATCGGTAATGAATGAAGTACCGCCTGTTTCAGCCGCAATTCGTTTTAATTCTGCTTGATTAACCGATCCGTCCTGGTTGAGCCCAATTGTATAAATGGGTAAACCTTTTGCTTTTGCTAGTTGAATAGCTTTTTCAACATCTCGCTTTGAATCGGCTACACTTCTTCCTTTGGACATAGGGCCGAAATCTGTGCCCCCATCTGAGAGCAAAAGTAAGAACGGGCGATTTCCACTCTCCGTACGTTTGGCTAAGAGCTCTGTACCTGTAAAGAGACCAAGTCCGAGGTCTGTGTAACCTGAGCGTGGCAAAGAAGACAAGGCTTTTTTGATCTCATTCTTTTTATCTTTCACGGAGATTGCGGTTAAAGCCTTTGTTTTGACAATTTTGTGATTATAGGCAACAAAACCTACCCTTGTACGATCCGCATTGCTCATATCCATAAATAGCCTGACTACTTCTGCTGCTATACCTTCTTTATCCGTATCCCTCATGGAATAACTGGCATCCAATACAAACATGGCATCATTACCCCGATTAGGATCAGCCTTGGCTAAGGCTTGGGGAGCTTCTAGCAGGCAAGAGAAGGCGATCCCTAAAAGCAAAGCGCATATGGCAAGATACATGGTGGAATTACGCATGGATTTCCTCATCTTGACTTTTTACACATCCTTTTACAAGATATGATCTCAAAATAAGAATCGGTCACATTGTCCTAAAAGTGAAGAGAAAAAATGGAAAACAGGAAAATAGAACCAAAAAAAGGTGGAAATAATTGATTTTCACAACGAAAAAAAGGGGATGAAGGCAATAAGTACCAATTTAAATTTTTAGAAAACGGAAAATAAAGGCATAAAGTCCTGATTTTTTTAAATGATTGACAGTGACGAAAAGAGTTGATTAATATAAATTGCGAAAGGTGATAGGGGAATTATGGTAAAAAAATAGATTAATCTGGGAAATTGGATAGATTAATCCGGTATCATTTGGGTTAATTTTACAATTAAGTTAAATTAATCTTATTTAGGTAGGGCCGATTATCCCTTATGAGTAAGACTTTTTATGCACGTACCATTATTCACAAGTAGGTCTACTTTTTGTATATACCTCAGTGAAACATAGAAAGGGGCAGATTATGGACATTATTTATCAAACCAACCGAACGATGCTTTTTGAAGAAATAAATCCAGAAAAGCTGGATTTAGTCACCATTGTAGGCGATGTCAAAGGCATAGATAGCCTAAGTGACGAGAAGGTAAAAGAAATCAATCAGCATCTTCTTGTTAAAAATTTTGACGAATTTTTGGACAAGTTCGAACCGACTGTTTATTCGTTTTACAATGCAGCAAACCAAAAAGTGATGTACACCCTCAAAAAACCAGAATCAATCTCAGAGGACTGCATCACGGAAATTAAGGTTAATCAGCATAATGATTTTCTGAAAATGCTATTTACCTTGATTGATACGAAGCGCAGTCAAGGAATTACCAATGTAGACTTTAAGTTCGAAAATTTGTTAGATATGATCTCTCCGAAAAAGGTCATGGACGATATTAGACAGGTTCGCAAAGAGATTCATTACATGTATAACGAGTACGAAAAATTGGATGATGGCGATCCGAAGAAGCTTGATATGGGTGACAAGCTCAATAGCATGTTTGAAGAGGCAAGTCAGAACTATAACAATGTCATGGCAATGCTTCCTCTAGCGATCGAGGATATTAAAACAAGGCTCTTACTAGGCGGTTCTGCTGAGGAAAACAAATCTGAGGCGATCCAAATCGGAATGCTGACCATTGGGGAGAGCGGTGAATTAAAGATCATCGAAGCACCTAAAAACGATAGCAATGAGCTTATGTTATTGGATGATAATACTGGTACTGGCTTGGTAACGGTTTTTGAAGAGGATTATGAATCGATTACAGAAACGCCTTCTTCTTACGTAAGAGACTTAGTAGTTCGCACTTTCTGCCCGCTACCAGCGGTTCAGTCGGAAGTGGATATGGAGACAGAGATTCAAAACTATAATACATATCTTGAATTCTACAAAAACGCAAAGGACGATTTTGTCAAAACGGTAAAACCGCTTGTGGAGAAAATTCTTGGTGTGAAAATGTTCTTTGATCAATATGCTACCAAGAATAAAGGGATGATGCCGACTCTCCTTATTACAAACACAAAGCTAGATATGTTAGTTAAGAGCAGCAATATTCCACGTTTGGAAACGTACCTTAACACTGTGAACTCCAAAAATGATTTCACAGATACGATCTGGTTCGGTATTGTACCGTCCGTTGAATTAGAGACCGCTGGCCGAGTAAAAGTAAGCCGTGAGCGTTTCAAAGGAAACGAGAAGGTTGTTAAGCAGGACGGAAATACCTTGGAATCACTATCAATGCTTCTAAACGTAGTGAAAGAATACAAGCTACAAGTCTTCTTTAGCTTTGAAACAGGTGAGGAGACCACCTTTAATAGCATGGCTACAGCTGGTATTGATAGATATATCGACAAGTGTAATCCGCTTATTCGCAAGGATTATAGTGAATTTGCGATCCCTTGTGTACCTAACTTCACAGTCATTCCAAAGGATAAGTCTGGCGTAGTAATTGACAGTCGAATGCTGCAAACCGATTCAGGTGCGGAGCTTTCGAAGGAAAAAGAAGACATCTTAAAGCTCTGGATTGAAGGAGTTTATATTGGTTCTTCTTATGTGGCAGCAGGTGTGGTAGCTGCTTATCAATGCCCTGATTATATACGTGAGCTATTTAAAAATATTAATAAAGAGTATCCAGGCGTACGCTTTGATATTGAAGCTGGAGATAACAGCTTACGCGCAGTCACTACAATGGCGAAAGAAATTTCAGGTTTTACTAACAACATTAAAGATTCGATTAACCGTAAAAATTTCGGCTTTGTCTTCTCATCAGAGAATGCACAGCTTCAAGAAAAGGATATTAAACGCATTACGGTTTACAAAGCAAGAAGCCTTGCTTTGGCCGAGGATGGTTTCGATCCTATTTATAAAACTCTCGTGAGTACGTATATCGAACGTATTCTTCGTTTCCAAACTGGAGATTTCAAACACGAAAATATCGTGAAATTCTTCAGTAACAATCCGAGCAGCCAGAAGAGCAAATGGATGAGTGGACGCGGGTACGTCAATTCCATCGTTCAGGATGGAGATGATATTAGCTACATCATCGATGATAAGAGCAATTTGTGCCACATTGATTTGGTCTTTAACGGAAACGTGAAGAACCTTGAAGTGATGATTACCAAGGGCACAACTCCTGTGAAATCGTGATGTCCTTTCTAAAACGTATGGTAGAGGCTGTCTTCCAAAAGATTTCCTCTATACATAAATCTTCTCGTCCTAAATTGGGCGTGAGAGCCATTTTTTCTAATCCTAAGGAGGTTTTATTTATGGGTTTTCGACTAAAAGTTGAAGGTGCAGAAACAATTGAACTAGGTATGGATAACATCCAAACAGTTAGGTATGAAACTGACACTCCAGATGATTCCAATGCTAGATCAACAGATGTAGGAACTACACTACGCATGACTGGTAAAATCATTACGTCTACTGATGGTGACAGCGCTGACGATACGATGAAACTAGCTTTGTGGTCTTTAGTTCCTGCTGAAAAAGCGGATTGCTACAGAAAAGTTACATTAGAAGTAATCGCGGCTGATCAAGTAGTGCGCAAAATCCACATGCCAAATGCTTTCGTGGTTGATTACACAGAACGTTTTGGCGATACAGAAGGTGTTGGAGAATTCACTCTATACATCAAACAGAAAAAAGACAAAACCGAATTTACCAAAATTGAAGGCGGCTATGCCGTTTAGTAGATAGTCTTGTAGGCTATCGGAGGAGGATAAAATTTTAAGAGGTTCAAAGCCTCTTAAAATTTTGTCTCATCCGTTAGGGGGAAAGAGATAATGAAAAATTACTATGACATACTTGGTGTTTCCAAACATGCCTCTGAAGCGGAATTGAAAAAAGCGTACCGACAATTAGCCAAAAAATATCACCCGGATGTGAATCCCGGGAGCAGTGAGGCGGAACAACGCTTCAAGGAAGTACATGAAGCTTATACGGAGCTAAAAACCGAAGAGTCACGGAGAGCATACGATGCAAAATTAGATCAGCGGACACAAAAGAGGGCTACATCATCCACCCAAGGGACAGGCCAGCAATCGACCCAACGTAGAACAACACAAGGATATCAGGGGTTTGATCCCAAAGATATGGAGCGTAATTTCTCACAATTCTTTGGTTTTAATCCAAAAGATACAAAGGGGAATCTTCATAAAAACGGATCAGCTTCTAAAAATCCTCTGGATGCCTCAGCGATCTTTCAGAACTATTTTGGACCGCGAAAAAAATAAGGTGGAAGTGCTTGCTCCTCTCTTTGTAGGTGATTTGATGTCAGTGGACATACAACTTTCAAGGTATGGAGCCTTTTTTCTTTGCAAATAACGATCGGAATGGAAAGGAAAAACACCAGTCTATGGGGGATAGAAATATGCAGGATCAAACGAAAAAATACCGTTCCATTTGGGTCATAATCATTGATGTGTTGCTCTTTGTCATTGCAATTAATATCTTATATTTTGCGTTTTTCATTCAATCAGACCCAGTAATGAAATGGATGGTTAGTCTGTTAGGAATTTCTTTCATCATTTTTGGTATTACTTCACAAAAAAATCAGAAGCAACTGCCTAAGCAATCAAACAAGCAGCAAGCAGGTATTACAAAATTAGTCCTACTAGATGAGGACGGCGAAAGAGTTAAAGAGTGGTTGATACAGGGGGAAACCTCTTTGGTGATCGGAAAGAACTCCCGCAATGGCGAGGTTGATATAGATCTGTCAGATACGGAATACGCATCGCTTATCAGTACCCACCATGCAGTGCTTAACCACGTTGGAGGGACTTGGTTCATTGAGGACAACGATTCTCATAATGGGGTCGGCATTAAAAAAGCGAATAGCAATCGAACGAATAAGATTGAAATCGAAGCAAGACAACAGATTGATATAAATGATCTCATTTACATAGCAAATACACGTATCTTAGTGAAATAAAGGGTTGCTACTAATCACTTGGAGGATGACCAGACATGAGTTTAACGAGATGTACGAATGGCCATATGTTTAGCACAAGAAAGCACGGTAATACATGCCCCTATTGCAACATTGTTGTAGAGCAAGCAGCACGGGGAGAAAGCAAGAGTCAGGTGCGCCCAGTCGATGAAGAAAAAACTATGCCTTATTTGGGTGAGACAACGGGGATTGAGCCTGTAACAGGCTGGTTAGTCTGTATCGAAGGACCTCAGCAGGGACAGGACTACCGAATTATGGCAGAAAAGAATTTCATTGGACGCTCGGAGGAGATGCATATTCGCATTATTGGTGATAATGCCATCTCAAGACGCAATCATGCGGTCATTGTCTATGATCCGAAAAAACGCAACTTTTTTCTACTGCCTGGAGATGCGTCTGGACTTGCTTATCACAATAATGAAGCTGTTTTTTCCCCAGTGGAGCTAACAGCATATGATGTCATTCAGCTTGGTCAAAGCAAATTTATCTTTATCCCGTTGTGCGGCGTCCATTTTGAATGGGAAACCAAATGAGGGTAGGTTGATGAACATGCTGGAGGGACAGGAACTCGCGACATATTGTTTTGTGCTAGCTGGGTTTACGTTTATGCTATTGCTTTTTATGATACGCCAGAATCTGGTGGCTCCTGTTAAAGAACCGGGCATTCAGATTGGTAACGGTCAAACGATCGGCAATCGAGATGAACAAGACGACTATTTTTCGACAGCAACAACTCCTATTGGCACACTAGCTGTTTTGGCGGATGGGATTAGTGGGCTTTCGCATGGACGGATGTCTAGCACTCTGGCGGTTACTCTCTTTATGCGAGAGTTTTTGAATCTGGATGATGCACAAGGTATTACTTCTTTTTTTACAAAAGCTGCTCGTAAAAGCAATGCTGAAATCCTGCAACAAATCGGGGGATCAAATGGTGGTACCACGCTTGTAGCAGCCGTGGTAACCGAGGATAAGCTCTATTGGGGCGCTGTAGGTGATAGCAGCATCATGGTGTTTCGCAATGGGGGATTTATCAAAATGAACCATAAGCACATCTTGGAATCTGTGCTAGAGGAACGCTATCTGTCAGGGGAGATTAGCAAGGAACAAGCAACAAATAACCCGATGGGCAAGCGACTGATCAATTATTTAGGCTATGAGCAGTTTCAAAATATGGAGATTTGCAACGAGCCGTTTCTGTTAAAAAAGAAAGACAAGGTTATTTTGTTAAGTGACGGTGTGTACAACACGCTCTCCGAAGTGGAAATGGAGCAGATTTTAATGAATGCCGCCTCTCCAAATGATGCCGCAGAAGAGATGGTGGCAGAGATTGAACGCAAGCAATTACGCAATCAAGATAACGCTACGGTCATTATTTTAGAGAAAGGCTGGTAAAACGAAACGACTGGTTAGGCCTTTGGTAGCGAAGGAGAAGCGGAGGTACGGATGAGGAAGGAAAACAGCAATTTTCAGACCAGTTTCGTTTCCGAAGCAGGCACTTTTATAGAGAATCGCGATTATTTTGCTTTTGTAGAACTAGATGATGTTGCTTGTTGGGTCATTGCTGATGGGATTGACACGGATAAAGAAGTAAAAAGTGCGGAGATGGCAGTGCAAAGTATTTTACAAAGCTTTTTAGATAAGCCCACAATGTCTCGGCGCAGACTAAAAAAATACATACTCAATGCCCATCACTGGCTAAAAGAAGAAAGTACAAGAGTCCGATTAAAAGCTAGCATTATGATCGTCGTTACCGATTATAGCAAAATCATTTGGGCAGTGGCGGGTAATGCTAGATTGTATCATTTTCGACATGGCCGCTTGCAAACAAGGAGCCATGATCAGTCACTTGCTCAGCAGATGGCTGATGAGGAGCAAATCTCTTTCGCAGCAATAGACAGACATGAGGAACGTCATAATCTTCTTTCTTATTTAGGGAAGCCTGATTTTTTTGAACCATATGTATCCAAAAAGATAGTACTCTCTGATGGAGATGTGATGATGCTTTGTACGCCTGGAGCTTGGGAAGAGGTTAGCTACCAAGAAATGCTGGAAGCCCTAGAAGAAGCAAAAAGTCCAGAAGAGTTGACCGATCAACTGGAGGAAGTGCTATTAAGCAAACAAAAGCAAGTGATTCATAATTATACGATAGCGGCTATTTATGCAAATAAAGTGTTTAAGGAAGATCCCAAAAAACGTTGGAAAAGGATTAAAACAGCCTTATTTATCGGCATACCGGTTCTTTTGCTTGTAGGCGGATTAGTGTACATGAAGGTCCGTGCAGCAGAACGCTTTGCAGAAAATGTTGCTAGCATTTATGAACATGAGAAAAATGCGGATGCCTATGTTTCAGAAAAGGACTACGATAAAGCGCTCCTAGAATATAGTGAGGCGCGAAATGCTGCCAAACGGATAGATGACAAGATATACAGACAATTGTTGAGCAAAAAACTAAAAATTACTGAGTTAATCGTAAATGGAGATAAGTTTGTAAAAGACGGGAAAGTAAAGCAAGCGCAGGAGAGCTATAAAAAAGCTTTGGAAGAAGCGAAGAATCATAAGGAATTTGATAAGAAAGAGATTCAAGAAAAGCTGGATCAAGCAGAGAAAATAGCTCAGGTGCAGCTTTTGGTTAAGGAAGGCGATTTACGCGCTAGCAGCGAGGATTATTCAGGCGCCATGGAGATGTACCAACAGGCCAAACTGGCGGCAATCAATGCTTCCTATACTGAGGGCCAAAAAGAGATCAAGTCGAAAATAGATGAAACGCAGCTCAAACATATCGGGGTGGAAAAAGGTACACAACAACTAGAAGGCGAGAAAATGGAGAAGGATGGAGATCGTTTTCTGGCGGAGAAGGATTTGGAAGGTGCGCTAGGCGCTTACTTACAGGCCCAGTCCATCTATCAGGAAGCTGGAATGATGGAAAAAGCTCTAGGCATAGAGCGCAAAATTACCAAGGTGGATGGTTTATTAAATCCGTTGCCCGTGCCTGCAATAAATGGGGGAGATCAACATGCTAACGGCAATATTCTTGCGCCAGCTACAGGACAAGCATCTGGACAGACACCGGTAGCACCTGTGAAGCAAGGCTCAGGGGTAGTTTCTATACCAGCAACTGGGCAACAGTCGGGACAAGCAACAACAACGCCTCCACCTGCAACAGCTACACAGCAGACACAATCGGTACAGCCTCCACAGCAGGCAGCACCAAAAACAGCCGAGTCATCACCAGCGTCTGTTCCAACTCAGATGGATCACCAAACAAAAGAATCATCTCAGCATTCCCAGAAGGAAAGCTCTAAAACAGTTGAACTAGAGCAAGGTAACAAGCAGGCTCAAGCACCGCGCACGCCACCAAGCGATGAACAAAAACCAACGTCATCTGTGACTAATCCGCACCAGTAATTTCTGACGGAAAGGAGGCTTAACATCAACATGAAAGATATTATTCTGGATCGCTTAAACAAGCTGGAGGACTTAGAGCAACGCCGCCTGCTGAAGCAACTCATGACTGGCGTCTTCGTCAATCTCGTTGAATATCAGGAAGAGATGAACAAGAAATTGGAAAAACGGGTGTTTGGCGAGCTGGAGGATCAACAGGAGAAGCATGATGTGTACGTCACCATTTGCTCCAAGGATGACTGGGACCCCATCCATGATTTTTTGTACCCGATGCTACCTGAAGATACATTGAACAAAACATGTGATATGAATGGTCTGCTTACCCAACTGAAAAACAAGGAAGAAGCAAGGCTGTTTACCCTTTTCCTACAATGTGATTATCCGACGATCAAACCACTTTTAGATACGAAACATGTTTTTTTAGGCAAACTGACTACAGCTTCTAAGACCAGATCAATTCATGTACGGCTAGAGCAAAATCGTACTTATATGCAACAAATCGAACAGCTCTACACGGTTTTTCAAAAGAATGGTATACCGTGGAAGACTGTAAACAATCCTTATGCTTATAAATTTTTTGATGTTATCTTAACAGGCTGTGATGAGGAATTGGATGAAACAGAAGAGATTCTTGAGATTACGGTCGATCTAGGGGAATGGGAGAGCTATAAACAGCTAGACAAAATTCCACTATGGAATATTCAGCGTCTTCAGCTTAAAAATAGTGGATTTCCGACCCCGGCTATGGACCGGGTTAATTTTGAGCATGTCTTGTCATTGCGGAAAACAGGCACCGAACATGGATATTTGGTGGACGGAGAAGAGGAGAATATCCGCTACATCAAACGAACTCATGACGAGCTGACCATTGTTTCACCTCAGGAAAAGGCAGGAATATGGGATGTATTGAAAATCATGCAGCCGGTGGAATCTAAAATTGGCAAACTGGAATATCCGCTTGTTTCGAATAAGCGTATCGATAGTTTCCTGGCTCGATATGCTCGAAAACAGGCGATGATTGTACGGGCAAAGGGAGAAATCATTCGAATTGTTCATTCGTTTGAAGTGGCGGATATGCTGGAGCTGGTAGAGGTTGATATTTTAGAGGCTCAAAGGGGAAGGGGGCATACCTATGAGATGAATCCTTTTATCAGCGACAATGTTAGGGTGGAACAAGATAAAAAAATGATGCGTCTGCGGTTCCAGCATCGCTCTACCTTAGGTCATACCTCCTTTATTTTACATGATCTTATGAGCTTTCTCGTTTCAGAAGTACAGATGAGCTTTCCTGAATACAAGTGTGAAGGAGAATGGGCTTGAATTACATTTGGGATTTGCTAATAAAGGCGGAGCGATCCGGTATAGAGAAAAAACGTGTCCAGTTTACTCTGGCCAAGGTCTTTTCACCCTACATGGAGCTTAGTCTGGAAAATCTGAACGCAAAAGAGGTTGACCAAATTATTGAAATCAATCCCTACTATCGTTTCTACGAAATTTTTCGGGATTTATTTGACCCAAATATTGAGACGGATGTAGAGCTTCGCAATAGCTTGTTTGATGTTTTGATTCATTTTTTAGCAGAAATTGATCTTATGCAGGGCATGAACAAACGGGAATATTACATCCGGTTTCTGCAACAGGATTTGGAGGCGGGTGTGTTTGGAAGCAGTGTGAAGGATAACATTTACCTGTTTACGAAAGAGGAACGGGAAATGATTGCTAGCAATCTATTGCGTCTGTATGAGACGGGTGAGGCCGTGTATTTATTAAAGGACACAACTAAAAAGGTATTTACTCGATCCACGATATACGCAAATTGCGAGGAAAAGGATGAGCTGCTGTTTTATATCGGTCAAGCTGAAACACCGATCGCCCGAGCTAAGATTGAATTGATTAAGGATTTGTTTTTGCCAGTTCGTTTTTCCACGGAACTATACTGGAGCTATCATTTTGGCATTATGGAAGTGGAAGAAACGATGCAAGTGGACTACATCGCTCTTTACTGACCGACAAGCAAGGAGGACAGAAAACAATGAACGGATATTCGTATAGATTGCATACGGACAAAGGGCGAGATAGAAGTCGCTTACTGATCAGATTTTCACGAGAAGAGCTGGAGGACATGACCACCTTCCAGTTGCGTAACATTTGTTATACGGAGCGATTAGTAGAAGGGATTGCCAGTAAGCTCGATCGGGAGGCTTTAATTGATACCATCCTAAAATTCCGTGGAGCAGCGGATAGCCTATTGATTCGGAGCTTTCACAAGGGGGGCTTTCAGCGGATTGAGGAGGCGATCCATACTTATTTAAAAACCGCTTTATCTGATCAGGTAAGCATCAAGGTTCCAGCCAAAATCGCTTTGTATCGTGGACTCAAGGTAGACAAGCTAGATCAATATTTAATAGAAGCGATCGGCTTTCAGGAGTCTAATGTGCTACTGATTAATGACAGCATGGAATTGTGTGGAATTCTGCATCTGAAAAAGGACGAGTCGCAACCAGGGCTTTTTTACTTAGCAATGGATCGCAATGCTGAGCTACGGAGAACGGCTAATCAAAATTACAGCCTGCTGTTTTTTAGAAAGCAGGATTCGGAATATCTGTATAGAGCCTACTATCAGGATGGTCCTTTGTTGCCAGCCAATCTGCACTATTGTAAGGTTCCTGTGACCGACTTGGAAATTTGCGAGGTAGAGGAAACGAATGCTGTGCTGGCGATTGATTTCGGGACATCTAACACAACTGCTGGAGCCTATCTGGATAGGGGGTATATTTCCACCCCGCCAAGTCATGATTTGTTAAATGGACGAATCCGTCTGAATGAGATTAATTATGTAAAATTTCCTGATGAAACAGAGCAGACGACTGATTGGGTCGCGGTTGTGCCAACCATCGTGAGCGTAGCAGACTGCCGAGATCAAGAGAATATCCAGTATCATTTCGGTTATGAAGCGCTTTCTCATCGCAAAAAGAATGGCTTTAGCAGTCAATCCTCTCAATTCCAAGGTCTAAAACGATGGGTAAATGCTTACACAAAGACAGAAGAAATAGTGGATATGGAAGGCAACACTGCTTATGTCAAACGGAGCGACATCCTACGCGGTTTCCTGACCTATATTGTGGAGATGGCGGAGCATCAGTTCAAATGCCGCTTCACTCACTTGCATATTTCAAGCCCCGTTAAATTAAAAACGCAATTTATTGAAATGTTTCACGAGATTTTACCTCAGTACCAGATTGAAGAAAAGGATGCATTGGATGAGGGCATGGCGGTACTGTACAATACGATAGCTGATCAGATTGAGAAGAATCGATTTCTGGATGGCGAGGAATATAAAGCATTGGTCATTGATTGTGGAGGAGGTACGACTGATCTGTCCTCCTGCCGGTTTTCCATTTTAGATGGACATATCTCCTACAAGATTGATATACATACGACCTATGAGAATGGTGACACCAACTTTGGCGGCAATAACATCACCTATCGCATTATGCAATTTATGAAGATTGCTTTTGCCAATTACTATACAAAAAGGCGAACAAATACAGATATTGATGAGCTGATTCCTATCCCTGCTACCGATTTATATCGCTATGTGGACGAATATGGTGTAGGAGCTGTCTACGAAACTTTTGAGGCTAGCTATCGAGAGGCAGATCGAATCATTCCGACACAATGTAGGCTCTACGAAAATCGCTCACGTGAAGAATACCACCGCGTGCGCAACAACTTTTACTTCCTATGGGAACTCGCTGAAAACATGAAAAAAGAGTTCTTCCGCAAAACTGGTATCCTCCGAAATAGATTCCAGCCGAATAGCAGCGAGGATTCAGACAATGATTTAAAAATCACCAAAATGGATCGATGGTTTTTGTCCACACTTCATCAGGGAGCGTTTCGCGAGGAGTACGAATTCCCTAACGTGGTATTTACCATCAGGGAAATTAGTCAGCTCATTCGCGCAGACATTTACGAGATTGTGCGTAAGTTTTTGGATGAATACTATCAGGATGGTCGTTTACAGGATTTCTCCATTATTAAATTAACAGGCCAATCCTGCCGTATCGATGTGTTCCGTGAAGCTCTAAAAGAATTTGTGCCGGGACGCAGTATTGAATTTAAACAAAAAGTAGAGGAAACGGGCAGGGTATCTGATCTTAAGCTGGCATGCTTAAGAGGCTCTCTTCGTTATTTGAGTGCTAAAAAATCAGGATTCATTGAGGCGAGCATAACCAACCATGCTCCAATCATTCCTTATTCGGTACGTGCATTTACCCATAATCAGCATGAAAAAACATTAATCAACAGCTTAGAGCGAGCCAATCAGGTACAAGGCTTCATTTCACGTCCGATTGCTGTTAGGGAGATTCAATTCTATTTAAAGGATGCGAAAGGCAATCCGCGGCATCATTACGTGTTTATCAATCAGCCTGAGAGTTATAAACAGATGATCTACGAGCAGATCGCCAGCATTTATCCTGGGAAAATCCCGCAGGACGATACAGATTCGATCGTGAATGGGGAAGTGAAATTCTTTGTTTTTACAGACGAAAAGAGCTGGGGCTTTTACGTAGTTCCCGTTGCAAGGCAAAATGAACAGCTTTATCTCGGTAAGAAACAGTTCTTTGCGTTTGAAAACGACCTGTCTGAGCTGGATTTCTTTGATGGCCTAAAGTAAGTGAATGAGGAATCGGACAAGACGCAATCTCTTGTCCCTGTCAGACAGCTTGAAGCAGCAACCACGGCATGCATATAGGAGGTCATCACTTGTTTACCCATCTGTATCCTAATTTTAATAAAGGACGCATTTTAAAAACGGACATGCTTGCCAATCTTCGGGATTATCCTCGCGATTTTCTCGATATTCAATACAAAGAGTATTCAGACGGGATCATTACTGGATCAGACATACGTATTGGAGAGCAAAGTATCACGATTACACCCGGAATCGTGAAGCATTCTGGGCGTTTGTATGTATTAAAGGAAGAGCATGAGCTTATGTATCACGCCACCAATCGAGAAACTGTGGTCAAAATCAGATTTCATGAACAGATGACAGACAGTGATTTTACGATCAACAATTCTGAAATTGTACTGGATGAGCAGGTGGAGCTTGGTCAGAACGAACTAGAGTTAGGGCGTTTTAAGCTAAAGGAAGGGGCCAAGCTACGCTCGCAATATCAGAGCTTTATTGATTTGGCTACGGAATACAACACGTTTATCACCATTCATGTTCCCTATGCAAGTGAGTCGCAAAGCACGCTTGCTCCAAGCATCATGCGCTATTTTGCTAGAGAGCTAGTTCAAGGAACGAATCTGACAGCGTTTGATAGTAGCTTTGCTCTATTATGCCTTAACGAAGGAACAGTCAATCGCGAGGTCATTCTTACCTATCTCGCTAACCGATTGGGAACGGGATATAGGGAGTATAGCAATGAACAGATTCATAAATATTTAGGGCGCATTTTAGATGAAGGGAGAGGGGGAGGCAAAGCAAGAGCCGATTTGCGTCAGGGTGGTTTTCAGCGAATGATTGTGGACTGACAAAAAAGCGACTAACAGGTAGAAAGGCATACCGAAGCATGCAGGGACAAAGAAAGGAAGGTGACTGTTATGGAGCATATGGACGAGAAGATTATTGCGATGTTACAGGAGCAGGATGAGAAAAAGGACGAATCAGGACCAGATACACAGTCAAAAAAGGCGCAGGAACTCGATCCCAAATGGGCATACGATCTGCAAAAATCGTTAGTCAAGATTGACGGTGAGATGATTTCTTTTGCAGAGCGGAGTTTATTAGAGGATAAACTACGCATCCCGATGCCGAAAGCATTTACCCCAATGTCGCCTGAGGCGGTGGCATTAAAATACCCTTCAGAACGCAGACCTACCCTGATTTTTACCAATAGCACCGGTTCCATTAATGTAGCGATTAACCACACCCAAACCAGATTGACTGATGCTGAAATGAAAGAGTTTACAGCTGCGATGGTGCATTTGTTGCGGAAGACACAAAAGCTTCTTCAATGGCACGGAGATGATGTAGTGGAAGTGAATGGAAAGCCGATCGGCTACTGTGAATTCTTGACCCCAGCCTACAATGTTAATCTTTATAATTTTATGTTTTTTACTGAGCTAGCTGGCAGGGCTTTGCTATGTACGTTCAACTGCACAGAGGATGAGATGGACGACTGGCGGCTTGTAGCCCGAGGCATGATGGAAGCGGTAGTTATCCATAGTGACCACAGAGGAGGAGAGGAAGAGTGAGTTCAACGGTAATTGCTTATCACAATCTTCAGGTTTCCCCTTATCAATTAGTCAATCTGCAAGAACTAGTCATGATCAAAACCATCAACGAGCATGCCAAAGTTACCTTAACAGGTATTGTGCCAGAGGAGCTAAAGGATAGCTACGTGGAAATGACGCAGGCTGATACGCCGATAACGATCAGCCAGATTGACGAAAAGGGCGGAAGTACGCCTATTTTTAACGGACTCGTACTGCATATTGAAATCAAAGCAGTGCGGGGCATCTATTATATGCAAGTCGAAGCGGTCTCGCATTCCTACAAGCTGGATATAAAACGTAAAAAACGTTCCTTTCAGAATAAAAATATGACTTACTCTGCTCTGATCAAGCAGATTGCTGCCGACTACCCTGGACTTGACGTGATGGACAGTGTATCTAAAGGCGGTAAGCTCGGAGAATTTACCATGCAATATGACGAGACGGATTGGCAATTCCTCAAGCGAATGGCTTCTCGATTTAACGCAGGTCTTGCTCCCGCTTCGATTTTTGATAAGCCTAAGTTTTATTTCGGAATGCCAGAGGGTGGTTCGAAGGGAAAATTGGAGGATTTTCACTATAGTGTTAAAAAACGCATGTCTGCTTTCCGTCATTCCTCAGAGAATCATATCCCAGGTATTGAGGAGAATGATTTTATCTATTATGAAGTGGAATCGGACAGAGTGCTGGAGGTAGGACATGGGGTACAGTTCCTAGGCAAAACGCTGTTTGTTGCCCAAGCCTATACCGAGATGAAAAAGGGATTATTAAAGCATGTTTACACGCTTTGCACCAAAAAAGGAATGAGCCAAAACAAGCTGTTTAACACGAAAATCGTCGGTGCCTCTGTGCAAGGAAAGGTCATTGAGGTTGCCAAGGACACGGTGAAGGTGCACCTCTCGATCGACGAAAGCCAGAATAAAGGCGAAGCGCATTGGTTCCCCTATTCCTCCGTTTATACCGCAGAAGGAAACAGTGGCTGGTATTGTATGCCAGAGCTTCATGACCATGTACGCGTCTATTTTCCCAGCAATAAAGAAAGCGATGGGGTCGCTAGCAGCTCTGTTCGTCAGGATGCGGGAGAGGCACAGCATAATAAGCTAGGCAATCCGGATATTAAATATTTCCGTACACCTAATGGCAAGGAGCTCATGATGAGCCCTAGCGAAATCGTAATCACTGCTAAGGACGGTGAGATTTTTATCAAGTTAAATGATCAGGATGGTATTCAGATCATGAGTAAGAAAAAAATCAAGATCATCTCTCAGGAAGACATCATGATGGACTCCGAGAAAAAGGTGATTATCTCGGCTAAGGAAGAGATCAACATAACCTGCAAGGAAAGCAATATCAAGATGGATGGCAATACCATGATCATGGGTAATGAGACTAAGACAAACTAGTGGCCCTAGCTTTTATGAAATGAAAAGAGGAGGGGGAGAATGGACAGGACAGAAGCGATGCCGCATTTTATGACCCATGTAGTAAAGCCTGCACGAGTGCTAGCATTGATGCGTCTAGAGAAGGATTTTCAGACACATAAAAATACATTAGCTACAAACTGGACAAACGATTTTCAACGGATTTGCAACCAGTTAGGCCGCGAGCAGATTCGAAAAAACAAACCGTTACTTGGGCATCTTACCTTTTCGTTGTTGCGAACTGAATTGGCAGTAGGGCGGGCGATTTATGTAGTGGAGGCGACCGATAGCTCCTGGTTTTTCGATCGGAATCCTTGCCAAACAGAATATGATGCTAGCTGGGCATTACGGTATTTAAACCAAATGAAGGACGAGATCGACAGCGGTAGAAAGGCATATATGGGCGCTATTACGCTTCCTGATGTGGAGCAAATAGTCTTAAGAGAAGCGGTTCATTTTCATCAGTACGTCATTCAATTGGCTAGATATGCCTTGCCTACAGCGATTCAATCTCCGGAATTTGCAGCGTTATCCACAGAGGATGTTGTTGAAATACGCGTTGGAGAATATATGGATGTTAGCGAGGTCGTGTATAAAATAGATCGGCGAGTACGGGATGCCCAATCGGTCAGGGAGTGGATCGATGAAGGCAGTGAACAAGAATATGCCTATGAGGTTTTCGACCGGTTGGATTTGTCTAGGGGAGAATATTCCGAGCTGGATTTTCGCTATTCACGTTTTGAGCATAGTGATCTATCCGACGCTCGGTTGAATGGTTGTGTACTCCTAGGCACAAGGTGGAATCATTCGCGACTAGTCAGGGCAGATTTCTCTTACAGCCTGCTATTTGGAGCTAATTTTGACCATAGCGATCTGTCGGGGGCAGACTTTGGAGGAATCCAAGCTTCTAAAGGATTGCTGGAGCCAGATAGTTGGGAAATGCCAGGCTTTTGGGAAATTTCCTTTGCTGAATCCAACTTGTCAAAGGCTAGCTTCATCGATGCCCAATTAGCAGAAGCTCAATTTCGTAAAGCGAATCTTGCGGGCGTGAATTTTGCTGGAGCCGATTTGACGAACGCCAACTTCACAGATGCTCATTTACGTGAAGCGGTGTTTGTTGGGGCTAGCATAGCATCTGCTGATTTTACTGGAGCAGATATAGATGGGGCCTCCTTTTCGGTAAAAGATCGAGACAAGCTCAACTTAGATGAGCGACAACAAGCCGCTGTTTTATGGATAGAGGCAGAGAGGGAGGAGGCATATCTACATGAGCTATTTTATCCTGTCTCAAGATAATCGCCTACTAGACGCTGTGGAGCCTACGGGACTTACCGAGCTGATAACCAAAGAGATGCGAACCGAGGAGAAGATGCATCTTTTAGATGAATTGGTCTTACAGGTTCCCATTCAGCGAAGAGAGCATGTCACTTACGTAGACTTTATTCAACGTCCTATTCCGTTGCTATCTGATCACCTAAAACAGCTAGTGGTCAAATATGTGCCCAAAATGCTGTGCAAGGCTGTTGTACTCGCAGATCGGGAGCAGATGAGGCAGGATTTATACTGGGTGTTTGTGCCCCCACGTGTCAACTGCTTATCAGATAGGGCTGAGTTTAATCAGGACAATACAATAAAACGCCTCATAGTAGATCAGAACAAGATTGGCAGACGAACATTTTTTCAGATAGATGGGATTCGTGAAGAACATCTTGTAGTGAATGTAGGGCTGGCGGAAAGTATTCTGCGCCGGGATTTTACAGGTATCCAGCTTCAAAAAGTTGAGCTGGAGGCTCATAGGGAGGATGAGATGTAAATGGCCATAGAAGACGTGGAAATAGAAGGTGGAGAAGGAGCCAAGAAAAGCTATGTGGTAGCAGGAGCCATCCTTACCTGCACATTTGGCACTCAAAAAAGTCGCTTGAAAACTCCCCTAAGCCACGGGGTATTTATTAAAGACAAGGCGCAAATGAACATTAATGATTTTATGCCAAATGTAAACATTATGCCCTTTGGCAGATGCGGTAATCTAGCCAATCCAGAGGTAGCAGCTGCGACGGAAGCAAATGGCGGTTATTTAAAGCGTATGCCATGCATGCCGATCGTAACGATGCCGTGGATTGGGGGCAAGGAGGACAAGCTGATCGAAGGTGCGCCCGTTCTACTCAACGATTGTACCAACATGTGTCTACATTGTGGCGGGCAAATAAACATCATCGATGACGGACAGGAATTGGACTAAATCTAGAAGAGACCATACCACCCATCGGGAGGGGGGATTGTGTGTGAAAACGACAGCTAAAGTAGCGGGATATGGAAATATTCAAGTAGTATCTCCCTACGATATACAAACGCTGCAGGATTTACAGCTAGTCAAAGAAGCAAACGACCACGCCAAGCTATATCTGACCGGAATCATTCCGGAAGAGAAGAAGGATAGCTACATCGCCATGGCCACAAGTAGCGATATCATCGAGGTCAACGAGGTAGAGGATGGACGAGTGGTCAGGAATCTATTTACAGGACTCGTAGAAAATATCGGAGTTCGAGCTGTTCGTGGCATCTACTATATCGAGCTAGAGGGCATCTCGCTGACGAGCCAGCTCGATATAAAAGAGAAGACCAGATCCTTTCAAGATAAAAACATGACGTACACAGCTCTACTAGATTTCATTTTAAAGGATTATCCAGGATCAGACTATCTCGATTACGCTACAAACAATGCTACATTAGAAGGCTTTACGCTGCAATATAAGGAGACAGATTGGGCGTTCATTAAGCGAATGGCGTCTCGTTTTGGTGCGGTTTTATTACCAGAAACAAGCTCTAAAACGCCGAAGTTCTCACTTGGAGTGCCAGATGGAAAATTAGGACAGCTACAAGACTATCAATACGGTGTAGCAAGATCACTAGACAGGTACACGGAAGCCACCACGGGACATGGTAGCAAGCTAGACGAGACAGCGTTCACTCACTATACGGCAGAAAGCGGACAGTATTTTGCATTAGGGGATAAGGTGTTATTTCAGGAGAAGGAGCTGACCGTAGCGGCATCTATAGCGCGCTTTATCGAAGGCGGCTTGCTCTATACCTATACCCTTTGCCAAGAGGAAGGCGTTTTGCAGAATCTGATTCGAAATGAACAGCTAACAGGTGTCTCACTCGAAGGAAGGATTATTGAGATTCGCAGAGATACCGTCAAGGTGCATCTCGATATCGATCAAACCCAAGACAAGGGCAAGGCCTGGTGGTTTCCGTATTCCTCCGTCTATTCAACAGAAGGAGCTGACGGCTTTCACTGCATGCCGCAGGAGGGAGACGCTATCCAGGTTTATTTCGCAACCAGCCAGGAGGATGGAGCGGTAGCGATGAGCTCTGTTCGCAAAACAGGGCAGGATTCTCCGAAGATGGGCGATCCAAGCGTGAAGTATTGGGGGACCAACTTTGGCAAGGAGATGAAGCTAGGCGGCTCTGATTTTGTGCTCACTGCCAAGGACACGAAAGAAGGCAAGATGTTTATTAAGCTGGATGTAGAAGACGGCATCGAGATTCACAGCGATAAGGTGATTATGTTTTCCGCGGAAAAGGATTTGGAGATTGAGACAGATACCAAATTCGAGATTAAAGCGCAGGAAGCCATTTATCTGCTGTGTAAGGAAAGCAGTATTGTGCTGGATGGAGAGACGGATATTCAGGGAACGGTGCTACAGGTAGATGGCTTAATTAAATCGCCTGTCTCAGTGGCTGACCTAGAACCGGAACCAGAGCCTGAGGACCCAGCACCGCCACCACCGCCACCGGAGGAAGAAAAGGGCTTCTGGGGAAGCTTACTGGATGGTGTGCAGTTAGCACTTGATGTGGTGGGGATGATTCCGGTAGTTGGAATCGTTGCCGATGTTGCTAATGCGGGCATCTCGGTAGCTCGCGGAGATTATGCAGGAGCGGCTCTTTCGTTAGCGGCATGCGTTCCTTTTGCTGGAGCTGCCGCGACCGGTGCTAAGCTCGGAATGAAAGCCGCGAAGGCGTTAAAAATGGGAAAAACAGTAGCCAAGGTAGCCGATAAAGTGGCCGATGTAGCCAAAGTAACGACAAAGATAGCAGATGCAGTAGTTGGAAAAGTATACACCGCCTCGCGTAAGCTAAAGAGCACTGTCAATCAACTGGAAGCGGTTCAGAAAATCAAAAGCAGTATGAAGCTCAAGGCAATTGCAAACAGTCGGGTTGGCAAGGTTGGAAAGGCAATTTCAAAAGAAGTCGCAACAGAAGCAGGATACCAAGTACTAGAAGAAGTGGCGGGCAGTGAGATTGCCACTGTTGCGGGCTTAATGGGTGGAAAAAGGAACCGACACAAAGGTAAGAAAAAGCAATCGAAGAAAGAACGCAAAAAAGCCGCTCAAAAGGCAAAAAATGCAGAAAAGGCCAAACAAAAGAATCCGAAAAAAGCAAATGAAAAAAGCTGTGTAGACGATCCGATCCATGCCGGCTCTGGCTCGCAATTTATTATTCATCCTACTCTGAAGCTGTACGGGGCTGAGACATGGGTATTCGAGCTACACTACAATTCAATGCTTCTTCAGCAGGGCGTACTTGGTAAAGCCTGGACGCATAATTATGAAATGCATGCCGACATGGAGCTTATAGACCAAGGTGAGATTACCATCTGGTGGAACACAGGCAGAAGAAATGTGTTTAAGCAGACGGGAGCAGAGAATCTAGTATTCCGTTCAGCAGATGTCGACATGATGTTTTATGAGCTTCGTCAGTTCGAGAATGGTTTTGAGCTGTTCAACCGAAATACGCGAGAAACCTACTACTTTAAACGCAATGGACAAGTAAGTAAACAAACGAATGCCTTGGGACAAGCGTTAACCTTTGTTCATGATTCCTCAAATCGCCTTGTTAAAATGACAGACGCTATTACTGGTCGATCTCTATCCTTAACATATGGACAAGAAGGGCTATTATACAGTGTCTACGATGCTTCACGCAGTGTGCAATTTGATTACAATGAATCGCGTCGCCTCAGTCAATTCGTCGATCCGAATGGAACCATCAGCGAGTTAACGTATACCGAGCAAGGACAGATCGAGTCGCTTACTGTGGATGGAATTTTGCAATATCGCAACACCTATGACTATGAGGGGCGAGTTATTGCGCAGACCAATGCCTTAGGACTAGCCTCTACGTTCACCTATGACACAGAAAGCATACCTGGGTCAACGATTACAACTTTCACAGATCGTCTGGGTGCAACGGAGGTCATGATTCACGACGAACGGATGCTACTAGTCGAAAAACAAGAAAGAGACGGCAGTCGCTTTACGTATGAATATAATGACCGAGGCCAAATGATTGCCGAAACAGTAGGAAATGAGACGACTACTTATGAGTACGATCCACGCGGCAATCTGATTCAGGTAGTCGATCCACTAGGGAATCCAACCAGCTATGTATACAGCGAGGATGATTTGCTACTGTCCGAAACCAATGCAGAGGGTGGCATCACAAGCTACACGTATGATGAGCGTGGACGTCTGGTAAGGATTGCTCGTCCTGACGAAAGTCGCTCAGAGATTGGCTTCAACGAGCACGGACAACGCGTAAGCTATACGGATTTGAATGGTGTGACAAGCCGTTATCAATACGATGACAAAGGCTTACTCACCGCAGTTTGTGACGGAGAAGGCCGTGTTATACAGGTAGGCTACGACGAGGTTGGTCGTATTGCTTCGTTCCAAGATGGACGGGGTGGAAAAGTACGACGCACCTATGATGCTAACGATAACATCGTACAAGTAATCGACCCGCTCGGACGCAAGTATTCCTTTGCCTATGATGCCTTTGATCAACGAATAGAAGAAACGATGCCTTCAGGAGCAACCACCCGCTATCGCTATCATGTGCTAGGACCAATGGAAAGCGTAACGGACCCGCTAGGACAGACAACCACCTATCAGTATGATGCTGAGGGCCAATTGATTACTGTCATCCAGCCAAATGAAGCAGAAATTCACTATGAGCGGGATCAAATGGGGCGCATTATTTCTATTACAGATCCATTAGGCCGAACCGAGAAAGCCTCCTATGATGAAAATGGACGACTCATTCAAATCTGGGATGCACTGGGGAATAAGGTACAGGACGTCAGCTATGATGCAGGAGGCAATCTCGTTTCCGCTACAGATGCCTTAGGTCATACAACGCTGTACGGCTTTAATAAAATATACCAATGCACGAAAAAGACAAATGCCCTCGGACAAACCACAACCTACGCCTATGATGCTGTTGCTCGTCTAACCGAGGTTATGGAAAGCGATGCCGCGATCTATCGTCAGCAATATGACAAGGAAGGTCGTCTCATCAGCTATACCGATGCCAATGAAAACGAAACGACGCTTCAATACGATCAAAGTGGGCTAGTGGTGGTGGAACAAAACGCCAGCGGGGAAGCTACTCATTTTGCCTACGATGAACGAGGCTGGATGCACAAGCGTACCAATGCTAAAGGACAGGAAACCAACTATCGCTACGATGCCGCAGGTCAGCTTATCGAGCAAAAGGATGAGGTTAGCACCGTTCGTAGAGAATACGATACAGACGGCAATCTCGTTACGATACAGGAAGAAGGAGCAGGCGCGAAGCATCGGGAGTATGACCTGTTAGGACGTGTCACTGCTTGTACAGATAGCTACGGAAATACCATCCGATACCGTTATGATGAAAATAGCCAGCTAACGCATCTTATCTATCCAGATGGAAAGGTTGTGCAGTATACCTACGATGTAGCCGGACAGCTCACGGAGGTAAAAGACTGGGCAGGACGTCGTACAACCTACACCTACGACGAAAATGGGCGATTAATCAAGACCGTTCGACCAAATGGAACTATCGAGCAACGTAGCTATGACATCGCTGGACAAATGGTGCGTCTGTGGGATCAGAACCGCCAAGGCGTCATGCTCCAGAAATATCGCTACGTGTACAATGAGCTAGGCCAGATTGTACAGGAAGAGGAAAAGCAGTACACCTATGACGCTTTAAAACGACTGGTAAGCGGTGAATGGCCCGGCGGTCGCGTCTGGTACAGCTACGATAAAGGTGGAAACGTCACAGGAATCGGGACGGTAGAGGCCGTATCCAAGAAGGCTATGGGGTATGGAAAGGACAACCGACTTTCCCATGTAAATGAACAGCCAGTAGAGATGGATGCAGACGG
The DNA here is from genome assembly GCF_000219535.2 of Brevibacillus laterosporus LMG 15441. NCBI lineage: Bacteria > Bacillati > Bacillota > Bacilli > Caryophanales > Paenibacillaceae > Brevibacillus > Brevibacillus laterosporus. The sequence continues at coordinate 1,200,472 of NZ_CP007806.1, forward strand.
CAATCTACTCACATGGACAGAGAATGAGCAAACCCATACCTATACATATGATGCCCGCAATCGCTTAGTGCGTACAGGTCAAGCACACTACACCTATGATGCCGAGTTTGTACGTACCTCGATGACGTGGAAGGGAAAGACGACACGCTATGTAGTCGATCAAGAGGAAGTATTTAGCCGTGTTCTGATGGAGCTAGGGGAAGATGGCAGTCCGAAAGCTTATTATGTGTATGGGCAGGGCTTGATCGGTCGAGAGGATGCGCAAGGGAATTATCTGTCCTATCATATGGATATGCGCGGTAGCACCACAATGCTGAGTGATTGGAGCGGACGCATCACCGACCGCTATAGCTATGGCGTGTATGGCGAATTAGAACAACACGATGGTACAACCTCCCAACCGTTTTGTTATAATGGTAGAGACGGTGTCATGACCGACCCGAATGGCTTGTATTACATGAGGGCGAGATACTATCACCCCGGACTGAAGCGGTTCCTGAACCGAGATATTTTACCCGGGGACGTGACTGAAGGGCAGACCTTTAACCGATTTGCCTATGTGAATGGCGATCCAGTAGGGTTTATTGATCCGCTGGGGTTGGCAGGGCTTGGGACTGGGCAGTGTAAGAAGGGCAAGGCTGAGGGGACGGGTAAACCCGAACCTAATCCAAATTCAAAAGCTAGTGCACAAGTCTTAAATCTAAAAAATGTAGATGATGCTGCAAAACAGTATGCCTCTAGTTTGAGAGATGGTATCCTTAATGGAACAATTAGGAAGACAACTGGTGGAAAGATTGACGCAAAAGTTTTGAGCGTTGCAGTAGATAAAAAGACAGGCGAGATGTTTTATGGAATAAGTGGATCAAAAAATAACCCGACTAGATTAAATGAAACACATACAGATTTACAAAAGATTATTGATCGTAAAGGGGTTTCTGAAACGAACTATCCATTAGATAACTGCGGAGAGTTCAATGCCATTAACCACGCTCTATTCAATGGAAACAAAATTACTGATCTGAATATGTATACGATCAACATTAAATCTGGTGAATTTAAAGAAATGTGTTTGAACTGTGATTCGATGTACAGTAAATTAGTTACGGTTATTAAATAACAAGGAGCGGAATCATGGAAGATAAGGTGCGAGAGTTACTTCAGAAAGCAGGCTGGTTTAAGGGACGAGAAGTGGACATTAGTCAATACTTGGATTTTTTGAATGAAGAAGAATATTACGTTTTTAAGAATGCAGCTGAATTTCTAAAAGAATATGGTGGTTTGATAATCCAATTTAAAAATCCTAAAAGATCAGATAGCTATATAACCTTGACTATTAATCCAATTGATGCAGCAAGCTCAATATTCCGAGAAGTATCAAGAAGATATGAAAGATATTGTAACGAGCCATTTGTTATAGTTGGAGAAATTTCACTTATGGATATGACCTGGTATATTTCTTCATCAGGAACTTTTTATGGTGGAAACGATGATTTTCTTATCCGTTTGGGAGATAATTTTTGTCAGGCAATTCATAATATCGTTAGTGGTATTAATTTGGAAGTTGTGAATGTTGAAGATGAATAGGGGATACTAGGAGATCTAACATTTAGATTCTACAATAAGACCAACAAACTCAGCGATACACAATGAAACAAATGCTATGTAACCTCCAAAAGCTTATTCCAACTCAAGCCATGAGTTAGGAATGAGCTTTTTTGTCATATCCAAAAGGAAAAAGAAATAATGGCAGAAAGAGGGTATAGGAAGCAAAAAAAGGGGCTTAATTACTAGCTCAAGCAGAGTAGAGGTAATTACAAATAGCTAGTGTTTAAACAAGTAGATACACTGAAATAGTCAGGACTGACAGGTGCACTTTTTTAGCAGATTATCTAATCAATAAGTTACTAGAGCAAGAAGAACGATAAGCTCGTCTTCCATACCAGTTAGACGACGTGACAGATCGAAAGGGGTTTGTTATTAGCAAAGGATATTAATGAAGAGCGACAAGTTAAGGGGATAGACAATTGATAATTAGTGACTAAGGGCTAAAATATTAGGTGAAACCTGAAAAGAATGATGAAATGAGAACTAGTGATATAAAACCGATTCTATATTAAGTTTCATAAAATTTAGATATAGAATATATAACTGATGAAGATCTTGATTATATATTTAATATGAATATAAACGAAGGACTTCAGCAGTTAAAGGTTATCGGATATGCGATTGTCCTGGGATATAAAGAATCGAATGAGATAACACAAGATAGTATCAAAAAAAGTGCTCGAGATGGTTTAAAATTAAATGGAATTTTTGAATTGACATCTTTGCCTTTTGAGACAGTAATTGAGGACAAGCGAGATTTTTTGCAAAATAAAAGGCTAAGTAGAACCATAGACCAATCCATTTATAATCACAAATAGATACATATTCTCACGAGTATTTAGTACGTAGTTTCTATCCTAATTCTATTCAAAGCACGCCTAGAATGTGCATGTCCTTGTCCATCACATACCATTAAATCTGAAGTAATGGTTAATTTCCTACATTCTTTCACTACAGGCGGAAAATAAACGGGAATATCGGAAAATGTATGATATCCTCTACCACAACCGTTTCAACGATTATCAGAGAACAATCTTCCATAATAACAACGCTGCGACGAGGGTATCATTACGCTGACTGTACGTAACGTCAATTCCTACAAAATAATTAATTCCTAAATTGGTCATTTTGTATGATCTTTTTGCCAAAGTATTTTGTAGCTCTATGGCTTCTTCCTCAGATAAGTCCCATGGGTGATTAAAGACGGGTTTCATTAATAACCCTACGAATTTTCTGCTAGATTTATTACTTGAATTTTACCAAACTAATTCATAGTAATGTTTTATTTCTTATCGTTTGAAAGTTTTCAAGTAAAAGCTTCCGACTGAAAAAGGAGATAAAAACGATGTTTAGAAGTGAGATCGTGGAAAGGAAATTGCAAGGGAGGAAAGGGAACTTACAATTGTTTAACGTTTAGCTCTAAGGATGAAAAATGAAAGTAACAATAAAGTAATATGAACCCGCGGAGTCTAGATAGGCTTTATCTCAATGAACTGAACAATTCCTACAAATTATCTGTACAGGATACTACAGCAAGTAATATATCGTGAAGAAAAAGTTAACACAGTTGTAACTGATACCTTATACCTTATACCTTATACCTTATACCTTATACCTTATACCTTATACCTTATACCTTATACCTTTATCCCCAACACTCTCTATAACATCTGTAACCCCGAATCGACTTGAACAACCCGGAGTTATCTTGACGAGACGCAAAACGAACTCCTCGCCCCACACCAACCCAATTGTATACATATCATTTTCCTAATAAAAAAAACAAAAAAGCTGTAACCATTTCCCGCTTGGTTCGACTAATAGAGGTTAAAAAAGGTAGAGATTGAGGAGAGATAAAATGAACATCCCCAAAAACAAAACGATGTCAGTACCCAGATATATAGCAATTGCTTCAGCTATAACACTACTTTCTGTACCGATCTCACCGGTTTGGGCTATAGATACGAAAACTACTGGGAAAAAAGTCACCTCTACACAAGGAGAGATCACCCAACAAGCTGATATCAATCGTCAGGTAAAGAGTGTGATAGATAAGCTAACGCTAGCCTTTCCCGAAATCAAGGAATATAAAAATCAGAAGATTGATCTTACAAAAAGGTGGAGTAAATTAATCAACGTAGAATTAAGCAAGAATGGTGCGGGTAATACGCCAATCGTCCATATTCAATTAGACAGACAAACCGGAGAATTATTATATTTCGGCTTTTTTGAACGAACAGAATATCCCAAGGGGACAAGTGTTTACACTTCCTTAAAGGGATCAGAAAAACAAATCACCGATGAAACAGCTAAACAACAAGCAGCCCTTCTACTAGAAAAATTGTATGGAGAAAAGGCAAAGAATTCCGTGCCTATTTCTATATGGAGAGAAGTCAAAAAAGAAGGGGAAGGCAAGCTAATTTCAGCTAAAACCCTGCCCCCAGTCGTTAATTTCCGAATCAGCCTTCCAAATAAGAAAAATCTAACAACTTACGTTTCGGTGTGTTTCGGTGAAAATGGTAGAATTGAAAGCTTGAATGCTGCAACAAAACCAATTTTATTCGATAAATGGTATGCGGCTGACCTCGAAAATCGGGACATGCCAAATGACGAGCTGACAAAGCCGGCACAGGCTATGTTTGATCGGATGCACGTACTTTACCCGGAATTAAGAGATTATCATGTAAAAGAAATTAGCCTATCAACATATAATTCTTTTTATGATATTTCTTTTAAAAGGTCAAAGACTGATAAAAAAGAAGAAGTCAGAATGCAAATAGACGAAGAAACAGGCAAGCTTGTTTATATGCAATTTAAAAAACGCCCATCTGGGAAAGGAGCATCTCCAGAGCTGGCCAAACAAAAGGTATTTGATTTCTTACAGCGTGTCCAAGGAGGCAAAGTAACAAGCTACACAGTTGGAAATATCATCATGCCGGGAACAAATGGAGTAACGCTAGTCATCCTAGATGGTCCAGCTCCTGAAAAAGAGCATTATGCCTTTGGGGTGGGGGCAGACGGTAAAATATACAGCTTTGATGGCTAGTTGTTACTCATATAGTCTGAGAGACTTATCAACAAGCGATTTTGAATGGAGGAACTGCATTGTATGGCGAAGATGTAAAACAGCAGGTGCTGTTCATTTATGAGCAGTATTATTTGGATGTCTATCATTTTCTGCTCTATTATACTGGCAATCAAAACGACACAGAGGACTTGACACAGGAGGTTTTTGTCCGTGTGATCCGTGCCTTGGAACGCTATGAGAGCAGGGCAAATATCAAAACATGGCTATTTGCGATAGCAAAGCACATTGCTATTGACCATCATCGCAAGAAAAGATGGAAAAGTCTGTTTTCCATTGATGTGCTAAAAAAACATATGTCTTCAGATGGTTTGCCAGAAAAAGCAGTAGAAAGCTGGGAGGAGGAGCAGGAGTTGATCCGAGCGATCCAGAAGCTCCCACAGCATTACAGAATGGTTGTCATACTAAGAGGAATTCAGGGATACAGCGTCAGAGAAACCGCCTCCATCATGGATTATTCGGAATCACAGGTGAAAGTGACCTTGCATCGAGCATTAAAGAAGCTTGAAAAGGAATTAGCAGGACGGATAGGAGGGGAGCTGTACGATGGATTGGCAAAAAGATAAGGAATTGCTTGTTCGCTTAAGAAGATTACATACAAAAAACAAACCAAGTAAAGACTTTGTGGAAACGTTACGTGCCCGTCTAGAGTATCAGACGAATCTTGTGGTGCATAAAAGAAGCCGATTATTTCGGCCAATTCAATACGGACTGGGATTAGCAAGCATATTCGCACTTTTATTGTACCTATTTGCGCCTTCAATGCATAAAGAGGCTTTGCCACCTATGTCCAGCTATCCTACGAAACAGGAGTTTATTGCGAAGCCCCCTGTTGAGGTATCAGATAAGCAAAAGCAACAGCAGGAACAAAAACAACAGCCCGTATCTAAGCAACCGATTTCTCTAAAGGATTCCCCTATCCAGAAACAAACGACGAAAGGAAAAGAACAAAACGATGTGACAACTCCAAGATCAGCAACAAAAGAGAATAGACAAGAACCAAACAATCCTCCCCCGAAGGAAAAGGCATTAACCTATTTGCAAGAGCTCGGTGGCGAGGATATAAGAGGATATCAAATAAATCCCGCACTGTCTGCTCCAGCTCGCGGATACATTTTCATGAACCGGATGGTAAATGGAATCCCTTTTTTAGCGGACAGTTATAAAGTGGAATTAGATGAATCAGGGCAAATAAAACAATCTACCATTACCAAAAACACAGATACGAATCTGAAATTTCCGTTGCCACAGCAAGCTATATCTAAAGCGACTGCTACACAATTATTTATGAAAAATATGAGGCTAGTCTACCAAGGGGATGAAAAGCCGCGTCTTACCTATGAATTTAATTTTTCGGGCTATATAGATGCGGTTAGCGGGCAAGTAAGAGAAGCGAAGGAAGAGGAGCAAGGTCAACAATCTAGTAAGCCTATTCCGATCGTATCCCAGAGTAAAAAACTAATTGCTCATACCCCAGAGGAGGTTGTGAGAATCCTTCAACAGGAATTTGGCATCGCTGTATTTGGACCTAATGCGACAGATGATGCTGGATCTACGGAAAACTACAAACAATATTCCTGGCAAATGGAAGAGGGAAAAATACTTAAGGTTGAGACCCTTGATGGACAAATAATGGGATTTAGGATTAGTTCATCAGATGAGAAGGATGCGAATACTTCTACCAATGCGATTCACAAGGAATTAACTGGAACGGCGACGAGGATCATCGAAAGATATATGGATGCCAATACGAAAGAGCTTCAATTAATCGACGTTAAAAAAGCAGGATTGACTCAAACCTATCAATTTATAAGGTCGCATCAAGGTATACCCGTTATTAACCGAAGCTATTTGGTAACGCTTGATACCATAACAGAGAAGGTAATTGGACTTCATCTAGGCTATAGCGTACAAGGCCCTGCTACACTACCAGACAAATCGAAAGCCATGACGCCAGAAGCAGCAGCAGCTATTTACTTGAAAGAACGACCGCTATCTTTAGTCTATACCATGCTAGAGGATAAGAAGCAACAAAAAGTAACTCCTCACTTGGTTTATCAAATATATTATCATGACACACCTAGGCTATATGTGGATGCGGTGACTGGTGAAGTAATTAGATAGTAAGGTGATGTTACCTTCTATACCAGTTTTCTTGTAAGTTCGCTTTCTTTCTCCTATAATTAAATACGATAGTTTCTTTTACGAGATAATTGCATTCTTTATGTCAGATGGAGGAAAGCAGTCCTCCCGTTCAAGAGGCGACACCATCCCTAATCCGTCTGTTTGAAGGATTGGGGATTTTTGGTACATATGATCGATTAAAATAAGGGAAGAGAGGATATTTCCATGAACAAAATGAAACATCGTCTAACAGCATTGCTAACCGTATGCTTAGCTGTTTCGCTAACTGCGTGTTCCGGTGAAACAACACCAAAGGAAGGAGTACAGCCGTCCCCAAGTCAAAACCAAGCGACTGATTCTGCTGCGGATCATCAAGCGTCAGATGTTTCTCTAAAAACCATCTATCCGCTTAAGGTAAAAGATGTGACGGGAGAAGAGTTCATCTTCGAAAAAGCCCCGGAGCGTATTGTATCGGTATCGCCTGCCGAAACGGAAACCTTATTTGCTCTTGGACTTGAGCAACAAATTATGGGTGTTTCTGACTACGATGATTACCCAGCATCAACTAAGGATAAACCGAAAATGGGGAGCATTATGGCACCGAACGTTGAATCTATTTTGGCTGCCAAACCGGATATTGTCTTTACAGGAATTTCAATGAAAGAAGAAACAGTGAAGAAATTCCGAGAGCTTGGCGTTAAAATCTTTAAAGTAGAGCCGAAGACCTATGATGACGTGATCGCCAATATTGAGTTGTATGGTAAAATCACCGATCATCAGGCTGAAGCAAAGAAAGCTGTGGACGAGCTACAAAAGACTCTTGACGAGGTTTTAGCTGTTGTTAAACCTATCAATCAAAAAAAGAAAGTGTATCTTGAATTTTCTCCTGGTTGGACCGTTGGTAGCGGAGAATTTTTGAACCAAATGATTGAGCTTGCTGGCGGAATAAACGTAGCTGGTGACACGAAAGGCTGGGTACAAATTAACGAAGAGACCATTATAAAACAAAATCCTGATGTCATTCTTTACACACAGGGTGTGGTAGACTCAAAAACCAACCAATTCTTAGAGGATATTATTCGCTCCCGTAAAGGCTGGAGTGGGATCGAGGCGATTAAAAACAACACAGTCGTAGGACTTGACCAAAATATCATTAGTCGTCCGGGACCTCGCCTTGCTCAAGGTCTGAAAGAAATGGCGAAAGCAATCTATCCTGATAAATTTAAGTAAGTGGGGCTGACCTCTAGGATGAGTACAAATAGCGCTTACGGACAGATGAACGGGAAAAAAAGAATGGTAGCAGGAGCAGTGGGAATCATACTGCTCCTGCTGTCTGTTGTGGCTAGCTTGGCCATTGGTTCGGTTATGCTGCCGATGGATGAGATAACCCGCATTTTACTACACCAAATTCCTGGAATGCATTCCGTTATTCCCGTTACATGGGATGAATCCTCTACACAGATTATGCTAAACGTAAGATTGCCGAGGGTAATCCTGGCTTTGTTAGTCGGAGCTTCGCTTGGAATAGCGGGAGCGGCCTTTCAAGGTGTTTTACGCAATCCTCTAGCAGACCCTTTTACGTTGGGAGTATCCTCGGGTGCTTCAGTTGGGGCGGCGATACTTATCTATTTTGGCCTGCAATATGCTTGGTTAGGGCAATGGACAGTGCCATTGACTGCCTTTGTGACTGGAGTTTGCACATTAGTGATTGTGCTACAGATGGCAAGAGAAAACGGAAAGATTCCTATTGAAACCCTGATTTTATCCGGGGTAGTCATGCAAGCATTTCTAGGCTCGATCGTTTCATTTCTTGTGGCAATGTCCAAGCAAACCATCAATGAAATTTTATTTTGGGTGATGGGAAGTTTAGCTATGCGAGGCTGGTCATATACGGGAATCCTCTTGCCTTACCTAGCTATAGGACTTCTTGTTTTATTTGCATATGCTCGTCCCTTAAATATGCTTGCCTTAGGAGAAAGACAAGCGGGACACCTAGGCTTGCATGTAGAAAGGACGAAATGGATTGTACTATTGACAGCCACTCTTGTAACGGCAGCCGCTGTATCCGTATCAGGTGTGATCGGTTTTGTTGGATTGGTCGTTCCGCATCTGCTACGGATGATCATAGGAGCTGATTATCGTTTATTGATTCCCATGTCTGCTTTAGGTGGAGCTGTTTATGTGCTGTGGGCAGATACCATCTCCCGCACGTTGCTTGCTCCGACAGAAATACCGCTTGGAGTAGTAACAGCCTTTATTGGTGCACCGTTCTTTGCCATGCTACTGATCCGCAATAAACGGAAACGTAGGGGAGGATGATTGCTGATGACGAACAGAGGACAACAACAGGTAACAGCAGATAAACAACAGCAAAGCCGTGGCTTTTCCCGACACTTCAATAGCCAGCAGACCTTGCAAAAGGATCAGAATGCACCAGTCATTTCAGTCTGTGATGTCTCACATCGATATGGAAATCAAGCGGTTTTACATCAGGTGAGCATTGAAATTGGGGCGGGTGAGTGGCTAGGGATTATTGGACCGAACGGCAGTGGTAAATCTACCCTGCTATCTTTGATGTCACGAGCAGAGACACCATCTGCTGGACAAATTCTTGTATATGGAAAAGACATTAAATCATATGGGAGAAAAAAATTGTCCCAGCATATGGCTGTCCTCCAACAGGAAACAATTCCTCCGATTCATTATACGGTTCAAGAAGTCGTAGAAATGGGACGTTTCCCATATCAATCCTGGTGGGGAACAGAAGCAGAGGATAGCGGACCATTTATTGATAGTATCATGGAACGATTGCAATTAAAGAGGTTGGCAAACAAAAGGCTAGATCAATTAAGCGGCGGACAACGACAGAGAGCTGCGTTAGCTAAGCTCATGGCTCAGTCGCCTAGCATCGTTTTGTTAGATGAACCTACTACTTATTTAGATATTCATTATCAAGTGCAATTCATGGATGTAGTGCAGGAATGGCAGCGGGAGTGCGGGGTAACGGTCGTGTCTGTTTTACACGATCTGAATTTAGCTGCTCTTTACTGTGATCGGATTATTGTACTACATGATGGAAGGATTTCGGCTGAGGGAACACCGTCGGAAATGATGACCACAGAACGACTTTCTGACGTTTTCCAAGTAAACACAGCGATTATCAAGCATCCTCAAACAGAGCGACCACAAGTGCTAGTTTGCCCGAAACAGCAAGTAGAAAAGCTGATAATTGAATAGGCACATCGTAAGAAAACCCCAAGCAGAAGTTGACGATCTGCTTGGGGTTTTTGTCTTATTTCTTTTGATATACGCAAACAACCATCTTCACAAAATACTCACGGAACAAAGATGTTTTTGCTAAATTCGCTACCACATTGCGCAAAGGGATTTCTTTTTGATATACAGCAGGGTAGTGAACGCCTTTTTGAATGTTGCGGAAACGTCTGATTGTCATGTGATTGATATACGAGAAGTACTCGGAACCATCTGGACGTTTGCTGATACGAAAGCCTAAACGATCTTTCCCGTCTGGCAAATCCTGCACGAGCTTACGATACGCATCAATCAGGGTTTGTTCAGAAAAGAAGGAGTGAACCCAAGGGAATCCGATTGCATCTGACAAGTGAGCGCCGTATGGATGATAATACGGTGGGAAGTTAATGTAGAGATGACCGCCCTTTTTTAACACACGGAAGCATTCCTCCAGCGTTTTCTCTGGGTTATCTACATGCTCCATCGCATCATTCATAATAATTGTATCGAACGTCTCGTCTTCAAATAACATTTTGGATGCATCACCGGTCATGAAGGAAGCGATGTGATCCAAGCCTTTTTCCCTAGCAAAGGCATTACCTTCTTCTGCATAATGAGGGACAATGTCAATTCCGATAATCTTTTCTGGGCCAAATGTAGCGTAGTAGCAGGTTTTACCACCACCGCCACAGCCGATATCTAGCACGGTCTTATTTTTGAACATTTCTTCCTGAGAATGGAATGGCAGGAAGAATTGAATGGTCTGATCACCCTTGCGAAATTGCCATTCGGTATAACTCATTTTACCGTCATTCGCTAGATTGAACGGGTGGACCGGCAAAGGAAACATTTTGTTTAATGCGATAAGTAATGACGAAGAGAATGACAAGGTATTTTGCCTCCTTACAAACAAACGACAGTTATTTCTTGCTGGCTAACGCTTGTAATACGAGCTCACTACTTTTCATAGCTTCCGCTTTGAGCAAGTCAGCCCTTTCACGGATGATGGCTTGCTCCCGATCTAGATGTAGCATACGATCGTCAAGTAGTGTAAGCAACTGCTCTGATGTTAAATCCTTGATATGGCCCGCACAGGTCATGCCTGCACGTTCCACAAAACGATCAATTTTAGGATCATAGGAAATCCCGATAAACGGAATGTGAAGCATACAAGCAAGGATCAAAGAGTGAAGCCTCATCCCCACCACGTAATCTGCTTGCTTCAGGATGCACATAATGTCATGAAAAGAGACATGGTCCTTGAGCATTGCCGCACCCTTATGCTGCATCACCTTCAGAATATCCTCAGAAGGGGCGATATCGCTTGGAAAATGCATGGGTAGAAACAAGACGTTCCAACCACGTTCCTGATAATAATCCGCAGCATCGGCAATCACCTGTTTGAAACGCTCTTCCGTTTTCCAATCACGAACAGAAAAGATCACAAGCGGTCGGGATGAATCTTCGAACATGGGTGATACCAGCTCAGCCCCGCGTTCATCCGAAATGTCCTCAGGATGAATAGTGAGGGCAGGGTCCGCTGTAACATATAACGGTGCCTTGGTTACCCCACAAGCTTTAAAATCTTCACCTGATTCATGATCGCGTACAGTAATGACATCTACATGATTCACGACTGTTTTAATCATGGAACGGCTAAAGGATTTTAGGATAGGACCGAAGCCTTGCGCATAAAATACGACGGGCTTGCCTAATAATTTGGCAATTGTAACGATCCCGAGATAATAGAGTACACTGCGGGGGCTGGTAACGTCCTGCATGAGTGTACCGCCACCCATTACCAACAGGTCGCTTTGCTTTAATTCTCGCACAATCGTGGAGAGCTTCCAACGATTATGGGCGGATATCCCAAATAGCGATGTTGTCCGCTCAGGCGTATTTGACAACACGGATAGGGAAATATTCGGTTGTTCTCGTCTGAGCGAGGTAATGATTCCGTATAACACAACATCGTCCCCGGCATTATTAAAGCCGTAATATCCGGAGATGAGAATTCGCGACATGAGAGAACCTTCTTTCTATTCAAACGTACTGGTAACGTAACTGATAAGTAGTATACAATCATAAGTGCCGTTTTTCTAAATTGGGCACATCCTCAAGTATAATCGAGAGGCGATAGGTAAGTAAAGCGAAGGAGATAGAACTACATAATATAGTAGATTCCTGCGGCAACTAACAATCCACTAAGTACGATAAAGCTGATCATTACATACAGGATGCCTTTGTTTTTTCGTCTTCGATAGAAAAACTCATCAAACATCGTGTAGACCCCTCTCTTAAACACGCTCTAATACCGTTCATATTACCATGTCTACACTAGGATACGCTAGATTTTTGGAAGAAAGGAACTTGTTGCATGACAAAATATTGGATGAAATATACGCTTTCCCTACCGGGAGAATTAGAGGAGATATTTTCCTATACCATTATGGAAACCGAATACACATTAGGATGGATTGAACCTCAAGTAGAGGTCATTACGACTAATAATGGATACGATTATGCAGAACTGACTGAGAAACCGATGACCGCCTATTTGTTTGAGCCATTATCCACTACGGAGCAGGAACAGACAGCTCGACTACAGAGATATCTTGATCAATGGGAAGGCAGAATTAAAGTCACAGCCACTGAACAAGTAGAGGAGGAGAATGAATCGTGGAAAGATGAGTTTACCTCCGTACAAGTGGGGGATTGGGTAATAGCTCCCTCTTGGGAAGATGCGCAGGTGCTAGAGCAAGCAGAGCATGTGCTCTACATTGATCCCGGTGCTGCCTTTGGAACGGGGTATCATGGAACAACACAGGATATTTTACGGTTTTTACAGGAGAGCGAATTAGCTGGCAAAACCATTTTGGATGTAGGAGCTGGTTCAGGAATTCTCTCTATTTTCAGCTTGTTAAATGGCGCCGCATATCCTGTCTATGCCGCAGATATCAACCCGGAGACTGATTATCAGCTAAAGCAAAATCTGGCTCTTAATCAATTATCTGATCAATCTGTGAAGGTGCTGATAGGGGATGCATCCGTCGACGATCATCTGTTATCCTTGGAAAAATATTTTGATTTTATCTTCATTAATATTGGCGGAGAAGAAGTGATACAAATGCTGCCGCTAGTAAAACGTACCTGTAAGCCTACTGGCCGCTTACTCCTATCAGGAATAGTAGAATGGATTTTGCCACAGGTAGTAGAAGCCTATGAACAAGCAGGATTTTATGTGATGGAACAAAAACAGAGCGAAGAATGGGTGACACTCTTATTGGAATTGTGCGACAATAAAGGAAAATAGTTGCATCCCAAAGGAGGAGAAGCATGGCAGAGCCTATCGTAATTGTCGCAGCAAAACGGACGCCCATTGGAACATTTGGCGGTATGTTTCAGGATGTGTCAGCACGTAAATTAGCTGAACTAACGATTCGTGACATCATGGATACAACAGGGATCGACCCCGAAGACATTGATGAGGTTATTCTAGGTAATTGTATTCAACGTACAGATGAGCCGAATATTGCAAGAACAGCTCTTTTAGACGCTGGTCTGCCCCAGCAAGTGACAGGATTGACTGTTCAGCGACAATGTTCCTCCGGTATGCAGGCAATTGTTTCAGGTCTGCAACAGATAGCTTTAGGAGATAGCGAGGTTGTAATCGCGGGCGGTGTGGAGAGCATGAGTCGCGCTCCTTATGTCTTGAAGCAGGCCCGTTTTGGCAAGAGGCTCATGCATGGTGAAATGACAGACGCTTTATGGGAGCTGCTTACAGACCCGCATCACGATATTTTAATGGGTGAAACAGCAGAACGTTTGGCGGATCGCTATAAGATCAGCCGGGAGGAGCAGGATGAGATCGCTTATTTAAGTCATCAGAAAGCGGCGCATGCCACGAAAGAGGGGCTTTTTAAGGACGAAATCATCCCGATTGTTTTGAGTAAAAAAAATAAAACGAACACGCTCACCGCAGATGAGCATATTCGCCCAGACATTACGCTCGATGCCTTAGCTACATTAAAGCCAACCTTTCGTGAGGAGGGAACGGTTACAGCGGGGAATGCTTCAGGCTTAAATGATGGTGCCTCTGCCGTGCTATTAATGAAAGAGAGTAAAGCTAAAAATCTTGGACTTACTGTACTAGGGCGCATTGTATCTTACGCATGGGCCGGAGTCGAGCCTGACTTAATGGGGTATGGACCAGTGCCAGCCACACAAAAAGCCTTGAAGAAAGCAGGGCTTCGTTTGCAAGACATACAACTGATTGAGGTTAATGAAGCATTTGCTTCTCAGTATTTGGCGGTAGAAAAGCTATTGGAATTGGATCGAACCATTACGAACGTAAATGGCAGTGGGATATCGCTTGGTCATCCAGTCGGCTCAACAGGCTGCCGCTTAATCGTCACCCTCCTGCATGAAATGAAACGCCGCCAGCTGCATAGAGGGTTAGCTACTTTATGTGTAGGTGGCGGACTGGGTATGAGTATGATTGTTGAACGATAAAATGAAACGAAGGCTGGCAGGGGATAATCCTGAGAACAGATTCGACTTGGTAGCTATTGCATAAATCGTACATTTTTTGACCATAGTATAAAGGACCCTGTATAGGGTTCTTTTTTGTATACACTGTGATGAGGTAAGGGGAAGATCAGATGCAAGTCAAGCAAAAGGAAACCGTCAAAAAAGTGATCGTCATTGTCCTTTGCGTCTTATTTTTAGCGTTGTTAGCCTATCTAGGTACTGCTTTTCAACAATACAAGCAGATGACGCAAGATTGGTATGAGCCGCTTCCTCAGGTGAGCGGCTCTTCATTTCCACACAACACCTCCATTTTGCAGACGCCAGGGGTTCCCTTGGATCAGTCCCCCAATCTTACAGCAGAAGAGCTTTATCACAAAGAACAAACCCTTCAGCCCTTTAGTATGATGCTAATCGGTACGGATAGTCGAAAAGGGGAGCGGGCACGCTCCGATACCCTACTGATAGCTACCATTAATCCGATAACGCAACAAGCACAATTGATCTCAATTCCTCGTGATACCTATATAAAAATTCCCGGTAAAGGCTTTGATAAAGTAAATCACGCTACTGCCTTTGGCGGACCGGCTCTGTTAAAAAAAACCTTGGAAGACTACTTATCCATTAAGATTGACCGTTATGCCACGATTGATTTTGATGGCTTCCGAAAGCTTATTGATGAATTGGGCGGTGTAGAAGTAACTGTCAAAAAACGTATGAAATATACTGATCCTAGTGATGGAACCAATATTGATCTATATCCGGGCAAGCAGGTTTTGAACGGGAAGCAAGCGCTAGATTATGCACGCTATCGTAAAAGTGATGTAGGCCACGAAGACAGCGACTACGAACGAATTGCTCGTCAGCAGGAAATTATCCGAGCCTTAGCTAATAAAGGAGGCTCCATGGATGCATTTTTAAAGGCTTTTAAATTAATGGAGATCTTAGGCAAACATATTAAGACAGACCTCACACAAAATGAAATTTCCTCGTTACTTGTCACCTACTATGATCCTAAAAAAAATCACATCACGACAGAAACGATTAGAGGACGTGATGAACGCATCTGGAATCATTCAACACTTGGCTGGTACTATTTAGTTTCTTCCGGTGAGAGAGAACGAATCCAGGAAAAAATAAAAAAAGTATTGAGTGCGAAAGCAGAAGATAACCAGAGATGATGCTCTCTTATTTTTATACAGCTAAAAATGTGAAAACGAGAGATGTGGGGTAGGAAAGGCATAACTATGAGTTGGAGCAGTCCATTCTGTTTCGTTTTGCCTTTCCTGGCTGGAAAGATTAGTAAAAAAATCTGGAAAAGTCTATCTATTTAGAATAAAATAGTCAAATAAGGAGAGATTGTGAATGTGAAGATGGGAAAGATGAGGTATCAAAGGTTGGAGGGAAAGCGATGTTAATTGCCAAGCCTTGGTTATCTTGTTACCCAGCAGAAGTCCCCGCTACAGTGGAATACCCCCGTGTTCCATTGACGTACTTTTTAGAAAAATCAGCACAAGATTATCCACAAAATTATGCTCTTTCTTTTATGGGAAAGCGCATAACCTATCAAGAATTGCTCACCCAATCCTATCGTTTTGCTCATGTATTACGATCGCGAGGCGTACAAAAAGGAGATCGCATTGCTATAATGCTGCCAAATATTCCACAAACCATAATCGCTTTTTATGGAGCGATGTTTGCTGGAGCGGTGGTTGTTATGACCAATCCTTTGTATACAGAACGTGAATTAACGCACCAGCTAAACGATTCTGGTGCAGTTGCCATTGTCACCCTCGATCTCTTATACAATCGAGTGCAAAATGTGAGGTCAAATACCAAATTACTTCATGTATTTCTAACCAGCATACGAGATTTTTTACCTCCAATGAAGAAAGCGCTTTATCCGATTGCCCAGAAATTTGATAAAAAAGCAGTGCCAGTCCCAGCGATTCTCTATCAGGACGGGGTAGAGAGTTTTGTGCGTGCTCTAAAACAGGCGCCAACGGATCCGATCCATATTGAAGCAAATTGGGAGGAAGAATTAGCCCTATTGCAATATACAGGTGGAACAACAGGTCTTGCCAAGGGAGTGATGCTTACCCATCGAAATCTTGTGGCAAACGCTGTTCAATGCAAGGCAGTTCTTTACAAAATGAAGCAAGGACAAGAGAAAATTCTGGGAGTTCTCCCCTTATTTCATGTTTATGGGCTGACTACCGTGATGAATTGCGGCCTTCAGATGGGCGCAGAAATCATACTTGTTCCCCGTTTCGACGTTAAGCAAATTCTACAATTAATACAGAAGGAGCGGCCTACAATCTTTCCAGGGGCTCCTACCATGTATATTGGTCTGATTAATCATCCAGACATTAAACAATACGATTTGTCCTCTATTGAGGCCTGTGTTAGCGGTTCGGCTCCCTTGCCTTTAGAGGTACAGGAGCGATTTGAAGAAATTACAGGCGGAAAGTTGGTAGAGGGCTACGGTTTAACCGAGACCTCTCCTGTTACCCATTCAAATAACCTGTGGGAAAGACGCGTTAATAGCAGTATTGGACTTCCATGGCCAGACACGGAAGCTTGTATTATCGACCCAGCAACAGACGAAGCAATGCCTCCAAATCAAATTGGTGAATTGGCTGTTCGTGGTCCGCAGGTCATGAAGGGATACTGGAATCGTCCTGAAGACACGGCTATGGTTCTTAAGGATGGCTGGCTGTTGACGGGAGATATAGCATATATGGATGAAGAAGGGTTTTTCTACATCGTTGATCGAAAAAAAGATATGATTATTGCTGGGGGATTTAATATCTATCCGCGTGAGGTGGAGGAAGTTTTGTTTGAACATTCTGCCATTCAAGAGGCTGCGGTAGTCGGTATACCAGATCCATATCGGGGAGAGACAGTGAAAGCCTTCGTTGTCCTAAAGGATTCCTATCAGGTAACGGAGGAGGAATTGAATGCTTTCTGTCGTCAGCGATTAGCTAGTTATAAAGTACCGCGTTCCTATGAGTTTAGGGAAGAATTGCCTAAAACTATGGTAGGTAAGGTACTTCGTCGTCATTTGCAAGAAGAAGAAAAGAAGCGTATTGAAATAGAAAGTACAAGTAAATTGGGGTAAATCAAGAAAATGTGTCTAAAATGCGACAAAATTAGACATATGAAACGATTTCAGCACATTTCTATCTAGGAAGAATTGCCTATCTTTTCAAATAGAGTTACAATGATAGCAACGGTTTACCCTGACATGGGGTAAGCCGTTTTTTATTTATCCAATGCTTGACAGAGCCGGTTTGGTATTATAAACTTTTCTTGAATGAATATTCATTCATTTCTAACAAAAAATAAGGACATCTAAGAAAGTAAAATGGAGGGTAACATGGCCAAAAAAACGGGGGAAAAGTATCAAGCCATTATAAATGCAGCCGTCACGGTGATTGCCAAGCACGGTTATCATAACGCGCAGGTATCTCGGATCGCGAAAGAAGCCAAGGTAGCGGACGGCACCATTTATCTCTATTTTAAAAACAAGGATGATGTTCTTATCTCGTTGTTTAACGAGAAGATGGGACAGTTTGTAGAGAATTGCCGCGAGTTGAGTTCTCAGGCTCAAGATGTTTCTGAGAAGGTGCGTATCCTCATTCGGAGTCATCTCAGCCAATTGGCGCAGGATCATAACTTAGCGATTGTGACACAAATTGAGCTGCGTCAGATTAATCCGGAAGTAAGTCAGGGTATTGGAGAAGTATTAAAATCATACTTTAATCTGATTGATGCAGTCGTTCAGGAAGGAATGGACTGCGGTATCTTCCGTTCAGATATTGATGTACGGATGGCACGCACAATGATTTTTGGTACGTTGGATCAGACGGTAACTTCTTGGATTATGAAAGAATGTAAGTACGATCTCGTCTCTCTTGTGGATCCCATTCATAATCTCTTCCTAAAGGGACTCTGCAAAAACTAGACCCCATTCAACCTAGGAAATCTCCATACAGCGTTTTGCAAAAGGTCTTCATTATTTCACATCAATAAAACTTGTAAAAACACTTTTGTATAGGGATTTCCTCTGATACAATGTTGCCTAGGTTCTATTTTGTACAAAGCTGATCGGGCGCTCATTCGCTCGTTCGGTGTAAAAGGGGGACAAAGCATGTCGTATCCAAATCTTACGCTTGTAACAGAAGGAACTATCGCTATAGTAACGATTAACCATCCGCCAGCGAATGCGTTAAATCAAGCTACACTCACCAGCTTGGCTCAGGCTTTGGATGATTTGGAGCAAAATGATCAGATAAGAGCCATTGTTATTACTGGCGAAGGGCGCTTTTTTATCGCAGGTGCTGACATTAAAGAATTTACTGCACTGGCTGAACAGAGTCCACAGCAGGTGGCGGAGCGAGGACAACAATTGTTTCTGCGAATGGAGACGTTTTCTAAGCCGATTATTGCTGCAATAAATGGAGCTTGCCTAGGTGGAGGATTGGAGCTTGCCATGGCTTGCCACATCCGTTATGTAGCAAAGGAAGCAAAATTAGGCTTGCCTGAGCTTAATTTGGGACTAATCCCTGGATACGGTGGTACTCAGCGTTTGCCGCGTCTAATTGGACGAGGAAAAGCTACACAACTCATACTGACTTCCGATATGATTGATGGAGAAGAAGCTCTTGCGATTGGTTTGGCAGAAGCTGTTTATCCAGTGGAACAGTTATTGGAAGAAAGTAAAAAGCTGG
Organism: Brevibacillus laterosporus LMG 15441; assembly: GCF_000219535.2. Classification (NCBI taxonomy): domain Bacteria; kingdom Bacillati; phylum Bacillota; class Bacilli; order Caryophanales; family Paenibacillaceae; genus Brevibacillus; species Brevibacillus laterosporus. The sequence goes on from NZ_CP007806.1 coordinate 1,219,798, forward strand.
CTCGTAAAATTTCAGAAAAGGGTGCGATTTCTGTCAAATACGCACTGGATGCCATTCACAGCGGTGTTGAGCTGGGGTTATCTGCTGGAATGAAACGTGAAGCTGAATTGTTTGGGCAGGTATTTACTACTGAAGATATGAAAGAAGGCGTAACTGCTTTTCTTGAAAAACGTAAACCGCAATTTTCCAATCGATAGGAGGTTTCAACCATGAAAATCTTAGTTGCGATGAAGCAGACCTTTGACACCGAAGAAAAGATCATTATTCAGGACGGACTCATTAGTGATGATGGCGTGGAAACGATTGTTAATCCTTATGATGAATATGCCATTGAAGAGGCAATCAAGCTACGAGATGATCTTGGCGGCGAGGTTATTGTAATGACCGTAGGCAAAGATGGTGCCGAAAAAGAGTTGCGCACCGCTCTAGCTATGGGAGCCGATCGAGCAGTGTTAGTAGATGATGAATCATTATTTGGTGATGAATATACAACGGCAAAGGTACTAGCGGCCGTTGCCAAAAAAGAAGGATTCGATCTTATCCTAGGTGGACAAATGGCTGTGGATTCCGGCGCAGGTCAAGGTGGTCCTCGTTTAGCTGAAGAGCTATCTATCAACCATGTTTCAACAGCGGTGAAAATTGACATTGAGGGTACGACGGTTCGCGTAGAACGCGATGTAGAAGGGGACACGGAGGTAGTCGAAACCTCCCTACCGGTCCTAATCACGGCGCAGCAAGGCTTAAATGAACCGCGTTATCCATCATTACCAGGCATTATGAAGGCGAAAAAGAAACCATTGGATCGTCTGTCCGCAGATGATTTGGGGCTTACAGCAGAAGAGGTAGCAAGTAAAACCGAGATCGTGTATCAATATGTACCGGAAAAGAAAGAGGCAGGTCGTATCTTGTCAGGTGATATTCCAAGCCAAGTGGCTGAAGTAGTGCAACTACTGCGTAACGAAGCAAAAGTGATCTAAGGGAGGACTTCCAAATGAAAAAAGTACTCGTACTAACTGAAGCACGTGATCATCAATTGCGTAACGTTTCCTTGGAGGCATTGGCTGCCGCCCAGATCATTGCAGAGGGTGGCGAAGTAGTAGCTGCCGCATTTGGTAGCGATGCAGATACATATGCCAATGCGCTGGGGGAATACGGAGCGACTAGCCTTTATGCAGTAAAAAATGCAACATTGGACCAATATGCTCCAGATGCTTATGCACAGGCTGTGGTAAAGATCATTCAAGAGGTGAATCCAGACGCTATCGTAGCAGGGCATACAGCGATTGGACGTGATATCGCACCACGAGTTGCTGCTCGATTAGGATTAGGTCTGATTTCAGATGTGACTAATGTGGAAGCAGGTCCAGTTTTTACACGTCCTATTTATGCAGGGAAAGCTTTTCAAAAGCGCATCTTCTCCGATGACAAAATATTCGCAACGATCCGTCCAAACAACATTGCGCTGGGTGAAGCAAAGCCAGGTCAATCTGCTACAGTGATCGCGGTAGACGTAGAACTAAAGGATCTACGCAGTGTTATTAAAGAAGTCGTTCGCAAAACATCTGGCAAAGTAGATTTATCTGAAGCAAAGGTTATTATCGCTGGTGGTCGTGGCGTGAAGAGCAAGGAAGGCTTCCAGCCGCTAGAAGAACTAGCTGAGGTTCTAGGAGCAGCAGTTGGTGCTTCCCGTGGAGCTTGCGATGCAGATTATTGCGACTATGCACTGCAAATTGGTCAAACGGGTAAAGTGGTAACACCTGATTTATATATCGCTTGCGGAATTTCTGGAGCTATTCAACACTTGGCAGGAATGTCAAACTCCAAAGTGATTGTGGCTATCAATAAAGACCCAGAAGCCCCTATTTTCCAAGTAGCTGACTATGGAATCGTGGGTGACTTGTTTGAAGTAGTACCGTTGCTAACCGAGGAATTTAAAAAGGTAGTAGTGGGATAAAACATAATAAATATGATTGCTTAGACTACGGTTGCTTAAGAAAGGACCGTAGTTTTTTGCTTTTGTGGAGAAATTACTTTAGAGTAAGAAAAGATGAAAAAATCATATTAATGAAGAAATACAGAGCAACGATCCGCTACGAAATAAACAAGAGAGTCAGGAGGGAAGAAATTGCAGCAACTGATACAAATGTCAAAACGTATTTTATATCTTACCCCCTATCAGGAAACTGATCGTCCCATATTAGCAGCAATAGTGGGAGATAGAAAAACACTTTTGATTGATGCCGGCAATTCTTCCAGCCATGCGAAGCTATTTCTAGAACAGTTGGGTGAATTACACATCAAAGGTGATTGGTTAGTCCTCACACACTGGCATTGGGATCATGTATTTGGTTTGAAAGAAATGGATATGCCGATCATTTCACATAGTCAAACGCTACAACTCAAGAGGCCCCTTTAACGAAAGCCGAGTTTGAAGAAGAGCTTCTGCTGCTAAAAAATACAGCTTTTCTCGCTGAAAAGTTCCAGGGTGATCAGGAAAAAATTAAGAGAGAGATGTCGGCACACCTCCAAAGAGAGTTAACTGAGGATGAGGAAGAAACGATTTGCTTTTTTATTAATGGATTTGAGTAACTGTAACGAATGGATTCAACCATTTTGTAGCAGGATAAGATAGAAATAGGAATTATTTTTTCAAAGTATAATGAAAGTATTTTGAGTCATGGTCAATTTTGGCTATAGATGATATACTTTCAGAAGACTTTAAGTTATTTTTTAAGAGTAAAGGAGGATTTTATCCTATGGCTATTACAAATGCAACTGATCAATCTTTTGCACAAGATATCGAACAAGGTACAGTATTGGTAGACTTTTGGGCTCCATGGTGTGGACCTTGCAAAATGATCGCTCCTGTGCTTGAGGATATGGATAAAGAAGTAGGCGAAAAGCTTAAAATCGTGAAAGTAAATGTTGACGACAATCCAGAATCTGCTGGTAAATTTGGCGTTATGTCCATCCCAACTTTGATTCTTTTCAAAGACGGTCAACCTGTGGACAAAATGGTTGGATTTAAACCAAAAGATGCTTTGATGGAAACAATCAACAAACATCTGTAAGATTGTTGCAAAAGAACAAGTGCGTCTGAGTCGAAATGTACAGCATGCGTTCTAAAAGCCCGGCTCCTGAAAAGGAGTGCGGGTTTTTTTGTTTCCCATCCCAATCTTTATAAGTAGGAAAAAGAGAACAAGTGTGCTAGGATAAAGGATAGGCGAAAAAACCATTTGGATTCGGAAGAAATAGATGGAGTACATACTACTAGGAAGGGAGAACGCGACGTGAGTCAGATCAAAGATAAGCTTGCGATATTGCCGGATAAGCCAGGCTGTTATCTAATGAAAAATGCGAATGGCGACATTATCTATGTGGGAAAAGCTAAGGTATTAAAAAATCGCGTTCGTTCCTATTTTACTGGCAGTCATGATGGTAAAACTCAGCTATTAGTAAATGAAATTGCTGATTTTGAATATATTGTCGTCTCTAGCCCGATTGAGGCGCTTATTTTAGAATGTAATCTGATCAAAAAATATGATCCTAGATACAATATTTTATTAAAAGATGATAAGACATACCCCTATATTAAAATTACCAATGAAGTGCATCCGCGTTTGGAGATCACGCGTCGTACTTTAAAGGATAAGGCGAAGTATTTTGGACCGTATCCCAATGCGACCGCTGCCCAAGAAGTGAAGAAGCTACTGGATCGTTTATACCCGCTGCGTAAATGTAAAAATATGCCGAAGCAGGTATGCTTGTATTACCACATGCATCAATGTATGGCACCCTGTGTGTTCGAGGTGGATAAGGCGGAGAATCTACGCATTGTTGATGAGATTGCTAGATTCCTAGATGGCGGCCATAAGGCGACGAAGGAAATCCTAACAGAGAAAATGATGTTGGCTGCCGAAAATTTGGAGTTTGAACGAGCAAAGGAATTTCGTGACCAAATTCATAATATTGAAGCAGTCATGGAGAAGCAAAAGATTACATTGACTGATACAGTTGACCGCGATATTTTTGGTTATCATACCGATAAGGGCTGGATGTGCGTTCAGGTCTTCTATATGCGTTCAGGTAAACTAATCGAGCGTGATACAAGCTCGTTTCCTTTTTACGGAGACGCTATAGAGGATTTCATGTCGTTTGTAGCACAGTATTATTTTGAAAAACAGCAAGCTCTACCAAAAGAGATTTTACTTCCTGAGGAAAGTGAGCCGGAGCTGATCTCGGAATGGCTAGGAGTAAAAGTGCTGACTCCAAAACGCGGGAAAAAGCATGAACTAATTGATATGGCTAACGAAAATGCTCGCATTGCCCTAGCTGAGAAATTTGCCCTATTAGCAAAGGATGATGCCCGTACTGTGCAGGCTGTCCATAATTTAGGCAACATTATGGGAATAGGAACCCCTCATCGTATTGAGGCCTTTGACAACTCTAACATACAGGGAACGGAACCTGTCTCGGCCATGGTTGTCTTTACCGATGGGAAACCAGACAAGAAGGAGTACCGAAAATATAAAATAAAAACAGTAGAAGGCCCTGATGATTACGGTTCCATGCGAGAGGTTATTTTACGTAGATATTCTCGCCTGTTAAAAGAAAATCAGCCATTGCCAAATCTAATTGTAATTGATGGAGGCAAAGGTCAAATTAGTGCGGCGATGGATGTGTTAGAAAATGAATTAGGACTGTTTATCCCCGTCTGTGGACTCGCTAAGGACGAGAAGCATAAAACAGCGATGCTACTCTATGGTGACCCGCCTATGCCTGTAGAGCTTAAACGGGACAGCCATGAGTTTTATTTGTTGCAACGCGTTCAGGATGAAGTACACCGCTTTGCTATCACGTTTCATCGTCAGGCCCGTTCGAAAACAATGCTTTCTTCCCAATTAGATGAGATACCAGGCATAGGAGAGAAGCGGCGGAAGAAGCTGTTTCAGCATTTCGGCTCGTTGAAAAAGATGCGGGAAGCAACAGTGGAAGATTTCCGCCAGCTTGGTATTGGTGATAAATTAGCAAGAGATATTATTGCGCACTTAAGAGGATTGAAGGATGAGAAATAAGCTTATTTCTTCCTAATTTTGTGTAATTGCTTTTTTACAAGTAGCTCTATGAATCTCCAGGGTAATATTTTTTTACTAAAGAGTAAGCTTTTTACACTTTTTCCAACCGGACAACGAAAAGACGGATTAGGAGCTTTTACAATACGTAATACGGTGTGGACTACTTCTTCTGGATCGCCAGAGTGCATGGCGTTGTGCTTGGCTTGCTGTTGCAAATACTCTAAAAAGGGATGATAGGGAGACTCAGGTGAGAAAGCTGCTGCTTCTATGCTTTTTTCCCATATATCAGTTCGATATGGCCCAGGCTCTATTAGGACTACCTTGATGCCAAATGGGAGCATTTCTAAGCGTAGAGATTCACTGAAGCCTTCTAGTGCATGTTTGGAGGCGGTGTAGGGACCGAGCATAGGGAAGCCAAATTGTCCGCAAATGCTGCTCATATTGATAATGAGACCGCTCCTTTGCTCACGCATGGGTTTTAAAACCGCTTGAGTAGTGGCTACCGCTCCAAAAAAATTGGTTTCAAACTGACTGCGCCAGTCCTCTAGAGGGATTTCTTCAGTAAAACCGCCAGTCGCATAGCCAGCATTGTTAATCAATATGTCTATCTTGCCAAATAGTTGTAGCGTTTGGTCGATGGCCTGCGTAATACTATCTTGTTTCGTAACATCTAAGGGGATCATGTGTAAACGATCCTTAATGCCACGGGCTGAAGCCTCTTGAAGAAGAGGCTCTTTTTTTGTTACATCACGCATTGTGGCGATCACTTGATAGCCAGCTTCTGCAAGAGCGATACTAATTTGTTTTCCAAAGCCGCTTGAACACCCAGTGATAAGAACAACAGACGAGGTGGATTTTGAGTTCAACTGTACGGAGGAAGGTGCGTTATTGTCCGTGGTTGCCTCGGTTTGGTTCTGTAAGGTTTTATTATCTTTCATTAGAAAGCCTCCTTTCATGTCCTATATAAAAAGATACGAAAACTATGCTCATTGTATCACGCTAGTATCTTCTTATATCCTAAAAAGAATTGTAACGGATAAAGTAACGTGATATAATTCTGAATAATCTCATAAGCAACAACCTCACTTCCCTATACAGGAGTGAGGTAGAGGCGCAAAAACCAAGAGTACCCTCCGGAGATATGGGAATCTATGATGGAGCTGGGAAAGGGGAATTTGCCGAAGTGTGCACGCGATACCCAAGCGGTGCATGCTGGGCTTACGTTGAATAAGCGTAAGACTGTCATTTGTATGTCCTACCCGTCATGCAAATGGAGAGCTATCTCACCGGGCTGCTAAAGCTATTATTACTTGCTTTGGCATTTCCGTGAATCAGGGGAAGGAGGGACCGTGTATGTCCAGTTAGGGCAACGACTAGGTATTTCCTTTGTCGTTGCCTTTTTTGTACTTCAATTAGTAAAAAGCTTTCATTATAAATAAATCAAGGAAGGCATATGATCCAGACTAGCAGAATATACCAGAGGAGAGATTTGAAATGGAAATTGTGGTGCAAAAATACGGAGGAACATCCGTAGGCTCTGCGGAGCGTATTCAAGAGGTAGCACAGAGAATTATCCGTTATAAGGATGCCGGGTATGCCATGGTGGTTGTGGTATCTGCTATGGGAAAAACAACAGATGTGCTGGTCGATTTAGCAAAGGAATTACATGAGAGCCCACCTGCTCGTGAAATGGATATGCTGCTTGCTACAGGCGAACAGGTTTCCATTGCGTTACTTAGTATGGCCCTACAAAGCAGAGGGTACGAAGCTGTGTCCATGACAGGCTGGCAAGCTGGCATTTTAACGGAAGAGAAGCATGGAAAGGCACGCATTAGTACGATCAACAGTCAACGGATTGAGCAAGAAATACAGCAGGGGAAAATTGTCATCGTAGCAGGGTTTCAAGGAGCTAGCGAAAACGGAGAAATTACAACATTGGGACGGGGCGGGTCTGATACTACAGCGGTAACAATTGCGGCTAGTCTACAGGCTACCTGCTGTGAAATCTATACAGATGTATCAGGGGTATTTACAGCCGATCCGCGCATTGTTTCTCGTGCACAAAAGGTAAGCTCCATTTCATATGATGAGATGCTAGAATTAGCAACTCTAGGAGCTGGTGTCTTGCATCCACGTTCTGTGGAAAGTGCAAAAAAACATCGAGTTCGACTTGTGGTTCGTTCCAGTTTTACAGAAGAAGAGGGAACATTGGTTGAGGAGGAGACAAACATGGAGTTAGGCAAAGTAATCAGCGGAATAGCTCATGACAAAGATGTATCTTCTATAACGGTTATCGGAATGCCTGTAAAAGTAGGCATGTTATCCTTATTATTTAAAGCATTGGCGGACGCTTCAATTAATGTAGATATCATTATTCAAAGCACCTATCATGACAAAGCAAATAATGTTTCCTTTACGATCTCCGCTGACGATTTACATAGAACGCTGGAGACCTTGGTGGCTCATCAGGAAGAGTTAGGCTTTGAGCATGTGGAATATGAATCTGGCCTTGCAAAAGTTTCAATTGTAGGAGCTGGTATGATAACCAATCCGGGAGTGGCAGCCGATATGTTTAGTCATTTATCCAGCCAGGATATTCTCATTCGGATGGTATCTACCTCTGATATTAAGGTATCTTGTGTGATCCCGGCAGAAAAAGTGGCGCAAGCTGTAGCTACACTGCATACGGCGTTTGGATTGGATGTTTCTGTGGATGCTGTCGTGCACGCTTAATTTGTTTTAGATAAAACAGACTGTAGAGTGCTTCAAATGGACAGGGATAGGATTGGATTAATCAAGGAGCCTGGTGGAGAGATGTCCACCGGGCTTTATGTGTTTTTTCTGAATTCTATTGACAAATAGTACACTTTTTCAAATAATGGAGGGAAAAACTTTTGGAGAGGGAATTGTCAAATGATCCGAAAACTAACAGAAGCAGATTATGAAGCATTTATGGAATTGGTATCACAAGAGAGCAGCTTGAACTTATTTCTTATTGGTGATGTCGAAAATTTTGGCTTCTCTACCCCTTTTCAAGAGTTATGGGGAGAATGGTCAGCAAGTGACCAGACAAAACTCTCCGCGGTACTCCTGCGGTATTATCACTCGTACGTATTTTATGCTTTGGATAGGTTTGATCTCGAAGGGTTCAGTGAAATTATACTTGCTGACAAAAAGCTGGAGGTTTTATCAGGAAAACAAGATTCTTTGCAGGCTTTTGCAAGCCATCTTCCGAAGCATGAGATCAAAACTACCTATTTTGCAGAATTAGAAGATGACTCTCGATTATCTCAGGATGACATCAAGGGATTTGAGGTAAAAAAAGCCACAGTTCATGATGTCGTAAAAATCGTCAGCCTACGTGATCAGATACAAGAGTTTGGCAGATCTGCTGATGCAGAAGAAGCATTGAAACACACACTGGAAAGCGGTACAGGGAGAACCTATTATGTAGAGGTGAACACAGAAACGGTAGCCTGTGTTTCAACAACAGCCGAGTGTTCGATGGCTGCCATGATTGTTGGTGTTTGTACGCATCCCCTTCATCGTAAGCGGGGATATGCTAGTGCTTGTATGGTAGCGCTGTGCAGGGATGTTTTGGCGGAAGGGCGAAGCTTGTGCTTGTGTTATGATAACCCAGCGGCTGGAGCTATTTATAAACGTTTGGGCTTTCAGGACATTGGAATGTGGACGATGTATCAAATAAAAAGAGAAGAATCCTTTTCGTTGAAATAGATTGACAATTCTTACTCAAAAGAAGTATGATAAACAGAATTATATAGAAATCTCTTATCAAGAGTGGTGGAGGGACTGGCCCGAAGAAACCCGGCAACCCCGCGAGAAGCGGAGAGGTGCTAAATCCAGCAGGCACACATAAAGTAGTCTGGCAGATAAGAGCGGGTCTAGTCGATACGATCAAACCCCTCTTCTCCGGAAGAGGGGTTTTTTAGCACATAGGTACCTGTACTTTAGGGCATCAAGTGGAAATAGGAGGAATTGCATTGAGAAAAGCAACGATTCACAACCTGGCGTTGGAATGTGGCGAGGTGCTCCGTCAAGTGGAAATCGGTTATACAACAAGCGGTACGTACAACTCTGAGCAATCGAATGCAATTTTGGTTTGCCACGCATTAACTGGAGACAGTCAAGCGGTAGGTGATGGTGAAAAGCCAGGCTGGTGGGATGGGCTGATTGGGCCCGGAAAAGCAATTGATACCGATTATTATTACGTGATTTGCACAAACGTCTTAGGTGGCTGTTACGGAACAACAGGTCCTGCAAGTATGAATACGGAGACTAAAGAGCCATATGCAACTCATTTTCCTGTTGTGACGATCCGAGACATGGTACGCGCCCAATACAAGCTCATTGAGCAACTGGGGATTTCTCATCTATATGCGGTCATTGGCGGTTCGATGGGTGGTATGCAGGTTTATGAGTGGGCGGTTGAATATCCCCAGATGATGGATGTAGTGATCCCAGTAGCTACCTGCGCTCAGTTATCAGCTATGGCCATTGCTTATAATGATGTGGCAAGGCAAGCGATTTGTAATGATCCAGATTGGAATAATGGACATTATTATCCTCAGTTAGGTCCTATTCGCGGCTTGGCAACAGCGCGTATGGTTGGCATGATTACATACCGGACAGCCGAATTATTTGAAGAACGATTTGGCAGGGCCCATCAAGGCACCGTGCATGCCGACTTAGTGGATACTACATTTGAAGTGGAAAGCTATTTACGTTATCAAGGAGATAAGCTCGTGCAGCGCTTTGATGCAAATAGCTATCTCTATCTCCTAAAAGCAATGGATACACACGATATTGGTAGGGGAAGAGATGGGATTGAAAACGCATTGTCACGTATCAAAGCCAAGGTAGTCTGTATAGCTATTTCCAACGATTTGTTGTATCCAATTCCTCATCAGCTTTGGCTATCCTCTACGTTAAAACAACAGGGGAAGGATGTTGATTTTTTTGCAATTGACTCTGTATTTGGACATGATGGTTTTTTAGTTGAAATGGATAAAATGGCTCAGCTAGTAGGGCCTTATTTTCCTGTAACAGTGAAAGAGCAACAAACCTCACAATTGATTGGATAACCAGCTTATCAGATGATGAAGAGAAAGCAGACAGGTAGGAAACCATGACAATGACAACTAGTAACGATGTAACGAATATAAGAGCTCTGCACGTAAAAACAGGTTGTTACCCTGAGATAACAACCTGAATGTGTGCAGTTGGTTCTTTTTTTTTGTCCTTTCCCAGAAGAGTGAGTGTGGCATTTGACTCACGCTCTAACCATTTGCCAATCGATCCAGCAATAAAGCCTGTCTCAAACTGTAGGGTGCGTTCTAGTCGGTTTGTAGTCTGCATGGTAAGATGAGGATGAGTCAGGAGATATTCAATTTGTCTAGCTGTACACAAGGTTAATTCCAGCTTTCCTAAGCCGAGCTGGATGAAGGCTAATATCAGATCTTCCGCCGCATGTATATGATAGGTCTCGCCTATCTCTTTCCCCATCCAATAAAGAATAGGAGCTTCGCAATCTCCCAGTAATTCCTGAGTGACTACATTTCGAAAAAAGAGATGACCGGCAAAAGGCATGTTCATTTGTTGCATACGCTGACAATCATATACTGAAAACTCAGGTAAAAGCTGCTGTAGGATATCAGTAGCTTGTCTCACTCTAGCTCGTCCTCCTTTTGTGCATGATTTCTATTCTATGAGAGAAAAAAACAATTATGCTAAGACTAGGAAAATGATAGGAGTTAATGAGGGATGAGTCAGAGTATATCTGATAGATACGTGGTCATAATAAGAATAAATAACAAGAAAAGCTAGGAATGATATAGATTACAATTAATCTAAGAATGTATTAAGTCTATTCAATTGCTTGACGCTACTAAGAGGTAGGAGTACAATTGGTTTTGGTCACATAATTTCCAATCTTTATTCTTTATTTAGACACATCTCGTTTGCGCCCGCGGTTTTTTATGCGTTGGATTGACAGACTTTTGGAACCATTTCGCAAACTGGAAACATTTTGTGTTTCCCTATTGAGGGATTGGTTTTTCGTGAATAGAGGATGTTCTTCCAAAGTGGAAGCGGAGCGGAACATGTGTCTTGCTTGAGCCTGCATGGTGATGGCATAGGTATTGTAAGATAACATTTTCCACACATCAATGAAGGGGGGACCCAAGGCATGGCAAGTAAGAAAAACTTCGCTTTGCACAAGCTTCACACTCTACTCGGGTTGTTTCCGATCGGGTTGTTTTTACTGTTCCATTTAACGGCGAACTTTCAAGCAACCAAAGGGCCGGAAGCATTTAACGAAGCGGTTGGCCTAATTGAAAAGGCACCGTTCTTATTGTTTTTGGAATTTGCATTCATTTATCTCCCACTGTTGTTCCACGCCATTTACGGTCTATATCTCGCATTTCAAGCAAAACCGAACAATGGCAACTACTCGTTTTTCCGTAATCAAATGTATCTCTGGCAGCGTATTACAGGTGTTTTCACGCTGATTTTCATAGCGTGGCATGTATGGCAAACACGTATTGTCAAAGCACTTGGTACTGCCGAAATTAACTATGACCTCATGCATGATATTTTCACTAACCCAGTAATGATAGCGTTTTACGCTGTAGGTGTTCTATCCGCTGTGTTCCACCTTTGCAATGGTGTATGGTCGTTCTTAGTGCATTGGGGCATTACAGTAGGGCCACGTTCACAACGTATGGCAACTTATTTCACCATGATTCTGTTCGTAGCATTATCCTACGTAGGCTTGCGTGCCGTATTCGCATTCGTGTAAGAGAAGGGGGAATAAAACATGGCGAAGGGTAAATTAATTATTGTCGGCGGTGGCCTAGCTGGACTAATGGCGACAATTAAAGCAGCAGAAAAAGGGGTAGCCGTAGAACTTTTTTCCCTAGTTCCGGTTAAGCGCTCTCACTCAGTCTGTGCGCAGGGCGGTATTAATGGAGCTGTTAATACCAAAGGGGAAGGCGACTCTACTTGGGAACACTTTGATGACACGATTTATGGCGGTGACTTCCTAGCGAACCAACCACCAGTAAAAGCAATGTGTGATGCAGCACCTGGAATCATTTATATGCTAGACCGTATGGGAGTTATGTTCAACCGTACTCCGGAAGGATTGCTAGACTTCCGTCGCTTTGGGGGAACGAAGCATCACCGTACTGCATTTGCTGGAGCAACGACAGGACAGCAATTACTATATGCACTAGATGAGCAAGTACGCCGTTATGAGACGGAAGGACTTGTGAAAAAATATGAGTACTGGGATTTCCTCGGTGCCGTTCTTGATGATGCGGGTGTCTGTCGTGGGATAACTGCACAGAGCATGCGTTCAGGTGAAATTAAAGCCTTCCATGCGGATGCAGTTATCATGGCGACTGGTGGCCCTGGTATTATCTTTGGTAAATCTACTAACTCTATTATTAACACAGGTACAGCCGCATCTGCGTTGTATCAACAGGGTGTTATTTACGCAAACGGAGAATTTATCCAAATTCACCCAACTGCTATTCCTGGCGATGATAAACTACGCCTCATGTCTGAATCAGCTCGTGGAGAAGGTGGCCGCATTTGGACGTATAAAGATGGGAAACCATGGTACTTCTTAGAGGAGAAATATCCTGCATACGGAAACCTCGTACCACGCGACATTGCGACTCGTGAAATTTTCCATGTCTGTGTAGATATGAAATTGGGTATCAACGGCGAAAACATGGTGTATTTGGATCTGTCTCATAAGGATCCAAAGGAATTGGATGTAAAACTAGGCGGTATCATTGAAATTTATGAAAAATTTGTTGGGGAAGATCCACGAAAAGTACCAATGCGCATATTCCCAGCAGTTCACTATTCCATGGGCGGTATGTGGGTAGATTACAACCAAATGACAAATATCCCGGGTCTATTTGCTGCAGGTGAGTGCGATTATTCTCAACATGGCGGTAATCGTCTGGGTGCGAACTCGCTGTTGTCTGCTATTTATGGTGGTATGGTTGCTGGTCCAAATGCAATCAATTACATCAACTCGTTGGATAAGCTCTCAGATGATCTTCCAAGTAGCTTATTTGACAGCTATTCCAAGCAAGAACAAGAGAAATACGACAACATCTTAAAAATGGACGGTACAGAAAATGCATACGTAATCCATAAAGAGTTGGGCGAGTGGATGACTGATAACGTAACAGTGGTTCGCTACAACGATCGATTGCAAAAAACAGATGATAAGATTTTGGAGCTCATGGAGCGCTACAAAAACATCAACATTCAAGATACACAGCAATGGAGCAACTCTGGAGCGCAGTTTACACGTCATTTGTGGAACATGCTTGTTCTAGCTCGTGCTGTTACAATTAGTGCCCTACAACGTGATGAAAGTCGCGGCGCACACTACAAGCCTGAATTCCCTGAGCGTGATGATGAACGCTTCATGAAAACGACAATGGCGAAGTATAATCCGGAAACAACAGCGCCAGAAATCTATTATGAGGATATAGACGTTTCCTTAATCAAACCACGTAAGCGTGACTATACCAGTGATAAAAAAGGAGGGAAATGATCATGGCTGATCGTTTAATCCATCTGATCGTTACCCGACAAGACACACCTGATTCCACGCCTTATAAAGAAGAGTTTAAAATTCCATATCGTCCAAATATGAACGTAATTTCAGCGTTAATGGAGATTCAACGCAACCCGGTTAACTCGCAAGGCCAGAAGACTAAACCGGTCATTTGGGAATCTAACTGTTTAGAAGAGGTGTGCGGTGCTTGCTCGATGGTCATTAACGGAAAACCACGCCAAGCCTGTTCCGCTCTCATTGATAAGTTAGAACAACCAGTGCGTATCGAGCCGATGAAAACGTTCTCTGTACAACGCGATTTAACTGTAGATCGCAGCCGCATGTTCGATGCTTTAAAACGGGTGAAAGCATGGATTCCGATCGATGGTACCCATGATTTAGGACCAGGACCAAGAATGGCGGAAGTAGATCGCCAATGGGCATACGAACTATCTAAATGTATGACCTGCGGTGTGTGTTTAGAAGCATGTCCGAACGTAAATGATAAATCACCATTTATTGGTGCATTTGCCATTTCTCAGGTGCGTCTATTTAATGAGCATCCGACAGGAAAAATGAACAAGCATGAGCGTTTAGATTCCTTGATGGAGGAGGGCGGAATTAGCTACTGCGGTAACTCGCAAAACTGCGTACAGTCTTGCCCGAAAGGCATCCCGCTTACTACTTCCATTGCTCATATGAATAAAGAAACCACGAAGCATGCTATTAAATCCTTCTTCTTCTCGTAAGAAGATACTTTCTTCCCTTTTTATACGACATGAATTCAGGAAAAGCCTTCTCGATAGTGAGAGGGCTTTTTTTTATTTTGAAAAAATTGGTAGTATGCTTTCCTTCCCTTGTAATGGTACGGGTGTATACCCATAAGCTTCCTTTGGCAAACTGATGAAGATACTACATGAGGAATTTTCACCAGGAGGGGGCTGCGTATGAAGAAACAAATGATCAAAGTGCTTTGTACCGGTGCAGTTGTACCGTTGCTATATTATCCGGTCAATTACGTTGGAGCAGATACTGTTTTACATAACCACCAGACGATTGATAACACGCAGCAAATCATTTCACGTGAGCAAATTCAAAAAGATATTTGGGAGGCGACTAGTGCTTCTTTTCCAAAAAAAGCAGGCGGTCATTCCCCGGGCAATCTTTTTAACATGCTTCAGAATCAAGCAAACGAATGGAATGCCTTGAAGCATGTAATGAAAGGAGAGTCTGTGGCTAAGGCTGGAAAATCTACTTTGTCGATGATCGAGGCAGATAGAGCCTGGCAGGAGTTGGGTGTAAAAGGGGAAGGGATGTTGATTTCCATTGTGGATACAGGCATTAATCATAAACACCCTGATTTTCCAGCACCTCACGATAAACAAGCAGCACAAAAAAAGTCTGGAGCATCACAAAAGGTTATTACAGGATATAATTGGGCTGATCGCAATCAAATAACTCAAGATGTAGGGGAATCTCAGCATGGTGTGCATGTGGCGGGAATAGTAGCTGGAAATGGTAAAGTAAAAGGGGTTGCACCCGAAGCTCAATTGCTTAGCGAAAAAGTTTTTAGCAATTATCAGGGGAGCATTTCTGGGCTTAGTGAATCCATTTTATTTGCAATGACCGATTCTATTGCTAAAAAAGCAGATGTGATTAATCTTAGTCTGGGGTCTTCCGCTGGATATGTAGATGAGACGAATACCGAACAGTATGCGGTCAAAAATGCTGTTGACAGTGGTGTTATCGTAGTCGCAGCAGCTGGGAACGATGCTTATTTTGGTAGTGATAAAGTCAAGCAAGCCAATCCCGATCACGCCATGATCGGGTCACCTGGATTGGCTCCAGATGCTTTTAGCATTGCATCGGTTAATGCCACTACGTTTGCTGGCAATAGTTTTGCACTTGAGGGTGTCGATCAGTTGCCGCGTGTGGTCTATTTGACGGGAATTCCAATCAGTGGAAGCCCGTTGCAACCTGAGCAGTATTTATCCCAGTCACATGAAATGGCGTATGTTGGGAAAGGAAAAAAAGAAGATTACAATGTTAGTGTTAAGAATAAAGTCGTTTTAATTGAACGCGGTGATATAACCTTTGATGAAAAGCTGCGTCTCGCTAAGGAAGCGGGTGCGGCTGGTGCTCTTATTTATAACAATCAAGCAGGTCCCTTTTTGATGAGTGGAAATGAGAGTAAAAATATACCAAGTGCATCTATTTTAAAATCAATGGGCGAAGCAATGGCAGAGAAATTGAAAAAGGGTAAAAAGGTAAAAATTACCTTTGATGGACAGTTTGCACAAAATGAATTGCCATATCCAGAAGGTGGAACCATGTCCTCCTTTTCCTCATGGGGACCTACGCCGGATTTACAATTTAAACCGGAGATTTCTGCACCTGGTGGTGGAATTTTGTCCACTGTTTCGCAAGACGGATATGGGGTGAAAAGTGGTACATCAATGGCAACTCCGCACGTTGCAGGAGCAATGGCCTTACTCAAGCAGTATTATCAAAAACAAGGATATTCCTTAGAAGGACGAGAGCTGGTTGAAACTCTAAAAGCAGTAGCCATGAACACAGCTCAGCCTGTACTTGATCCGCGTACGTCTAAGTCAAAGAATGAAAAGCTCCCGCCCCTTCCTTATTCGCCTCGTGTGCAAGGGGCAGGCATTATGCAGGTGGTAAAAGCTGCAAAATCTCCCGTTGTTATTACTAATAAAGAGGGAAAAGCAGGTGTATCCTTAGGGCAAATCGGTGAGAAACGAACGTTTAGCCTCATCATTTCTAACAAATTCGGCAAAGAGCCACTCACGTACACACTCAGTGATGAATTCGGTGTGTTAACTGATCAGATAGAGAATGGATACTTTAGCATGAGAGAGACGCGATTGCCTGGGGCCAAGGTTCAATTCCAAACCCCAAGCGTCACAGTAGCTCCAGGTCAAAAACAAGAAGTTCAGGTAACCGTAACTGTGCCAAAGACTGCCCCTAAACAAAGGTTTGTGGAAGGATACTTACTATTTACCCCCAAGCAGGCTCATGTACCTGCCCTGCGAGTTCCCTATTATGGTTTTTATGGAGAATGGAATGAACCAAGAATCATGGACGCTCCGATGTGGAGCGCTGAGAGTCAGGAAAAGCTAACCAGTGTCAAAACAACATGGTATCACGATAAAGAAAGTGACAAATGGCGTTTCCGGGAAGCACTGGGTGTGAATGGTGTAGATGAGAATGGTCATGTATTAATCAACCCAGACCATATTGCTTTTTCACCAAATGGAGATGGTCATTATGATAAGGCAGCGCCATCTATTACGTTCTTACGTAATGCGCGAGAGCTTTCTATTAATGTTACAGATTCAACAGGTCAGGTTGTTCGATCTCTCGTCAAAGATGGTAAGGTAAATAAATTTGACCAGTCAAGAAAAGGTGATTCCTTTTTCTTCACGGAGAAAGAAGAGTGGGCTTGGGACGGAATGATCTATTCCTCAGATAAAGGGGCCTATGTACCAGCGCCTGATGGGTCATATCGATTTGTCATCCGTGCGAAAAATGATGGGAGCAACGCCAAGTGGCAGACGCTTACCCTACCTGTACGCGTGGATCGTCAAGCACCGCAAATCACAGCGCAACTAAATAAAAATAAACTTCAGTGGCAGACAAAAGATAAGGATATTCAAGGGTATCTGCTGTATGTGGATGGGAAAAAAACAGGTGGACCTTATGCCCCGACAATTACACAAGCAGTAGTTAGTCAGCCACACAAAAAAATGACGTTGGTTGCCTATGATTACGCGGGTAACATCTCCTATACTCATATCAATGGACAAAGTGATTTTACACCGCCGGGCATCGAGTTTCCTGATCAGATTTTTCAACAAATCATGGTTAGCAATCAAAATCATGTTGCTATTCGTGGCAAGGTGACAGGCGAAGACATGATGGATCGGGTTAAGCTTACGATCAAAGAGCAACCGGTAAAAGTGGAACCAGACGGTCGATTCCAGACGGTACTAGACTTGCCAGAGGGAATACAATATGTACCTTATCAAGTGACAGATGCGTTTGGAAACACCCGTGAATTTACCCAACGGATTATCGTGGATAAAACGCCACCTATTTTGCAATTTGTAAACGATGGTAACGAGGATATTGTGTTTGACGCGACCAGCAAAAAGATCGTGGTCCCTCTGCGCTGGATGTATCGTGATATGAATTATAAAGGAAGATTGAAGGTTAATGGTGAAATAATTGCAAGCTGGGAAGAGGATCAGATTGAGAAGCCTGTTCATAAATACTTTTCACATCAAATTGCTCTTAAGCATGGTGAAAATAAGGTTTTAGTTGAGGCGATGGACGAAGCGAAGAACCTGACAACACAATCTGTTATATGCTATGCAGATGCAACGACAGGATCAGCGGTTGTTATGCAGGACCAAAAACGTATTATGTACAAGGCACTTCCTGCTAAGCCGCTTTCTGTGGGTTTTGCAAAGCCAAGCTATGACGATACAGCAGGTTCTACACTTCATGTGAGAGGACGGGTCATTAAACAAGCTGATACAGAGCTGTCCTTTTACTATGGCGATCAGCGTTTGTACGGTGATGTAAGCGATCAGGGAGATTTTCTATTAGAAATTCCACGGGTAAAAGAAGGCAGAGAAACGATCACTGTAGTGGCACAAGATCTATTAGGGCGAGAAACAAAGGCCCAGGCTATAGTGACAGGCAGTAAAATACAATCAAAGCGGTTAAAGCCGAATCGGCAAGAATAAGTGAACGTTTTTATCCCAATAAAAAAGAGTGGCCATCAAAGGAATGGTCGCTCTTTCTTTCATCATGAAGAGGTGAGGCTTGTGTTTTATCATGGCATTCATGACAAATATGTTATTGAGCATTACCCAATCCTATCGCCCCGACGGACGGCTCCCTATAAGCATGGCAAGGATTTAGCCGACAGAATGCATTTAATTGAGCAGTTTGGTCTTGAACCGATTCATTTATTAGAAGAGAGCAGGGAGTATTCACAAGATATTTGCTTACGAGAGTGTTGCCGCTTCGGAAATATGGTTTTTTCCTTCCAATCTTTACCCACTCCTGCATGGCAATTAAGCAAGCATGAAATAGGGGTTCCCATTCTTGATTTGCGAAAAACAGTAGCTATTTATGCTACACAGGAGCACGAGTCAATCAAAAATTTATTTCCATCCATCCCTTATATCATCATGTAATTCTTAGTAAAAGATTGTTATTACTAGGAATTATCGTTTGTCAAGAGACTTTGAAAGTGAGAGCAAAAAAGCTATTGATAATGATTATCATTCGTATTATAATGTGGTACGAACTTATTTCTATTTCTAACAATTAAGGGGAGTACTTCATGAAAAAGTCTATTTTTACTCTATCAACAATATTTGTAGTAAGTGCATCACTTCTTGGATGCACGCAGCAATCTCAACCAACACAAGCAGATAATAAGGTTGCTCAAACAGATGCTGCACAAAAGGTAGAAGAGAAAAAAGATGCGAAAGATACTTTAAAAGGTGTAACTGAAGCATATCGAACCTATTCTATTGATCAGATCGATCAATTTGTGGTTTCTACTGAAAAATTCGTAACGGCAGTAAAAACAGGGGATATGGAAACAGCGAAGAAACTATATGCTCCGTCACGCATGTACTACGAGCGCATTGAGCCAATTGCAGAATCCCTAGGAGATTTGGATCCTAAAATTGACGCTCGTGACGGCGATGTACCAAAAGAAGAATGGGGCGGCTTCCATAAGATAGAGCAAGGTCTATGGGCAAACAAAACAACAAAAGGCTCTGAAAAAGTGGCTGATCAGTTGCTAAATGATGCGAAGCTATTGCGTGCTAAGGTAGAAACAGTAGAAGTGACACCAGAGCTTCTGGTAACAGGCGCGGTTGATTTGTTAAATGAGGTATCATCCTCTAAGGTAACAGGAGAAGAAGAGCGTTACTCTCACACTGACTTGTATGACTTCGCTGCCAACGTAGAAGGAGCGCAAAAAATATATGAGCTGTTGCAACCAGCCTTGGTAGCAAAGGATCAGAAGTTATCAGATGAGATCAAAAAACGTTTTGATGATGTATTTGGATTATTGGCACCTTTCAAAAAAGGGGAAGATTATGCTTCTTATACTGAATTAAAACCAGATCAGGTCAAAAAACTTAGCCAAGCAATTGATGCACTTGCCGAGCCACTGTCTAAAATTGGTGTTGTGCTGGAGGGATAGGCATCTATGAAAGAAGAACGTGAAAAAAAACATCACGAGCAACAACAGAACACAACTTCTGATCAAAATGAGACAAAGGTTTCGCGTCGAGATATGCTTAAAATGGTTGGGGTTGGAGGACTTGGACTTTTAGTCGGAGCTAGTGGAATGGGCGGTGTCATTGCTGCAGCTAACCACTTACAAGGGAAATCAGACAAGACAAAGGATAAATCAGGTCGTATGAAAGCTGATACGGTCCCTTTTTACGGAGAATATCAAGCAGGTATTACTACAGAAACGCAAAACTTTGTCTATGTAGCAGCTTTTGACTTAACGACAACCAAACGCTCTGATGTAATAGCGCTTTTTAAAGATTGGACCAAAGCTACAGAAAATATGACACAGGGCCAGCCAGTGGAGGATACGAAAACAAGTCAGTATCTCCCGCCGGTGGATACGGGGGAAGCAGAAGGACTTTCTGCTTCCCAGCTTACCATTACATTTGGTGTTAGCGCTCAGTTTTTTGTCAAGGACGGCATTGATCGTTTTGGGATTAAAGCGAAACGTCCGCAAGCTTTAATCGAGCTACCGCACTTTGCACAGGATGCTCTTCAGCCCGAGTGGACGGGAGGAGATATTGTTGTTCAAGTATGTGCAGATGACCAGCAGGTAGCGTTTCATGCCTTGCGCAATCTGATTAGACGAGCGAGAGGAATCGCGACTATGCGCTGGAATCAAGCCGGCTTCCAACGTACCAAGCAGGCTGATCTAAAGGGTGAAACGGTGCGTAACCTGTTTGGTTTTAAGGATGGCACAGGTAATCCTAATGTGAAAGACCCGGCACAGCTTAATCAACATGTCTGGGTACAGTCTAGTGATGGGCCAGATTGGATGGCAGGCGGTTCCTATATGGTTTATCGCCGCATACAGATGCGTCTTGAAGTTTGGGATCGTACGAATTTGAGTGATCAAGAACTGACATTTGGCCGACATCGAGATAGTGGTGCTCCCCTAGGAGGAACAGACGAGTTCGAACCGCTACAGCCTAAGAAATTACCGGATGTTTCCCATGCCCGAATTGCGCATGGAGATGGTTCCATCAAAATTTTACGCAGATCCTATTCTTATGCAGATGGTATGGATAGGAAAACGGGAACTCTTAACGCCGGCCTCTTGTTTATATGCTACCAGCGAGACCCGATTAAGCAATTTATTCCGATGCAACACCGTTTGGCGAAGAATGATAAGTTAAACGAGTATATTGTTCATCGCGGAAGCGGGTTGTTTGCTTGCTTCCCAGGGGTAAAAAAGGGAAGCTATATAGGTGAGGGCTTGTTCCAGTAGTAACATAGATCTATAAGGAGTAGGAGTTGTGAGTCCCATGTGGTTTTTAAAGAGTAAACAGCGTATGTTAGCCATGTTCATGATGGCTACTTTTTTGATGGCTGTAAGTATGCCAGCTTGGGCTACAGAAGCGACAGACCGCCTTTTTGTCACGATGTCTGATGCCTTCTTGAAGACTAAAGAGCAGGATTGGCCTCATGTAGAAGCGACGATCACTACGTTTGCAGGGGAATGGACGAAAGAGAGAACCGATATCCCTCAAGCCAAAGAGGTTGACAGTGCAATAGCGCACGTCCAGGCAGAGTTACAGAAAGAAACAAAGGATGATAAGGCCATTTATGCTGGCCTACAACAACTGTCCAAAGCCCTGAGAACTTACGAAGAAACAATAGCTCCTCCCAAAAAAGAGGAGAATCAACAGAAACTAAAGGATGTCCTTGCCCAACTGGAAAAATGGCAAAAGGATGTCAAGCAGCAAAGTCACCCAGAGATGCTTAAGGCCTATCAAGCCTTGGATAGAAATTGGACGAGAGCAGAATTAATTGTCCGCAATAAAAGCATCATGGCATACGGTGATATTGAGAAACAAATGGCTTTTGTACGTATTGCGTTAAATGCCGAACCGCTGGATATGAAAAAAGTAGCTGAAAAAATGGACGGACTCCACCAATCTATCCAGGCATTTTTAGATGGAAAAACAAGTGGAGACGCTCCGGCAGAAGGGACTTACTCTGTTCAAAGCTTGTTGGATTTGCTTTCGACCACAATCTCTGCAATAGGGGCCAATGATAATGCTACTGCTATTGATACCCTTAACCAATTTTTAACGATTTGGCCACTGGTCGAAGGTGAAATTATGACGAGGGCACCTAGCTTGTATGCAAAAGTGGAGAATGAAATTCCATTAGCTATTAGTGAACTTAGCTCTAAGGTTCCCAAGACTTCACAGGCTACTGATCGCTTGACTCAGCTACAGATTGATCTTGCTCCCTATGTATCGAGCGGCTCTTATCATATGTGGGATGCAGCGGTGATTTTATTACGCGAAGGATTTGAGGCTTTAATAATCGTAGCAGCCTTACTTTCCTTTCTGAAAAAAACCAACCACGCCCATCAACAGAAATGGATTTGGGCAGGTGTGATTGTCGGAATTATATGTAGTGGTTTGTTGGCTGTTGGTATCCAGCTATTCTTTTCTCAAGCAACAGCCGGTGCTAGCCGTGAATACTTAGAAGGTGTATTCGGAATTGCGGCTGTTATCATGATGGTGCTGGTAGGGAATTGGTTACACAATAAGTCCAACATTCAAAATTGGAATGTTTATCTTAAAGGTCAGGTAGAATCGGCAGTTGCTAAGGGCGGGCTATGGGCCATGGCAACCGTTAGTTTTCTAGCAATCTTCCGTGAAGGTGCGGAAACCGTTATTTTCTATATTGGTTTAGCTCCATCCATTACGATGAAGGAATTGCTAGCAGGGATTGCCCTTGCGTTAGCTATATTGTTGGTTGTCGGATTTGTGCTGATTCGTTACAGTGTAAAACTGCCGATTCGCTTATTCTTTACGACGGCCACAGTTGTTATTTATGCGCTAGCCTTCAAAATTGTCGGAGTCAGTGTGCATGCATTGCAAATCACTAAATCCTTACCTGTTCATCCGATTAGCCAACTACCATTGTGGGAAGGAATTGGTTTTTTCCCAACCATGGAAACTATGCTGTCACAGGCTGTTTTATTGATAGTTGTATTAGGGGTGTTTGCTTGGACTCACAAACGAGCTAAAAACCCCGTAATTCCTGCATAAGAGCAATAGGAGAAAAAAGAGTCCGATCAAATTGATGATCGGGCTTTTTTTCTCTCTTTCCATTTTCCTTGACCTCTCCTGAAAAGAAAGGTACGATCAAAAAAAAGATCAGGAGCGATTGTAATAAACATTTGGTTTATCCTAAGGGAGGATCGTCAGCATGAAAATAGCCAAGGTTATTAATAACAATGTGATCAGTGTATACAACGATCAAAATAAAGAACTGGTGATAATGGGCAGAGGAATTGCCTTTCAGAAGCGACCAGGCGATAAGGTAGAAGAAGACAAGATCGAGAAAATTTTCAAATTAGAAAATAAGGATATCTCCGAGAAGTTTAAAACACTGCTTTATGAAATTCCGATGGAGTATATGGAAATCTCTGAGAATATCATTAACTATGCCAAAATGAGCTTGGGCAAAAAGCTAAATGAAAGCATTTACGTCTCCCTTACGGATCATATTTATTTTGCCATTCAGCGTAACAAGGACGGATTAGATATTAAAAATGCCTTGCTTTGGGAGATCAAAAGGTTGTATCAAGATGAATTTTCTGTTGGCCAAAAGGCAATCAAACAGATCAATCAGAAATTAGGAATTACATTGCCAGAAGATGAGGCTGGTTTTATTGCTTTACACATTGTAAATGCCGAATTAAACGAAGAAATGCCAACGATTGTTACAATAACGAAGGTAATGCAAGAGATTTTAAATATCGTTAAATATCATTTCAATATTGAAGTGGACGAGGAATCCTTGCATTATTACCGGTTTATTACCCATCTAAAATTTTTCGCTCAACGTTTGTGCAAGGAAACCCATATGGAGAGCAGCGACGATTTCTTATACGAGATGGTCAAAAGCAAATATAAGGAAGCTTATGAGTGTACGAAGAAAATCAAGCGATACATTCAAAAGGAATATAATCATGAGTTAACAAATGAAGAAGTGCTTTATCTAACGATTCACATCCATAGAGTAGTAAATAAAAAGTAAAAATGAAAGCGTTGACATTATCAAGAGGACATGATATTTTATAAGTAACTTAATAAGACAAGTTCTTATTGATTAGGATTGTTACTGGTTAAGCAGGCAAAACCTAAATGGTTGTCTATTTATATGGACAGCGATTTAGGTTTTTTTTAATTTCATACTACTAGGATTGTTACTGGTAAGCAGGCAAAACCTAAATGTTTATTCATGTACAGACATGTTTGTCGATACGTGGGTAGATGTTTGGGTTTTTTTATGAGATGATGCGAAACTTTTGATCAATTGGGCCCATTTGAACAAGTGCATTGCTTTTATCTCAGTCATGTTAGGAAAAGGATGTGTTTTTCTATGGATAAAGAAAAAGTAGCAAAGGAAATAGTAGCGCTTGTTGGAGGAAAAGAAAATATTGCACACGTTACCCATTGTATGACCAGATTACGCTTTAACTTGCATGACGATCAGCTTGCTGATAAAGAGAGTCTGGAGAAGACAAAGGGTGTCATGGGTACCATGAAAAGTGGAGGTCAGTTTCAGGTCATCATTGGAAACGATGTGGCGCAGGTTTATAAAGAGATAATGAAGAGTAGCGATATAGCTGCAAGCATACAAGGAAAAGAGAAGGGTATACAGAAGAAGCAAAATCCGATAAGTGCGATTTTTGATGTCATTGCAGGGGTGTTTACACCGATTCTTCCAGCGAT
Organism: Brevibacillus laterosporus LMG 15441; assembly: GCF_000219535.2. Taxonomy (NCBI): domain Bacteria; kingdom Bacillati; phylum Bacillota; class Bacilli; order Caryophanales; family Paenibacillaceae; genus Brevibacillus; species Brevibacillus laterosporus. The sequence continues at coordinate 1,244,544 of NZ_CP007806.1, forward strand.
AGCTGGGGCAGGGATGATTAAAGGTCTCTTGTCTTTAGCGGCAACGTTTGGCTGGATGTCGCCCGATGACAGTACCTATCAGATACTAAATGCGATCGGAGACGGTGCTTTCTACTTCCTACCGCTTATCTTGGCTTTTAGTGCGGCAAATAAATTTGGAAATAATCCTTTTATTGCTGTTTCTGTAGCAGCCGCCGTTCTCCATCCGCAATTGACAGCCCTGTTAGGTACAGGGCAAAGTACGAGCTTTATGGGGATACCGGTAACAGCCGTTACCTATGCTTCATCGGTTATCCCAATCGTCATTACGATCTGGCTGGCATCTTATGTGGAAAAATTCGTAGATAACCTAATTCATAAATCAATGAAGCTGATTTTAGTACCCATGCTTACCTTGCTTATTGTAGTACCACTCATGCTTATTGCCATTGGACCAATTGGAACGATTATTGGAAATGGACTTGCATCAGGCATTATCGCGTTGTTTGATCATGCAGGATTGTTTGCGGGAGTGCTGCTTGGCGGAACAATGTCTCTTATTATCATTACCGGCATGCACTATGCGTTGATACCAATTATGATTGGTTCCGTAGCTCAGCTTGGCTACGATTACATTCTTCCGATTATGTTCGTCGCTAACCTAGCTCAAGCAGGCGCAGCCTTTGGCGTATTCTTAAAATCACGGAACAAGGAATTTAAATCAATTGCCATGTCTACAAGTATCACAGCAACGATGGGTATTACGGAGCCAGCGATGTATGGGGTCAATATGAGATTGAAGAAACCGTTCATCGCGGCGTTAATCGGTGGAGCAGTCAGTGGAGCCTTTATCAGCTTATTTAAAACAAAAGCTTATATTGTAGGCGGAAATGCAGGATTGCCTGGGTTGCCGATCCTCGTTGGGGAGACGTTCTGGTATGCGATTATTGGTCTTATCATTGCTTTTATTGTTGGAGCAGTCATGACATATATTCTAGGCTTTATTGATATACCAACCAATGAAGATCAGGAAGAATCGAAAGAAACAGCAGAATTCATCGGATTAGAAAAAGAAGGAACAACAGAAAATACGCTTGTTCAAAATGAACAGATTTGCAGCCCAATAGCTGGTGTTGTTCATCCTCTACAGGCAGTCAGTGACCCCACCTTTTCTAGAGAGATTATGGGAAAAGGATTAGCGATTGAACCCGCAGAGGGACGTGTTGTTTCGCCAGTGAATGGAACTGTCGTCTCCATTTTTAATACGAAGCATGCTATAGGGTTAATTAGTGATGCTGGAGCAGAGGTATTGATTCATATTGGAATAGATACCGTTAAATTGGGGGGCAAACACTTTACCGCCCATGTAGAGACAGGTCAGCAGGTCAAGGTAGGGGAGTTGCTCATTGAATTCGATCTACAGGAGATTAGACAGGCAGGCTTTGAAACGATAACACCTGTGATCATCACGAATACAGACCAATATCCAGAGATCAAACCTTCGAGTCTAGCTGAAGTAAAAGAAAAAGAGCTTTTGCTTAACCTGCGAGTCTAAGGAATCTGAATTGTTGATCCATCACCTTGTTTATATCGAAATTTTGCATAGATGCAATTCTACTTATAAGGAGGAAATAAGTTATGACGCAAATCGTGAAGAAATTTCCAGAAGGCTTTCTATGGGGAGGAGCGGTCGCAGCTAATCAGCTAGAGGGCGCTTATCAAGAGGGTGGCAAAGGTCTTTCAACAGCAGATGTGTCACCAAGAGGCATTATGTATCCGCATAATGAATCAATGGAAGGCTACTACCCTTATCATGAAGCGATTGATTTTTATCATCGTTATAAAGAAGATATTGCCTTGTTTGCAGAAATGGGCTTTAAATGCTTCCGCACCTCGATAGCTTGGACAAGAATTTTTCCGAATGGTGACGAGCTTGAGCCAAACGAAGAAGGCTTGAATTTCTATGATCAATTGTTGGATGAAATTAAAAAATACGGTATTGAGCCGGTAGTAACGATCTCACATTATGAGATGCCGCTTTATCTGGTGAAGCAGTATGGAGGGTGGAGAAATCGGAAGTTAGTTGAATTCTATGAGCGTTTTGCCAAAACACTCTTTAAACGCTACAAGGATAAAGTGAAATACTGGATGACGTTCAATGAGATTAACGTTGTGCTACATGCGCCATTTACGGGTGGTGGACTTGTATTGACAGAAGGTGAGAACGAGAAGAACGCGATGTATCAAGCGGCTCATCATCAGTTCGTGGCAAGCGCTTTGGCTGTAAAAGCATGCCATGAGATCATTCCTGATGCTCAGATTGGTTGCATGCTGGCTTATTTGCCAACCTACCCACTAACAAGTCATCCAGAAGATGTATGGAAAGCATTTACTACGGATCGGGAGACCTTATTCTTTACCGATATTCAAGTGAGAGGCTACTATCCATCTTATACGAAGCGCTATTTTGCTGAAAATGATATTCAAATCGTCATAGAGGAAGGCGACGAAGAGCTATTGCGCACGTATAAAGTAGACTATCTAGGCTTTAGCTACTATGTAAGTAGAACGGCAACAGTAACCCCTGAAAAAGCTGGAGAGACAAATGGCAATCTCATCATGGGTGGAGTAAAAAACCCGTATTTGAAAGCAACAGATTGGGGATGGGAAATCGATCCGAAAGGTTTGCGTATTGCCCTTAATATCTTGTACGATCGTTATCAGGTGCCACTGTTTATTGTGGAAAATGGATTAGGGGCAGTTGATGTTGTAGAAGACGGGGATGTCATTGTGGATGATTACCGCATTGCATACTTAAAGGATCACATTGCGGAAATGAAAGAAGCAATTGCAGATGGTGTTGACCTGATTGGTTACACAACATGGGGACCAATTGATTTAGTTAGTGCCTCCACTGCAGAGATGAAGAAGCGTTACGGATTCATTTATGTAGATAAGGATAATGAAGGAAAAGGAACTCTGCGAAGATTGAAAAAGAAAAGCTTCTACTGGTATAAAAATGTCATTGCTAGTAATGGAGAAGTATTAGATTAAAATGCTAGAGGCGCTAGGTTTTTTATAACCTTTGCGCCTTTTCTTATTTTGATAGAAAAGTCATAAATAAAAATAAAATATAAAGAGTGGTCTGGAAGTTTCAGTACGCTCTTTTCTACAAACAAAGCAGTGGATTTTCTTTGCGCCACTAACCGCTTTTATGCTTGCGGTTCTAGGTTTTACTCTAATTGTAAATGCCATGAAGAAGCGATATGAAGAGGCTTATAATCGAACGCCTTATGTCTAAAGAATGAAAAATCCCCCCTTCTCTTCAAGGATTTGAAGAAAAGGGAGGCAGTTCACCTGAGCGGTCAAATTTTTAATTCGCCAAGCCTTACCAATTCTACTACGGCTTGTGACCGCCCTTTCACGCCCAATTTCTGCATGACGTTACTAATGTGATTTCTGACTGTTTTTTCGCTAATGAAGAGCTGTCCTGCTATCTCTTTTGTGGTCTTGTCTTGGACCAGGAGTTCAAACACTTCTCTTTCGCGATTAGTTAATAACGGTTTACTTTGGTCGCTACTCTTCAAAACGTGCCACCCCTCCTTGTGGGCTCTACAGGAACAAGGTTGAGGGATACAGTCACCTTATCCTATGTCAGGGGGAGTGTGTTGGTGCCGAAGTAGCAGGCTTTTTAGGCTTTTGCCTTACATACTATTCATAGGATAAGTGGGGGGTACCTCGGCCCACTCAATTTCTGCTTTTTCCCTATATCTTGTAAAAGATCTAGCTTGTTTCAACTGATTTTTCGCTTTTGTTAGATGCAAAGTCATAGAACGTACCATTGAAAAAACAATTATAATGAAGCAAATGACGCTAATGACGCTTCAAAGAAGTACTTTGCAAAATAGTAGTAATATGTTATGGTATTATTTGAATTTGTAACATTGAAAACGAAATAAGCATGTACTAAACGGGGGCCGGGCAAATACGGCTGAGATTGTAACAGAATGCGTTACTGACCGTAGAACCTGAACTGGGTAATGCCAGCGGAGGGAGAGGTAGCTGACTTCAAGTGCGAAAGCTGTAGCTCTATCGTCGAGATAGGGGTGTATCGCCGAGTTGAGAACCATCCGTCTAGGGTGGTTTTTTTGTGTGTAAAACATGAAAAACGCTCTTCATAATCAACTGGCTGATACAATTTGCTCTAATTTGTATTTATAGTCTATATAAACTTGAGTTGGACCCTTTCTATTTCTGCTGCTTACATACATACTGCATCAGAATGAGGAGGAATTGAAATGTCACGAACACGACTGGTTATCATGATGGAAATAGCTATCATGGCAGCAATAGCTGTTATTTTAAGTAAGGTAAAGCTGTTTGCCATGCCTCAAGGGGGAAGCGTATCGCTGGTAATGGTACCGATAGCTCTCTTGGCGTTTCGCCGTGGTTGGGTAGCAGGCGTAATCACAGGCGGGCTAGTAGGCATGGTTAAATTCTTTTTTGGTGGCGAGATGGTCCATCCGATTCAAATGGTGTTAGATTATCCTCTATCCTATGCCGTGCTAGGCTTTGGTGCGTTCCTGTACGCTAGTAAGACACAAAGCAAAGCAACAAAAATTGCCTCCATCTGGGGAGGATTGCTAGTGGGAATTGCGCTATGCTTGGCTATTCGCACGACTTCAGGAGCAGTTTGGTTTGGGAGCTATGCCCCGGAAGGAACACCTGCAACACTTTATTCCTTCAGCTATAATGCAACTTATCTGATACCTGAGTATGTGATTACGGCTTTGGTCGTTACATTACTAGCAAATGGGGCACCTCAATTGTTTCAGCAGAATGCGGGCGCTTATCGACGTGCATAATAAAGTAGTTTATAAAAAAGCGAAGAGAAGGGAGCTACTTCCTCTCTTGGCTTTTTTTAATATTAGTGAAAATAAAAGCGGTTTGTTACCAAAAAATATTCGTAAGAACGTGAAAAGGCACGGTTTTTTGTTATGGAAAAAGTTACATAATTGTGAAATTAAGAAAAAACTATCGAAATTTTGCTCTTTCATTCCCAGTTGCTTACTAGAAGTAAAAACATTACGTTATACTGAGGATTGAAGGCTAGGAGGGATCGTGGATGAAAGAGGAGTTCTGGAAGGCGATAGTAGAATGCGATCCAAATTATGATCAACTATTCTTTTATGGCCTTAGCACGACGGGTATCTTTTGCAAGCCGTCATGCAAATCAAGGACACCCAAAAGAGAGCATGTGAAGATTTATTATGCGGCGTCCGATGCCATTGCTGCAGGTTTTCGTCCTTGCAAGCGTTGTAGACCATCTGAACCAACCTGGAAATCAGCGGAAGAAGATGCGGCGACCCGTTTGCTAGAGATGATTCACGATTGCTATAACCAACCCGTAACTCTGCGTGAAATGGCGTCACGTCTCTATGTGAGTCCTTTTTATTTGCAGCGTTGTTTTTCTCGTTGTATGAAGATAACGCCTGGGAAATATTTAACGCGCATCCGAATAGATGAAGCGAAGAAGCAACTACTAGAAACAGATCGAAATGTTTCAATGATTGCAAGCAGAGTAGGTTTTCGTAATAGTGCCTATTTTGCCGCTGTTTTTCAGAAAGAAACAGGTTGTACACCTACTCAATACCGCTTACAGCAGAAGAAACAGGGAAAAACAGGGACGACACGCTAAGTGCATCTGCTGTAAAACGGGAGAACATACATATAAAAAAGAATGGAAGAACAGTTGAAGCGTTTCTGTATACTGTCAGAAACGCCTTTTTGTACGAGGAAAAGACAGATAAAAAGCACCTCCTGTCATGTTGCGAGATTCGCAAACTAAGAGGTGCTTTTTGTCGTGTCTACATTTTTACCTTCTCTCACCCATGATGCGCTCTAAAAAATAATCGACTGTTACAGCTAATATGCCAACAAATAAGGGAGTTAATGGTGTTAACAAGACACCAGGAATCCATGTGGTATTCACGAGATAAAAAATGAAGGTCGTTGCTAAAATTTCAGGTATCAATTTCCAATTTCTTGAGATATGTAGTCTTTGCATTATGTATAAAAGGACTGGTTCAAGAATTAGTTCGTACAGCATTAACATGAAAAAGGAGACGACTGCAAAGGAAACGAGTGTCCAGAAATCAGATTTGTCGACAAACATAGGAAATAGAGTGCCGACTGTCCAGAGAATCGTAACCAATAAGAACACGACGATAGCGCTTGAGAATAAAACCAGCAAAGTTGCAATAGCGATAGCTAGACCATTAATCCAGAATCCGCCTTGCTGTCGATCCCCACTCGTCACAGCGCGTCGAAATAAAAAAAGTCCCGCTGTCGCACACAAGCCCACCAGTATGGCAAAAGTCATGTGGTTTGTCATATGTATCATCACCTACTATAAAAATAATACGTAGCAGGTGAGGGAAATGTTACAACAAAGCGGGGAAAAATGTAACCTTTTTGTAACCGTTCGAAATATGCCAAAGTTTACTCGACCCAGGTTGTTTTTTGAGTGATAGGCTTTCGAACAGTTCGAGGTGTGGCTTCATCAGTTGGATAGCCAATAAATAAGGAACCAATTACTTTTTCTTGATCAGATAGGGACAAGAAGGCTTTGAGACGTTCATCTCTAGCTAAACCTACACCACGTGTACGCCACACAAAACCTAGACCTAGCTCAGAAGCCATCAGCCACATCGAATGAATAGCGCAGCTTACAGCATAATCATTATCAAGCGAAGAAGCTTCGTCGCCTTCTATGATTTGGGATGTAGCGACTATAATGAGAGGGGTGGCCAGAACATTCTTCATGGATTCTTCTACTAAATGAGGTTTGGTAGGAAAGCGTTCAAGCAAGAAATCCTGAGCTAGCTGGTTAAACCGTTCCTTAGCAGCGCCTTGAATGACATAGAAGTGCCAAGGCTCTCGCAAGCGATCATTGGGTGCTAATATAGCTGCTTCTAGAAGCTGCTCAATCTTTTCTTTTTCTATAGGGCGACCATCGTAGGCGCGTATAGCTTGACGTTGTAGTAAGGTTTGTAAGAGGGACATGTTTTAACAACCTTTCTATAATATGTTAATTATGATACTGTATATTCAAATATATTTTCCTCTATGCATAAAAATAGAAGATTTCTAATAGTATGTCAGTATACGATCTTCTTTCACCTCTTGTCCAGTCCCGTGTGGGCTAGACAGAAAAGTATGGACAATAAAATGCAAATTGGATTATGATAGAACTAATCACATAAGCTTGGGAATAAAGGAATTGTTACATGAGAAACGATTCACATGGGGAAGTTGGTGAAAATCCAACACGGTCCCGCCACTGTAATTGGAGAGCCCGTTTTTGTCACTGGATATTATAAATTTTCAGAAGACGAAAAGGAGCAGAATATTCCAAGAGTCAGGCTACCCTCTTTATTCTAACAACACCGTCAGACCTACGGCAGATGGGGAGGTGTTATGAGAGCAGATTTGCTACAGAAGGGAATATTCCTTTCCAAAAAATAACAAGCTCATCATAACAGCACTTCTCACGTAAGTCAGACGGGGAAGCGCTGTTTTTTTTATTGTATAAAAATGTAAGGTTGATTGCAAATAAGGATAGGGGGCTTGGAGTAGATGGAGAAAGGAAAAATTCTACTAATTGGCTTTGGACCAGGACATCATGATCACATTACGCATCGGGCAAAAGAGGCTATCCTAGAATGCGAAGTGATAATTGGCTACAACACTTATGTAGATTTAATTCGAGAGCTTATTTCAGACAAAAGTGTCGTGCGTACTGGGATGACAGAAGAGGTTAGCCGTGCTCAAGAAGCGGTAAGATTGGCTGAGTTAGGTCAAGTTGTTGGCGTTATTTCTAGTGGGGATGCTGGGGTATACGGCATGGCCGGACTAGTTTATGAAGTCCTAGTCGAAAAAGGCTGGACAGAATCTACTGGGGTGAAAGTAGAGGTTGTACCTGGAATTTCATCCATTCAGTCTTGCGCGTCTTTATTGGGTGCTCCCATTATGCATGACGCTTGCACAATCAGCTTGAGTGACCATCTTACACCGTGGGAAACGATTGCTAAGCGTGTAGAAGCAGCTGCTTCTGCTGATTTTGTCATTGCGCTGTATAACCCGCGCAGTGGTCGCCGTACACGACAAATTGTAGAAACACAACAAATATTATTAAAATATCGTTCTCCTGAAACGCCAGTAGGAATCGTAAAGAGCGCCTATAGAGATCGAGAACATGTTGTAATTACAACACTTGCAGACATGCTACAACATGACATTGGAATGCTGACAACAGTAATCATCGGGAACTCGACTACCTTTGTTTACGACCAAAAAATTATTACTCCGCGCGGATATCAACGTAAATATACGTTAAATCGCATGGATCAACCGTTAAAACCTCATGAACGCTTGCAGGAGAAGGCAGAGCCTTGGGCGCTTCACAGCCAGCCTCAGGGTGGAAATCCGGTATCTGAGTCATCTTCTGTGCAAGAAGTGGCTGTAGCGACTTCACCGCAGGCTACAATACAAGAAGCTCAGGTTTCTGATTCCGCACCATCAGCGGCGATGGAAGCCCTTTCAAATCCCAGGCAATTCTCAAGGGAAGTAGAACAGAATTCTTTTCAGGAAGAGACAGAGAGCTTTCAAGCTCCTAAACAAGCGATAAAGGCCTTTCAATTAGCGATGGAAGCGCTTGCGTGCGTTGATGAAAAGACAGCCTTAGAGTTAAATCAGGGTATCACTCCTCCACCTCGCCCGTTTAGCGGAGTTGTTGATATTTTAGAGCTAGGCGTTTCGCCTGGTGTAGCTCGTAAGAATTTTACCTCGGAACAAATGCGTCTATTGGCCGATTTGACCAAGGATGGCGGAGAAATGATGTACAGCATTGAGCATCAAATTATTCTTCGCTTACCGCAGGTAGATCCAGAGCAGGTCACGCAACAATTAAGAGCAGTTGGCTTTCAATTGTTTCCGATCGGGGCTAGCGCGCAGGTGAAAGCTTGTGATTTTTGTGATTTAGAAAAGGATGAATCGATCCCTGTAGCTGAGGAATTAGGTAGACGATTAGATGGTCTAGCTGTGCCAAAGGATTTAAAAATTGGCTTTAACGGCTGCGGAATGGCTTGCTATGGTGCAGTTATGGAGGACATTGGTCTTGTATACCGACGTGGCGCATATGATGTGTTTTTAGGTGGCAAGCGTATCGGACGTAACGCTCATCCTGGACAACGTATAGCTGAGGGAGTTCCAGAAGAACAGATTATTGGACTTGTAGAACGGATTGTGGATGAGTATAAGACAAAAGGTCATATCGAGGAACGATTCCATAAATTCTTTAAACGTACAGGGCAGGTACTTGAATACCGCTATCAGGAATTCGTAGCTCCATTGCAGATCGAAGAACCGTGTGGAGATTAAGGGGGGGAATTTTTTGAACGGAATACTTTTTATCGGTCATGGTAGTAGAGATGCCGAGGGAAATGAGCATCTTCTACAGTTTACACAGCGAGTTACTGAATTGTTACAGGAACAAACAGACGTGACACTGTATGAGACTTGTTTCTTGGAGTTAACCAGACCAACCATTATGCAGGGTGTGCAAAAAATAGTAGAACGTGGTGCTACCACTGTAGCAATGGTACCTTTAATGCTGTTTCAAGCAGCCCACGCTAAACTGCACATCCCGCATGAAATAGACGAGGCTAAGGCGAAATATCCCCATGTAGATTTTCGTTATGGGCGCCCCATAGGTGTGCATGAGGATATGGTGCAAATTTTGCGGGATCGCTTACAAAATACAACTGCCTATACTCCACTAGAACCGGCTAACAAGGATAGTGCCATTCTTTTAGTAGGTCGTGGTAGCAGTGATTCAGATGCAAACAGCGATCTTTGTAAAATAGCCCGCTTGTTATGGGAGAGCACAGGGGTAGGTAACGTTGAAGTGGCGTACATGGGCGTTACCTATCCGACAGTGGAAGAAGGATTAGTCCGTTGTGTAAGACAGGGAGCTAAGCAGATTTATGTCCTTCCTTATTTGTTATTTACGGGTATCCTGTTAAAGCGTCTAGAAGAAAACTTACAACAGTTTCATCAGGACTTCCCTGATATACATGCCTCGATGAGCGAGGCATTAGGCTTCCATGAACTGCTAGAACAAATTGTAGTAGATCGTTCTATAGAAGCATTACAGGGACGGGCATTAGCCAACTGCGACCTTTGTCAATTTAGAAAACTTGCTGTATTCGATCACCATCACCATCACGACCATGATCACGACCATGATCACGACCATGACCATGATCACCATCATGGCCACCACCATGACCATGATCACGACCATGACCATGATCACCATCATGACCATGATCATCACCATGCAAACGGACATAGCCATACCCCTGTAACCCAAGAAGGGCAAACAGCCTGTAGCAAGGAGTCTCAGGCTACAGAAGCTGACGATAAACGGGGGGTACGTGTATGATCCTGTTTTTGGCAGGGACAAGTGATGCACGCGAATTGGCTGTCCTTTTGAAGTCTACTGGTGTTGATCTACTGGCAACGGTTGTTACCGATTCTGCCGCTAAAAGCTTGGAGGACGAGGGAATTACGACGCGAGTAGGAAGACTACCACTAGCGGATATGATTGCCTTAGCCAAGGAACAGAAGGCTACAACCATTGTGGATGCAAGTCATCCTTTTGCAGAAGAAGCATCTAAAAATGCGATGGCTTGCGCAGAAGAATTACAGCTTCCTTACATCCGGTATGAGAGGGAGACCCGTAATTATGTTGACCATCCTAATGTGCTCATAGTGGAAAATTATGAACAAGCAGCATTGGAAGCAAAACAAAGAAAAGGCGTAGTGATGCTAACTACAGGAAGCAAAACGCTTGGGACGTTTACGAAGCATTTGCTAGGTGATCCCGAGATTCGTTTGATTGCACGAATGCTGCCACGTAAAGACAATATGGAAAAATGTGAAGAGTTAGGCGTAGAGCAAAAAAATATTATTGCCATGCAAGGTCCTTTCTCTAAAGAATTGAATGCCGCTTTGTATACACAATATGGTGTTACTACAATGATTACAAAAGAAAGCGGTAAGGTAGGCGCTGTAGACGAGAAGCTGGCGGCAGCCCTAGAGCTTGGCATCTATACCATTATGATCGACAGACCGAAACTCGTGTATGGAGAGACGCATCACACATTTGATAGCGTTTTGAAAGCGTTACGAACACAGGCTACGGTCTAAAAAATAACGGAACCAAAGAGGGGAGAAATCATATGTCATCGCAATTTCATACGGAGTTTAAACCAATCACGATTCAACCACAAGAAATTGAATCAAAAAGTTTTGAAATGATTACAGAGGAGCTAGGTCCACATCCTTTTACGGATGATCAGTATCGTGTGGTGCAACGCGTCATCCACGCAACAGCCGACTTTGATTTAGGGCGTAGCATGAAGTTTCATCCTGATGCAGTAGAAGCGGGCATTCGAGCTATTCAAGCCGGTGAACCAATTATTGCAGATGTTCAAATGGTTCAAGTAGGCATCAGTAAGCCGCGTCTAAAGGCGTTTGGTGGAGATGTGCATGTTTATATTTCTGATGCTGATGTCATGCAAGAAGCGAAAGCCGAGAATACAACTCGTGCTATTATCTCTATTCGCAAAGCTACGAGCCAAATTAAAGGTGGTATCTACGCGATTGGGAATGCTCCTACTGCACTGCTTGAATTGATTCGTCTTGTGAAAGAGGGTAAGGCCAACCCTTCATTGGTTATTGGCGTACCAGTTGGATTTGTATCTGCGGCTGAATCCAAAGAGGAATTAGCGAAGTTAGATATTCCATTTATCACGAACTTGGATCGCAAAGGTGGTAGCCCAGTTGCTGTTGCCGCGGTTAATGCGTTGTCCATTCTAGCAACAGAACGGAGCGAGCGTGCATGACTAATGCAAAGGTAGCGGAGGCAGAAAATGAGAAGCCACTTCGTCACGGATATACAACAGGTTCCAACGCTACCGCCGCCACGAAAGCTTCCCTGCTAGCCTTACTTAGCGGGGAAGAAGTTTCGGAGGTGGAAATTCTTTTGCCTAATAAGGATCGGGTCACGTTTCAAATGGTATCTCAGGAACGAGGAGAAAATTGGGTGGAGACTGGTATCATCAAGGATGGTGGAGATGATCCAGATGCCACCCATAAGGCCCTGATTTTGTCACGTGTTTCTTGGCATGCAGATAGCGGTATTCATTTGGATGGCGGAATAGGTGTCGGTAGAGTTACAAAGCCCGGATTGCCGATTCCGGTAGGTGAAGCAGCTATTAATCCTGTTCCACGAAAAATGATTAAGGGCGTTGTCCAAGAGCTTTTAGAAGAATATGAAATAGAAGATCGTGGAGTCAGCGTTGTCATTTCAGTGCCGAATGGAGAAGAGATTGCTAAGAAAACGCTGAATGGACGGTTAGGAATTGTTGGAGGTATCTCCATTTTGGGGACCCGAGGAACGGTCGTACCATTTTCAACGGCTGCTTACAAAGCATCGGTAGCTCAAGCTATTCAAGTAGCGAAGGCAAGCAACTGCCAGTCTATTGCCATTACAACAGGTGGGCGCAGCGAAAAAACAGCGATGGAACAGTATCCGGATTGGCCAGAAGAATCGTTTATTCAAATGGGAGATTTCGTGGGCTTTAGTGCCCTTATTGGTAAGAAGCAAGGATTTACCCACATTTCCATGGTTGGAATGATGGGAAAACTGTCTAAGGTTGCTCAGGGAGCAATGATGGTGCATTCCAAGGGATCTTCTGTTGATTTTGAATTTTTGGCGGAGGTAGCCAGAGAAGTCGGTGCAAGTGAAGAACATATTGCAGAAATACAGAGAGCCAACACGGCCATGCAGGTGGGCGAACTCATGAGCCAAGCGGGAAACTCCGCTTTTTTTAACTTATTGGCATACAAATGCTCCGAACAAATCAATAAGCACGTCGGCGGAGGCATGGTTATAGAAACGGTGCTCACCACATTGAAAGGCGAACTGTTGGGAAAGGCGGTAGTAGATGACACAGGTAACGATAATCGGGATCGGGGATGACGGTGCTCAAGGTTTATTTCCCCAAGCTATTGAACTGATCAAACAAGCGCAATTGCTGGTAGGGGGAGAGCGACATTTAGCCTTTTTCCCAGATCTTGACTGTGAACGCTTTGCTTTGAAAAGTGGGGTGCTAGCGGCAATTGGCGAAATAAAACAAGCGGTAGCAGCAGGTAAAGAGGTTGTCGTGCTTGCTTCTGGAGACCCATTGTTTTATGGGATTGGAGGTTTGCTTACCCGCAAACTCGGTCGTGATGTCGTGCAAGTGGTACCGCATTTGAGTAGCTTACAGCTTGCTTTTAGCAAAATGAAGGAAGCTTGGCAAGATGCTCATATTGACAGTGTACACGGTCGTCCAATGCTTGGATTAGCACAACGTGTGAATGGCAAGTCTAAGGTGGCTCTATTAACGGATAAGGAAAATACTCCGGCAAAAGTAGCTCAGTATTTACTGCGTTTTGGTATGGATGAATATGAAGCGTTTGTAGCGGAGCGGTTAGGAAATAAAGAAGAACGTTGTCGGTGGTTTACGCTTGTGGAATTGGCAGAGACAGAGTGCGACCCTTTAAATGTCATGATTCTCAAAAGAAAAGAGAATGCCTCACCTGTGAATTGGACCTTAGGCATTCCTGATGAAGAGTTTGCTCAACGTAAACCAGATAAGGGACTCATTACGAAAAAAGAAGTGCGAGTAGCAAGCCTTGCTGAGTTGCAGATAAAACCTGACAGCATCGTCTGGGATATCGGAACAGCGACTGGTTCGGTAGCGATCGAAGCAGCGAAGCTAGCCCCTTTGGGAGCTGTGTACGCTGTAGAAAAGAATGAGCCAGATTTAGAAAATGCTCGCGCGAATATGCACAAGTTTCGTACGGATATCACATTTATCAATGCGAAGGCCCCTGTTGGATTGGATGAATTCCCTGATCCAGATGCGATCTTTGTTGGGGGAAGCGGTGGCGAGCTGACAGAGCTAGTCCAGTTATTTGCTAAGCGCCTGCGTCCAGGTGGGCGTGTAGTAATCAATGCTGTTACCATCGAAAATTTAGCAGATGCAATGCAGGCATGCAAAGCGGCGGGGTTTGACGTGTCAGTCACAATGCTGCAGGTGTCGCGTAGTAAACCAATTTTGCATTTGACCCGACTTGAAGGGTTAAATCCTGTCTATATCATAACTGCTAAACACAAAGCCAAGGAGGAGAATAAAGATGAGCAACATGACTAATACAACTCTTGAAAATCATGAAAATACACTGACAAATAATCCGGTGAATACCTCTGTTGGGACTTTATATGGAATTGGAATTGGACCTGGGGACCCTGAGCTTATCACAGTCAAAGCGTTTCGTCTGATGAAGGAAGCGGATGTTATCGCGTATCCTAAAAAGCGTAAAGGCGGCAAAAGCTATGCACTAACAATCGTGGAGCAGTATACGGATGGTCTTGCAAAAGATCTGTTAGGATTAGTGTTCCCGATGACGAAAGAGGAAAACGTTCTAAAGAAACAATGGGCTCAGACAGTAGCTCAGGTTTGGGAGAAGCTTTCTCAAGGTAAAAATGTTGTATTTGTAACAGAGGGAGATCCAAATTTATATAGTACGTTTATTCATATGGCTCGTCTAATGAATCAATTGCATCCAGAAGTGCCAGTGGTATCAGTTCCAGGTATTTCCTCAGTGCTGGGAGCGGCTGCCCAATTAAACATTCCATTGGCTGATGGAGATGAGCAGGTTGGTATCATACCGGCAACGGAAGATCGAGAATCTATGCGTAGAGTTTTGGAGAATCATGATACTGTCATTTTCTTGAAAGTAGCTAAGGTGTTAGATATGATGATTGGCTTGCTAGAGGAGCTAGGTATGGCAGACTGTGCGTCTGTAATTACCAAGGTGACATCTGGTGAAGAGACGATCTGGAAGGACGTTCGCCAGTTAAAAGGGAAAGAGCTTGAGTATCTTACACTAATGGTAGTACGGAAGGGATGAATGACATGAACAAACCTAGCGAACAAATGACAAATACAGGGCTTGAGCCTATGGTTTATATTGTAGGAGCTGGACCAGGCGATCCAGACCTAATCACTGTAAAAGGCTTAAATATTCTTCAAAAGGCAGATGTAGTAATTTATACCGACTCTTTAGTAAACGATGAATTAATTGCTCGTGCTAAACCCGAAGCAGAAGTAATCAAAAGCGCGGGACTTGCGCTTGATGAAATGGTAGAAATCATGATTGAGCGAGTTCGGGCAGGAAAAAGCGTTGCTCGCGTTCATACAGGTGATCCAGCAGTGTATGGAGCCATTTTGGAGCAAATGGTGATCATGAAAAAGGCAGAGGTTTCCTTTACCATCGTTCCGGGAGTAAGTTCTGTATTTGCAGCGGCGGCAGCACTACAAGCAGAGCTAACCGTTCCTGAATTAACACAAACACTGATTTTAACACGAGCAGAGGGACGCACACCTGTACCAGATCGAGAGCAACTTAAGGATTTAGCTAGTCACCACTGTACAATTGCACTATATTTAAGTGCTACGCTGACCAAAAAGGTTGTTCGTGAGCTGGTTGAAGCTGGCTGGAGCGAACAAACCCCTGTAGCGGTTGTGCAAAGAGCATCATGGCCGGATCAAAAAATTGTTCGTACAACGCTTGAGCATTTGGACAAAGATATGGCGGCTAATGGAATTCGTAGTCATGCCATGATTTTAGCTGGCTGGGCACTTGATCCAATGCTTCATGATTCCTCTGAACATCGCTCCAAGCTATATGATAAGACCTTTACGCATCGATTCCGTAAAGGAGTGACTAACGGATGAGTGAGGGTACAGGAGTAGGAAGGCAGACAGGAGTCGAGGTAAATACCCCCGTACCTGCTGGACGTACCCCAAGCGAGATCGTGCAAAATCCGGAGCAACTACCATACGCCATAGTTGCGATTACCAAGCATGGGGTAGAGAAAGCTCGTCACTTGCATCAGGTATTACCTGGTTCACATTTATACTACATGGAAAAATTCATGGTAGGAGATGAGCAAGAGCGAGATATTCGTACGTTTACAGGCTCTGTACGTCTATTGTTTGCTGACTTTTTTAAGAAATATAACGGTCTCATCTTTTTCATCTCGCTCGGTGCTGTTGTCCGAATGATGGCTCCGGTATTGCAGGATAAAAAAGTAGATCCAGGTGTTGTAGTCGTAGATGACCGAGGAGAGAATGTCATCAGCGTATTATCAGGACACCTTGGCGGAGCGAATGAGCTAACTCGTGAGATTGCGAGATTACTAGATGCCAATCCAGTGATTACTACGGCATCAGATGTGCAAAAAACGATTCCTGTAGATTTGTTTGGACGTGGCTTTGGCTGGGAGTTAGATAGCTTTGAAAAGGTTACTCCCGTAAGTGCTAGTGTGGTCAATGAAGAAAAGGTAGCTATTATTCAAGAAGCAGGGGAAAGCGGCTGGTGGCCTTACCCAGATAAGCCACTGCCGGGGCATTTTCAAGTGTATCATTCCATGGCTGAGGCTTGGAATGATACCTTTCAGGCAGCTTTGGTCATTACGCCACGTGTATTAACAGCAGAAGAGCAGACCCGCTTTTTAGAAAATGGAGTTGTCTATCGTCCAAAAACTATTGTACTTGGCATTGGTTGCAATCGTGGGACATCTGCGGAGGAAATCGAACAAGTCATTTTACAAACCTTAGAGCAACAGGGTCTTTCGGTTAAAAGCGTACGCAATATCGCAACCATTACATTAAAGCAGGACGAAGAAGGACTTTTAGCTGTTTGTCAAAAATATGGCTGGGAGTTAATCGCCTATACACCAGAGCAATTAAACGAGATGCCAATGACAGAACGATCGGAAACAGTGTATAAATTTACGGGTGCCTATGGTGTCAGTGAGCCTGCCGCATTACGCTCCGCTAAGGCAGAGGCTCCCCACTTAGCGAAACAAAAAAGCGGAAATGTAACCTTGTCCATCGCTTTGGTTAACGGAGGAGGCATTTTACATGGAGAGTAAGGAACAGACTTATCAATGTCCACGAATCGTATTGGGAGGAACCAGTAGCGGCGCAGGGAAAACAACATTATCGATCGGATTAATGGCGGCCTTGCGCAAGCGCGGGCTCCAGGCCCAAGGATTTAAGGTTGGTCCTGACTACATTGACCCTACGTACCATACGGCTGCAACTGGCAGAATATCTCGTAATCTCGATACATGGATGATGCCGCCGCAGGTCATGCATGAGGTGTTTCTGCGTGGCAGCCAGTCAGCGGATATCAGCTTGATTGAAGGGGTCATGGGTTTTTACGACGGTAAAGATCCACTTAGCAATCAAGGAAGTACAGCCGAAATAAGTCTATTATTACAGGCTCCGGTCATCCTTGTTCTTGATGTTAAAGCTATGGCTCGTAGTGCGGCGGCGATTGTCAAAGGGTTTCAAGAATTGGAACCATCTGTAAAAATCGTCGGTGTCATTGCAAACCGATGTGGTAGCGCGAA
Organism: Brevibacillus laterosporus LMG 15441; assembly: GCF_000219535.2. Taxonomy (NCBI): domain Bacteria; kingdom Bacillati; phylum Bacillota; class Bacilli; order Caryophanales; family Paenibacillaceae; genus Brevibacillus; species Brevibacillus laterosporus. The sequence goes on from NZ_CP007806.1 coordinate 1,262,125, forward strand.
TCATTTTAAGCTAGTAAAAGCGGCTGTTGAGCAAATGTGCAAGGTACCCGTTATTGGATATTTACCTAACGATCCGTCCTTGAAGGTGCCTGAACGACATCTCGGGCTAATTCCAGCGATTGAGCGCGGGGAGATGGAACCTTGGTTTGATCTGTTAGCCGAGAAAATCGAAGCGACAGTTGATTTAGATCTATTACTGGCACTGGCAAATGGCGCACCAGCTCTAGCAGAGCCTACAGAAAAATTGTTAGCTGGTCCATCTCCTACATCATCTGATCTATCCCCAGTTAAATTAGCTGTGGCAAAGGATGAAGCGTTTAACTTTTATTATCAGGAAAATTTAGAGCTACTAGAAGCGTATGGAGCCGAGCTCTGTTATTTTAGTCCGTTACATGGGGAGATTCCCCCTATGGATGCTGATGGCCTGTATATTGGTGGCGGCTTTCCAGAAGAATTTGCTGAACGCTTGTCGCAATGGGCGAAAGAACGGCAAACCTTGCATGGCATGATAGAAGCTGGATTACCTACTTTTGCAGAATGTGGCGGGTTCATGTATCTATGCCAGTCGATCACAGATCGTGCAGGACAACAGCATGAGATGGTAGGCGCCATCCCTTATCAAGTAGAGATGCAACAGAAGTTGGCTGCACTGGGTTATCGAGAAGCGCTAGCCGAACGGGATTCTCTGTTACTTTTAGCAGGTGAAACTGCTCGCGGGCATGAGTTCCACTACTCCAAAATAACGGAGGAGACTACTGAGAATCATGCTTATCAGGTAAAAGGAATGCGAGGCGTGAAAAAGGAAGGCTACGCCAAAGGTAACTTGTTGGCCGGCTATACACACTTGCATTTTGCTTCTCATCCGGGAATGATTAAGCGTTGGCTAGATTCATGCAGGGAGTATGCAGTGCATAGATCAGCAGTGAACAAAGCTTTTCATTAAGTCAGTCTTATTACATTGTAAAGGACTTGCCTACTGTACAAAGGTTAAAAGTGAATCATCAGGAGGGAAGCAAAGCATGTCACATCGAAATGACGTGAATCAAGGACAGGCACACAGCCAAGAGCAAAATGAAAATGGATCTACTGTAGCGGTTCCAGTGGAATCTCTTGATGAATTACAACAAAAGGACAGTCCAAAAGAAAGAGCCGAGCGACGTGGTTTGTTGTTAATATATACCGGTGATGGTAAAGGGAAAACAACAGCGGCTTTGGGTGTTAGTCTGCGTGCCTTGGGACGGGGGATGAAAGTGACGTTTTTACAATTTATCAAGTCCCCACAGCGATCCTATGGTGAGTCATTATCCATGCGTAAATTAGGAATGGAGATGCAACAGCTAGGAATCGGATTTACTTGGACCAAAACCCCAGAAGAGCATCGTGAGGCTTTAAAAAAAGCATGGTCATTGACGAAAGAGAAACTAAGCGACCCAACTATTGATTTATTAGTATTAGATGAATTAAATAATGCGTTAGCAATTTCTACATTTCCGATTGAAGATGTTCTCCCACTAGCAGAGATAGTAGAAGCGATCAAAAATCGCCCAACCAATATGCATTTGGTAATCACAGGTCGCAGTGCGAAAACGGAACTGATCGAGCTAGCAGATTTGGTCTCTACCATTGAGCCGTCTAAGCACTATTATAATGAAGGAATTCCGGCAGTAAAAGGTTTGGAATTTTAGAGAGGAAGTGCTTACATGCAAGGAAAAGCCATCATGGTAGTCGGCACAGCCTCAGATGTAGGGAAAAGTTTAATTTGTACAGCTTTGTGCCGTATCTTTGCCAATCGAGGATATCGGGTAGCACCGTTTAAATCACAGAATATGGCGCTTAATTCCTATGTAACAAAAGATGGGAAGGAAATCGGACGTGCTCAGGGCGTACAGGCAGAAGCAGCACGAACAATAGCCACTACAGACATGAATCCTATTCTGTTAAAACCAAAGCAGGATATGGTTGCCGAAATCATTGTACATGGAAAGCGTTACGCTGATATGGATGCAAGAGAGTATCGAGAAAGTTATGTAGAACAAGCCATGCCAATTGTAAAGGAAGCCTTAGAACGTCTACAAAATGAGTACGATGTTCTCATTTTAGAGGGCGCGGGAAGTCCAGCAGAGATAAATCTGAAAGATCGAGATATTGCTAACATGCGGATGGCTCATTTAGCGGATGCCGATGTAATTTTAGTGGCAGATATTGAACGCGGTGGAGTATTTGCCTCTATTATAGGGACACTGGAGCTACTCGATGATGAAGAACGGGCAAGAATTAAGGGATTTATCATTAATAAATTCAGAGGAAGACGCGATTTGTTAGACGATGGAGTGGAATGGCTGGAAAAAAGAACGGGAATACCTGTTTTGGCTGTTTTGCCCTATATGGCTGTTGAAATTGAGGCGGAGGATTCGCTAGCACTGTCATCACTTCGCTTTAAACAACCTCAATTAGCTGAATTCCCTATTGATATTGCAATTCTTCGTTTGCCACGTATTTCGAACTTTACTGATTTTGATCCGTTGTTTGATGAACCAGAAACAGGCGTGCGATATGTACGTAACCGACATGAGCTAGGAAACCCTGATCTGGTTATTATTCCAGGTACAAAAAATACCTTGGACGACCTGGCATGGCTTGAACAGGAAGGGCTTGTAGATGCCCTGCGCCAGTTGCATCGCTCAGGTACAAGATTGTTTGGCATTTGTGGAGGCTTTCAAATGCTGGGCGAGAAGTTACTCGACCCTGACGGTGTAGAAGGAGACGGAACAGTACAAGAGCGTGCTGGGCTAGGCTTTCTACCTGTTGAAACGACATTTTGTCAGGAGAAACGAACTGTGCAGGTCACAGGAGAGCTACATCCAAAGGCGCAGGAAATGCTGGGATTGTCGAGTGAGAAAGCAGGCCAGCAGCAAGAGTACACTATGGAACCAACAAAGGACAATCAGAATTCGTTGACAGAGGTAACAGGATATGAAATCCATCTAGGAGAGACCTGTATGACTGATCACTCCGGTTCTCCTTTCATTATCTTACAGGATGGAAAACAGGATGGTGCCATTTCGAAAGATGGAAGAGCTAGTGGAACGTACCTGCATGGTATTTTCCACAATCGACATCTTACCAGACAGCTTATTAATCTGTTGCGTCAGGAAAAAGGGTTACCGATCTTTACAGAAGAGGTAGTCACCGAGCAGATGAGACGCGAAAAAGCTTATGATCAATTAGCACATCACGTGGAAAGTCACTTAAATATTAGTCATCTTGAAGCATGGTTTCAAAAGAAGGATACTAATTAATTTCCAAAGGATGATGAAAATGAATCGAAAATGGGTTGCAAGTAGTCGTTTGTTATGGTTACTTCCTGTGTTTGCTGTGTATTTTCTAGTGAACTCGCCCGAAAGTGCCTACGCGATGCATATTGCAGAAGGTTTTTTACCTTTCGGCTGGGCGATCTTTTGGTGGGTAGTGTTTGTACCATTCTTTGTCTGGGGACTTCGCTCGTTAATACGTTTGACGAATGATAAACCACAATTGAAGCTGTTACTAGCGTTAGCTGGTGCGTTCAGCTTTGTATTGTCGGCGCTTAAAATTCCGTCTGTTACAGGTAGTAGCTCGCATCCTACAGGTACAGGACTTGGAGCAGTGCTATTCGGACCACAAATTATGAGTGTGTTAGGTAGTATTGTCCTTTTATTTCAAGCGATTTTACTTGCCCATGGAGGATTAACCACACTCGGAGCCAATGCTTTTTCTATGGCAGTTGTAGGGCCGTTTGTAGGCTATGGGATTTATCGCCTTTTAAGCGGTATGCAGGTAAAGCAAGGAGTCAGCATTTTCTTCGCTGCTGCTTTGGCTGATTTAGCTACTTATATCACGACATCTGTTCAATTAGCATTAGCTTTTCCAGCGGCCTCCGGTGGTTTTGCTGCTGCGTTCATGAAGTTTGGAACCATTTTTGCAGTCACTCAGATTCCGTTAGCTATTTGTGAGGGTTTACTTACTGTAGTTGTTTGGAACTGGATTAGCGCGTATAACCGTCAAGAATTGCAGATGTTGCTTAGCTTGCGGGGAGGTGCCAAATAATGAAAAGAGTAGCCAAATGGAAAAACTTGTTGTTACTTGCCCTTGTGGTAGTGATCGCGGTCATTCCACTGATGTTGATCAAGGACTCTGAATTTGGTGGAGCAGATGGCCAAGCGGAAGAAGCAATCCAGGAGCTGGCCCCAGAATATGAACCATGGTTTCAGCCGTTAATGGAAGTGCCAGGCTCTGAAACAGAGAGCTTGTTGTTCGCAGTTCAGGCAGCTTTGGGAGCGGGTGTGATTGGTTACGCAATTGGATTTTTTAAAGGTCGCAAAAAAAATGAAACGACACACGAAGTACAAGAATGAATCTTTGGATAGACCGAATAGCGTATCAAAATCGACTGCGTGATGTATCTGCTCGCTTCAAAGCTGGTTTTGCGGCAGGAATGCTTGTTCTTGCCTTATGTGCAGATATGGAAATCCAAATTGGCATTTTTATTTGGATGAGTATCTGGATTGTAGGGTATGCTAGTGTTCCCTTGCGTAGCTATCTTATTTTTATCGGGGTAGCCTGCTTGTTTTTCATTAGCAGTACACCTGCCCTGCTAATCGACGTACAGCGCTTGTCAGGTTCAGTCAGCATCGGGCTAGAATCGAGCTGGCATTTACTTACCATAGGTGATTGGTATGTCTATATTGATCAACGTAATTTGTTTGTGATCGGTAAGCTGTTTACCCGCACATTGGGTGCTAGTGCTTGTTTTGCTTTTTTGCTGCTAACGACCCCTTTAGTTCAATTGCTTGACGTATTACGCGCATTACGAGTGCCTCCCATCATTGTTGAACTTATTATGTTGATGTATCGATTTTTATTTGTATTTTTCCAAACGGCACATGATTTATGGATTGCGCAAAAAGCACGCGGTGGGCATGGAAGTTTTTCAGCCCAATTGAAGGACATGGGCCGACTAGTCAGCTTGTTGTTTGCTAAAAGTATGCAAAGGTATCAGCAATTAAACCATGGTTTACTAGCGCGTGGATTCGATGGAGATCTGCAAGTGGTTACCATGGAAAAAGAGAGATATATAAAGCGTTATCTCATCGAAGCTGCGATGGGGGGAGCTTGCTGTGCAGCACTGATCTTTTGGCACTCCCTTTTATAAGAGATAAGAACCGATAACCTGAGAGACTTGGCAATCGCCAAGTTTCTTTACTACCAGGAAGGGGGCGTGGCTCTTGTGGAAACCTTGATCAGTCTAGAAAAAGTAAGTTACGCCTATGAACACAAGACAAATAGCCTCGCTCTAAAGGAAATCAATTTACGTATCCCAAAAGGTAAAAAGATCGTACTTCTCGGCCATAATGGCTCGGGGAAATCTACGTTGTTTTTGCAGGCAAATGGTATTTACCGCCCAACAGAAGGAAAGTTGTACTACAAGGGAGAACCATACCGCTATGATCGCCGATTTTTACAAGAGCTACGCAGTAAAGTAGGATTGGTGATGCAAGACCCAGAGCATCAATTATTGGCGGCTACGGTGGCAGAGGATCTCTCCTATGGCTTATGTAATCAAGGTCTATCTACTGATCAGGTTCGTGAGCGTGTATTGGCCACAGCAGAAGCTTTTCAAATAAAAGAGTGGTTACATCTACCATTACACCAGTTAAGCTTAGGACAAAAAAAGCTAGTCACCTTAGCTGGAGTTGTTGTATTGCAACCGGAATTACTCCTGCTTGATGAGCCAACAGCTTATCTGGATAGCTATCATACACAGCTATTTCTGACGCAGTTGGAACAAATTTATCAGCAGGGTACGACCGTTGTTATGTCTACACATGATTTGGAGCTTGCTTATGCTTGGGCCGATTGGGTCTTCATTATGCATAGAGGTTCACTTCTTTTAGAAGGAACTCCTCAAGAGGTTTTTTGTCAAAGAGAGCTTTTAAGCCGAGTGCAGCTTGGGGTTCCTCTGCTCTATAGCGTCTGGGAAAGTATCCAGCCACTTTTAAATGAGGAGCAGCGTGCAACGTGGACAGCGCCTAGAACCGTACAAGAATGGTGTGGCTATGCAGAACGAATAGGTATCAAGGAAAAGGAACTACTGCTCGTAACGAAAAATTAACGGGCAAAGAACATAGAGGATAGCGTGCAGATGGGCATTTCATCGGCAGGGAGCCATTTAATTGTTATTTCATTAGAAAAAGGCTAGCAAACAACCTTTGGTCATTTGCTAGCCTTATTTGTCTCTTCTTATGTAGGAAGAATGATTACTTAACAGCTTCTTTTAGTTCTTTACCTGCTTTGAAAGCTGGTAGCTTGCTTGCTGGGATTTCGATTTCTTCGCCAGATTGAGGATTGCGTCCTTTACGAGCAGCGCGTTCGCGTACTTCGAAAGTACCAAAGCCCATCAATTGAACTTTTTCTCCACCTTTTAGTGCGCCAGTGATTGCTTCGAATACGGCGTCAACCACTTGTCCAGCATCTTTTTTTGTTAATTCAGCTGTTTCAGCTACTTTTGCAATCAATTCTGTCTTGTTCATTTTCTTACCTCTTTTCTTTAAAAAACTACTACTCATCATACCAAAAAATCCTTTATTAGAACAGTAAAAAAGCAGAGAAACCCTTAAAAAATCACCTTTTTTTTCGAAAAGGGACAAAACAAAGGATAAAATTTTTTGTTTGCTCCTATATTTGCCAAATTTTACTTTTTCCAAACCTAAAAATCAACGAAAAGAAAACCAATTCAGGAGAAAAGAACGATAGAAAACAATACGGAAGAGCTTGCCCACTCTACAAAGAATCATGTTAGATTCCAGATATCTATCTCTATTTTACGCGAATAAAATGAAAGATGGTAAAAGAGCAAGCGGGTCATCCTCACTCGCATGCTCTTTTTGCATACTTGGCAGAATCATCCCCATATTACCGGTTATTTTGAATATGTCATATATTTCTCATGCATTTGATATGTTTTTCTCAAGGACTGGGGAGTATTATCATAGACAGTAGAGTACAGCCATACAGCTTAGAATGGTTTCCAGCGTAAACGGCTTGCTTGACGGAAGCGATTTTCTACCTCTTCCCAGTTGACAATGTTCCACCATGCTTTGATATAATCGGCTCTTTGGCTGCGGTAGGAGAGGAAGTAGGCATGCTCCCATACATCTAAGGCTAGTAATGGAACTACATCCCACTGCGATAAATTTTGGTGTTTTTCCGCTTGTAAAATTTCTAAGCGGTGAGAGCGCGGAGACCAAACAAGAATAGCCCAGCCGCCGCCTTCTACTTTTTCAGCAGCTTGTGAGAAATGTTGCTTAAATTTATCAAAGGAACCGAAATAGCTATTAATATGGGAAGCTAGTTCTCCGGTTGGCATACCGCCACCATCTGGACGCATAACAAACCAAAAAATGGTATGCAGGTAGTGCCCTGCACCATTAAAGGCTGCCTCTCCTTCCCAGAACTTAATCAGATCAAAATTTCCTGTTTCGCGAGCTTGAGCCATCATTTTTTCAGCTTTGTTTAAGTTGTTCACATAATTGCGATGTAGTATATCATGGTGAATGCGCATTGTTTCTTCATCAATGTATGGTTCTAAGGCATCATAAGAATAGGGAAGGGGTGGAAGGGTATGACCACCAATCGGAACGGCTGTATTAGAAAAATTTGCTTCTGACACCACCGGAACGATAGCTGGTGGCGAGGGTTGCTCTACTCTAGGATGCCGTTGAAAACGACCTCTTTTGTTCGAGTTGGCTTGCTTTTCTTCCTCTTTGTTCTCTTCCTCTGTTTTTCGATTTTGGACGAGACGGAGTAGGTCATGGAAGTGCCGCTGAATGTCTTCAGCTTGGGAGGCTAATTTCGAAATTTGTTCCTCGCGATCCTCTTTATCCTGGTAATAGTTGGCTTTGCGCCCTACTTCACTAAAGGCCACATGGAATTTGTGCAAATCCCGCTTCATCTCAGCACAATGAGGATTTTGACGCAGGTAATCGACCCATTGCCGACCCCATTCGCTCCAATCTAGGAGATGCTGTATTTGGTGGTTCAAGGTAATTCCTCCTTCAACTTTCCTGCTGTATACTTTATGATGATAAATGCCTACAGGTTCAAAATTTTTTAGCTGGTTCATCCTCTTTGTCTTTACATAGGATCAGGGAACAGCATATGGTAGAAAAGGGACTCTGACTTCAAAGGAGCTAACATCAATGAATGGAAAAGAAACCATCGGGATTATAGATTCAGGAGTGGGTGGATTGACCGTAGTAAAAGAAGTAATGCGGCAATTACCGCGTGAAAAGATTGTCTATTTTGGTGACAATGCCCGTTGTCCATATGGTTCACGCGATTCCGAAGAAATTCGCACATATACGAATCAAATGATTCAATTTGTTTCTCAATTTCAACTAAAGGCGCTGGTAATCGCTTGTAATACGGCTGCATCGGTGGTGTTGCATGAAGCGAAGGAACGAATGAATTCGCCCGTTATCGGTGTAATTGAACCAGGAGCACGTGCTGCCATTTCGGCATCTCGTACGGGGCGTATTGGAGTTATTGGTACAGAAATGACGATTCGTACAGGGGCTTACTTACAAGCGATGCGTCGTATTAATCCAGAGCTGTACACAGTGGGCATGGCATGTCCGGCGTTTGTTCCATTAGTTGAACAACAGCGCCTACATACAGAAGAAGCCCGACAAATCGTAACCAAGACCTTAGAGCCTTTCCGTCATGAAGAACTGGATACATTGATTTTGGGTTGTACCCATTATCCTTTGCTTGCTCCACTCATTCAGGAGGCACTGGGAGATAGCATTACCTTGATTAATTCTGCAGAAGAAACGGCGCGTGAGCTCAGTGCAATGCTGTCTATGCAGGGGCTATTGAATGAGCAACAAGAAATCGAGCCCAAGCATCATTTGTTTTATACAAGTGGCAGTAAACAGGTATTCCAGCAAATTGGCGAAGAGTGGCTAGAGTGCCCGTTGAATGTACAGCAGCAGGTGCTTGAGCATGTGGCCCCATTATTTTAGAAATTCTGAATAGGCGATAATTAAGTGCGTGTAACGAGTCAGTTCTTGAAATACAGAGAACTGACTTTTTATGTTATCGGTATTTTTTAAAAAAGTTCTGTCTCTCTTGACAAAAAGCTTACGTTAACGTAAATTGTTACTTGTTCATATAGTTGTATATCAAACTATTTGAGGGGAGGAGATACCATGACGTTCTTTAAAATTGATGAGGTAACCAAGCAGATTGGAGTAACGAAACGAACATTACGTTATTACGAGGAAATAGGTTTAATTAAACCTCCCATTCGTACAGAAGGTAAAATTCGGCTGTATTCCTCTGACGATATACGTGATATCAAAAAAATTTTGGAAGCACGTGAGGTACTCGGCTTTTCTTTAACAGAGCTTCAACATTTTATCAGTTTAAAGGAAGAGATGGAGCGAGCGTATGAAAATGAAGATGTGCAAGCATCAGTCCATGCTGATCGACTCCACACACTACTAGAGGCGCAGGTGGATATGTTAACGGAAAAGTTGAAACGTATGGAGTCTTTTCGTCAAGACCTTCAGCACATGCTTCTCAAAATAGAGAAGCTCCGGCAGAAAGACAAGTAGATAACATAAATTCCACGAAAGGTGTATATGCAACTAATTCAGGAACAAGGATTAAAAAAATAGGGGTGTATGGTAAAGATGCAGCTTAAACCAATTAATCGAAAACGTGCACGGATCATTACGGTGCTAGCCACTTTTTTTGCGTTTATGGGAATAGGAGTAGTTGATCCTATACTTCCAGTCATTGCTGAACAAATCCATGCGACACATTGGCAAGTAGAGATGTTATTTACTGCTTATATATTTACCATGGCGATTATGATGCTGCCATCCGGTATTTTAGCGGTGCGTTTAGGGGATAAAAAATTAATGACGATCGGGCTAGCGATAGTTACTGTTTTTTCATTGTTATGCGCTATGTCCTCATCTATTGTAGGATTATCTTGGTTTCGCGCAGGATGGGGATTGGGAAACTCCATGTTTTTTGCCACAGCGATGACGTTATTGATTGCCCTATCTGATGAGGTTAGTGGCGCAGTTGGAATGTATGAAGCGGCCATTGGGCTAGGTATGGCAGGAGGTCCCTTAGTAGGTGGACTTTTAGGTGGATTTGCATGGAATTATCCTTTTTTCGCTACTTCTTTCTTTATTTTTTGTGCATTGCTTCTTGTCATTTTCTTTGTTCATGAACCATCCAAAAAACAAGAACGCCAAACAGCGGGTCTAAAAGAACTTCTCAGTCTCTTAACCTACAAACCATTTATGCAAGGTGCTTTGTCTGGCATGTTGTATTATTATTGTTTCTTTGTTATTTTGGCATACTCGCCACTCGTCTTACACTTAACTGCTATCCAATTAGGTTTTGTGTTCTTTGGATGGGGATTAATGCTGGCGTATGGATCGGCGGTTCTTTCCCATAAGCTAGAAGCGCGACTTCCTTATAAAGTGTTGATACGCTATGGATTACTTGCTTTAGTGGTTATTTTACTCGGTTTATTTGCTATTCCTAGCAGTACGGCTAAAATAATACTGATTATCGTCTCAGGCTTAGTACTTGGGTTAAATAATGCTCTATATTCAAGCTATGTTATGGAAATTTCTCCATATGAACGAGCAATTACTTCTGGCGTGTATAACTTTGTACGCTGGCTAGGAGCAGCGCTAGCTCCCTTATTATCAGGAGTAATTGGTCACGCGATTGCTCCACAAGCTCCATTTGCAGTGGCTGTTATCCTGTCACTTGCTGCTATTATTATCATGAGTATAAACATGGCTTCTAAAGAGAGGACAGTCTAAGACAGCTTGCTGGAGATTTCTTTTACTCTAGAGGAATAAACCCAAGCCCTGCTCGTATACATGGTAGTACAAAGTGTCAACGAGGAGGATATGGGATGAAAAAAAGACCTATCGGTAAAATGACAGCGGTTGTTGGGCTAAGTGCGATACTCATGACAGGATGTGGGCTGTTTGGTCCATCAAAAGAAACGAGTGTCCCTATACAGACTCCATCCATTACAGGTGCAGATCCTAATCCATTACAGATAACGGAAGAACAGACGGGAGAAGAGACGCAGGGAGCGGTTACCCAAACGACAAAGCGTACTGTTTATCTGCAAGATACCAATGGTTTTGTCGTCCCAGTCTCCTTGATTTTACCCAAAGCAGAAGGACCCGCTAAACAAGTGCTAAGCTATATGGTAAAGGGAGGTCCTGTGGAGACGCTGAAGCCGCAGGGATTTGAGGCTCTGTTACCCGAAGGCACGAAAATTCTGGGGATGTCTATTAAAGAAGGAAAAGCAACAATAGAATTCTCATCTGAGTTTAAAAATTATAAAGCGGTCGACGAACAAAAAATTCTCGATGCAATTACTCGTTCTATGACAGAATTTGATACGGTGAAGGACATTGCGATTTGGGTAAACGGGCAACCGTTAAGCGAGATGCCGGCAAACGGTACACCAATCTCATTGTTAAACCGTCAACAGGGCATTAATACGGAACTGGTTGAAGGGGCGCATCCTGGCAGAACTTCTGCGGTAACGATTTATTTTCAAAGTCAGCTAGATGATAAACGAACCTATTTTGTACCGGTGACACGCTTGATTCCAGAGACGCAGGATATGTCGAAAGCGGTTGTGGAAGAGCTGATAAAAGGGCCGAAAGAAGGCTCACCATTATTTAGCTCCTTACTGCGAACTACAAAGGTACTTGGCGTTGAGCAACAAAAAGATACGGTGGTTGTTAATTTAAGCAACGATATTTTAAAGTATGATAAGGGAAAGGAAGCAAACCCTGAAGCGATGGAATCACTCGTGCTGTCCTTAACAGAGAATACTGGTATAAAGAAGGTGCAGGTTCAGGTAGAGGGAAAACCGTTAACGCAAGCAGGTTCAATGAAATTTGACCAGCCTGTGTCAAGACCGCTTCAAATTAATGCCTTTGAATTGTAAGCTAACATCCACGTCTAGGGGCGTGGATGTTTATTTATAGTACATGTCTATATGGTCTACAGCCTTCAGAGGTGGTTATTTAGTATGATTCGCGGTGTTTTCTGATAAAATGAACACGTCCTTGCAAGAATCAGGTTGAAAAACTAGCAGTTCATGGTGTGCCTTGGTATACTAGTTGAAGGCTTTGTGATTAAACGTTACCATTCCACAGACAATAGTAAACAAGCACAGCGACATAATAACGAATTTGAAATATGTAGGAGGTCTTTTATGAGATTGGATGGACGTTCTAGCGATCAATTGCGTCCCGTTAAAATTACCCGCAATTACATTAAGCATGCAGAGGGTTCTTGCTTGATTGAGGTAGGCGATACCAAGGTAATTTGTACAGCGACGTTAGAAGAAAAAGTACCTCCGTTTATGCGGAACGGTGGAAAAGGCTGGATTACAGCTGAATACTCTATGCTACCGCGTGCCACAGAAACACGAAATGCCCGGGAATCCTCCAGAGGCAAGGTCGGAGGACGTACGATGGAGATTCAACGTCTGATTGGCCGCGCCCTACGCTCGGTTGTAAAATTAGAGGCGATGGGAGAGCGCACAATTTGGTTGGATTGTGACGTTATTCAAGCAGATGGAGGTACGCGTACTGCGTCTATTACGGGAGCATTCGTAGCGATGGTGGATGCTATGAATACATTAGTAACGGCTGGTACTTGGAAGGAATTACCGATCACGGATTTCTTAGCTGCTACTTCCGTAGGTGTAGTAGAGGGAGTACCAGTATTGGACCTGAATTATAAAGAGGATTCTTCCGCAATTGTTGATATGAATGTTATTATGACAGGCGCCGGTAAATATGTAGAGCTGCAAGGAACGGGGGAAGAATCTCCTTTCAGCACGGAGGAGCTAATGCAATTACTGGCATTGGGACAAAAAGGGATTCAAGACCTCATCGAACTACAAAAAGAAGTGCTAGGAGAAGTGAAGCTTCATAGTAAAGCGTAACTTTCTAGCTCTCAATAGGCCTACATAGGTGGTAAAACCCGAAAGCGGACATCTTCACATGTCTGTTATTCGGGTTTTATCATGATATGTACGTAAAAATACGGCATGGATGAAACATCAAACAGGATAACTGCGTCTAAGATTTACCAGGGTTACATAGGAAAGGTGAATTTTTACAATGCTTGCGTTATAATGTGGGGTAATACATAAGCAATACAGAAATTGGATTGTAAAGTAGCTTTTATCACGAAAGCGAGGGACAAGCATGAGTGAACAAACAGCAAAGAAAAAAGTGGTATTAGCCACTAGAAATCAAGGAAAAGTTCGCGAATTCAATAAATTGTTTGAGGTATTGAATCTGGAGGCAGTCAGTGTTTCTGAATTTCCAGATGCACCCGAAGTGGAAGAAGATGGAGAAACCTTTGAAGCCAATGCACTCAAAAAAGCAAAAACAATCTCAGAGGTGTTAGGACTACCGGCAATCGGCGATGACTCTGGTTTAGAGGTGGATGCTTTACATGGTGCTCCAGGAGTTTATTCTGCACGGTTTGCAGGAGAACAGGCTACAGATGAAGAAAACTATCAAAAACTATTAACCAAACTGGCAGATGTTCCGATGAAGGAGCGAACAGCCCGATTCCGTTGTACACTCGCTTATGTTGAACCGGGACAAGAGCCCGTGATTGCGACAGGGGCTTGCGAAGGTGCTATCGCACACGCTCCATCTGGTTCCAACGGCTTTGGTTATGATCCAGTCTTTTTTGTACCAAGTCAATTATGCACCATGGCTGAGTTATCTCCAGAACAGAAGAACACGATTAGTCATCGCGCCATGGCGATGAAGGATTTGCTAGAAAAACTGAAGGGGAGATAGGCGTGAGCATTCTCATCATCAGCGATACACATGGGCAAATCAAAGAGGTACAAGAAGTAGTGGATCGTCACCCAGCAGATTTCATTTTGCATTGTGGAGACTTCTGTGTCGACCAGAAGCAAGCGCCATTTTCAAAAATGCAACTCGTACAAGGAAACTGTGATTTTGAGCCAGTTGCTAAAGATCGGGTTACACGCTGGAAAGATTTAATCATTTACCAAACACATGGACATTTGTACGATGTTAAAAGCTCACTTATGAAGTTGCACTATCGTGCCGAAGAAGTTGGAGCGAACGTTGTGTTGTTTGGACATTCTCATTTTCCAGTATGTGAAGTCGAGAGAGATATTTTGTTCATTAACCCGGGCAGTTTGATGATGCCGCGCGGTTTTAGAACTCCTACATACGCTGTTCTGGAACAAATAGGTACTGATGATTTCCATATTAAGGTACAGGTGCGCTTCTACGATCGACAAGGACAAGAAATTTCTGAACGTGGTGGTCAATTTTTGGTACGACGGTGATTTCTTGAAATTTATTTGTTATGTGATATACTGAAATGGTTATAATGGCAGGTAAATTGCTTCTTAATGACATAGATTGTTTCTGTGTGGGTGAGGCAATGTTTTCTGGATTTAATCTAGGAGGGGAAGTTTAAGTGGTAGCAAAATGGGAAAAGTTAGAGAATAACCAGGGGGTTTTGACGGTAGAGGTTGATGCCGATCAAGTAAACCTTGCTCTGGATGAAGCATTTAAAAAGGTAGTAAAAAAAGTAAACGTACCTGGATTCCGTAAAGGTAAAGTGCCTCGCAAAATGTTCGAAAATCGCTTCGGCGTTGAGTCTTTGTACCAAGATGCATTGGACATCATTCTTCCACAGGCATACGGACAAGCTGTTCGTGAAACAGGTATCGAGCCTGTTGATCGTCCAGAAGTTGACGTAGAACAAATGGAAGCTGGTCAAAAATTGGTGTTCAAAGCAACTGTTACTGTAAAGCCTGAAGTAAAACTAGGCGATTACAAAGGTCTTTCTGTAGAAGAGAAAGATTTTACTGTAGGCGAAGAACAAGTAGCAGAAGAACTAAAAGGTATGCAAACTCGTCACGCTGAATTGGTAACAGTTGAAGAAGGCCCAGCTGAAAACGGCGACTCTGCAAACATCGATTTCGAAGGATTCCAAGATGGAGTTGCATTCGAAGGCGGTAAAGCAGAAGACTACGCTTTGGAACTTGGAACTGGTACATTCATCGCTGGTTTTGAAGAGCAAGTAGTAGGTATGAAAATCGGGGAAGAAAAAGAAATCACGGTTACTTTCCCTGAAGAATACCACTCTCCAAACCTTGCAGGTAAAGAAGCTATGTTCAAAGTGAAATTGAACAGCTTAAAACGTAAAAACCTACCTGAGTTGGATGATGAGTTCGCAAAAGATGTAAGCGAATTTGACACTTTGGAAGAATACAAAGCTGATCTAAAAGCTAAATTAGAAGAAAAAGCTGAAGCGGAAAAGAAAAACTACATCCGCGAGCAATTGGTTCTAAAAGCTACGGAGAACGCTGAGATCGATATTCCAGATGTTATGGTAGAGTCAGAGCTTGATCAAATGGTAAAAGAATTTGAGCAACGCCTACAAATGCAAGGTATGAACCTAGAATTGTACTACCAATTCTCTGGTACAGACGAATCTGCTCTTCGCGATCAAATGCGTAAAGATGCAGTGCTGCGTGTTCGCACAGCATTGGTTCTTGAAGCGATTGCGAAAACAGAAAACCTTGAAACAAAAGAAGAAGATGTGGATCAAGAGCTTGAGCAATATGCGAAGATGTATGGTCGTCCTGCTGACGAGCTTAAGAAAATCTTTGCTGCACAAGACGGGCTTGCTGGTTTGTTCCGCGAAATCTTGACTCGTAAAGTTGTAGATTTGTTGGTTGCAGAAAGCAAATAAACTGCATAACCTTAGATATGGGCGCAAGGCACGAACGTTTTTTCGTGCCTTGTTTTCTCAGATAAAGAGAGCAGAAATTAGTGAAGGAGGCCATCCCTTATGCTGATCCCTATGGTCGTAGAGCAAACTAACCGCGGAGAACGTGCGTACGATATTTATTCTCGTCTGTTAAAAGACCGTATCATATTTCTGGGCAGTGAGATTGATGATGAAATAGCAAATGCAGTAGTAGCGCAATTGTTATTCCTTGAATCTGAAGAACCAGGAAAAGACATTAGCCTATACATAAATTCTCCAGGCGGTTCTGTAACCGCAGGCATGGCGATTTATGACACCATGCAATTTATCAAATCGGACGTTTCCACGATTTGCATCGGCATGGCGGCCAGCATGGGTGCGGTACTTTTGGCTGCAGGCGCGAAAGGTAAGCGTTTTGCATTACCAAACAGTGAAGTGATGATTCATCAACCGCTGGGTGGTGTTCGTGGTCAAGCGGAGGATATTCGTATTCACGCTGACTGGATTATCAAAACAAAGCGTCAATTAAATGAGATTTTGGCAGAAAGAACAGGTCAACCTTATGAAGTGATTGACCGCGATACAGATCGCGATAACTTCATGTCTGCTGAGGAAGCGAAAAACTACGGGTTAATTGACAGTGTGATCGAACGCCGTTAAGGGGCCATCCTGTGCTTGGCTGAAAAAATCATCGACGTGAGGTGAAAAACATGTTCAAGTTTAATGACGATAAAGGTCAATTAAAGTGCTCTTTCTGCGGAAAGTCTCAAGAGCAGGTTCGCAAGCTTGTAGCTGGTCCAGGTGTTTACATTTGTGATGAGTGCATTGAGCTTTGCAATGAGATCGTACAAGAAGAACTAGGGACCGATGAAGATATCGATATGAAGGAAATTCCAAAACCATTGGAAATCCGTAATATCCTAGATGATTATGTTATTGGACAAAATCAAGCTAAGAAATCCTTGGCTGTTGCTGTATATAATCATTACAAACGAATCAATTCAGGTGCGAAGATTGAGGATGTTGAATTATCCAAATCCAATATCGTACTAATTGGACCAACAGGTAGCGGTAAAACGTTGTTAGCTCAAACGCTAGCCCGCATCCTAAATGTACCGTTTGCGATCGCTGATGCTACATCGCTAACGGAAGCTGGATATGTTGGGGAAGATGTTGAAAATATCTTGCTGAAGCTTATCCAAGCTGCTGATTATGATGTAGAAAAAGCGGAGAAGGGGATTATCTATATTGACGAGATTGATAAAGTTGCTCGTAAATCTGAGAATCCTTCTATCACACGCGATGTATCAGGTGAGGGTGTACAACAAGCATTGTTGAAAATTCTAGAGGGTACAGTAGCGAGTGTGCCACCTCAAGGTGGACGCAAGCATCCTCATCAGGAATTTATCCAAATCGATACCTCCAATATCTTGTTCATTTGCGGTGGTGCATTTGACGGCATCGAGCAAATTATCAAGCGCCGTATTGGTAAAAAAGTAATCGGTTTTGGTTCTGAAATGGTGGAAGGTGTTAAATCCGACTTAAAACAAGGCGAATACCTAAAATACGTATTGCCTGAGGACCTGCTCAAATTCGGTTTGATACCGGAATTTGTAGGTCGATTGCCGGTACATGCAACACTTGAGCCATTAGACGAAGAGACATTGGTACGAATTTTGACAGAGCCAAAAAATGCTTTGATCAAACAATACCAAAAGCTACTTAGTCTAGATGGAGTAGAGCTTGAGTTTACAGAAGGCGCTTTGACTCAAATTGCAAAAGAAGCAATTAAGCGTAACACTGGTGCTCGTGGTCTACGTGCAATTATTGAACAAATCATGCTGGATATGATGTATGAGCTTCCTTCGCGTGAGGACGTGGAGAAGTGCCTAATTACGGAGGAAGTGGTTACCGAAAAGGTAAAGCCACAACTAAAGAATAAAGAAGGCGACATCATCCAATCAGCGTAAAAACTCTCGATCAAGCAGGCTAACACCTGTTTGGTGAAAATGATAAGAAAAAGGTGCTTCGTTCTTTGGAACAAGCGCCTTTTTTTGTGTCAAAGAATAAGTGTACTCTATGCTAAGGGCTGGTAGTGATCCAGATTTCGAAGGATGTAGGGATGTAAGGATGTAGATGGAAAATTGAGGTGCTCGATCCATAAGAGCTTACATGATACCCAAAAGGTTGTGTAATGATCCTGTTTACTCTCCCATGCACTAGGTAATACTACTTTTATATCGTTTTGGAGGTATTACCAGCATTACTTGGGAGGGTATAGAATTGGAATATACAACGGTCATAGTAGGGGCTATTGAGCTTGTCGTTGGGATCATTATAGGCATCTACTTTTTTAATCTGTTAAAGATGCAAAGAACAACAAAGGTTTCAACGGAAAAAGAATCCCGTAAAGAGGTAGATCATTTACGTAAAATGAAAATGGTCGCATTGACTGAGCCATTATCTGAGAAAACACGACCTAGTAAGCTAGAAGATATCGTTGGACAGCAGGACGGGTTAAAAGCATTACGAGCAGCGTTATGTGGGCCTAACCCGCAGCATGTTATTATTTATGGACCCCCAGGGGTAGGGAAGACAGCTGCTGCCCGTGTCGTGCTGGAAGCTGCCAAAAAAAGCTCGCTTTCCCCCTTTAAACAGGACGCTAAATTTGTGGAAATTGATGCAACTATTGCTAGGTTTGATGAACGCGGCATTGCTGATCCGCTAATTGGTTCCGTGCATGATCCAATTTATCAAGGAGCGGGCTCTATGGGGCAAGCTGGTATCCCACAACCCAAGCCAGGTGCCGTTACCAAGGCACATGGAGGGATTTTATTTCTAGATGAAATAGGCGAGCTACATACAGTACAGATGAATAAACTGCTAAAAGTGTTGGAAGACCGAAAAGTAATGCTGGAGAGCGCTTATTACAGCGAAGAGAACACTCAGATACCTGCCCATATCCATGAGATTTTTCAATATGGACTCCCGGCTGATTTTCGTTTAGTCGGAGCTACAACACGTACACCAGAAGAAATTCCCCCCGCCTTGCGCTCGCGGTGTTTAGAGATATTTTTCCGGCCTCTACAGCCTAATGAGATTGGAAGTATTGTTTCTAAGGCCATGAAAAAAATGCAAATTCAGGTGGAGAATGACGCGATTGCAGTGATAGAGCGTTATGCAACCAATGGACGTGAAGCCATTAATACATTACAGATAGCTGCAGGAATATGTATGACAGAAGGACGTGAGATCGTAACCACTCAGGACGTGGAATGGGTGGTACATAGCAGTCAAAAATCGCCTCGTCAAGAAAAACAAGTACATGAGCAAGCTCAAATTGGTGTCATCAACGGGCTGGCTGTTTATGGTCCTAACATGGGAACCGTGATGGAAGTGGAGGTAACCGCCTCATTAGCCCCTATTAAAGGTGCAGGCAAACTTACTCTGACTGGTTTAGTGGAGGAAGAGGAGTTAGGGGGTCCGAGCCGAACCATTCGCCGTAAATCTATGGCGAAAGGCTCCATTGATAATGTATTAACTGTTCTTCACCGCCTAGGCATTCAGCCATATGACTATGATTTACACATTAATTTTCCCGGTGGTGTGCCTGTGGATGGCCCTTCCGCAGGCTTAACAATTGCAATCGCAATCTATTCGGCTATCAAAGAAAGACTTATTGATAATTTATTGGCCGTTACAGGCGAGGTTAGTATCCATGGTAAGGTAAAGCCAGTTGGCGGAGTGGTTGCTAAAGTAGAAGCAGCTCGTCAAGCAGGGGCTAAACGTGTTTTCATTCCAGCAGAGAATTGGCAGACGATCTTTGCGGATATAGAAGGTATTGAAGTAATCGCAATCCATTATGTAGAGGAAGCAATCCAAATGGCATTTGTAGACCAAGGTGCTTTAACTCAAATTGACGAAACAGACCAGACCGAAGAAACGTACTTGCCGCCGTTTAGTGTACCTGTACAAGTGGAGGGCATTCAGCCAGGCACTTTACCGTTATAGCATAAGAGGATAGATTCATTTGTTTTACACATAGGCTCCGTTCCTATATGGCTAGGCGGGGCCTATCTCTATCCCATATTTTTTTAATCAAAGTGTACGAAGAAGCAGAAGCTTCTATGAAAGATTAGGAATTTTTGGGTATAATAAAAACGGCTTCATCATCGTATGTGTGTTACAAATGTCGAAATGAAGGCATGTAATATAAGCAAATGCATGTGGTCATTAGACATTGGGTATCATTTTGCGATACAATGAGACGATACCGTCTTTCAGACATTATAAAAGAGAGATATCGTGGCCTTAGAATGGGAGGTGCTTGGTCATGAGTGAACATACAGGATCCCGTGAAATACCACTGCTTCCGCTTCGTGGTTTATTGGTTTACCCAAGCATGGTGTTGCATTTGGATGTAGGACGTGAGAAATCCGTAAGGGCTCTTGAAAGAGCGATGGTAGATGATAATTATATTCTGCTATCAACGCAAGAGGATGTGCAGGTGGAGGAACCGGATGCAGAACAAATTTATTCGGTAGGTACAGTTGCACGAGTGAAGCAGATGTTAAAGCTACCTAATGGAACAATTCGTGTACTAGTGGAAGGCTTAGAGCGTGCCTCTATTAACGAATATCTGCAAAAAGATGATTATTACTACGTTTCGATTACATATTTACCGGAAACCGTGGAAAATGAAAATGAAATCGAAGCTATGGTGCGAACTGTTTTACAGCAGTTCGAGCAATATATCAAAATTTCTAAGAAAGTATCCCCTGAGACGCTAAGCTCAGTTAGTGATATTGACGAAGCGGGGCGCATGGCGGATGTCATTGCATCCCATCTACCGCTTAAAATAAAGGATAAGCAAGACGTATTAGAAGCAGTAGATGTGCATCGTCGTCTAGAAATCTTACTTAATATCTTAAATAACGAACGAGAAGTACTGGAACTAGAACGACGTATTGGTCAGCGCGTTAAAAAGCAAATGGAAAAAACGCAAAAAGAATATTACCTGCGCGAACAGATGAAGGCCATACAAAAGGAGCTAGGTGATCGTGACGGGCGAAATGGGGAAATGGATGATTTACGTGAGCAATTGCTCCAATCCGACGCCCCAGAGCGTATCAAGGTTAAGCTGGAGAAAGAACTTGATCGCCTAGATAAGATGCCAGCTACTTCTGCAGAAAGCAGTGTGGTTCGCACTTATATTGATACATTACTCTCCTTGCCATGGACGAAAAAGACAGAGGATAATCTAGATATTGCCCATGCAGAATCGATTTTAAATGAAGACCACTATGGCCTTGAAAAACCAAAAGAGCGCATTCTAGAGTATCTTGCTGTACAAAAATTAGTAAGTGATTTAAAAGGACCGATTCTATGCCTTGTAGGCCCTCCAGGTGTAGGTAAAACCTCCTTGGGTAGATCTATTGCAAGAGCGATGGGCCGGAAATTTATCCGTATCTCGCTTGGTGGTGTGCGTGATGAAGCAGAAATTCGTGGACATCGTCGCACCTATGTAGGAGCGATGCCAGGCCGAATCATTCAATCCATGCGCCAAGCAGGTACTGTTAATCCTGTTATTCTGCTTGATGAGATCGATAAGCTTGCGAGTGATTTCCGCGGAGATCCAGCGTCAGCCTTATTAGAAGTGCTTGATCCAAATCAGAACGAAAAATTTAGTGATCATTATGTAGAAGAAGTTTATGATTTGTCCAACGTTATCTTCTTAACAACGGCAAATACGCTTCATACCATACCAAGACCATTGCTTGATCGGATGGAGACGATCGAAATTTCCGGCTATACCGAGCTAGAGAAATTCCATATTATGCAGGATTATCTCCTTCCTAAAAATATAAAGTCCCATGGTATCACAAAAGAGAAGCTCCAAGTGGCCGATGAAGCCATGATGAAGGTGATTCGTCAGTATACACGAGAAGCAGGGGTACGTAACCTGAACCGTGAAGCAGCGAATCTGTGCCGTAAAGCTGCAAAAATCATTGTCAGTGGAGAAAAGAAACGCGTAGTTGTGACACCTAAGACCTTGGAGAACCTGCTAGGTAAACCGCGATTCCGCTATGGTCTAGCAGAGAAAGAAGACCAGGTGGGTTCTGTTACTGGATTAGCATGGACTCAGGTGGGGGGAGATACCTTAAATGTTGAAGTAAGTGTTTATCCTGGTAAAGGTACTCTCACATTAACTGGTCAACTAGGTGACGTGATGAAGGAGTCAGCTCAAGCTGCTCTCAGCTATATTCGTTCTCGTGCTGGTCAATGGGATATTACTCAGGAATTCCTAGAGAAAAATGATATTCATATTCACGTGCCAGAAGGAGCAATTCCAAAGGATGGTCCTTCCGCAGGAATTACAATGGCAACGGCCTTGTTATCTGCTTTGACAAATATTCCTGTGCGTAAAGAAGTGGGTATGACGGGTGAGATTACATTACGTGGTCGTGTATTGCCGATTGGCGGTTTGAAGGAAAAGGTACTGTCTGCCCATCGTGCCGGCCTAACTACCATTATCTTGCCAATTGAAAACGAGAAAGACTTAGAAGATATTCCAGAAAGTGTGAAAAATGATATGACGTTCCATCCGGTAGAACAGATGGATGACGTGATTAAATATGCTTTTGTGCAAGGGAAAATGGTGAAAAAGAAATGAAGATTACTTCAGCAGAATTTATTATTAGTGCCGTAGGGCCTCAACAATACCCAAAGGATCGCCTGCCAGAGATTGCTCTGGTGGGTCGTTCCAATGTGGGGAAATCATCTTTAATCAATAAAATGTTAAGTCGTAAAGCAATTGCTCGGACAAGCTCGCGTCCCGGAAAAACGCAAACACTTAACTATTTTAAAGTGAATAATCAAATGTACTTTGTGGATTTTCCAGGCTATGGATATGCGAAGGTTTCCAAGTCCATTAAGTCGACCTGGGGCGGTATGATAGATGCTTACCTGAGCAAGCGAGAAGAGCTTAGATTTGTTGTTCAGCTAGTAGATATTCGCCATGCTCCCTCCAAAGAGGACGTTAGCATGTATGAATATTGCAAGGAGCTTGGAATCCCTACTATCGTGGTAGCAACGAAAGGCGATAAGATTTCTCGCGGAAGATGGCTACAGCATTTAAAAGTTATTCGTCAAACTTTGAATTTCCAGTCAACAGATGCTCTCATTGTTTTCTCTACAGAAATGGGACAAGGCAGAGATGAATTATGGGGAGAAATTTTACGCAGGTTAAAAGGCAAGCAGGAATCACCCGAAGAATCTGCTCATATACTGGAAGGTAACGAGTAACTAAATCAGGCTACGTTAGAAAGACACCAGCAGCTTAGATAGACAAACAGCTTCCCGAGGAGGAGAAAGGATGTCTTCACAAGGATTTGCATTACGGGGACTTATTGAAGGATTTTACGGTAAGCCGTGGTCGCATGAGGATCGGATTGATATGCTGCACTTTATCAGTCAGCATGGCTTTAATGCCTATTTTTATGCGCCCAAAGATGATGCGATCCTGCGAGATGATTGGCAGATGCATCATTCTCCCGCCCAAATGCGTCTCATTTCGGAGCTGATTTCAGAGGCACATTCGGTGGGATGTGCCTTTTATTATTGTCTCAGTCCGGGAATGAGCATGCAGTATGCCAACTCGAAGCACGTAGATAGATTGATAGAAAAGTACGAGAATCTCCTTGCCTGCGGTGTGACGAAATTTGCTCTGTTGTTTGATGATATTCCACAGGAATTAATGCACAAAAGTGATCAAGAGGCATTCATTCATTTAGCAGAGGCGCATGTGCAGGTTACTCTTTTGGTCTGGAACAAGCTAAAAGAGACTAGTAAGGATGACATCCATCTCGTGGTATGCCCTACGGTTTATCATGGTAGAGGTGATGAGGCGTATATTACCTATCTGGGACAGCATTTACCAACAGAAATCGATCTGTTTTGGACGGGGAGGTTTGTCTGTTCTCCTTATCTAACGGAAGCAGACTCCCAATACTTTTTTGAACAAACACGACACTTCCCGCTTTATTGGGATAATTATCCGGTGAATGATCTGGTGATGTCGAGTGAGCTGCACATTGGTCCTTTGCAAAATAGGGATGCTACTCTCTTCCGTTTTGCTACGGGGTATGTAGCTAATGCAATGGAATATCCGGAAAGCTCCAAAATTCCTATCATGACGATCGGCGAATATTTAACCCATCCTGATTCCTATGATCCGGAAGAAGCCTTCCAACGTGCAGTGAAAGAGATAGCGGGGTCTCAAGATTTTGATGCCTTTCTTTTGTTTGCCGATCATGTGCGCGCATCGTTTTTGTGTGACGAGGAAGCGCCGCAGCTACTGGAAAAATTACATCAATTTCGCTACCACTTTTTTCACGGCGATCAACAGAAGGCTGTGGAAATCCTAGAGCATACCTTTTCCGAAATGGAGAGCTCTGCAAGGCACCTATTGAACGGTATGCAAAATGAAAGGTTATATAAAGAAATAAAAGGCTGGCTGAAAAAGTATGCATACTGGGCTAAATTAGGCAAAACGGCAACACGTTTAATTGATGCTGGTCGGAAGGGACAAACGCTTCGGGCAATCTTCTACTTTTTACGAATGAGGCGAAGATTACGGCAAGCGGAAAAGCTTCCTGAGAAGGTAAGTAGCAATGTCATGCGGTTAATGGTAGAGGCGCTTAGCTTGGAAGTGCGAAATTATCGAACTTGGAAACGTCGTGTATAAGATTGAAAGCAAAATCAAACAGGCACCTTTCTATTCGCAAGAAGGAAGATGTCTGTTTGATTTTTTACGTACAAAAGCTAACTCTATAGAGATAAGACTGTAGAAGGCTAAGCAGATATTTTGGCTTTTAGATTGCGTAGCCAGAATAGAATAGGCAGTTCTGAAAACAGCATACCACTTAGGATAAAAGCACAGCCGATCAATTGTTTCATCGTCAACAGCTCGTGAATCCATAGATAGGAGGTGAAGGCTGCAAAGACTGGTTCTAAGGCAAAGATCAGTGCCACATGCGTTGGAGAGGTGTCCTTTTGAAAAGAGGTTTGCACTAAGAATGCAAGGGCAGTAGCTGGAATTGCCGTGATAAATAGCGCCCATAGAACCTCAGGGTGTCCTATGATGAAAGGGTTATATATCGCTTGCCAATCCTCTAAAAGAAGGGCGTAGCACATACTGAAAAAAGAGACAGTGAACAATTGAATGATTACTAAGGGCATCGTAGGAAACCGAGGAGAATATCGACCGGTCAACACAATCTGCATGGCAAAGCAAATCGCACAGCAAAGCACTAAAAAATCGCCAAATGTAAGAGAAAGAGTTCCATTCATTGTTAATAAGTAAAGTCCAATTACGGCCATGCAGACGCCGATAAAGGTAGAGGCTTTCACTTTATGCGTAAGTACAACAATCGAGAGTAAGGGCACAAGCACAACCGACAGACCTGTAATAAATCCTGCCTTTGATGGTGAGGTATACAAGAGTCCTACTGTTTGAGTTGCATAACTGACAAACAGCCAAAAGCCTAGAAATACACCGCTGCGTACCAAAGAAAAGTTACAGGTTTGCCAAGCCCTTGGATTTCGAATAAAGTAGATAAGGGACAAGAATAACGAAGCGCTAAAAAAACGGATCGCATTAAACGTATTGGGAGGAAGCATGTGAACCGCATTCTGAACGACCACAAAGGTTGCTCCCCAGATAAAAACGATACATAACAATAAACAGTCAACCATCAATGCTTTTTTCACCCTACTACCTCGTTTCTAGAAAATATGTTGGCTGATTTCGAGCTATAGTACTCATTATAAGAGTAGATAAACAGGGAAGGAAGGAGTTTTTTGATAGTTCCGAAAGAAGCATGAATAAGTAAAAACGAGACAAACTAAGATAGTGAAAATCTGGATAAAATTAACAAGATGAACGAAT
This sequence comes from Brevibacillus laterosporus LMG 15441, assembly GCF_000219535.2. NCBI lineage: Bacteria > Bacillati > Bacillota > Bacilli > Caryophanales > Paenibacillaceae > Brevibacillus > Brevibacillus laterosporus. The sequence goes on from NZ_CP007806.1 coordinate 1,287,962, forward strand.
GTTAATTTGTGGAAAAAGATGTGAAATCCTGAAAGTAATTTGTCGAACCAGTGAATAGCACATTTGACAAGGTTTTTTGGATAACTTTAATGAAAATTTCACATTTTAAACTACTTGCTTACGGACATAATGTTATAATAAAGAAGCTAAAATCCGTATTTGAATGACACGGGAGGAAGGCTATGGAAATCTTACTGCTCGGCCTAAACTATAAGACAGCGCCTGTCGAAATTCGTGAAAAATTCACGTTTAATGACGACAGCACGCCGAGAGCACTTCATATTCTATCTCATACCAAAAGCATTCTAGAATGTATCATTGTAGGAACCTGTAACCGTACTGAAATCTATGTGGTTTGCGATCAGTTGCATACCGGTAGATTTTATACACGGAATTTTCTTGCAGAATGGTTTGGCGTAGAGAAAGAGTCGCTTCTCGATTATATGTACGTAAAGGAAAATGACGAAGCGATTGAGCACTTATACCGTGTAACCTGTGGACTCGATTCCATGGTAATGGGCGAGACACAGATTATTGGTCAAATTCGCAACGCTTTTCTCCTAGCACAACAACATGAGACTACTGGAACCATTTTTAATACACTGTTTAAACAGGCTGTAACCCTTGCAAAACGGGCTCATACAGAGACTTCTGTAGGCCAAAATGCTGTATCTATCAGCTATGCCGCGATTGAGCTTGGCAAAAAGATTTTTGGAAGCTTTGCTGATAAGCATGTACTGATCTTAGGTGCAGGTAAAATGAGCTTGTTAACAGCTAAGCATTTGCACGCAAACGGAGTAGCGCATGTGACAGTAGCAAACCGTACTCTGGAACGTGCACAGACCTTAGCGGAACAGTTCCGCGGTGAAGCCTGTACCATGGAGGATCTGCCCCAGAAGCTGGCTAAAGCAGACATCGTCATCAGTTCGACGGGAGCAACCGGTTTTGTGTTAACAAAAGCACAATTAAAGCCGATTATGAAGCAGCGTCCTCATAAGCCATTGTTTATGATTGATATCGCCGTGCCGCGTGATCTTGATCCTGATATTCATGGGCTAGAAAATGTATTCCTGTATGACATAGATGATCTGGAGGGCATTGTTCAGAGCAATCTAGCTGAACGCTCCAAAGAAGCAGAGCGTATTGAACTTATGATTGAGGAAGAAAAGCAGGAGTTCATTAACTGGAAACAGACGCTGGGCGTTGTGCCTTTGATTGCGGCATTGCGTGAAAAAGCATTTTCCATTCATGGAGAAGCAATCCGCAAAATTGAAAACAAGTTGCCTCATTTAAATGAGAAGGAAATGCATATTATCCGCAAGCATACACGTGGAATTATTTCTCAATTGCTGCATGATCCAATCGTACAACTCAAGGAGTTGACCGTCCAAAAGAAAGGAGAAGAGGTACTCGATATCTTTTCTACAATTTTTGCTTTGGATGAAAGATTGGAAGGTAAAAAACAGGAAGCATTATGGGAGCAACAAAAGCGTGAGAGCTTAAGACGTGAAAAAGCTGTTTCATTACAATCACGTGAACAGCGTTTCTAGCAAGAGACGAGGAAGAAATGGATTTCTTCCTGCTCCGCCTGTTTTCACAGGCAATTGAGAAAATGGGCGTGATCTAGATAGTAGGGAAAGGTGAGCGTGTATGGCAAATGCAAGGTGGCTCTATGACTTGACCATCTTTCTCTATGCAGCGGGTGTACTTTGTTACTTCAATGATTTTTTGCAGAGTAACCGGCGAATGAAGCAAATTGCGCTAGGACTACTCTCGATTGTCTGGTTGTTACAAACCATCTTTTTTGTTTACCAAATGATCGTAAAGTCATATTTGCCCGTTGTTACCTTTTTTGAAACCTTAGTTTTTTATTCTTGGGTATTGGTGACCCTTTCTCTGATCATACATGCTGTAGCTCGCATTGATTTCTTACTATTTTTTACTAATGTAATCGGGTTTGGAGTTCTCACCTTATCCATGTTCTTTTCAGAGCCAGCAACTCCGCAACACAGCGGAGTTATCTCTGATTTTATTTTTATTCATGTGACAATTGCTATCATTAGTTACGCATTACTGGCCGTGTCCATGATATTCTCAGGTATGTATCTAGTGAATCTACATATGCTGAAGCAAAAAAAATGGACACCACTGTGGCAACGGCTCCCAAGTTTGGAGAAATTGGATGCGTTTTCTTTTAAACTAAACATTTTTGGTGTGCCGCTACTTTTGTTGTCAGTCATTTTAGGCAGTATTTGGGCACAATTGATTTTTTCACATGGATTTTGGATGGACGCGAAAGTGTGTATGTCGATCGTCGTTCTGATTTTATATAGTATGCTGTTGTATCAAAGGGTTCGGAATCAATGGTTGGGAAAAGTGGCAGCATGGATAAACATCATTGCATTTGTATGTTTATTGCTTAATTTTTTGCTGATTGATCCCTACTCACAATTTCATCAATGGTCGTAGAGAGGTGGGGCAGATGAATCCGCATTATCCAATTCATGTTAAAATGGAGGGAATGCTCTGTGCAGTTATTGGTGGTGGAGAAGTAGCTCAACGTAAGGTAGGTTCTCTACTGGAATGTGGGGCAATTATCACCATTATTTCTCCTGAGATAACGCCATTGTTAGCTGAATGGACCGAGCAGGGGAAGATCAATTGGAAACGTGAGCTGTATCAGGGACAGGATTTAAGTCCGTATTTTTTTATCGTAGCTGCGACCAATCATCGGCATGTCAACTATTCGGTATATGAACAAGCGAAAAGAACCAAGGCTTTTATAAATATTGCAGACCGACCAGACCTATGCAATTATATCGTTCCTTCTACGGTCAAGCGAGGCAGGCTAGTGATTTCTGTATCTACCTCGGGTGCAAGCCCTAGTTTGGCAAGTAAGCTGCGTAGAAGGCTAGAACGAGAGTTTGGTCAGGAATATGAGGGCTATGTTGACTTTTTAGCCCAGATGCGTTTAAAGGTTTTACAGGAGATTAAAGATGCGAACGTGCGCAAACAAATCTTTCAAGAGTTGCTTGATGATAGATATGTAGAGGCGCCTTCCCTGCAAAGAGAGCAGATGGCAGATGCTTTACTACAACAGGTGAAACAAAGAGAGCAATTATAGGGAGGCAGACATGAAAGAGTGGAAAGTTGGATCGCGTAAAAGCATGCTGGCACTTACCCAAACAAAATGGGTGCTGGCTCGTTTGCGTGAAATAGACCCTGCATCAAGTTTTAGCATCACAGAGATTGTTACAAAGGGAGATCGCATTCTGGATGTTACACTTTCCAAAGTGGGCGGTAAAGGTCTGTTTGTTAAAGAAATTGAACAATCCCTGTTGGAAGAACAAACTGATATGGCTGTCCATAGTTTAAAAGATATGCCTGCTGTCTTACCAGAAGGTTTGACGATCGGTGCCATTCCAAAAAGGGAAGACCCGAGGGATGTGCTGATTTCCAAGGACGGTAAGACGCTAGATGAGCTAAAACAAGGCGCTGTGGTGGGAACGAGCAGTTTGCGCCGCTCCTCCCAATTGCTACATTACCGACCTGATCTCATTATTAAACCGATTCGGGGAAATATTGATACACGAATCCGCAAGCTAGAGGAAGAAGATTTTGATGCAATTATTCTGGCTGCTGCCGGTCTTAAACGTGTGGAGTGGAAGGGCACGATCACGCAGTATCTTGATCCACAAATCAGTCTCCCTGCGGTGGGGCAGGGGGCGCTTGCTATTGAGTGCCGTACACATGATGCTGAAATGATGTCACTTTTACAACGGTTTGATCATCTGGAGACCCGTTATGCGGTTGAAGCGGAGCGAGCTTTTCTTCACAAAATGGAGGGAAGCTGTCAAGTGCCGATTGGCGCTTATGCAGAAGTACAGCTTGATGCAAATCAAAAGCCTTCCATTAGCATTACAGGGATGGTAGGGTCTCCTGACGGAAGCCAATTGTTTAAAGCAACATTGACTGGAGACAATCCTCAAGCATTGGGTGAAAATTTGGCAGAAGAGCTGCTCCGTCAGGGGGCGCGAGAAGTGCTTGCTAAAGTATTGGAGGAGAACCGTCAATGAATAAAGGAAAAGTTTTCTTAGTAGGTGCTGGGCCTGGTGACCCTAAGCTAATTACGGTGCGTGGTTTGGAAACGATTCAAATGGCTGATTGCATCGTGTATGATCGCTTGGCAAGTCCACGATTGCTAGCTCATGCAAAACCGGACGTAGAGTTAATCTATTGTGGAAAACTACCTGATCGTCATACCCTAACCCAGGAAGAGATCAATCAGGTATTAGTCGATAAAGCATTAGAAGGGAAAGTGGTTACTCGTCTAAAAGGCGGGGACCCTTCTATCTTTGGGCGTGTTGGAGAAGAAGCTGAAGAATTGGCTAAGCACGATATTTTATTTGAGATTGTACCAGGGATCACTTCAGGGATTGCTGCTCCGGCGTATGCAGGCATCCCCGTGACCCATCGCGATTTTAATTCCTCGTTAGCAATAGTGACAGGACATGAGCGTCCAGAGAAAACAGAATCAAGCATTAACTGGGAAAAATTAGCCACGGCTGTTGGCACGATCATCTTTTACATGGGAGTAGGCAATCTCCCCTATATTACGGAACAATTAATGAAGAATGGTCGCTCTCCACAAACACCGGTAGCTTTGGTGCGTTGGGGGACTTTAGTCGAACAGGAAACCTTGGTCGGCACCTTAGAGGACATTGTAGAGAAGCGTGAGCAGGCAGGTTTAACAAATCCTTCTATCATTGTGGTTGGAGAAGTGGTTACGCTTCGTGAAAAATTACAATGGTTTGAGAAAAAGCCGTTGTTTGGGAAGCGTGTACTCGTTACGCGTGCTAGAAGTCAAGCCAGTGAACTATCGAATCAAATCAATGAATTAGGCGGGGAGGCATATGAATTCCCGCTGATAAAGATGGTTGAGCCACAAGCTTTACCGCAATTGGATACCGCATTGCAACAGCTATCAGCTTTTGACTGGGTCATGTTTACTAGTCCAAATGGGGTTCAATTCTTCTTTAAACGCTTGCGTGAGTTAAAGATTGACATTCGTACCCTAACTGGTAAGATTGCGGCCGTTGGTCCGAAAACCGCCTCCATGCTAGAAGAAAGAGGCTTGACGGTAAATGTCTTACCTGGTGAGTTTCTTGCAGAGGGCTTGGTTGAATCCCTTAAGGATGAGTTACAGCCAGGCTCTAAAGTCTTGCTTCCACGTGCGGATATAGCGCGCGAAACATTGCCACGAGAGCTGAGAACTCTCGGCATGGAAGTGACGGAAGTAGATACCTATGATACAGTTATAGATGCACAGAACATTGGGGAAACGGTTTCCCTATTGGAAGAAAAGGCGATACAGATCATTACATTTACCAGCTCCTCTACGGTCAAAAACTTTGTGGAAGCGCTGAAGGAATACGATCTTACCCAATTACTTCAGGGTGTACAGATTGCTTGCATTGGACCGATTACAGCGGATACGGCAAGACAAGCAGGCTTGCAAGTGGATATCATGGCAAGTGAATATACAATTGAAGGACTAGTCAATGCACTAATTACCACGTAAAAGGGGAAGTAGATCATGATTAAATTTGACCGTCATCGTCGTTTGCGCCGAAGCCAAGCGATGCGTAACCTTGTACGAGAAAACCATGTGCGAGTAGAAGATTTGATCTATCCGCTGTTCATAGTAGAAGGGGAAAACATCAAAAATGAAATTTCCTCTATGCCTGGCGTTTATCATTTTTCCTTGGATCGTCTTCATGAAGAAGTTGAAGAAATCGTTAGTCTAGGCATTCAGGCTGTTCTTTTGTTTGGGGTTCCAGAGCATAAGGATGCGCTTGGAACAGAAGCTTATGCAGACAATGGGATTGTACAGCAAGCAATTCGTCACATAAAAGCCTCTTTCCCTGAGTTGCTTGTTATTGCAGATACATGCCTATGCGAATATACGGATCATGGCCACTGTGGTGTTTTGCATGAATGTGGAGAGCTACTAAATGATGAGTCTCTTGTTTTATTAAGCCAAGCTGCTGTATCACAGGCTAAAGCTGGCGCTGACATCATTGCGCCATCTAATATGATGGATGGATTTGTTACCGCCATTCGTGAAGCTTTAGATGAAGCTGGATTTACACATATTCCGATTATGTCTTATGCGGTTAAATATGCTTCTGCATACTACGGCCCGTTCCGTGAAGCAGCTCAATCCGCTCCGAAGTTCGGTAACCGTAAGTCCTACCAAATGGATTATGCTAATGCGCGTGAAGGTTTGCGCGAAGCAGAATCCGATGTGATGGAAGGGGCCGACTTCTTAATGGTAAAACCAGGTCTTGCTTACATGGACATGGTTTTACGCTTACGTCAAAGCTTTGATTTGCCGTTAGTTGTTTACAATATCAGTGGAGAGTATTCCATGGTAAAAGCAGCTAGTGCAAATGGCTGGATTGACGAGCAAGGCGTTGTTATGGAAACAATGACGGGATTCAAACGCGCAGGTGCTGATTTAATCATTACGTACCATGCTAAAGATGTTGCCAAGTGGCTACAAGGAGGTTCATAACATGTCGGTTGACTTATTAGATGCGTTAGATAAAGAGATTTTGGATGCCATTCAAAAAGAGATTCCATTGGTTCCTGAACCATTTAAGGTTATGGCAAAAAATTTAGGGACAACAGAAGAAGAGTTAATGGCTCGCCTGGAAAAAATGAAAGGTGATTCTATCCGTCAAATCTCTGCTATTTGTGATACAAAAGCATTAGGATATAAATCAAGTCTGGTAGCGGCTCGGATTGCTCCTGATAAATTAGATGAAATGGCTGTAAAGATTTTTAACTCCCACCCGGGTATTACACATAACTATAAACGCAACCATGACTTTAACCTGTGGTTTACGATTGCTCTACCTCCGAACAGTCGTTTTGGGTTGGAAAAAACGGTTGAAATCTTAGGAGAATTGTCTAATGTGGAATCGATTCGCATTCTACCTACTCTAAAACTATTTAAAATCGGAGTACAACTAGATGTGAAAAAAGAGGCAGAAGCGAATACAAAATCTGCTCCTACTTACACAGAAGAAATGCGCCAGGCAGCGATTGATCTAGGGATCACTGATAAAGATATCAAGGTGATTATCGAACTACAAAAGGATTTGCCAATTGTTTCGCGTCCATTTGATGAATGGGCAAAAAATGCTGGCATGACAACAGAGGAATTATTGAACCACGCGAAAGTATTGGTAGACCGTGGCCAAATGCGTCGTTTCTCTGCGGTACTAAACCACCGCAAAGCTGGATTCCGTGCAAATGGTATGGGTGTATGGAACGTACCAGCAGAACAAGCAGAGGAAATTGGAATGAAAATGGGTTCCTTCCGAGCGGTTAGCCATTGCTATTTACGTCCTACTTATCCAGATTGGAAGTACAGCATCTTTACGATGGTACATGGTCGTGATAAGGAAGAGTGTGAATCAATCCTACAAGCCATTGAGGATGAAACAGGTATCACTGACCGTATTACATTGTACTCTACGAAGGAATACAAGAAAACACGCGTATCCTATTTTACACCTGAGATTTATGAATGGGAAAATGAGATGGCGGCAAAACTGGGATTGGATAAGTAATCGCGCACAATATCCGATAGCATGGAATGCATGCGCTGTTTCCTGATAAGGAGCATATTGTCATAACAGGAAAACGCTTGTTTGATCACCTTCAAACAAGCGTTTTTTCTACCAGTTTCACGATAACAGATTCTAATGGGGTGAGTGGAATGACTCGACAATTCACGAAATCAATTGAACTACATAAAGAAGCGGTACAATACATTCCCGGTGGGGTTAATAGTCCTGTGCGTGCATTTAAAAGCGTAGGGGGCAATCCTATTTATATTGAAAAAGGGGAAGGTTCCCGTATTACAGATGTTGATGGGCATACTTATATTGATTATATTGGCTCCTGGGGACCTTTGATTTTGGGGCATGCTCATCCAAAAGTATTGCAGGCGATTAGTGAAACTGCTTTACTAGGTACTAGCTTTGGGGCACCTACAGAACGTGAAACCACAATGGCAAAGCTAGTGTGTGACATTGTTCCTTCAGTAGAAGTTGTGAGAATGGTAAATTCAGGGACCGAAGCAACAATGAGTGCGCTTCGTTTGGCGCGTGGGTACACAAAGCGTGATAAAATTATGAAGTTTGAAGGCTGTTATCATGGCCACGCGGACAGTTTACTGATTAAGGCTGGTTCGGGTGTTGCCACCTTAGGCCTGCCGGATAGCCCTGGTGTGCCTGAAACAACTGCAGTAAATACGATTACGGTACCATATAATGACATCGATAGTGTACGCCTTGCCTTTGAAAAATTCGGCTCAGAATTAGCTGCTGTTATTGTAGAACCAATTGGCGGAAACATGGGTGTAGTACCACCTCAGCCGGGCTTTCTAGAGGAACTGCGTAGCATTACGGAAAAACATGGTACCGTGTTGATCTTTGATGAAGTAATGACAGGCTTCCGTGTAGCTCGCGGCGGTGCGCAAGACTTGTATCGTATCACACCTGATTTAACCACGATGGGTAAGGTCATTGGTGGCGGTTTGCCAGTCGGTGCATACGGTGGGAAACGTGAAATTATGCAGCATGTAGCTCCAGCGGGAAGTGTGTATCAAGCAGGAACCTTATCAGGGAATCCATTAGCAATGGCAGCGGGTATTGCTACATTAATGGAGCTTGGTAAGCCAGGGGTCTACGAACAGCTTGATGCTCGTTCAGCACGACTAGCAGAAGGCTTAGCGGCTAATGCGACTAAATTAGGAATTCCTCATACCGTAAATCGTGTTGGTTCGATGGTATGTTTATTCTTTACAGATACCCCAGTAATCAACTATGAGACAGCTAAAACTGCAGATGTAGATAAATTTTCGCGTTACTTCCAACAGTTGCTGCAAGAAGGGATCATGATTCCACCTTCCCAATTCGAAGGAATGTTTGTCTCCGTTATGCATACAGATGAAGATATTGAAAAGACCATTCAAGCAAGCTATAAGGCAATGGCTACCCTAGTCTAGATGAGATGTTTTCAAAGAAGAATATAGATTGTGAAGCAGACAGATGAACTTATCTGTCTGTTTTTTTGTATTCATAAAACTTGCTGAAAAAAGTAAAGTTCACCTACTTTTCCTAGCAAGATGATATAATAAACGAGGGGGTTTATAACAAAAAGATAGGGACACCAAGGGAGGAATGACATGGGAGGAGAGCGATTTACCGCACCAGTCACCGTGCATATTTTTTTGCGAAAAGATAACAACATTTTGCTATTAAGACGATATCAGACCGGATACGAAGATGGTAATTACAGTGTTGTAGCCGGTCACCTTGATGGTGGTGAGCAGGTGATAGAAGCTGCGATTCGTGAAGCGCGTGAAGAAGCAGGCATCATCTTAAAGCCTGATCAAGTAACGATAACGGGCATTATGCATCGCTTGTCAAATGATGAGCGTATCGATTTTTTTGTAACGGCAACAGAATGGTCCGGAGAGATTTATAATGCAGAGCCGCATAAATGTGATGAACTAGCATGGTTTTCTATTCATGATCTTCCCCAGAATACCATTTCGTACATAAAAAAAGCGATTGAGCTTTCGGTCAGTCAATCTGACATTTGGTTTAATAGCTATGGATTTGACAATAAGGAGGGATAATGTGCAAACAGCGCTTGTTTTAGGGGGAACTCGTTTTTTTGGAAAAAGGTTGGTTCAGGAGCTTTTGGATAAAGGCATAAAAGTTACCCTTGCAAACCGAGGGATTACCGAAGATCCATTTGGTAAACAGGTAGAGAGAATTATTGTCGACCGTTATGATGAGGAATCCATGCTGTCTGCATTTGAGGATTATGAATTCGATATGATTTTTGATAATATTTGCTATTCATCAGAGGATGCTCGGATCGCTATAAAGGTTTTTACCGATAAAGTGTCCCGTTATATTTTTACATCTACGTTATCTGTTTATGACGAGGCAGACAGATTTGTAACGGAAGAGGATTTTGATCCTTATCACTACCCTGTTGAATATGTGACGCGACAAGAAACATCCTATAAGGAAGGCAAACGTTTGGCCGAAGCTGTGTTCTTTCAAGAAGCTCCTTTTCCTGTAGCAGCCATTCGTTTTCCGATCGTTCTGGGGGATGATGATTATACGCGTCGTTTGCATTTTCACGTAGAGCATGTGATGAAACAATGGACGATCGGGATTCCGAACCTAGATGCAACTATTGGGTTTATTCCAGCTAACCAAGCTGCACGCTTTTTGCTATGGGCTGCTGAAGAGGAGCTGGAAGGGACCTTTAACGCTTGCTCCCATGGGGGTATTACATTAAAAGGACTTATCAGTCTGATTGAAGATAGTACAGGCAAACAAGCTATTATTATGTCAGAAACAGCAGATGAACATATGTCTCCGTTCGGGATAACCCAATCAGTATGGTGCATGAGTAACGAAAAGGCAAAGGAGACAGGCTTTTTATTCGTTCCTTTACAAGAATGGCTACCATCACTTATTCAGAGAATCACGAAAACATTCGAAAAAGAAGAGAGTTATTTAAGTAATCATGAGTAAATATGTACGATCATCTAAAAGAGGCTGGTTGTACGTTTTAATGAGAAGTCCCGTTTTACCTATCAAGGTAGAGCGGGATTTTTTTGATCCGACTAGCTAAGACGTAACCTTATGCCAAATCATTCTCTTATGTTCTATTTTTGTTGCTCTGTCCATATAGATATAGGGAAATGCTTGTGGAGCTGAAAGGAGGAGCAGGTGTGTCTGTACAAGATGGACTGTTATCGTTTCAAATGAAAGAGACTATATTTCTCTCATCAGATAAACCAGAAATTGAAGAGCTACGGGAACTGGAGTTATTACCCGATTTAGAGATAAGGGAAAATGATTATGAGATTACGATATGTGGGTCCTTACAACTGCGAGGCAAGTATGTGCCGACCAAGAACGCCAATGCAAATGGCGGAACGGACACCTTGGTTTCGGCAATGAGATTTACTCCGTTGCAGTTGGAACAAGGAGATGCTAGCGTTTTTTTCTCTGATGAAGAGGCGGAGATCATGCATCGTATCCCAATAAGTATCTCTGTTCCTATTTCCAGAACCAAAGAGGTTTCTGATATTCATGGGATTATTGATAGTTTTGATTATGAGATAAAAGGCCCTAAACAATTACTTATTACCGCTGACCTGATAATAGATGGAATCCAGCTAAAGAATGAACAGGAGATTCGTGCTGAGCAGCAATCGCAAAAATCACCTGATACCTGGGAATATATACAAGTAGCTGACGATGAGAGTGAAGAACAGGAATATCAGCATGTCACTATTGATGATCTAGAACGAAAGCTGACCGCTCTAGAGAAAGAAGTAGAGTCCCAATTGGAACATCAGAACGAAGACGGACAAGAATTGATAGATGAGATTGCGCATGCAGAGTACCAGCAAAATGAACAGTACGAGCAATATGGGCAAAATAATCAATATTATCAATACGAGCAAAATGCGCAAAATGATCAATATCATCAATACGAGCATAGTGCGCAAAATGATCAATATCATCAATACGAGCATAGTGCGCAAAATGATCAATATCATCAATACGAACATAGTGCGCAAAATGATCAATATCATCAATACGAGCATAGTGCGCAAAATGATCAATATCATCAATACGAGCATAGTGCGCAAGATGATCAATATCATCAAAATGAGCATAGTGCGCAAAATGATCAATATCATCAATACGAGCAAAGTGCGCAAGATGATCAATATCATCAAAATGAGCAGTATGCGCAAAATGATCAATATCAACAATACGAGCATAGTGCACAAAATGATCAATATCAACAATACGAGCAATATGAGCAAATTAATCAAAATAATCCGTTTGATCAATTCGAGAAAACCAACCAATACCAGCCATATCAACCATTTCCGGGTTTTCAGATGCAGTCAGAAGATATAGCTCAAAATAACTGGGATCAAGATTCGGCGACACGGTTTCGTTATCAGCATCCACAATATGAGGCATATGAAACAGCAGCTGATGAAGCAGAACGGGAAGAAATCGATGAAATCCAGCAATCAGGAAATGGACCTTATCAAACATATTCAAATCTACAATCAGATTTCAAAGGACAGCAATCACCTTACGAACATGGATTTCACCCAATTTCTAGGCCAGAACCCCCGCAGTATGCACCGCCGTATGGTACACCGCCGTTTTATCAAACAAATTCTTACCAGCAGGGATCAGGACACCAGGGACCGGGCCGCGGATTAGGTGTAGACTCGAACCCTATTCCTTTTGCCCCACCACCTCCAAATCCATTTCAGCCGATGGCAGGGCCGTTTTATCAACAGCAGCCACCACAATATCCGTTTGCCCAGATGCCACCATATGCACCACCACAACAAATGTTTTATCAACCACCTCCATTTCCACCTAGCCCAGTCCCTCAACCTGTTGCTGGCATGCAGTACCAACCTGAGCATATCGCTAAATCTCTATATCAAGCTTCGTATCAGCCGCCTAATCCTAATGAATATGTGAGGGAGTCAGTGGAAGATCAGGAGGCAATGACTGATGGAGTGTATGTAGAACCAGTCTCCTATCATGAGCAGGTTGAAACAGAAGTAGATATAGAGGAGAAGGAGAGTAAATCTTTTTACGAAGAAGTTACTTTTAAGGAGGAGTCACCTCACCTTGAGCAATCTGCATCATTTGAATTAATTGCAGAGCATCAGGAAACATCGAGAGAGCCAAAGGAAGCTGTTGCAAAGCACCAAGAAACCGTTCCAGAGCTAAAAGAAGCCGTTGCAAAATCCCAAGAGACAGTTGCCGAACCAAAAGAGGTTGCTGAAAAACGCCAAGAAACCGTTCCAGAGCCAAAAGAAGCTATTGCAAAATCGCAAGAAATAGCTCCAGAGCTAAAGGAAGCCGTTGCAAAATCCCAAGAGACGGTTGCCGAACTAAAAGAAGTTGCTGAAAACCGTCAAGAAACCGTTCCAGAGCCAAAAGAAGCTATTGCAAAATCGCAAGAAATAGCTCCAGAGCCAAAGGAAGCCGTTGCAAAAACCCAAGAGACGGTTGCCGAACTAAAAGAAGTTGCAGAAAAACGCCAAGAAACCGTTCCGGAGCCAAAAGAAGCCGTTGCAAAACCGCAAGAAATAGCTCCAGAGCTAAAGGAAGCCGTTGCAAAACCGCAAGAGACAGTTGCCGAACCAAAAGAGGTTGCTAAAAAACGCCAAGAAACCGTTCCGGAGCCAAAAGAGGCCGTTGCAAAACCGCAAGAAATAGCTCCAGAGCCAAAAGAAGCCGTTGCAAAATCTCAAGAGACAGTTGCCGAACCAAAAGAGGTTGCTGAAAAGCGCCAAGAAACCGTTCCGGAGCCAAAAGAAGCCGTTGCAAAACCGCAAGAAATAGCTCCAGAGCCAAAGGAAGCCGTTGTAAAAACCCAAGAGACAGTTGCTGAACCAAAAGAAGTTGCTGAAAAACGCCAAGAAACCGTTCCGGAGCCAAAAAAGGCCGTTGCAAAAACCCAAGAGACAGTTGCCGAACCAAAAGAAGTTGCTGAAAAACGCCAAGAAACTGTTCCGGAGCCAAAAGAAGCCGTTGCAAAACCGCAAGAAATAGCTCCAGAGCCAAAGGAAGCCGTTGCAAAAACCCAAGAGACGGTTGCCAAACACCAAGAAGTAGCTCCAAAACCAAAAGAAGCTGCAACGAAACGCCCGGAGGTAACTCCAGAACCAAAAGAAGTTGTTACGAAACAACATGAAGAGCGGATAGAGAATCATCACTCTCAATCAACAGTGCAATTAGTTGAGGGGAGTGAAGGAGATCAGGTAGATATAACCACAACAGCAAAAAAAGAAGCAATAACAGAAAGAATAACAGAAAGAATAACAGAAACAGCAACAGAAACTGCCAAAGTACATGTCGAACTAGATGAAAATAAGGTAAAAGTTCATACAGCAGATTATGATCAGGAGCAACAAGAGCCTACTATCAGGACGGAATTAAGCACAGAAGAAGAGGCAACTGTGCTCATGGCTCAATTGGAGAAGGAAGAAGCAAAATCGGCAGAGGAAAATACAGCATCCCAAGTTGAACAGGAAAAAGAAATGAAGGTTGCAATTGGCTCAAAAAACAATCATAAAGAGCAAAATGAAATGATGAACTTCTCCAATATTTTCTCACACTTACATGGAAATGAGAAAAATAAAAATCTGCGTGAGGAGAGTAAACAAGAGGAGGAGCTTTCAGAGCAAACGAAAGCAAAACGTGATACCAGTAGTTCACGTAAAGATGCATTAGGGAATCTAACTTCATTTGTTCAAGATCGCACAGAAAAATTCAGTAAATTGAAAATGTGCATTATCCAAAAAAATGATACCTTAGATTCCATTGCACAGCGGTATGAAATGTCCGTAAGCAAAATTAAAGAAGCAAATCGAATGTCAACAGATCGGGTAGAAGAGGGGCAAATTCTTTACATTCCGCAATAAGGGGAGAGAAGGGCATGGCAAAGGAACAATTAGATATTTCCCCCATCTGCAAACGATATAAACTGAAAACGACCAAAATAACACCAAAAGTGGATTACTATTTAATAGAAACAAACAGGGGAACCAAAGAGGTAAGGGTATGGCCTCGTATAGAATATATGCGTTGGTCTTACGGATGGCGTGAGCAAATGGCGCGTCAGGGGGTTAAAAACGTAGAACGATTTATTCGTACCAAAGATTCGAAGCCTTATATAGTATCAAATAAAAAGGGTTATAGCATGATGGATCACCATCGCGTAGAAGAACCTATCGCCTACACCACTGATAACATGCTGGAATGTGGTCGTATAACAGCGCAAATGCATTTAGCCCAACAAGCGCAATCCCTCCAAATTGGTGGAGAATTGTTGAAACGAGAACAATTACATGCACAGCAAGGGCTGGATCGGACAAAAAAATTTTTAAAGCAGTGGGAACGAGATCGTAATGCCAAGAAGCGCAATAAATGGGGAAGCTTGTTTCCGTCAATCTTAGAACGGATGGAGCGCAGTGCTACCTTGATTCAGAGCGTATCCTTACCAGATGAAGTGCTTGCAGCTTCTCATAAGGACTTATCACGGAAGAATTGGGTAATGGTTGACGATCAAGTGTTTTTGCGAGGCTTTTATAAAACCTCTCTCACTGTTCAGCATAAGGATACAGCAAGCTTTTTACAGGAAATTGCGTTGGATGGTGGAGATCCGGCATTGGTTGACGCCTTTCTAGATGGTTATGAAGAGGTAAAACCATTGAATTATGAAGAGTTTCGTTTACTACTCTCCTTTATGGCCTATCCGCATGAATTATGGAAAACGTTGGAAAAGGTTCTTCAAGCTAGCACAAAAGAGGATAAACAAGCTGCAGAGGATGTCAAACAATCAGTCATGCGACAGCGAGAATTGGATTATCATCTGCAACGCTTGGCGAAGCGAGCAGAGCGAGGACGGCAACCGTCATGAGTCAGTACGATCAACTCTTTCCCTTGTTTAACGAGTACGATATGTATGTACAATCAATTGAGTTGGTTAAAGCTCCACGTGTATTCAAAGGGATTACTCCAAATGGGTGTTATTCCTGCAAAAAAACAGCCACACCGGCCACTCGCCTACTTTATGTGGGTGGCGTATTGAGGCATTTGGAGCAAAGAGGCTGGGATGGTGCTATCCCTCTTTTATATACCAAAATTGATGAGCCATATGTAAAGCAAGGGGGAGAGGTTTATTATTTAACCCAATGGGAGGATAGTGTTTCAATTTCCAAAGCGAATCTGTCTAGCTGGGCTTCGGGCACAGTTGTTCGATTGGCGGAGTTTCATCAGCTAACGCAAAATTACCGAATTGAAGATCCAAAGCAGGTGGAGCCGCTCGTTGATGCCCTAATTAATAGATGGCAAAGCTGGATTCGTCAATTGGCTATGTTCCGTGATCTCGCTAATGAACGTGATTATGCATCTCCGTTTGATGTGGCGTTTTTAGCAAATCATACTTTTATTGCTGACAATGCTAATCAAGCCTTGGAAAATTTACGCATTTGGCGAAGACGACACGAAACAAGCAATCAATTTCGCCTCTCGCTCATTCATGGTTATCCAGATCCAAGTCATACGGTTATGAATGAGAGCGGCAAAGTGCGTTTACTAAATTTTGACCGAACGGTGTTCGATACCCCCATTCGTGATGTAGCGGTAATGCTACGTAATTATTTTCAGCTTGGGGGCGAAAGTAAAACAGCAACTGATCTTTTTGAACAGTACAGTGAAGTGTTTCCCCTTCGACCAGAAGAGATTTCGCTACTACGATACTTTTTGCAATATCCTGAGAGGATCATGCGTAATCTGGAGTCCTACTATAATCGACGGTACGAATGGACGGAGCTATATGCAGTTAAACGATTGGAAAAGGATTTGGATCGGCTGGTGAGCTTAAATAGATGGACCAATCAAGCATTTTGATTTAGACGCCTTCTTGGGAAAAGGAGGCGTTTTTTTGCATGATGGGTGGGTAAACATAATGACGTGACTACAGCCAATCCATCGAGAATGCGGCATAAGAAATGGCGAGGAAGCCGAGGATTAATACATCGAGAGAGGTGGGCAATAGTAAGGTTCTAATAAACTGAAAGGCTGTAAAAGGCAATAGAAACTGCTTATAGGAAGCTTTTACATTGTGTAGAAAAGAACTGTATTTAAAGCGTCGCCAATTCATAATGATCACCCCTTACTGCACAGTGTATGCAGTATGCGGATAGAGGGTGAAGCCCAGCAGCACTTTATGAATCGTTTCTTTACATGAATTGCAGTAAAATATAAAAAAACAAATAAAGAAGAGAGGATGTGGTTCTTTTGATTGAACATAGAAGGGTTAACACCGTTCAACTATTCAAGAGAGCTTTTTTTATCATTCTAGGGTCCATGATTTTTTCATTTGGACTAGAAGAATTTTTGATTCCCAATCAAGTCATTGATGGAGGAATTACGGGTGTTTCTATTATTTTTAGTCATTTGACAGGCTGGCCAATTGGTCTTTTCTTATTTTTATTAAATATTCCCTTCCTCATTATTGGTTATAAGCACATAGGTAGAACGTTTGCCCTATCTACATTGTTTGGAGTTACGACCATGTCAATTGCTACAAGTTTATTGCACCCAGTCAGCGCTGTTACGAGGGAACCGTTTCTCGCTGCGGTTTATGGTGGCGTATTTTTGGGGATAGGAGTAGGCTTGGTCATTCGTTATGGTGGGTCGCTGGATGGGACAGAGGTTGTAGCCATTTTGTTTAACAGGAAAACAGCCTTTTCTGTTGGAGAGGTAATCATGTTTTTCAACATATTTATTTTAGGCAGTGCGGGATTTGTATTTGGCTGGAATCAAGCGATGTATTCCTTACTTGCTTACTACATCGCCTACAAAATGATTGAATTAACACTTGAGGGCTTTAACGAATCTAGGTCAGTCTGGATCATTAGTGACAAGCATCGAGAAATTGGTGAAGCTCTGCTAGCAAGGCTAGGACGTGGTGTTACTTATTTGAACGGGGAAGGTGGATATTCTAGAGATAATAAGACAATTATCTTTACCGTTATCACCCGATTGGAAGAGGCCAAATTAAAATCAATTGTAGAAGAATGGGATCAGTCTGCATTTTTAGCCATTGGAAACATTCGTGATGTAAAAGGCGGTCGTTTTAAGAAGGAAGCGATTCATTAAAAGGAACGAAGGCTGTCTGATTTAGAAGGGAAGGTAAATCAAACAGCTTTCGTTTCTGTCTGTAAGCATTCACATTTTTCTCTATTTGACGTACCATTAGGGGTTCGCTATAATATGCTGTATATGATTATATATGCAATGCTATGATTGGAAAGAGTACATATACCCACCTTATCAGAGAGGGAGAATCATTAGCTGCGAGATTCTCTAAGGAGTAGGGATATGGAAAGTCATCCATGAGCAATTCCAATGAAATGAGAAGTAATAAAGTAGTTGGAATCGGCGTCAAACCGTTATCTTGTTAGAGTGAACGCGTGAGTTCCGTACTTTCACATAGTGGGAAATGTATTTGAATGATGATAACGCGCGTTAACAAAGGTGGTACCGCGAAACAAACTCCTTTTCGTCCTTTGATGATGAGGAGTTTTTTTATTTGCCCATGTAATGATGTGCAATTATAAGGAGGAATAGGTTTATGGCAAACGAACAAGCATCTCTTGATTCACAACTACCAAAAAACTATGATCCAAAGGCAGCGGAGGCCAAATGGTATCCCTACTGGATGGAACAAGAATTTTTTAAAGCGGAGCGCGATCCAAAGAAAGCTCCTTATACGATTGTAATCCCACCTCCAAATGTAACGGGTAAGCTACATTTGGGTCATGCATTGGATACAACGCTACAAGATATTATTACACGTGCTAAGCGTATGCAGGGATACAGTACGCTGTTTCTACCAGGAATGGATCATGCGGGTATCGCAACTCAAACGAAGGTAGAAGCAAACCTGCGTGAAGAGGGCTTAAGCCGTCATGATTTGGGCCGTGAAAAATTTATAGAAAAAGTTTGGGAATGGAAGCATGTCTATGCTAATCATATTCGTGAACAATGGGAAAAACTTGGACTTGCTCTAGATTACTCACGCGAGCGTTTTACGATGGACGAGGGCTTATCACGTGCCGTTCGTGAAGTATTTGTTCGCCTCTATGACAAAGGTTTGATCTACCGCGGTAAGCGCATCATTAACTGGGACCCAGCCGCTCGTACAGCCTTGTCTGATATCGAGGTTATTTATAAAGAAGTAAAAGGCGCGCTGCACCACATGCGTTATCCATTAGCTGATGGAAGCGGCTTTATTGAAGTGGCTACAACTCGTCCTGAAACGATGCTAGGCGATACCGCAGTAGCCGTTCACCCAGAGGATGAACGTTATAAAGATTTAGTTGGCAAAATGGTTGTTCTGCCGATTACAGGTCGCGAAATTCCGATTGTTGCGGACGATTATGTAGACCCTGAATTTGGTTCTGGTGCGGTTAAAATCACGCCTGCACACGATCCAAATGACTTTGAGCTGGGTCAACGTCATAATTTGGAACAAATCATTGTCATGGATGAATCAGGGGTAATGAATGAAAATGCTGCTTCCTATAAAGGGCTTGATCGTTTCGCTTGTCGCAAGCAAATTATTAAAGACTTACAAGATCAAGGCGTTATGTTTAAAATCGAGGAGCATATTCATCAGGTTGGACATAGTGAACGAAGTGACGCGGTAGTAGAGCCATACCTATCGACACAATGGTTTGTTAACATGCAGCCTCTTGCAGACGAAGCGCTAAAAAATGCTGCTTCCGAAGACAGTGTTACATTTGTTCCTGAACGTTTTAAAAACACGTACCTGCGCTGGATCGAAAATATTCGTGATTGGTGCATTTCCCGACAATTATGGTGGGGCCACCGTATTCCTGCTTGGTATTGCCAGGATTGTGGCGAGTTGCATGTATCCCGAGTTGATGTCACAGAATGCTGCAAATGTAACTCCAGCAACCTTTCTCAGGATAATGACGTCTTAGATACGTGGTTCAGCTCTGCGTTGTGGCCATTCTCCACATTAGGTTGGCCAGATGAAACAGAAGACATGAAATACTTCTATCCAACTAACGTACTTGTAACAGGCTACGACATCATTTTCTTCTGGGTAGCACGTATGATTTTCAGCGGTTTGGAATTCACTGGTGAGAAGCCATTTGAGCACGTGTTAATCCACGGAATTATCCGCGATTCTGAAGGGCGTAAGATGTCTAAGTCGCTTGGTAACGGGGTTGACCCGATGGAAGTAATCGAGAAGTACGGTGCGGATGCTTTGCGTTTCACATTGGCAACGGGTAATTCCCCGGGTAATGACCAACGTTTTTATTGGGAAAAAGTAGAAGCGAACCGCAATTTTGCAAACAAGATCTGGAATGCTTCACGTTTTGCTTTGATGAATCTACAAGACTTTACGTATGAAGATATCGATTTAACCAAAGAATTATCTGCACCTGATAAATGGATTTTAACCCGTCTTCAAGGAACCATCGCAGATGTTACTCGTTTGATGGATGCGTTTGATTTTGGAGAAGCAGGCCGTCTGCTATACAATTTCATCTGGGATGATTTGTGCGACTGGTACATTGAGATGGCTAAATTGCCATTGTACGGTACAGATGAACAAGCGAAAAAAGCAACTCAATCAGTGCTTGTATATGTGCTAGATCAGACGTTGCGTTTGCTACACCCATTCATGCCTTTCATCACGGAAGAAATATGGCAAGCCCTACCGCATCAGGGTGAAAGCATCACAATTGCTGCTTGGCCGCAGGCAAAAGGCGAGTTAACTTTTAACGATGCTGAAGCTGAAATGAGCTTGCTTATGGATATTATCCGCAGCGTGCGTAACATCCGTGCAGAAGTAAACGTGCCAATGTCTAAAAAAATTGAACTAGTAATCAAGGCTAACGATCAACAATCTCTTCAAAGTCTACAACGTGGAGAAGAGTTCTTGGTACGTTTCTGCAACCCTGAAAAACTAGTAATTGGTACTGATTTGGAAGCGCCAGAAAAAGCAATGTCCGCTGTTGTTACTGGTGCAGAGTTATTTTTACCGCTTGCAGGGTTACTTGACTTGGAACAGGAGCGCAAGCGTTTGGAGAAGGAAATTGATACACTAAATAAAGAAGTAGAACGCATCGAGAAAAAGCTGAACAACCCAGGCTTTATGGCAAAAGCTCCCGCAAATGTTATTGAGGAAGAAAAAGCTAAAATGGCAGACTACGCGAACAAGCGTGAAAAGGTCATCGCTCGTTTAGCTGATCTAGAATCCTAAGCTTGTCTGCTTCATTCTTGTCATAATTAAACGATTGGGGTCATACGGTAAATGAAGGCAGATCATATTCTTACTTATGATGAAGCATTGGATTGGCTTCACAGCCCGTTACGTTTTGGACTTAAACCTGGTTTAGAGCGCATGAATTGGATGCTAGAGGAGTTAGGGCATCCTGAACGAAATTTGTTATTTGTTCATGTGGCAGGTACCAATGGAAAAGGCTCTACGTGCACTTTTTTGACACACGTAATGCTGGAAGCGGGAATTAGTGTTGGAACCTTTACTTCCCCATATATCACTGATTTTCGCGAACGTATTCGATTTAATAACCAACTCATTCCACAGGACGACCTTGTTCGTCTTGTGGATGAAATAAAGCCGTTGGTGGGGCGCTGTGAACGTGAAACGGAGTATGGCTGTCCTACTGAGTTTGAGGTTATTACTTTACTGGCGATCTGTTATTTTGGCAGAGTGGTCAGACCTGCGATTGTGATTTGGGAAACGGGGCTTGGTGGACGTTTGGATTCAACGAATGTTGTCCATCCCATCATAAGTGTCATTACCAATGTTGGTCTTGATCATACCAATGTTCTAGGCTCAACGATTGGTGAGATTGCTTTGGAAAAAGCCGGCATAATCAAATCAGGAGTGCCTGTTGTAGTAGGACATCTGCACGAAGAGGCACTTGAGGTTATTTCTCGGATTACCAAACAAAAAAACAGCAGGCTTTATAGGCTAGGTAACGAATTTTATTCCAAGCCTCTCTTTACAGAAGCTTCAAGAGGAGCCCAGCATATCGAATATGGTAGTTTATTTCGTCTCAACTCTTCCACATATCAATTGGGGTTACTAGGCAAACATCAGGTACAAAACGCGGGCGTGGCCTTGATGGTTCTAGATCTCATGAGAGAATTCTATGCTTTTTTTGTGGAGGAAGAAGATAGGAAGAAGGGTTTGGCGCAAGCTACATGGCCAGGGCGCTTGGAGATTGTCTCACGAAAACCGTTATGTATGATAGATGGAGCACATAACACGGAAGGTATCACGATGCTAGTCGACAGTTTAACTGAGCTGGCAAGCGATACAAAGCGAGTTCATTTAATGTTCTCTGCTCTTGAGGATAAACCGTTGCCTCAAATGGCTCGGGTTCTTAAAGAGGCGCCGCTCGAATTTGCCAACGTGTATCTCACGAGCTTTGATTTTCCAAGAGCCGCCTCTGTAGATACCTTAGAGGATGCTTTTTTGATGGGTGGCTTTAATCAAGAACAACTGGAACGTGTTGATAATTGGGAAATCACGTTGCGTGAATGGCTGAGCGACGAGACGAAGAGCGATGAGACGTTGCTGATTTGCGGATCACTTTACTTCATCTCTTTGGTACGCTCAATCTTTTTAATCCCCGTAGAACAGGTAGGTGAATAAAGTGGAACCATTGCAACATGTCCACTTCGTCGGAATCGGCGGTTATGGTATGAGTGGAATTGCACGCGTATTAGTTGATTTAGGATATAAAGTAACAGGATCGGATGTAGCGATGAACGATCTTGCCCGAAAGCTACAGGAAAAAGGAGCACAAGTGATTATCGGTCATGATGCTTCTCATATTGATGGGGCAGATATCGTCGTTTATTCCACTAGTATATCGAAAGAAAATCCTGAAGTTGCAGCGGCCCTGGAAAAGGGGATTCCGCTGCTGCATCGTTCACAGATGCTTGCCAAGATTCTAAATGAAAGAACAGGTGTAGCTGTAGCTGGTGCTCATGGTAAAACCACTACAACTTCGATGACAGCTCACATTTTAGAAGCATGTGGCGAGGATCCTACTTTTATTATCGGTGGTGAACTAGTCAACGCTGGTACGAATGCAAAAGCTGGTAAAAGCGACTATGTAGTGGCAGAGGCAGATGAAAGTGACGGCTCCTTTAAGGAATACCATCCAGCATATGCGATTGTAACTAATATTGAGCCAGATCATTTAGAGCATTTTGATGGAGATTTTGCCAACCTAAAAAGGGCTTATGTTCATTTTCTAGGTAACATCAAACCAAATGGTACAGCTATTGTGTGTCTGGATGATCATCATGTACGTGAATTAATGCCTTCAGTTAATCGAAAGGTAATTACCTATTCTATTGACCCTGTATATAGTGGGTCAGCGGATTTTTATGCTACGGAGATTGTATGCGGTGATCTGACTACAACCTATCAGGCATGGCATAAGGATGTTCATTTAGGCGAAGTAATTCTTCACTTCCCAGGCAAGCATAATGTAGCTAACTCCTTAGCAGCCATGATTGTAGCGTTAGAAGCAGGAGTTCCCTTTGAAAAGATCTCACAGGCCTTGAGTACGTTCCGTGGTGCAAAACGTCGTTTCCAAATTATTGGGGATGCACAAGATATTTTAGTGGTTGATGATTATGCTCATCATCCAACAGAAATCATGGCAACATTAAATGGAGCGAAGGCTTGTGGGCGTCGGGTGATCGCAATATTTCAGCCACAGCGCTATACTCGCACGTTTTTCTTGATGGAGGAATTTAGCCGAGCTTTTTCAGAAGCGGACGAAGTGATTATTACGGATATTTTTTCTCCTGCAGGGGAAAAGAAAATCGAAGGGGTATCCTCTGAGATTTTAGTTGATAAAATTAAAGTGAATAGTCATCCGCGTGCACAGTACATCCCTACTAAGGAAGAAGTGCAGCAACAACTGGTGAAGCAATTGCAGCCAGGTGATCTCGTCTTAACAATGGGAGCGGGAGACATTTGG
Source organism: Brevibacillus laterosporus LMG 15441 (assembly GCF_000219535.2). NCBI lineage: Bacteria > Bacillati > Bacillota > Bacilli > Caryophanales > Paenibacillaceae > Brevibacillus > Brevibacillus laterosporus. Next base: position 1,311,699 of record NZ_CP007806.1, read on the forward strand.
AAATCTGCATATTGGTTCGCTGAGCAATTGCAACAAAAAGTTAAAGAAGCACAGGAAAACTGAGCATAAAAGCATTTATTGTCATACTAAACTAGATAGTGGTAACAAAGGAAACTGCCGGATTTGTCTGGCAGTTTTTTTGTCTCTATCTAATGAGCTAGGATACAAATTGAACGTAGTAACAAGCTGAGGCAGGTGTTTATGATGCTACAGTGGGGATGGCCCATTATATTAGGGGAAGAAGCTGGAATCGAACGACTAATTTGCTGGATCTGCGGGGGGTTACTAGGAGTGATTTGCTTTTTGGATATAAGGAAACGCCTGATCCCTAATTCTATTGTTTTGCCCGCTACTTTTACATTTTTATGTGTACGTGTGATTCATCCATTAGAAAAAGAGACATTTACAACGCATATGTTAGCTATGTTATTGGCTTTTGTGCTTTTATATGTAACAGCAATTGTTACGAAAGGAGGACTGGGAGGAGGAGATATTAAGTTAGCAGCCTTATTAGGGTTAATTGTAGGGAGGACCTATATAATTTCTCTGTTGCTCGTAGCCGGGATTAGCACAATCGCACTTGCGATTCTATTAGCTCGACAGCCGCGAATAAGAAAGGAAGGAATACCATTTGCCTGTTGTTTGACAATTGGCTGGTTGTTTACGTATGTAGGCAGGATGGATGTGCTGCATGTCTATGCTATATTTTTTCTTCCCTGAGCAGTCATAACTTGTTAGGTCTGTTCGTAAACTAGTAGTACTAGAGTTAAGAGAACGAGGAGGACCTACTATGAGCGGACAACCTTCCAATCGAATATCTATAAAACTATCACCTGTCATCCCGCCCCAAAATAAGATGGGGGCAAATACACCTGTACAAAATATGCAGGTAAAAGAACAGAAGAATGATAAAAAAACACAGCCAGAAAAGGCCGCAGATAATAAGGGAGTACGTGGAGGAATACGGGAGCTAGTAGGCGATGACAATAAAGAAACAAGGCAAGAATATGGCGAGCAGCAAGCGAAGGAGGCAGAGCTGGAATTAGCTGAGGCAATGAGTAGATTGGGGAAGCTGGAGGAACAAAACCTACCCACTCATACGAGTAAGGAACAGTTCCTAGCTGAATTGTCTAAAGCTGAGCGCTTATTGGAAAAAGAAGAGCAGGATAAATCGTTTGTAGAAGGTCGGCTGGGTGAAGAGGGATATCAGAGCCCATATTACGAGGGGGTTTATCCCTCTGATTGGGAGCAAGAATCAAGGAAGCCGGCATGGTGGGAAAAACTAATAAAAAATCAAAGCCATATATCAAAGCGACCTATTTTACGAGTATTTCTTACGACAATAAGTGCCGTTATCCTTGGAGTGTTATTTGGCTTTATTGTTTTAAATATCTTCGTACAAGAACAGCTAGTGCATCCCTCACAGGCGGGTGCTACACTGCCGAAATCAACCGAAGCCACACAGAATTCTGCTGCTACTTCTGAAGGGACGAGTACATTCAATGAAAAAGCTATTCCCGTAAATGGTGAGCGTCAACCTAATGAATCAAATGATGCACGAGAAGCGGGCTTGTCTAAAGAAGGAGCGTCACAGCAGGCGAGATCGCCACTTGGCTCTACTAGTCAGAAATCAGATGCCGTGCTTGCAACCGTCCAATTTCCAGAACAAAACTATTACATGGTTCAAATGGGGGTGTTTACTGACCCAAAAGCAGCCGAGCCCGCTATTGCCTCTCTCGACGAAAAGGGATTACCTCATTTTCTTTATCCAATCGAAGGAAGACTTCATTTATTTACGGGAGTATCGCCAAGTCGTGATGCCATTTTGGGATTGGCAGATAATTTCAGACAAAAGCAAATGGAAGTCTATGTAAAAGAAGTGAAGCTACCAGCTACAGAGAAACAAGTTCAGATTGTCCCTACCTCCCCTTTAGAAGTAGGTGCTTCCTCTGATAAAGGGGTTGTTAATGCATTTATCAAATCGGGAATAGATATCATTCAACAGCTTTCTACTTTATCCAGTCAAGTGGTTAATACAGATAAGCAAAAAGTACAGCCGCTTACAGCAGAGCAAGAAGCTAAGCTCAAAAGGATGCATGTCGCCTTTTTAGATAATAGTAGAGCAACACAGCAGGCCTTGTCACAAAAGGAGCAAGTCTATATAGCGGGGATGGTCCAGGGGATGAATCAGGCAATGAGTACGATGACCCAACTAAAAACGGGCAATGCTGAGCCATATGCTTGGCAGGTACAAAAAGGAATTATGCAATATTTACATTATTATGCTACATGGATGAAGGAGACGAATTAGGAAAATGGCTTTGTTTGCAAAAGGTTTCTTGCAAACAAGGTCTTTCTTTCGTTATGATCATAAAAATAAATCTGAAAATCAACTGCTTCGGTAGTTGTCTCTTGATGTCAAGTTTTGCTACACTTAGGTGTGATTATAACGACTTTCTTCCAAAAAACAACGATGAAAAAACGAGGGTAGAGAGAATGACGGGGAAAGAATTTGTAATTTTATTGATTGTCCTGTTATCAGGTCTCTTGTTTGGTAGTCTATTAGGGCAAATATTAGGTCCTTGGATTCCTTTTCTTCGAGAGAGTAAGATGTTAACATGGAGTCCTGCGGCAGATTTGGACATTTTGAAGTACAATCTTCATTTTGAGGTAAAACTAAACCTAGCCAGTATCGGAGGGCTTGTTCTCGCTTTTTGGATATATAAGAAAATTCGATAGGGGGAGATAAAATGAATCCAGAACAGCCAATCGTATTAGCTTCTTCTTCCCCGCGACGTCAAGAATTGCTGGCATGCTTGGGCTTGCCTTTTCGCGTTCAGGTGAGCAATGTAGATGAGACGATATCTGAAGAGATTGCGCCAGAAGAAATCGTAAAAATCTTATCTCATAGAAAAGCAGATGCTGTTGCCAAAAATTTGTCATTTGGTCTAGTTATTGGCTCTGATACAATTGTTGTGCTAGACGGACAGGTATTGGGAAAACCGCATGATGAAGAGGATGCATTTCGGATGCTCACTTCATTACAAGGGCGCGAGCATGAAGTATTCAGCGGCCTAGCTATTATTGATGTTTCGACTGGGAAAACAGCACTTGATTATTCATCTACAAGGGTTAAAATGCGTACAATGACAGATCAGGAGATACGTGGATATATCGCTAGTAAAGAACCAATGGATAAAGCAGGTTCCTATGCTATACAGGGCCTTGGATCGACGATTGTAGAACGAATTGAGGGCGATTATTTTACGGTAGTGGGACTACCGCTCAATCGCTTGGCCCAGATGTTTACTCAATTTGGAATTTCCCTGTTAAACAAGTAGGTGTTCCTCTTAGATTGCTTCTCCATGATAACAGCCGCTTGGCAGGAATGAAGGAAGGGGCAAAATAAGAGATGAACTGTAACAATTTTAAGTTAAAAAACGTCCCTACATATGAGCGTCCGCGCGAACGTTTGTTAAGGCAAGGGTCTGGTGCTTTATCTGATGTCGAACTCTTAGCGATTTTACTTCGGACTGGCACAGAAAAAGATCCAGTCCATAGGGTAGCGCAGCGCTTATTAGCTGTGTTTGGTGATTTGCAACAACTTGCAACAGCTACTAATGAAGAGCTGACAGATATCAACGGGATTGGTCCCGTTAAGGCTGTGGAAATACAGGCAGCGCTGGAGTTAGGACGAAGATCTGCCATTAAAGCTCGAGATATTCGTATCAGTATCCGTTTGCCAAAAGATGTAGCAGATTTTATGATGCCGGAAATGGCTGGTCTCGTACAAGAACATTTTGTATGCCTTTTTTTAAATACGAAAAATCAGGTGATAGGGAAGAAAACAGTTTTTGTGGGAAGCTTAGATTCTTCTATTGTTCATCCACGGGATATTTACCGCGAAGCAATTAAGCGTTCTTGTGCCTCTATAATCTGTTTGCATAATCATCCAAGCGGAGATCCTGCTCCAAGCAAAGAGGATATTAATGTGACTAAAATTCTGCTCCAAGCAGGAGATTTAGTAGGAATCCCTCTTTTGGATCATCTTATTATTGGAGATGGTCATTACGTTAGTTTAAAAGAACAGGGATATATGTAACACGTACCCTTTCACAAAACAAATAATACCTGTCTGTCAGCGGAAGCATCCTAGGAAAATGACCGTTTTGACAAAATGGAAGGAGATTTTCAATATGTTTGGTAGTTTCACACGCGATATGGGGATTGACTTGGGAACAGCTAATACCCTCGTATACGTTAAAGGAAAAGGAATTGTGGTGAGCGAGCCTTCTGTTGTAGCGATCCGCACTGATACAAATACAATTGAGGCTGTAGGTAATGCAGCCAAAAACATGATTGGTCGTACACCAGGAAATATCGTGGCTGTTCGTCCGATGAAAGACGGAGTTATTGCTGATTTTGAAACCACTGCAACCATGATGCGTTATTTTATTCGTCAAGCTCAGAAAAATCAAGGCTTCTTTAGCCGTCGTCCTAGTGTAATGGTTTGCGTGCCATCTGGGATTACAGCGGTTGAAAAACGTGCGGTAGAGGATGCAACGAAGCAAGCAGGAGCAAAAGAAGCATATACAATTGAAGAGCCATTTGCGGCTGCAATTGGTGCTGATTTGCCTGTTTGGGAACCAACAGGTAGCATGGTAGTGGACATTGGGGGCGGTACGACGGAAGTAGCTATCATCTCATTGGGTGGAATTGTTACTAGTCGTTCCATTCGTGTAGCTGGTGATGAAATGGATGAGGCCATCATTCAGTATATTAAACGTCGTTACAATCTAATGATTGGTGAGCGTACTGCTGAGACGTTGAAAATGGAGATTGGTTCCGCTATCGCCCCGGATGAACAAGAAACAGTAGAAATTCGTGGTCGAGATCTTGTGACAGGTTTGCCAAAAACGATCTCTGTTACAAGTACAGAAATTGCCGAAGCATTGGCTGAAACGATTATGTCAATTGTTGAAGCTGTGAAAATTACATTGGAGAAAAGTCCTCCAGAGTTAGCTGCAGATATCATGGATCGTGGAATTGTACTAACTGGAGGCGGGGCATTACTACGTCACATTGAGCGTTTATTAACACGTGAAACAGGTATGCCTGTTCATGTGGCGGAGAATGCACTTGACTGTGTAGCCATTGGAACAGGGCGAGCGCTTGAGAATTTGCATCTCTTTAAATCTAAACATGGAATAACATCTTCTCGTGCAAAAAGACGATAAGCGGGTGACGTGTCTATGTCATTCTTCGGTAATCGAAAACTTATAATTGTATTAATTGGCTTAGTTGTTCTGTTGGTAGTGATGGGTTATACCGCCAAGGACAGAATGAACCTGACATGGCCAGAAAAATTCATGAAAGATACAACCAGCGTGGTGCAGGGCCTATTTTATCGCCCTGCCCAGGCTGTTTCGCAGTTTGTTCATAATGTTCAAGATGCTTATCATGTGTACGAAGAAAATCGTGTATTAAAAGCAAGCTTGGATCAATACGCGCAGATGTCTGCTGAGTTAAAAGCTGTAAAGTATGAGAATGGACAACTGAGAGAGAGTCTTGGCACAAAACAAAAATTAAATGATTACAATGTCATTTATTCAGAAGTAGCTGCAAGGAATTCGAGTCAATGGAATGATGTGTTGGTTATCGGTAGCGGTAGTAAACAAGGTGTTAAGAAAGACATGGCTGTTATGACCTCTAAAGGTTTGATAGGGAGAGTGAAGGATGTTTCCAATTTCTCTGCGACAGTTGAATTGCTTACAAGCAGAGAGAGCTCTAACCGCAACCATGTTTCTGGATACATTTTGGCCACTCAGCCAATCCAAACTCCGCCTTCAACTACTGGTAATGGCCAACAGACGAATGGCACAAGCAATACAGCAAATGCGGCCAATTCGAATAAATCAAATACAGCTACCACGCAGGCGAATAACCAACAGAAGCCAGCAACTACTACGAAGTATGTAAGCGGAATTTTAGAGGATTACGACTCGGTTGAAAAATTATTGATTATGCGCAAGATTCCTTTAGATCAAAAGATCAGTGTGAATGATGCGGTAATTACGTCTGGGTTAGGCGGTATGATTCCTAGTAAACTACCAATTGGTATAGTGGTCAAAACAGAGCCAGGAGACTATGGATTAACCCAAACAGCCTATATAAAACCGTATGCTGATTTCACATTAATTTCTGATGTCTTGGTTATTGACCGTAAGTCTGTGGAGACTCCAACTGGCGATTCGAGTTCTTCCAGTCAAAAAGGAACCACTCAGCAATCGAAGGGAAAAGGGGGTAAATAGTATGTTATCTCGAACGAAATTGACCCTCTTTTTGCTATTGCTGTTTATATTGGAAGGATCGGTAGTACAAGTTTTTGTGCCGAGTGCATGGGGGATGTCTTACGAGACGATTCCCCGCTTTGCTTTGGTGGGAACTATCCTGATTTCCTTGTTTATCGGGAGACGGGAAGGATTGCTATATGGATTGGTCTTTGGACTGTTACAAGATGTTGTTTTCGGTCATATAATCGGCGTGTATACGTTATCTATGATGGTGGCAGGGTACTTTGCTGGACTAGTCTTGATGCTATTTCATCGTAGCTTTGCCGTCGTGTTTACTACGCTGCTTCTCGTTTTGTTTGGGCATGAGTGGCTTACTTATACGCTGTTTCGCTTATTTATGACCAATCCTGTAGATGTTCGTTGGACACTTACTCACGAAATTTTTCCGACAGTTCTTCTAAATATGCTGTTTGCGGCTTTTGTTTATTTGCCGATGAAAAAGCTTTGCTTGCAAGTGAAAGAAAACAAAGAGCGCTCTCATGAGTAGGATCTGACAGAAGGAGGAGTAGCTCGCATGGGAGAGAACCAACAACCACCTAAATCCCATATTGCCACTAGATTAAACGTTTTATTTTTTTTCGTGTTTATATTTTTTGCGGCTGTTATTTTGCGACTTGCCTATGTGCAAATCGTAGAAGGAGAACAATATCAACACGATTTGGAAAAGTATAGTATTAGACAATTACCAATACCTGCACCGCGTGGACGTATCTTAGACGTGAACCACAATGTTTTGGTTTCGAATAAGCCCGTTTTTACGGTTACTTATACATCCGAGCAAAAAAAGGAAATTAATGAGGAAGCAGTAGCCGAAAAACTGACGAGCTTGCTGCAAATGGATGAAAAGATTGGGACTGATAAAGAGCTTATAAAAAAAGCGACTGAATTGCAGACCACATTACCGATCACTTTTAAGCCAGAGCAATCTCAAAAGCTCATCCAGCAGCTAACTCCCAAAATTAATGCTCTTCCAAATTCGGCTCAATTAAAAGGGATAAAGGACTATGATTTAGTAAAAACAGCCTTTGCCTTGGGACTCTCAGTAAGATCCCCTTTCGATGAAAATGATCGTGAAGCTTTACAAAAAAAATTGCCAGCAACGATTCAGGTAGACGGCAAGAACGTGGATACGAAGACAGCCTATGACAGTCAATTGTTAAAATATGTCATCTCAGCTAATGTACCGTATCCAATTGCTCTTGAAGACAAGGTAAAGGAATCTTTGCAAAAGGATGTAAAATCACTTTTAAGCAAGATGCCTTCTGCTGGGGAGCTAAGCAGTAAAACAGATGCAGAATTACTCCAATATGCTGCTAGATTTGATTTGGATGTTGCATTGCCATTAACTCCGGAGCAACGTCAGTATCAGTGGCATCGTATTAGCATTTTAAATAGCATGCGAGATTATAGTATGCCTAAATTCATTCCTCGTCGAATTAAGGAAAACGCTACTGAAATTGAAGTAGCCAAAATCAATGAAAATTTAAGTGAATTACCTGGAATTAATGTAATTGTTGAACCCGTACGGCAAATTAGACAAGATGAGGATGGCGCTTTTGCCACACATATTCTTGGCTACATCAGCCCAATCAGTGCAAGTCAGGTTAATGAGTATCTTGCGATGGGATATTCCAAGACAGATCGTATTGGAGTCGAGGGGTTAGAAAGATATTACGAGAAAGATTTACGTGGAAAAGATGGCATTATGGACGTGCAGGTAAACAAGGATGCAGAGACGGTCGTGAAAGGAAGAACTCGCGAAGCAATACCTGGTAATGATCTAGTTCTTTCCTTAGATTATCGCTTCCAAAGTAAATTGGAGGAAATTCTTAAACGAAATGTCAATGAGATGAGACGCTCTGCGAAAGGAACAGTGAACGCTGCCTCTGCGGTCGTAATGAATCCTAATACAGGTGAAGTTTTGGCTATGGCTAACTACCCTGATTACGATTTAAACCTCCACTATAATCGAAAGCTATTCAATGAGAATTATGAGAAGGTAGTTGCTCCAGCACAGCTTAATAATGTCACTAGGGGTGTTTATCCACCGGCTTCTACAGTGAAACCTATTTCGGTTATGATGGCCTTACAAGAAAAGTTGACTACACCCAATGAGTCAATTTTTGACCCTGGTTATTTCCAATTTGGGGATGTAAAGAAACGAAACTGGAAACTAGGTGGACATGGTCAAGTTGATGCAAGACGAGCAATAGCTGTATCCAATAACACATACATGTACACAATGGGCTGGAGATTAAAGGAGCGCGAGATAGGAAAAGGAAATAGTTATCGTGAATCCTTTAAGATCATTAATTTTTACAATCAGCAATTCGGTCTAGGAGTTAAGACTGGTATTGATTTACCAAGTGAAAAGGCAGGCTGGCCAGCTCCAACATTTGAAATGGGACGTATTGCCGATGCTCTTATTGGGCAGTATGATAGCTTTACTCCTATCCAATTGGCTCAATACGTTTCTACAATCGCAAATGGCGGATATCGAATTCGACCGCATATGGTTAAAGAAATTCGAAAAGGCTCTATTGATCCTAAGAAGCCAGGAGATGTCATTACAACCATAGAGCCGCAAGTTTTGAACAAAATTAATATCAATCCAAGCTACCTCAAGGTAGTTCAAGAGGGGATGCGCCGTGTTACTCAGCCTGGAGGTACTGCTGCGACAGCAATGGCAGGCTTGCCGTTTAGTGTAGCTGCTAAAACAGGTACCGCTCAAACAGGCGGAACTTCTTCTGATAACTCCTTGATCCTTGGATATGCACCTTACGAAAATCCTAAAATTTCCTTTGTAGTAGTCGTTCCGCATTCTGGAGGACATGGTTCAGATAGGATCGCGCGTGAATTGCTGGAGGCTTATCATGCCTTGTATCCACTTAACAGTACGGTAACGCCGACAGAGTAGGCTTTCTAAGATTAATTCGCTGAGTTTTTTGTTAGCGAGGCAGGAGTTTGTTGTATAAATGGCGAATGGTAACGGTCGAGGTGAAACATCTCCATGAATACGGCCAAAAGTAAAGTAGTCATTAAAGGAACCAAAGATGGACTTGTCTTTTTTATGGACGATACCTGTTCATTTTCGGAGCTTTTAGATGATTTACGTGAAAAAATTGAGCACAGCCATCCACAATTTTTTAGTGGTCCTCTCATCAGGATTACATTAAAACTTGGGAAGCGTTACTGCACTCCAGAGCAACAGGAAGAGTTAACGCAGATTATTCGCATGAAGGGTAATCTGGTTATTCATATGATCGACTCGGATGTGATTCTTAAAGAAGAAGTATATAAAGAAGACAAAGCTCCCGGATTGATTGTACAAACAAACACGGTTCGTTCCGGTCAGGTATTAGAATACGACGGAGATATTTTGCTACTGGGTGATGTTAATCCTGGTGGTACGATAAGAAGTACGGGGAGTATCTTCGTGTTAGGTAATCTTCGTGGTGTAGCGCAAGCGGGAACGAATGGCGACAAAGATGCTGTAATCGCCTCCGCTTGCTTACATCCAACCCAACTGAGAATTGCTGAAGTAATCAGCCGTCCGGGAGATGAATGGTCGGACTATAGCGGTACTACTGAGTTTGCTTATTTGGAAGAGGATCGGATGGTAGTCGCTAAAATGAACTTTTTGCATCGCTTACGCTCAGATTTGGGTAAGAAGAAAGCATAACGGTACGGAATGAAGGAGAGGGAGCATACGTGGGTATTGCAATAGTTGTGACTTCAGGGAAAGGCGGAGTGGGGAAAACCACCTCATCTGCTAATATAGGAACCGCATTGGCTCTTAATGGCCAGAAGGTGTGTATGGTAGATACAGATATCGGCTTACGCAATCTGGATGTGGTCATGGGACTAGAAAATCGGATCATTTATGACCTGGTTGACGTAGCAGAAGGCAGTTGTCGTTTGCAACAGGCTTTAATTAAAGATAAGCGTTTTGAGACGTTGTCATTATTACCAGCAGCGCAGACCAAGGATAAATCAGCGCTTACAACAGATCAAATGGAAGATATCGTCACCCAATTGAAGCGTGATTTTGACTACGTCATTATCGATTGTCCAGCAGGTATTGAACAAGGATTCCGCAACGCTGTAGCAGGGGCTGATCAGGCTATTGTTGTGACGACTCCGGAAAAGGCGGCAGTACGTGACGCAGATCGTATCATTGGCCTGCTTGAACGTGAAAATGTAGGAATGCCTAAATTAGTAATTAATCGAGTGCGGTCCCATATGGTTAAGAATGGTGACATGTTAGATGTAGAGGATATTCTGGATTTACTTGCCATTGATTTACTGGGTGTGATTCCTGATGATGAATATATCATCAAATCAGCAAATGCAGGCGAGCCGGCAGTGATGAATCATGAATCCCGTGCGTCCTTAGCATATCGAAATGTAGCAAGACGTTTGTTAGGGGAATCAGTGCCTTTACTGCCACTTCAGGAAAAACCAGGAGTTTTTCATAAGTTCCGTAAGTTTTTTGGCTTAAAATAAGGAATGCTAGTCGAGAAACAAGAGAACAGGGGTATACTCCTGTTTCTTTTTTACTGATCCGAACTTATGGAATTTTTATCTTACAAAGTGCAACGAAGGTTCTTAGTGCCAAAGGTTTGGTTTTCAAGTTTTTCTTTGCATTTCCGAATAATATAAGACTTACAGATACTAGACCTTAACATGCACGGGGGAAAAAAATGGATTTTGAAAAGCGATATATAAAGCAGTTGGATTGGTTGATTCTGTTGATCCTTCTAGGTCTTGGCTTGTTTAGTTATCTCGGTATAAGCGGATCTGCCCCAGGAGTGGCGACAGCGAACCGACAGCTTATGTGGTATGCTATTGGTTTTGGTGTATTGTTTTGTACACTGATTATTGATTATCGGGTGTTCCGGCAGCTATCATATGTAGTTTACGCTATAGGACTAGTTTTGCTTTTCGGCGTATTTTTTACGAAGGCCATTAACAACGCCACTAGTTGGTATAATCTGGGTGTCGTTCTGTTTCAACCATCCGAACCTATGAAAATTTTTACGATAATAGCTGCTGCACACTATATGTCCAAACGTGAAGAAAAATTAGGTAAGCCTTATTATCTTTATGAATGGTGGCCTGTATTTCTGATCGTTGGGGTACCGCTTCTCATGATTTTTAAACAACCAGACTTGGGTACAGCTTTAGTCTTTTGTGCTATATTAGCAACCATGCTGATTGTTGGTGGAATTCGAGTACGGCATATGATTACGTTTAGCGGGATTGCTGCTATTGGAGTAGGGTTAGTTTCCTATGTTTATATGTACCATAAAGATGATATCTTTTTTAAATTGATCAAACCTTATCAATGGGCTCGGATTGAATCTTGGTTAAACCCTTATCTTGATCCAGTAGGGCAAGGATTTCAGCTTTTACAATCGCTTATTGCAATTGGATCGGGGCAGTTAACAGGTAAAGGCTTGCACACAGCCACACAGGCTAGCTTGCTATGGGTTCCGGTTGGTGAGAGTGATTTCATTTTTACGGTCATTGGAGAGCGTTTAGGGTTTATTGGAGCAGGAATTATGATGATCCTGTTTTTCGTGTTAGTATATCGAATGATTCGGATTGCGATGGAGTGTAATGATCCATTCGGTGCCTATGTGGTATCAGGTGTAGTTGGAATGCTTACGTTTCAAATTTTTGAAAATATTGGAATGACCATTCAACTAATGCCAATTACTGGTTTGCCTTTACCATTTATTAGTTATGGTGGAAGCTCGCTTTTAACCAATTTCTTAACAATAGGTGTAGTATTGAATATTGGGATGAGGAAGCAGAAACTTAGTTTCGATTAAGTTAAAAATCGTGACAAACCAATAAATGTGTGATATATTCAAGGTAAGTTAACCATTTTACTTACCTAGTGATTTGATGGATTGGATGATATGCCGTGCTTTTCAGAGATAGCGTCACCATGTGATCAAGTCTCTGTTGGGCACGGCTTTTTTCCTTGAAACAAGCTTTAAGTGATGGTTAACAGATATTTTAATCGTCTGAAAAGGCGAACATTTCTAGGAGGTTTTTTCCATGCAACAAGGTACTGTAAAATGGTTTAACGCAGAAAAAGGTTTTGGCTTCATTCAAGTTGAAGGCGGAGAAGATGTATTCGTACACTACAGCGCTATCCAAACTGAAGGTTTCAAAACTCTTGAAGAAGGTCAAAAAGTTGAGTTTGAAATCGTTCAAGGTAGCCGTGGACCACAAGCTGCTAACGTTAATCGTCTGTAAGATCAAATACGTATAAAAAGAAGCAGTCTCTCTTTTGAGGGGCTGTTTTTTTTCATTTATGCTAATGATTACAGCTCTGTTTTACAGTGTCATATCCCACCTAGACAAGTCATATAATCCAAGTAAAGATTGGCCTGAAAAGGGGTGGGATGCATGTTTCATGAAAGAGAACGGGTAAAGGAGAGAAGACAGGAAAGAAAAGAACAGCTTCTCTTACAATCGCGCGACAGTATGCCGCCACACATTGATGAACTACACGATCCGATAAAAAGAGTGCTTATTCCTGATCAATATGTAAAAAACACTGATTTCAGCAACGAGACTCCCCCGAGCAAACCGGTGGGATTCCAGCTTAAAAGGCAGATCTATCTTTCTCTAGCGGTTATTGGTGTGGCCTATGTCCTATTAAAAAGCCCGTTTGGTGTTCCGAATACATGGCGAGATTTATCAAGAGAAGTGATGACTCGCGATTTTAATTTTGAAGGCGTGGCGGTTTGGTACGAACAAGTCACAGGTCACTCGTCAAGCGCGCTACCGGTTCTTTTTAACAAAAAGGAGAAGGAGAGTGTGCCAGCCAACGCGTATCAGCTAAGTAAGTGGAGTTTGCCGAAGGAGTGGAAAATAGCGAAGGAATATGATACGAAAAGCGCCAAAATAGTTGTTGACTTAGGAGAAAAAGGAGAGGTCGTCAACATGGATACCGGCTGGGTAACTTTTGTTGGGGAAAAATCTGGTTATGGAACCACTGTGGTCATGCAGTATACCAATGATCGAGAGATTTGGTATGGAAACCTTGAAAAAGTCAATGTATCTGTAAATGACTGGGTGAATAAAAAGGACACTGTTGGGGTTGCTAAGCCTTTTGTCGATCAAGTGGTTAACACGCGTTACCTTTTTATGGCGATGAAACAAAACGGAAGATTTACTAATCCATTGGACGTGATCTCATTTGAGTGACTTTTGGCCAGGCGGTATTCGTATCCGCATCCACCTTTTATTTTGGCTGGTCATAGGCCTAGCTGTAATGGCTGGTTATTTTATTGAAACGATTGCGTTGTTTATCATTGTACTTATCCATGAGCTTGGTCACATAGCGGCCGCCCGTGAACTTGGCTGGGAAGTAAAAGAAATTCAATTGTTACCCTTCGGTGGAGTCGCGGTTATGGAGGAATCTCCAACATCTGATGCCATAGACGAGATTGTCGTAGCATTAGCAGGCCCTTTTATGAATATCGTTATGATTTTTTTTTCTCTTTTATTTTGGTGGGTAGGTATATGGTCGGAGCATTGGGCTCATTTTTTTATGAAAAGCAATATGATGATTGCTTTGTTTAATTTATTACCGATGTGGCCCTTAGATGGTGGCCGCATTGTGCAGGCAGTCTTAACATCGTTCATTTCTTATCGGAAAGCGGCGATTTTATCATTTAGCAGTAGCTGTGGATTAGCTATTTTACTTCTAGGAGCCGGAATTTGGTTGCTTCATGCCAATCTAACTGCTATTGCCATCTATTTGGCTCTTACCAATGGGCAAGCATACAAACGCTTTCCTTATCAGTTTATTCGCTTTTTACATAAAAGATATCAGAGAGCGCCCAGACTAGAGCCGATAGAGCCTGTACGCGTACCTTCGTCTCTCTCTGTTTGGGAAGCCACCCATAAGCTACAAAAAGGGAAATATCATTTGTTTTATATTACAGGGAAACAAGGTGGCGTACTGCCTGAGGAGAATGTACTTTATGCTTGTCTAGTGGAGCGGCGTCAGCGAGATTGGATCAGCAGCCTACTGTAGCGTGTGATGCTTCTTGACTTGATCATTGAAAAGTTACTTCTGTTATTTTTCAAATCGAATAGAAATGCGCTACAATGAGAGGATAGGACAGACCTCCAGGAGGAAGATTAGTTGAACAAAAAACAACAACGTGCTCTCCAACAAATTATCGTGAGCCGTGACATAGAAGAAACACGTATTGCTGTCATGGAAGCAGGGCGACTTGCAGAATTGACAATGGAACAGAACAAACCAATGGCGGCGGTGGGAAATATTTATAGAGGGCGAGTAAAAAAAGTCTTACCAGCCATGCAAGCTGCCTTTATAGATATTGGAGAAGAGCAGGAAGCGTTTTTATATATTGACGAGGCATTGCCCCCAGGCTGGAAAGTACAGAACCGAGGGGCGGCCAAGCCTAATATTCGGACATTGGTACAAGTAGGCGAGGAAAAAATCGTCCAAATTAGCAAGGAAGCGATAGGAAGCAAATCTCCAAGACTTACCTCTGAAATCAGTCTGCCGGGACGCATGCTGGTTTATTTGCCATTTGCAGGGCTAATCTCGTTGTCACGTAAAATTGTAGACGTAGACAAACGGGAACGACTAAGAACATGGGCAACAGATAGCTTAGCTGAGGGAGAAGGGATTATTGTAAGAACGATGGCCGAGGAAGCTTCTGTGGAGCAGTTGCAGACAGAGCTTAATTTCCTGCGTACAAAATGGAAGGCGGCCTATCAGGAAACGGGAAAGAAAAAAACGCCGTCCCTTCTATTGTCAGCAGATGATGCAGTAAGCCGCATTTTATTAGATCGCTCGGAAGATCAGATGCTGGAAATCGTAGTGGATGACGCAGAGCTGTATCATGAGCTTAGGGGACAAGCAAAGGCTATTTATCCAGCCATGTTTACTAAAATTCAATTCTATCAAGGAAAAACCTCTGTGTTAGATGCCTATGGTGTCGACAAAGAAATTGAAAAAGCTCTGTACAGGCAAGTGTGGCTCAAAAGTGGCGGCTTCTTGGTAATTGATCAAACAGAGGCTATGACTGTGATCGATGTTAATACAGGGAAATTCACGGGGAAGAGCGGTCAGCAGCTAGAGGATACCGTGACGGCAACCAATGTGGAGGCAGCCCAAGAGATTGCTAGACAACTAAGGCTTCGCGATATTGGCGGTATTATCATAATTGATTTCATTGATATGAAGCAGGCCAAAAACCAGCAGATTGTACAGGAAGCCTTGCAGAGGGAATTAGACAAAGACGTGACCAATAGTTATGTCATGGGCTTTACACAATTAGGCCTTTTGGAAATGACAAGGAAAAAGGTAAGAAACAACCTTGCATCTGTTCTAACCAAGCCATGCATTACTTGCAGTGGTAAGGGGAGGATTTTAACGGAGCAGGAGGTAGCAGGGCGTTTTATTCGAGAGGCTAAAGCATTGATCCGGGGACAGGATGCAGAAGCTATTGTAGCCGCTTTTCATCCTCATGTGTATGAGTATGTTCAAGCTGAGGGAAGACGTGAGCAATTAGCGAAGGATTGGGACGTTTTGGTTCAATTTATTTCACGTGAAACCATGCACCCAAGTGAATATCAGATTTTGCATGTTGGGAAAAAGGCTGACTCTAAACGTTTTTCTTGACCTTTTCTACTAGGTATGATATTCTCTGATTGTTATGCAGCTATGCTTGTACCTTGAGCATACTGTAACCGCGCGAATCAGGTTTTAGTAAGATGGTTTGTAAAGCCACACCTGCATAAGGCGAGTCTGAGTATAGGAGGTGCAATAGAATGTACGCAATTATCGTAACAGGTGGTAAACAATACAAAGTTGAAGAGGGTGCTACTCTTTTCATCGAAAAACTAGCTGCTTCCGAAGGTGAAACAGTTACTTTTGATCAAGTATTGTTCGTAAGCAAAGACGGTAAAGTAACTGCGGGTACTCCAACTGTAGCTGGTGCAACTGTAACAGCTAAAGTTGAAAAGCACGGTAAAGGTGAGAAAGTTATCGTGTATAAGTACAAAGCAAAGAAAAACTACCGTCGTAAGCAAGGTCACCGTCAACCATTCTCTAAAGTTGTTATCGAAAAGATCAACGCGTAATGGTTAAGGTCGAGGTAATTCGATCTCAGACGGGCATTGCAGAGATTGCTATGACAGGTCATGCCAATGCTGGCAAATACGGAGAGGACATTGTTTGTTCGGCTGTATCGGCTATTATTTTAGGCAACCTGAATGCGGTACATCTTTTGCTCGGTTTGAAGCCGGATGTGGAAATGAACACAGAAGAGGGCGGATTTTTAAAGTGGCGGCTTTCATCTTTGCATGATCCGGCTCTTGAAGAGAAGCAACAACTACTAGCGGAAAGCACAGTGGTTGCTCTACTGGCTATTTCCCAAAACTACGGAACATATATTTCTGTACAAGATTCAAAATGGCAAGGGGGTGCTCACTCATGATGAACATGCTATTCACTATGGACCTGCAATTCTTCGCATCCAAAAAAGGGGTAGGTTCTACAAAGAACGGTCGTGACTCCATCGCTAAGCGCCTTGGTACAAAGCGTGGCGACGGCCAATTCGTAAAAGCTGGTAACATTCTTGTTCGCCAACGCGGAACAAAAATTTATCCAGGTGCTAACGTAGGCATCGGCGGCGACGATACTTTGTTCGCGAAAGCTGACGGAATCGTTCGTTTCAAACGTCTGGGACGCGATCGCAAGCAAGTTGTGATCGAACCAGTTGTTGCTGAAGCGTAATAACGACAAGAAGCTAAAACCCAGCCAATCGCTGGGTTTTTCTTTTTACTCACTATCCTTTACTCTACTCGTACTTATGTTAAAATAAAAGATGGAATCCATATAGTGACAGGTGGGAAAACATGAAGGACGAACAAAAGTTTATTACGGATCATGCGGACACGTTATTGAGAATTGTAAACCAGGATCGTCATGATTGGCTCAATCATCTTCAGGTTCTCCATGCTTATTTGAAGCTGGGACGCTACCAAGATGGAGAGGATTACCTGCAAAAAGTGACCGAGGAAGCTCACCGTGAAAGTATGATTGCTCGCATAAACTGTTCGCGTTTGTCTGCTTTCTTTTTGACGTTTAATGCGTTAAATCGAGACATAATAGTAGAAGTAGAGGTTAAAACACAGGTAGATGTGACCAAGCTAGAGATGCAAAGCGATAGCTTTTTTTATTTGATTTCAACTTGCATCGGTCTATTACAACATCACTTGCATAAAGAACAAGTGGAGCATCCTCACTTAGCGGTGACGTTGTTTCACTCGGATAATGAAGTATTTGCCAACTTTGACTTGGAAGGTCAGGTCTCTGCATTAGTTGCAGGGGAAGTGGAAAAGCTTATTCATGATCACAAGGGTATGGCCAAGCTCGTAAGTGAACAAATACATACCGATACAGGCTGGATTGCTGAAATGAGCTTTCCTTGCAAAATGTAGAGAGGTGGCAATTTCGTGTTTGTTGATCAAGTAAAAGTATATGTAAAAGGTGGAGACGGCGGTAATGGAGCAGTTTCATTCCGTCGTGAAAAGTATGTAGCACTCGGAGGTCCTGCGGGTGGAGATGGTGGTAAGGGAGCGAACGTTGTTTTCGTCGTGGACGAAGGATTGCGTACGCTTATTGATTTCCGTTACCAACGACATTTTAAAGCAAAACGTGGTGAACACGGAAGAACGAAAGGAATGCACGGTGCTGGAGCAGAGGATATGATCGTTCGTGTTCCTCCAGGTACTACCGTGTACGATGATGATACGCAAGAAGTGATTGCTGATCTTATTGAACATGGTCAGCGTGCAATTATTGCTAAAGGTGGCCGCGGCGGACGAGGTAATATTCGTTTTGCCACGTCTTCTAATCCGGCTCCAGAGATTGCGGAGAACGGTGAACCAGGTCAAGAACGCTATATTCGTATGGAATTAAAGCTGATTGCGGACGTAGGCTTAGTTGGTTATCCAAGTGTAGGAAAATCAACGCTTCTATCTTCCGTTACAGCAGCAAAGCCTAAGATTGCTGCGTATCATTTCACAACAATCGCTCCAAATCTAGGTGTAGTAGACCTAGGTGAAAAAAGCTTTGTAATGGCTGATTTGCCAGGCCTTATTGAAGGTGCTCATGAAGGCGTTGGGCTTGGTCATCAGTTTTTACGTCATGTTGAGCGCACAAGGGTGATTGTACATGTGATTGATATGGCTGCGACTGAGGGCCGTGATCCATACGAGGACTATCTTCAAATTAACGAAGAACTTAAACATTACAATGCCCGCATGGAAGACAGACCACAAATTATTGTGGCTAATAAAATGGATTTGCCGGATGCAGAAGTGCATTTACAGGCTTTCCGTGAAAAATGTCCAGATGCGAAAATATATTCGATTTCTGGCGCCACTCGTCAGGGTGTACAAGAACTCATGTATGCTATTAGTGATTTACTTGAGACGATCCCAGAGCGTTTCGAAGTAGAGGAAGTAGTGGAAGTAGAAGAAAGAGTTGTATTTAAAGCAGAGCCAGAAGAAATACCATTTGTCATTACAAGAGAGAATGACGTATTTGTGGTGAGTGGTGAGAAGCTTGAAAAATTAACGAAGATGACTAACTTGAACAGCTATGACTCCATACAACGTTTTGCACGTTTGATGCGCACTATGGGAATTGATCAGGCTCTTCGTGAACGTGGTGCGAAAGACGGGGATACCGTTCAGATTGGTAAATTTGAATTTGAGTTCCAAGAGTAAACTTTCGTTAAAAGTGAGTGTGGTGAGATGGGGACTATGGGGGAAGACAGACAGCTTGTACGCGGAACCATTGTACATGTATCACGTGAAAATGAATCCGTTGCTCTAAAGGATGCTATGATAGAGTATCAGAAGGGAGATTATTTACTACTCTCTTGTATTTTAGATCAGGCGAATCCTTCTTTTTTGGGTTGTATTCTTCATGTGCGTTTCAATGAAGGTCAGGAGTATCAAGCCTACGAGGTATATACAGAGAAGATCGCATGGCCGGTTGTGATTATGGGGCTACTCCCTGTACGCACAGAATCAGTAGCTGAGGGATCGAAGCAGCAGAAAGGACAAACCTCTTCCTCTGTTGAAAGCTCTCATGATGCTACTCGCCAAGCTATCCTAGCAAAATTAAAGGGAAGCAAGCAAGATGCATCCGCTCTCACGAATAACCAGTCTGGTAATCGAGAAAATCAGGCTCAACAATTGGTGAATCCTGACTTTATTATTAATGTTCCTTACAAGCGAATGGGAGCTAAACCGAATGAAGAGCTGGGAGAGGGAGTACTCCTTAGCTTTTCGGAAAAGGAGCTTCATGTAGGAACAGATGGTTATTTGGCAAAGGGGGATTTTGTTAATCTCTCGTTTGTAATTCCACGTACGAAAACGGAAGTAGTAGCTATGACGAAAGTAATTGAAAAGCGGTTTGATAATAATATCACAATTGTTACGCTCTCGATCACAGATGTTGATCCTGCTCAGCATGCTGAGCTAATCGCCTACCACAAGACGATGTTATCATAAACCTTAATAAAGGCACCTCGTTTACCATAACGAGGTGCCTTTTTATTTTGCTTTGTGAGCGTCAATCAGCCTCCGCGCTCATTGTCTATCTGATAATTTGGAGAAACAGCCATGCGCTTCTCATCTAATTTTTTCCCGAATTGATCCAGCGATCCCGGTTTTCCAACACCATTGTGGTTACGTCTTTGTGATTTATCAGATTTTCCACGTCCACCCATTTGTTACACCTCCTTTATTAGAGTAAGATGGTACATTTTTTGATTGGGAAAACATGGACAGTATAGGGTTTTTGCCTGTTTTACTGTCACAGCCTAGTGTGTACGTCGATAGTCGCTTTCATGTAATCCGCTTTTTGGGGTTGTCATAGTATCAGAGTCAGCGTATAATGTCCTTTATAAGAAAACACTTGTATTTTTCAGGAGGACACATGAGTAAACGAGATGAAAAATTCTATTTAATTCGAGCGGACATCCTCCCAGAATCGATCGCGAAGACGATTGAAGTAAAAAAACTGTTAGAATCAGGCGAAATTGACACGGTGAATGAAGCGGTCGAGCGGGTTGGACTGAGTCGTAGTGCTTTCTATAAATACAAAGATGCGATTTTCCCTTTCAATGCCATGATGAGTGAAAAGATTATGACCGTGAGTCTTACGTTGGAGCATCGTTCAGGTATTTTATCAAGGGTATTGCAATTTGTAGCAGAAAAAGGCGGGAATGTCCTAACAATCAATCAAACCATTCCGTTGCAAGGGATTGCCAATGTAGCAATGTCTGTAGATATGGCACAGCTACATATGCCAACGACGGAGTTTTTAGATTTGCTTGAAAAGCTACAAGGTGTACGCAAGGCATTAATCGTGGGCAGAGGCTAATAACGAGGACAACCAAGGAGGCGTAAGCATGGAGAAAAAGCAGGTAAAAGTAGGCTTGATGGGACTTGGAACGGTAGGAACAGGTGTAGTTCGGATTGTGGACGCTCATCAGGAGGACCTGTTTAACCAAACGGGCCTGAGCATTGAGATTCATAAGATTCTGGTACAGGACAAAGAAAAAGCCCGGAGTATCGTAATTGATCAGGAGAAAATCACCACGAACGCGGATGATTTAATAGAAGACCCGGATATTGATGTTATTGTTGAGGTAATTGGTGGCATACACCCTACAAAAGATTATCTGCTAAAGGCTCTTGCAAAAGGGAAAAATGTAGTCACTGCAAATAAGGATTTAATGGCGTTGCATGGTGCAGAGCTATTGCATAAAGCCCAAGAAAAAAAATGCGATGTTTTTTATGAAGCGAGTGTTGCTGGGGGAATTCCGATACTTCGCGCTTTGGTAGAAGGCTTTTCCTCGGATAGAATCACTAAAATGATGGGGATTGTAAATGGTACGACTAACTATATTATGACGAAAATGAGCAAGGAAGGGGCTGAATATCGGGAAGTACTGGCTGAAGCTCAAGCCCTTGGATATGCAGAGTCTGATCCGACTGCCGATGTGGAAGGTTTCGATGCCGCTAGAAAGATGGCAATCCTCTCTACACTGGGCTTCCGTGTCCCGATGAATTTGGAAGATGTACAGGTAAGAGGTATTAGCAAGGTTAATAAAGAGGATATTGCTTACGGGAAAAAATTAGGCTACGAAGTTAAGCTGCTTGGAATTGCACGTCGCGATAACGATGAGATTGAAGTAAGCGTACAGCCTACAATGGTTCATAAGTCTCACCCGTTAGCTTCTGTGAATGGCGTGTTTAACGCGGTGTATGTTCATGGGGAAGCGGTGGGAGAAACGATGTTTTATGGACCTGGAGCTGGTGAGATGCCAACGGCTACAGCAGTGGTTTCTGATTTGATTAGCGTAGTAAAAAATATGAAATTAGGTGTAAATGGACGTGGAACAGTGGCCCCATACAAAGAGAAAAAGCTAAAAACTGATGATAAAAAATTCTCGAAATACTTCATACGACTGATCGTTGCAGATAAGCGTGGCGTACTTGCTCAAATTACAAACCTGTTAGCAGAAAAGGATGTTAGTTTGGACCAGGTTATCCAACAGCCGTATCAGGATAGCGGTCAATCCGAGATTGTAATGGTTACACATACTTCCTCCAAATATAATGTGGCATCCGTACTAAAAACGCTAGAGGGCATGGATGTGATTAGCGAAATTAAGAGCTACTATCAGGTGGAGGGTACAGATAAGGAAGCAGGTGCTGTTCATAATGAGTAAGGATAGACTAGGGATTATCGCACAGTATAAAGAATTTTTGCCCGTATCAGAAAATACGCCTCTTTTGACCCTGCATGAGGGAAATACTCCATTGGTCCATGCAGCTCGCTTATCTGAAGAGTGGGGAGTAGAGCTTCACTTTAAATATGAGGGGTTAAATCCGACAGGCTCCTTTAAGGACCGAGGCATGGTGATGGCAGTTGCCAAGGCAGTGGAAGAGGGAAGCAATACCATTATGTGTGCTTCAACAGGTAATACATCTGCTGCCGCTGCCGCTTATGCAGCTCGTGCAGGACTGCGTTGTATCGTATTAATTCCAGATGGAAACATTGCCCTGGGTAAATTGGCCCAAGCAATTGCTTATGGAGCAGAAGTCATTTCAATCAATGGCAATTTTGATGAAGCCTTGCGCATTGTCCAACAAATTACACAAGAAGAGCCCATTACTTTAGTTAATTCGGTAAATCCATATAGAATTGAAGGGCAAAAAACAGCATCCTTTGAGATATGTGATCGTTTAGGAGAAGCTCCTGATATTTTAGCAATTCCAGTTGGAAATGCAGGTAATATCACAGCTTATTGGAAGGGCTTTACAGAATATCATCGAGCAGGTAAGATTACCGCCCTACCAAAAATGTATGGATTTCAAGCAGCAGGAGCAGCCCCACTTGTCTTAGGGCATCCTGTAGAACAGCCTGAAACAATTGCAACAGCGATTCGTATCGGGAATCCTGCTAGCAAAGCTGGAGCTTTACAGGCATTGAAGCAGTCAAATGGTCGCATAGAAAGTGTCACAGACGAGGAGATTTTAGAAGCGTACCAGCTTTTGGCTAAAAAAGAGGGCATCTTCTGTGAGCCTGCCTCTGCAGCTTCCTTTGCGGGTATCATTAAATTACACCGGATGGGACAGTTGACACAAGGAGCTCGCATCGTATGCGTCTTGACTGGGCACGGCTTAAAAGATCCGAGCATCGCAATTAAGACCATTGCCAATGAACCCGTGAAAGTGCCTGCAACAAGAGAAGATGTCATGGGACTGATCAAAAAGTAAAGTAGGTGTCAGCATGTCTATACAGAAAGTAACAGTGAGAGTACCAGCTAGCACAGCCAATCTGGGTGCTGGTTTTGATACAATCGGTCTTGCTTTCCAGCTTTATACAACCATAACCATGAGCATTGCCCGGCAAACTACGATTCGATTAGTGGGACCAGAGCTTGCTAGCTTGCCTCAAGATAAAACCAATCTACTTTACGAAGTGGCGGCCTTCTTATTTGAGAAGGCCTCGCTTCCTATACCTGAATTATTTATTGAGGTAGAGACTGAGGTTCCCTTGACTCGAGGGCTTGGCAGTAGTGCAGCGGCAGTTGTAGGTGCTTTAATTGCAGCGAATGTCCTTGCAGGTAAGCCGTTTACAGACGGACAGCTCTTTACGTTTGCCAGCCGTTGGGAGGGACATCCAGATAATGTAGGAGCTTCACAATTTGGGGGTCTAATTATTTCAGCGTTACCAGATAATGAAGCTGAGCAAGTTCCTTATGCTAAATTTTCGGTTCCTGAGCGATTGAAGACACTGGTAGTCATTCCTGATTTTGAATTGTCTACTCATCAAGCGAGGAAAGCATTGCCTGATCAATATTCCCGTGAAGATGCGGTTTATAATATTTCACGTGCAAGCCTATTGGTTGCTGCGTTTGCTCAAGACCGTTTAGATTTATTGGCTACTGCTATGCAGGATCGTCTACACCAGCCTTATCGTACAGCATTAGTTCCAGGCCTATCTGAAATTGTGGAAAAAGCACAGGATTACGGCGCCTTAGGAGCAGCCTTGTCAGGAGCAGGGCCAACCATTCTTTGCTTTTTCGAACATGATCAAGCAGAGCAAAGACTGTTACAATTTATTGAACAAGTAATGCAGAAAAATCAATTAAGCTATTCTACTATGGTTCTCTTTCCTGATGATAATGGGGCAATTATTGACACAAGCCCTGTATATACAGCATAATGCATAGAAAAACATCAGATGGGAGCATGAAGTATAATGGGGAGAACACTAGCTTTTTTAGGACCTTCTGGCACATTTACAGAGGAGGCAGTACGTCATTTGCCTATTCAAGAGGAGCTTACAACTCAGCCATATGTAAGCATCCTTGATGTGCTGGAAGCAGTTAATACGAATCAGGCCGATTTTGGTGTGGTACCCATTGAGAATTCAATTGAAGGAACAGTTAATTTAACGATGGATGGCTTAATACATGGGGAGAAACTGCCTATTTTAGCAGAATTGGCTCTACCAATCACACAGCACCTATTAATGGCAGTTAGGCCAAAGCCTCTTTTATTCCAGCAGATTACAAAGGTCTTCTCTCATTCGCATGCGATTGCCCAATGTCGCTTGTTCCTACAAAAATACTTGCCACATGTAGAGATTGAATATACCAACAGTACGGCGTCAGCAGCTAAACTTGTAAGTGAAGAACCAGATCAACCATGGGCGGCTATTGGAACGAGATTAAATACAGAAATATACCCGCTTTTTCTCGCTCAGGAAAGCATCCAGGACTATGCTAACAATTTTACGAGATTTGTGCTGGTGGGAAAAAGTCAGTTAGATTTACCGGTATCTGATAAGTATAAAACAACCATATTGGTCACATTACCCGAAGATTATTCAGGGGCACTGTATCAGGTATTGGCAGCATTCGCTTGGCGCAAATTGAATTTGTCCCGCATCGAATCACGACCTACGAAAAAAGGTCTGGGTAGCTATTATTTTGTATTGGATATCGTACAGGGCATGGACACAGTGTTAATGCCAGGCGCTTTTGCGGAGATAGAGGCATTGGGCTGTCAGGTTCGTTTACTGGGTAGCTATCCAGTGTTCGCCTATAGGGGTATAGGTGAAAAGAATTGACGCTATGTTGTATATAGATTTATACTATTCAAAAACGTTAGAAAAAAGGGTGAAGTAGCATGACGCAGCAGTTGATCTACTTAAACGGTGAATTTGTAGAAAAAGAAAATGCAAAAATTTCTGTCTATGATCATGGCTTCTTGTATGGCGATGGAATTTTTGAAGGAATTCGTGTTTATAATGGTAATATATTCCGCCTGCAAGAGCATATCGAACGTTTATATGAATCCGCACTATCCATCATGCTCGTTATTCCAATGAAAATAGAAGAAATGATGGATGCAGTAGTCGAAACCGTTAGAAAAAATGAACTGCGTGATGCCTATATACGACTTGTAATCTCGCGTGGCGATGGGGATTTAGGTCTTGATCCTCGTAGCTGTAAACGGGCGAATATTGTTATTATTGTTGAACAGCTTCGACTATTTCCGCAAGAACTATATGAGACAGGATTAAAAATTGTGACAGTTCCAACACGTCGCAACAAACCAGATGCATTGAATCCAAAGATCAAATCTCTAAATTATTTAAACAACGTTATGGTGCGTATGGAAGCTAGCATGGCTGGTGTTAGTGAAGCGTTAATGCTAAATAGCGAGGGCTATGTAACTGAAGGATCAGGCGATAATATTTTCCTTGTAAAAAAAGGTGTCATTTATACGCCTCCTACATACTTAGGTGCGCTGGATGGCATTACACGTCAAGCAATTATGGATATCGCTAGAGAACTAGGTTATGTGGTTAAAGAGGAACCTTTCACTCGTCATGATGTCTATATTGCTGATGAAGTATTCCTGACCGGGACAGCAGCAGAGGTAATCTCAGTATCAGAAGTAGATGCACGAGTAATTCGTGACGGAAAACCAGGTCCTGTGACAAAACAATTGCTTGAAGAATTCCGCCGTTATGTCCAAGTAGATGGTGTAAAAGTATACAAATAAAGGAAATAAATCTAAAAGTAACGGAGAACAGAGCCGGTAAATATTTATGGCTCTGTTTTTTTATGCGATAAATTGAACAGGAGCAAAACGCCTAGAGGCGCATAACATGGTAGGGACTCAAGTATGAGAGGAGAGGCAGTAGTGAAAATCCATATCGTACAAAAAGGGGACACCATGTGGAAGATTGCTAAGAAATATGGTGTCGACTTTCAAGAACTATTGAATCTAAACAAATCAACAATAAAAAATCCGGATAAAATTATGCCTGGAATGAGAGTAAAAATACCAACAGGTAAACCTAGAAGACCGGGAATGGAACACCGACCGCACATGGAAAGACCGATGAAAGAAAGACCTGTGCCTCAGATGCCGAGCAAGGAGATGCCAATACCTCCAGCATATGAATCACCGGAGATGATGGAGTCACCGGAAATGATGCCGCCACCTGTTGCGCCTGTACCGCCTGTACCATCTCCACCACCAGTCATGCCAGCACCGCCTAAGGAAATGCCAAAAAGGGAGATTCCACCTTTGAAAGAAATGCCCAAACGACGTGTTCCAATCCCAATACCTATACCAGTACCTGTACCAAGACCAGCACCAAGACCGGTACCGCAACCGCAACCTAAACCATTGCCGCCCAAGAAAGAAATGCCTATACCAGCACCAAGACCAGTACCACAACCTAAACCACTGCCACCCAAGAAAGAAATGCCCAAACCGGTGCCATGTCCACCATGCCCAACATGTCCACCATGTCCACCAAGTCGAACATGTCCGCCATGTCCGCCATGTCCAACATGTTCGCCATGTCCGCCATGTCCACCATGTCCACCAATGCGGCCACAGCCACCAATGATAAGACCGTTTCCAGTACCCATGCCATATCCACTTATGTGTCCGCCGCCACCATGTCCACCATGTCCACCGCCGATATGTCCACCGCCAATAGTCATTCCAATGTATCCGCCAGCCGTAGCACCTCGCCCGCCTGATTGTAAACCAGAATGTTCGGAGTATTCATCTACTACTTCTAGTTCATGTACTCCAGATCACACAACATGTATGAGTCCTTCTAGCACAAGCAGTTGCATGGAGCAGAGTCCACAGCCACATCATCGACCTAGAGAAGTAGATAGTTCATGTCAGGAAAGTAGTATTTCCAATACTCATAAATGGGTGGAGGATGATTGTACTCCAGAACATAAAACCGCTTATCCTTACTCAGAGTCAGGGTTCCATCAACCGATCAATCCTTATCCACCTGTTTGCCCGGCACCTTCAATGCCACAGCCCTATCCGCATATGAAGCAGTATCCGCAGTCCAAACATTGCCCGCATGTCCAACCCTACCCACATTCATCTTCAGATATGTATGGACATCACGTACAACACATGCCTACCAATCCTAATGTACCTCGTCCAGAGATGTGGCCAAAATGGGATAAAGGTCATGAAGAATCCTCGTTTACACCTTTCTGAAGGTAAACAGTCTAAATGGATGCCAACTTTATAAAAGCGTTAGAAAAAGCGTTTAGCTGTAAGATAGTAGGGATGAAACCCCAACGAAGCGTTTTTTCTGTTCGCACCGATCGAGGGGCATGGATTGTCAAAGGGTATGCGGAAGAAGAGAAGGCCTTATGGGTTACGCATTTAGCTGACGTACTACGAGAACAAGGTTTTTATCATACCGTGAAATACGTAGCGAACTCCTATGGTCATAAAGTGCAACCGATTGGAGACCGATTCTACACTGTCATGAAAGAAATAAATGGTAGAGATGCTACTTATACAAATGTAGGGGACATTAAAAAATCAGTGACTGCATTGGCTAGATTTCACCTAGCTGCAGAGGGTTTTCCCACTTACCCTTTTTTGTCAGAAATGGAATTCAGCAAACCGCCTATTTTAGAAAAATGGGAGAGGAGACTGGAACAATTTCAGCGAATCTCCAAAAGAATTGCTACGCGCGGTCCGCAAAATCGATTTGAGTTAATGATTCAAGGCATGGCGAAAGAGATTAAAAGAGATGGGCAGGAAGTCTTACAGGTTGTTAATCAAATGCCAATTAATCAGCAAATGGAGCAGGCTCATTATTACGGCACCTTAGCTCATCGAGATGTAGCTAGTCACAATTTTTTAATTAAGGAATCGGGTAGTTGTTATTTAATTGATTTAGATACTGTAGCTCCTGATATGCAAATTGTAGATCTGGTTCAGATAGCAAGTCGTATGCTATTTTTGCATAATTACGATAAGCGTATTTATCATCAGGCAATCGAATCTTATCACAAGATTAAGCATTTATCTGATGATGAAATTCAAATGATTTATCATTTACTCCGTTACCCAGATAATCCCTTACGTGAAATTACAGGTATCTATAATAAGCTACCAGGCTACCGAATAAAAAGTGTCACACATTTATTGCAACTGGAACGCAAATTAAAACGTGAACGTAGAAGGTTCTTTAAAGAAGGCTATTATTAATAAAGGAGCGACAACAGGTCGCTCTTTTTTGTTCAAAAAAACCCATCGCTACATTTATGAAAACAAGCTCTATATGTGTGCAGACAGCTTTCACAGGAAGAAAATCGTGTAGTTTTCATGAAAGCAGTTGTGATTTCTAGTAAAACTTTACTTAGAAATAAATGTTATCCTATAATTATAAACATGATTTCATAACGAATCGACTAATCAACAGGGTTTATCATAAAAGATAAAGATGGTGAGTTATAAGGAGAAAACGGGATGAATTTATTCAAATATGTGTGGAAAACGTTAAAGTATTCTTTCTGGAATATCTTATTATTTGAGATTATGTATCGTCTATTTACGATCATAATTGTGATTCCATTCTTATCAGTAGTGTTGAAAAACTTAATCCAACAGAGTGGCTATACCTATGCAGCAAATAAGGATCTCTTATACTTTTTTCTCACGGAGTATGGAATTCTAGCCAGTGTGTTGCTGATGATATTTTCTGTTCTGATTATATTTTATGAGTTTGCCGTGTTAATCCTATTGATCTATTACGCAGGTAAGGAACAGAAAGTGCATTTACGCTTTGTGCTACGTAAAGCGTTATCACCATTACAGGCCCTGTTTACTTTTTCGTTGCCCGTTTTTGCCCTCTATCTATTGTTACTGCGACCTCTGATGAAGCTGGGGGTCAGTAGCACCTTACTTCCGACATTAGCTATCCCTAATTTTATTACAGGCGAATTATTTAAAATGGAATATGGCGTTTATTTGTACATCGGTGTACTTTTCGTAGTATTTTGTATTAACATTCGTTGGATGTTTGCTTTACCAATTATAGTTCTTGAGGAGAAAAGCTTTTGGAGAGCGGCTAAAAAAAGTGGGGAAATTGTAAAAAAAAATCTAGGGCGTATTGTGGTTGTAGCTCTTTTTACCATTGCAGGGCTGTTCTTATTGTTTTTATCTGTAGATGGGGTTTCTGAACTATTGTACCGACTTTCTACATCAACAGGCAACGGCTATCTGGCTGCTTTAGGGGCGATAGTATATACGCATCTTATTTATATTTTTGCCATCTTTTTAACACCATTAATGCTGTCTATTATGACTTGGTTTTATATTCGTAAAGCTGGTGAGGAAGAGATCCACGTAATGGATGATCCTCATGTCTGTCCAGATAAACATCCTACATTTGTAAAAAGACATAAGTACAAATTACTTATTAGCTACATGGCTATCATTAGTGTGATTATTATAGCTGTTGTTAACTTTTTGTATGTGTTTCCAGCTTTCGAACATAAACCAATAACGATGGCACATCGGGGAGCAACGGAAAAAGGGGTAGAAAATACTCTGGAAGCCATACAAGGAGCTATTGATGCACATGCTGACTATGCTGAGATTGATATTCTACAGACGAAAGACAAGCAGCTTGTCGTTATACATGATATTAATTTAGCTCGGCTTGCAGGTGTAGATAAACATGTTTATGACATGACGTTAGCGGAGTTAAGAGAGGTCACACTGCGTCAAGGAAGAGATACTGGAAAGATTAGTACATTAGATGAAGTCATCAAATATGCGAAAAACAAAATCAAATTAAATATTGAGGTAAAACTACATGGACACGAGCAGGAACAGGAGGTTATCACGGACCTGCTGCGTATCATAAAAGAAAATAGCTTTGAAACGGAATGCGTTATCCAGTCCTTGCATGATACAGTAGTGTACAACGTCAAGAAAGCAAATCCAAATTTACAGGTAGGGTTTGTATTATTTGCTAATCGAACAGGCTTAAAAGACTTGCCAGGTGATTTTTTCGTAATGGAGGAATACATGCTGAACAAGTCTGTATTGAAGGAAGCAAAATCGTTAAATAAAGCTGTTTATGTCTGGACTGCCAATAGCTATGATGCCATTTATACCTTCTTAAAAATGGGGGTAGATGGGGTAATTACAGATTATCCCGAATATGTTCATGAAGCAATTTGGCAGATTACTCAGGAGCATAAACAATACGGGCCATTCCGAGTGGCAACTGAGGCGATGGAGTCTATGTTTGATAAAATTATTCGTATAGAGTAGGGGACGGTTTTGGTTTAGTAAAAAAAGAGAAAGGAATTTCCTTTCTCTTTTTTTCATTGCATGGAATTATTTAATTGTTACTCCGAATGTTTCCTCCAAAAGACCAACCGGTAGGAATAGACGGTTTTTCACAATGTCGGAATTTGTTTCTAAGGTTTTACCATTAGCGATTACTTCAGAAGCCCCAAGGACATAAACAAGTTTTGCAT